>CAJXUN010000033.1 GCA_913061475.1 uncultured Colwellia sp. | reverse complement strand
CTCTTTCATCTGACATGTAGGACACATTAATGTCGTGATGCCATGGATGGCAAGGAACGACCTTGTGATCGTGGCATTGCTTACAAGGATGTAAGTACTTAGTTTTTGTCTGGAACTAAAAAACTGACCATTCTTCCTGAATATAAAAATGCCTGAACTCTCGTTCAGGCATTTAAATTTATCATATTGAATTGCTTGGTAGTGAGTAGCTAAAAACTACTTAGCCATTTCAATAGTGACCCAGTCATTTACTCTTCGCTCTAATATTGCCAATGGCATAGCACCACCACCAAGCACAGTATCGTGGAACCCGCGAATATCAAATTGGTCACCTAATGTTTGCTTCGCATTTTCACGTAACTCCAAGATTTTCAACATACCAATTTTATAAGCAGTCGCTTGTCCTGGTAGGACTAAATAGCGGCGTACTTCAGAAACAATCGCCTCTTCTGCAATGGGGGTTTTCTCTTTAAAGTAAGCAATAGCTTGCTCTTCAGTCCAGCCCTTAGCGTGTAAACCTGTATCTACCACTAAACGTACCGCACGCCACATTTCATTAACTAAACGACCAAAATCAGAGAAATCATCTTGATACGCGCCCATCTCTTTAGCAAGTAATTCAGCATATAACCCCCAACCTTCACTGTAAGCGGTAAAGTTTGCTTGCGTTCTAAATTGCGGCACTGAGGTTAACTCTTGAGCAATAGAAATTTGCATATGATGGCCCGGATTACCTTCATGGTATGCAACACCTTCTAGTTCATTTTTTGGCATTGCTGACATATCTGATAAGTGTGCATAATAAACACCAGGGCGACTACCGTCTGGCGTACCAGGGTTATAGTGCTGTGCTGCGCCGTCTTGCTCTCTAAAAGCTTCGACACGCTTAACCACTAAATCAGCCTTAGGTAAAACGCCAAAATATTCAGGTAACTTTTTATTAATAAAGGCTAGATGTGTTTCAGTATCGCTAATGTAACCTTGTCGGCCTTCATCTGTATTTGGATAAAAGAATTGCTCGTCAGTTTTGATAAAGTTAAAAAAGGCTGGTAAATCCCCCTCAAACCCAACGCGCTCTTTAATCGCGATCATTTCATCAGTGATACGCGCCACCTCTTTTACACCAATTTCATGTATTTCATCTGCAGTTAACTTGGTTGTGGTAGATGCGCTGATCATATGGTCATAGAATGCTTGACCATTTTTTTGCGTGGATACCCCTGTAGGGTTACTGCTTGTATTCTCAATATCACTTTCAAACCAGGCTATTAAAGCTTGATAACTTGGTAAGAAGTTATTAAGTAATTGCTCTTTAGCATCTGCCGTTAACTTCCTAGCTTGCTCGACAGTAATTTCTTCAGCGTCGACTAAGCCATTAATTTTCCTTTGCACATCCATCCAAAGTGGTGAATCAGCAGCACCTTCAGCATCAGAAAAAGGGACACCTGTAATCAAATTACCTGATTGTTCAATAACGCCTTCGTAAGCAAACTTTGGTGGTCGAGTGCCAGCTGCAGCATTTTCTTTAGCTCGAACAAGTAGCTGGTCAATTGCAATACTAATGCCGCCAATACGTTTTATGTATGCCTGCATATCACTGATTTCATCGACACGATGAAAGTTAATTAAAAATTGTGCAGCAAAGGCTTGAATACCGTTAAATTGAGTAAAAATATAACCATTAGTATTAAACTTCGCACCGGCTTTAGCTTGCTCATACTGATAAATCCAAATATCATATGATATTTTCGCCTCAGCAGATAACTTATTGTAATCAAAATTATTTTTTAGATTTTCAACCGTTTTAGCCTGCCAGTTCAACTGCTTTTTCTCAAAGGCTTCTGTCATATCATTAATTTGGTCGTATTTTTCTTTACGCCCCAAAAAGGTCAACATGATCGGGCTGCTTTGCAATTGTTCTTCATACATAGCGGCAAACCATTCATTCAACCGCTCTGACTCACTCAACTTATTTTTTTCAACAGCTTGTGTCGCTGATACCGCAGTGGGTTCTTGGGTGGTCTGTTGTGTTGAACTGTTAGGTTGGCAAGCGGACAAACATGCCACAGCTCCAACCAATGCAATCATAGTGCGCATCAATTATGTTCCTTATTATTATATTAATCGGTAGCGCATTAAAATGCGCCTTAGAACATATTATCGAGTTATGACGATAATTAAAAACTTTATCCGCGGTTATTCAATAATTGTTACTTAACCGTTATTTTAACGCTCAGTTTTATCATATTATTTACTATCAAGACACTAAGGGTGCTCCGCTGTGAAATTTAAAATCAGTGTCTGGTCTAATAATTAATTCAGCTTCTACCTCAGCAAAGTACGCGATACGGCTGTCAACTTTAGCACTTTGTTTTGGGCCGGCAATTTCTTTCGCCAGTGTTAAATAGTCTTGAAAGTGCCGCGCTTCTGAGCGCAGTAACGAAATATAAAACTCGCCTAAGTGTTTATCAACATGTGGAGCAAGCTTTGCAAAACGCTCACAAGAGCGAGCTTCGATATAGGCACCGACAATTAATTTGTCGATAAGTGCATCGGGTTCGAAGGTTTTAACATGCTTTAACATGCCCTTGGCATAGCGGCACGGGGTAATACTGCGATATTCAACACCATAATGGTCCATCATCTCCAATACCTGATAAAAATGATGTAGTTCTTCTTTGATTAATAACACCATTCTATCAATCAAATCTTGGCCATAAGGTGAATCAGATTTAGGGATAACTGACTTAGTCAGTTTATTTTTATCAGCAAGAGCACGCCAATCGCCCTCTCGCTTATAAATTAACGTTTCAAACGGTTGTAACCAGGCCAATAGTGCATCACTGCTGGTTTTATCGACTGCATATTTTCGGATCAAAAACATTGCTGATTGAGCAGCTTTTAACTCACATATTAAATGATCAATTAAAAGCATATCTAAGTTTTCAGGCTTTGCTGCTTTTTCAACCCAACTCGCTGGTGTTTCACATGGGAGGAAAGCTCTAATCGGTGCTAATAATTTTTCGGTAAACATTAAAACAAACTCTTCACAGTAAACTTTAGATAATTTAGAATTTTACCATACTCATATTAATAGCCAGCGGATTATTTTCAGAAACGTAAATATGGCAACCTTCAAAACCTGATGAACTCGTGCTACTGGATAGTTAGCTATTCGTTCAGCTTGCCCCACTATTGTATTTAATGCAGATTAATATACTCGATGGTGTCGATATTTAGCTCTAAATTAGATAATTTAGCATTCATTAAACAAAGAGTGAGTAAATATCTCGAATAAACGCTCTGTTTTACTGCTCAAAGCCGAAAGCGTTGACACTTCAACTAACCAACAGCAGGTAGCGATTGAGGCTCAATAATGAGATCAGCACTATTAACAGCATCCTCACGGATAATATTAATCAAATAAGCTGCGTCTTTATGAACCCCACCCAGCGTGGCAGACCCTCGAGTATACATCCATGGTAAACCAATAAAGTACATGTCCTTTGTGGTACTAACACCACGATAGTTAACAGGGTAGCCTTGCTTATCTAACGCTATGCCATCAATCCAAGAGAAGTCGGCTCGAAACCCGGTTGACCAAATAATGTTTTTAATCGAACTCAAGGTCTTATGCTGACAACGTATGTTATTTTCATTAGCGCCTAGGGTATGCCCTACCGCTGTAACATTACTTTTTGACAACAGCGATTTAATATCAATACCAATAACAGGTTGCATTTTTTGTTTGATTTTTTTTCCTAACCAGCTGTACTTGTTAACCGATAAAACACCCAATAGTTTAAACCACCACCATAGCGTTTTACCTAAAAACTCCTGCGGAATAGTTAATGCATTAGTACTACCTGAAAAAAACACTTCCCGGTTTGCGTCATGCTTCGCTACTTCTTGCAAAATTTGAAATCCAGAGTCACCGGCTCCAACCACTAAGGTGTCGCCAGAAATTAACTGCTCAGGGTTTCGATAATCTCGACTATGTATTTGATTTATGCTTGGCGAAAGTAGCTTGTGACAAGGAGGAATAAAAGGCTTATGAAATGGTCCTGAAGCTATAATGATTTTTTTACATTGATAAGATTTCTCTGTGCATTGAACTTCAAAACCTTGGTTAGACTTAATAACTTTTGTCACTGTCGTTGCGAGCTTAATCGGCAACTCAAATAACTTCACATAAGCTTTAAAATAATTAGCGACATCAAATTTATCGGGATAATGCCCTTTGATAGCGGGAAACGCCATGCCTGGCAAATGATTGAACTCAGTGGGGGTAAACAGTTTAAGCGAGTCCCAACGCTTTAACCACGAGGCACCTATTTCATCTGCACTATCAAGCATGAGAAAATTAGCGTTACTCTGCTTTAGTTGATATGCCATGGCTAGGCCAGCCTGACCGGCACCGACAATTATATAATCAAACATTAACATACTACTTATCTGTTGGTGAATTAACTGTACCCAATGTCGACACTATAAAGATATTGTCTAGTAGCGTCGTATTACCTGGCAACAGGTAAGGGGTACGTATTCATGCGATTTAAAAAGGCAACAACAGACTGTTCGAGAATGGCTTTCAATCATTGACAATGTTGGTAACTTACTAAAGAAACCTGTCTATATGTGTTAATAGACACGATATTCTATATTTGAATACTTCTAAATACTGCTTTTGTAAAGCGCGCTATTGTACATTATTTTACAAAAAATCACAAAGCAGCTACGTGCTCAACTGTTTATTTGGCGGCCATCAAATGACCAGTAAAAAATTAACCGATACAATGAAAACAGTAGCAAAATCAAATTCCATGAGCTTTAACTTAAATTTATAGACTTTAAAAAACAGCGTAAAAGCCGCAATTAACTAAAATAAAATTTAGCTATTTGTTATGATGAGGCATTAACAAGCTAAGTTAAGTATTTTTGCCAAAATATAGCGAAAACAATGATGAAAAAAACTGACGCTAAATTACTCACAGAAAAACACCAAGCACTCACCCATAGTGAGCAGCAAACGGTAATCTCTCATGTGCAACGTGAAGTTGATGATTGGTATCTCAATACCATCATGCTCAAAGGTGTTGACGTACCATTTAAATATCGTAGAAAAAAACTTTATAAATCGCTTCAGAATCAGCAAGTGAATATTACTTACTATCCAGCCAATGAAACCGTTGCCGGCTTTGAAATCGAAACCATGAAAATTGTTCGTATCAAAGTATGCTGATCACATTTTAACGTAAAACACGTTTAAAATAGACTGATAGATGGCTAAAAAAAAGTTTTTTCGTCGAAATATCAATCAACTCTTGACGAATCCCTCGCCATCTTACATAAATAGAATATCAACAATAATAAAAGCAACGTTGATTGCAAGAACAAGGTCGCAGAGTTTTACTTATATCTGCATTATATTTGGGGACAGAGAGAGGTAAATAACATGATCTTAAATCATATTTGGGGGCTTTATACTGCACCTAAAAAAGAGTGGCAGACCATTGAGAAGCGCCACGAAAGTCTAATGTATTCTATGGTGCACATTCTCACTATCGCATTAATTCCTGCAATTTGTGGCTATTACGCAGCAGCACATATTGGCTGGTCAATTGGCGCAGGAGATCCTATAAGACTGACAGAGTCAAACGCACTATTTATGTCAGTAGCTATGTACTTTGGACTAATTTCGGGTGTATTTTCTCTCGCAATACTGATCCAGTGGATGGCTAAAACTTTTGACTCAAAACCTGATTTCACGCAATCATTAGAGTTAGCAGCATATGCAGCAACACCATTATTAATGGTCGGTTTAACCGCTCTGTTTCCAGTGCTTTGGTTCGTCGTATTAGCAGGACTAGCTGCGCTATGCTACTCGGTCTACCTACTATATTCAGGTGTCCCTATCATGATGAACATTCCTGAAGAGAAAGGCTTTATCTATTCAAGCTCTGTTGTCACCTGCGGTTTAGTACTTATTGTCGCATTAATGGCAGCAAGTGCTATTGTTTTCAACTCCGGCTTAGGTGTTGAATACATTAGCTAATTTGATAGAGATATTACTATAAAAAAACCGCTTAATAAGCGGTTTTTTTATAGTAAACAATAAGTAGGTTACTTACTATTCAGCACCTTCGTTATGCATATCAATAATAGAATCAGCATTTTTATCCGATGTTTCTTTGCTTTCATTGTTACGCATCGCATCGAGACGGTCTAAATATCCTTGGTCAATATCTTTGGTGACATACTCACCATTAAATACTGAGGTTTCAAACTCTGTGATATCTGGATTTGCTGTTGACACAGCAGCCACTAAGTCTTCTAGTGTTTGGAATATTAATTTATCTGCACCAATAAGCTGACATATATCGTCAAGTTCACGGCCATGAGCAATCAATTCATTGGCACTTGGCATATCAATACCGTAAACATTCGGGAAGCGAATCTCTGGTGCTGCGGAAGCAAAATACACTTTTTTAGCCCCTGCCGCTCGCGCCATTTCAATAATTTGTCCTGACGTTGTGCCACGCACAATAGAGTCATCAACCAACAAGACATTTTTTCCAACAAATTCCGCAGCAATCGCATTGAGTTTGCGGCGTACTGATTTTTTACGTTGCTCTTGCCCTGGCATAATAAACGTACGGCCAATGTAACGATTTTTAACGAAGCCTTGGCGGTAGGGAATATTAAGATGACGAGCAATTTCTAACGCGGTATCGCAAGATGTTTCAGGAATAGGAATAACAACATCAATATCTACGTCGTCCCACTCCTTGGCAATTTTATCACCTAGCTTTTTGCCCATGTCAACGCGCGAGCCATAAACTGAAATTTTATCAATTGATGAATCAGGACGAGCAAAGTAAACATATTCAAAAATACACGGATGAAATGATGGGTTTTCAGCACATTGTTGACTATGTATTTTACCTGACTCAGTAAAGAAAATAGCTTCACCTGGCGCAACATCACGAACAAATTCAAATTCATTAGCATCTAATGCTACTGACTCAGATGCCACCATATATTCAACACCGGATTCAGTTTCACGTTTACCGAATACCAATGGTCGAATGCCGTTAGGATCACGAAACGCTACCATGCCGTAACCAATAATTAACGCTACAGTGGCATAGGCTCCTCGTACACGCTTGTGAACATTACTAATAGCAGTAAAAATGTCACTTGGATCTAGTGTTTGCTGATCGGTATTTTGCAATTCATGACCTAAAATATTTAATAATAATTCAGAATCTGAAGTGGTATTAACGTGGCGACGTGCATCGGTATTCAACCACAGTTTTAATTCTTCGGCATTGGTTAAGTTGCCATTGTGTGCCAGCGAGATACCAAAGGGGGAATTGGCATAAAATGGCTGAGCTTCTGAGGAACTAGAAGTGCCGGCGGTAGGATAACGAATATGGCCAATACCCATATTACCTTGCAGACGTAACATGTGACGGGTATGAAAAACGTCTTTTACTAGCCCGTTACCTTTACGTAATCTAAAGGTATTATCGTGAATAGTCACGATACCTGCGGCGTCTTGACCACGATGCTGTAACACCGTTAATCCATCATATAAAGCTTGACCAACCGGTGTTTTACCGACAATACCAACAATACCACACATGAACTTATTCTCCGACGAATTAAGTTTAACTACTAAGCTAAGAAACTTGATGATTGTTTGAGATACTCAAAAAACCATTCAACTATTAATGTAAATTCTGGAACCAATTGAGAGTTCTGCCACCAAGTGCTCGATGAGGCAGGTGTAAATGCATCCATAAAAAATAATACCGCAGCGATGATCAATACACCTCTTAATGCACCAAACACAACACCGAGCACTCTGTCGGTGCCAGATAAGCCAGTTTTACTGACCAGTTGTCCAATGATGTAATTAACTAGGGCACCTAAAATTAATGTGGTTATGAATAAAATAGCAATTGAAGCGGCATTGCGTAACAGTTGATCGGAAATATTGGTCAGTAGTGTCGACAAATTAAGATAGAAGCTACTTGCGACAAAAAAGGCACTGATCCAAACAATTAAGGAAACCGCTTCTTTAACAAAGCCTCGTACCAAGCTGATAAAAGCTGAAAGGCCAATAACAGCCAAAATGGCATAATCTATCCAAACCATAAATCGAATATTCTCATTGATTAGAGGCGCGCATTCTACCAGAAGGCCACTAGGATTTGCTAATAATTTTACTATTTAGTCGGATAAAAACGGGCAACTTTTCCTTGCACATTAGTCAACTTTTTCAAAGCAGGAAGCTTAGCTTGGAGTGATGATTTTATTAATTCAGGGCCAATAAAAACCTTGGTCAACTTACCGTTTTTAGTCTTAATAGGTTTTGTAAATACAGTATAGCCCTCTTTTTTTAACTTATTGACCAAATCGTCAACATTATTTTGATGTCGAAAACTGCCTAACTGTATTACCCAAGCTTGCTTAAGTATCGCCTTTTGCGGCAATACTTTTATCTTGTTTTCTGAATCACTTTTTGCCGGAGGCTGAACTGGCGAAGAAGAAAATGAAGGTTCTTTAGATAATGTTGTCACCGTTACCGCTTTTTCACTTAGGACATTTGTTAAATCGATAGCACTTTTGTCATCCAATGCTGCCTCATCAGACGTGATTTCTTGTGGCAAGCTTGCTAACTTTTCTTGTGGAAAATTTTTATTGGCGGCAGGAAATTCTACCTTAGGTGCTCTAGGGATCGTTTCAAAGTTATCTTGGTAGGTTTTTTTATCGCCATCAAGGACATCAGGTAAAAATATAATAGCGACGGCAGCAACAATAATGGTACCCACTAAACGATTTTGAAACGGTGTAGACAAGTTAGACTCCAAATTTTGCTAAACTAATAAACGTCTTATCTCAGCAACTGTATAAAAAGATCCGAAAACAAGAATAAGATCAGTTGCTTTTGCATTCTGTTTTGCCATTCTAAATGCCTGAGAGACATTGTCAAAACAATTCACCTTACTTGAGTCTATTAACTTATATTCCGCAATGTTTCTTGCTTCACTGCCTCTACTAACATTAAGTGTACCAATATACCAATGGTCAACTTCCAATAAAAGCGGTGCAACTGTGTTAACAATGTCTTTATCGACTAGCATGCCTAACACGGCATGAACTTTAGGATAATTAAGCTTATGTAACTGTTTAGCTAAGTATCGTGCAGCCTGAGGATTATGCCCTACATCAAGAATCACATCACAATCGCTAGAGAACTTTTCCATTCTCCCCGCGACTTTTGTTTGCGTAATGATGTTATTTAAAAATGTACTATTAAGTGATAATGCCAATTTATCCGCTAAAAGCTCTAGCACCATAATTGCCGTTGCGACATTATCTTGTGGAATATTGCTAGGGATAAGATCTAAAAACTGATTTTTGCTACTGCGCCATTGCCAACTAACATTATTGCCAGATTCTACTGTAAAATTTTGCTGACGAAAAAATGCCTTAGCAGCAATATCAGTTGCGTGAGCTGCCAACGAGCTAGGGGGATGAGTATCACCAATCACCGCTATTTTATTTGCCCGCATTATGCCCGCTTTTTCAAAACCAATAGCCTCTCGGGTATTACCCAAAAATGCCTGATGGTCTAAATCAATAGTGGTTATTACGGCAACATCTGCGTCTATAATGTTAGTGGCATCTAAGCGTCCGCCTAAACCAACTTCTAAAATAATCACATCAGGTTGTTCAGCCATTAACACAATAAAGGCCGCCAACGTTGTGTACTCGTAATATGTTAACGTTATATCACCACGCAGTAACTCTATGGCTTCAAACGCGCTGACCAAGGCATTATCATCAACATCATGTCGATTGATACGCAAACGCTCGTTAAAACGCTCAATATGAGGCGAAGAGTATACTGAACAGGTTAGGTTCTGCGTTAAAAATGCATTCTCTAAAAAAGCACAAGTGGTACCTTTGCCGTTAGTGCCGGCAACTGTGATCACTGTGGACGTGGGAAACGCAATGTTTAGTTTTTGCGCTACTTGTGCAATTCGCTTCAGACCGAGATCAATTTCGACCGAATGAATGCTTTCTAAATAAGAAAGCCATTCAGTAAGATTGCTCTTCTCTGAATGGCCTTTAATCATTTTTGACATGAATTTACCGTTATGGTGCTGGGCTATCTTGTCCCATAAACTTAGCAAGCATGCGCGCTAAAGTACTGCGCATTTCGCGACGATCTACAATTAAATCTATCGCGCCTTTTTCTTTTAAAAATTCACTACGTTGAAAACCTTCTGGAAGTTTTTCTCGCACTGTTTGCTCAATAACACGTGGCCCAGCAAAACCAATTAACGCTTTCGGCTCTGCAACATTTATATCACCGAGCATAGCTAAGCTTGCTGAAACACCGCCCATTGTCGGATCGGTTAATACCGAAACGTATGGCAAGCCTTTTTCGCTCATTTTCGCTAATGCAGCACTGGTTTTCGCCATTTGCATTAATGAAAACAATGCTTCTTGCATGCGCGCTCCGCCACTGGCAGAAAAACACACAAAAGGTACGTTATGCTCTAGACAGTATTCAACGCCTTTAACAAAACGAGCACCAACAACCGAGGCCATTGACCCACCTAAGAAAGCAAATTCAAATGCAGCAACAACAATCGGCTGACCATGAAGTTCACCTCTCATGACCACTAACGCATCTTTCTCGCCAGTATTTTTCTGCGCCGCAGAAATACGGTCTTTGTAGCGTTTAGAGTCTTTAAACTTTAAGATATCTTGTGCTTCAAACTCTTCACCTAACTCAACGCGCTCGCCTTGATCAAGAAAACCATCAATACGTTTACGCGCAGAAATTCGCATATGATGATCACACTTGGGACAAACCGACATCTGTCGATCTAACTCAACTTTATATAGAACCGCGTTACAGCTAGTACACTTACTCCAAACACCTTCTGGAATATTTCTTTTTTGTGTCGACTTTGCTTTCGGGAGAATTTTTTCAATCCAGCTCATAATATATTTTTTGCCTATGCACGAAAGATTCAATAATTGTTTAAAATACAATCACTAAATATAAAATTTTTACTAATTACCAATATAACTTGGAATTAGACCATAGAACGCCTATACAATTATAGGAAAAACTGGTCTGTTTTCTTGCTAATTACTGATTATAGTAGAAACAATGGCCCAGGGCTACGCTTTGGAATAGCAAACTCTTCAGGGTAATCAACGTCAACAAAGTATAAACCGGCTGACGGTGCTGTTATACCAGCAACACAACGATTCTTTGCCTCTAACACTTCTTTAAGCCAACTCACTGGCTTTAGTTCCTGACCAACTTTCATTAAGCTACCGGCAATATTTCTCACCATATGATGTAAAAACGCATTCCCCTTAACATCAATAATAACAAACTCACCTTGGCGAGAAACATTACAATGCAGTAGGGTACGTGTCGGCGAATTTGATTGGCAGTGTACGGTTCTAAATGAGGTAAAATCGTGACGACCGACTAAGTATTGCGCCGCTTGATGCATTAGATTTTCATTAAGGGGATAATGACAAAAACTGATGCCTGAACTTAGAATCGCTGAACGCAACCGATTGTTATTAATAATATAACGATAGCGTCTCGCGGTAGCACTAAAGCGAGCGTGAAAGTCGTCATTAACTTCTTTTACCCAAGATACGGCAATATCTTTAGGTAGATTAGTATTAACACCTAATGTCCATGCCACATCTTTGCGCACTTTATCCGTTTCAAAATGCACAACCTGGTTGGTCGCATTAACACCGGTATCGGTACGACCTGCACATACGACTTCAATGGGGGCGTTGGCTATTTTTGATAACGCCTTCTCTAACACTTCTTGAACACTAATTACATTTTTTTGTCTTTGCCAACCGTAGTAGTTACTACCGTCATATTCTATACCTAAAGCGTAACGCATTTAATTCTCCACTGCTTAGGTCGCGTATTATCCATTATTTGAGCCTTTTTTTCCATCCAACTATTAAATAATATCGATAAACAATAATGCAATGCGACAATTTCAACGCTAATAGCTAAGCAATAAAAAAGGTTACCGAAGCAACCTTTTTAATCATAACGTGGTTTAATTACGTTAAGTTATCTAATAACTGTTGGGCATCGAATTGCTGTTGAGCATCACCTTGCTTAACCACATCAAGCAAAATCACTTCAGCATTTTCACTGTCGCCAATTTCAAGGTAAACCTTAGCGAGATCAAGTTTAGCTGCAACACCATTGTCATCATCATCAATATCTTCTTCGGTAATATTGCCAGCAAATTCAGGAAACTCACCAAGACCGACATCGACATTCATTTTTTCATAGGGCTCGGTAGGACTACCATCCAATAAGCTATCAGATAATAATGAATCTACTGATACAAAATCTCTGTCGCTATTGTCAGTGGCTGAATTATCTTCTTCTAATTCAGTATCTTCACTCGTATCGAGTTCAAACTCATCGCCTACTTCAAAGTCATCACCAAGTTCAAAGTCATCGTTATTTACGCTGCTACTTTCTTCTTCAATATTCGCTAATAAGTCATCAAAATCTAAATTATCTAGCTCTTTGATACCCGCTACTTCTTCTGCATTACTTTTTACATCATCTTTAACAGTATTATTGGTGTTGCTATCTTCAGCTAATAAGTCAGCTAAAACATTGCTATCGGTAAAGTCAGGTGATAGCTCGACCATTGAATCAACTTCTTTTTCATCATTGAGCAATTGCGCTAATGTTGATTCGTCAAAGTCACCTGACAATGCACTTAGCGTTTCTTCATCAACAAAATCATCCGCTTCATTCTCTTGCTGATCATTGGCATTATCGCTATCCAACTCACTATCAAGTAATTCTGTATCGAGCAAATCATCACCAATGTCCAATGCTTCATCATCGGTTGCTGGAGCATGATTAACTTCATCGATCAACGCATCGATATCAAAGTCATCAGAAATATCTTCGTTGTCATCCTCTGTGCTTTCACTAGGATTATCAATAGTTTTGCTAACGTCTGACTCAGTAACTTCAGCCTCAGGAGAATGATTAACTTCATCGATTAAAGCATCGATATCAAAGTCATCCGTACTATCGTCGTCGTTATTCTCTGTGCCTTCATTAAGACTATCAAAGGTTGCGCTGGCTTCTGGTTCTATAACCTCTGCCTCATCGACAAACTCATTTAATAATTCACTAAAGTCAGCATCGATGAACGATTGTACATATTCATCACTAAAGTTATTAATCAGAGCGGTATTATCATCATCCGAGGTGTCAGAAGTAGTGATATCCTCATCGTTAACATCTCCACTTACTAATTCACCTGGTGTGCTATTGTCTTCACTAGTATCATCTGATATTGCGTCTGCAGTATTTGGAGTGTCGTTGAGAGAATCTAATAGCGCATCAATATCGTCGGGATCTGAAACATCAGCATTATCTTCTGCTGATTCTTCTGCCTCTGATTTTTCTGCTTCTGAGTTATCAGCGTCATCATTGATAGCATCTAACAAGGCATCAATATCATCGGGGTCTGAAACATCAGCATTATCTTCTGCTGAGTCTTTTACCTCTGCATTATCAGCTTCATCATTAATAGAATCTAACAAGGCATCAATATCGTCGGGGTCTGAAACATCAGCATTATCTTCTGCAGTATTACTTTCCCCAGTTGGTGTATCTATCTCTTCACTGGCAGCGTCGAGTAAGGCATCGATGTCATCCGGATCTGATACTTCACTAGTTTCATTTGTAGCAAGTTCATCTGCGTCATCACCTGCGGCATCAAGTAAGGCATCAACATCCTCTGGATTGTTAAGTACTTCGGCGTCATTACTTACTGTCGATTCGTTGTCTGATCCTTCGTCTAAAAGGCTATCAAGATCATTTTGACCAATAACACCGCTATCAAGTGTTTCGATCACATCATCGTCGTCGCTCGGTTCATCTTCTAATCCCGCGAACAATGAATCTAAATCACTTTGATCTAACTGCCCACCATCAAGCGCTTCACTCTCAACGATATCTTCATCAAGGGCGAGAGTTTCTAAATCATCATCTAGAGAAATATCTTCGAGATCATCCAAATCATCTAAATCGTCATCTAACTGAATCACCTCATCATCAAGCAATTCGTCATCAAGTGAGTCTAAATCATCGGAAAATAGGTCATCGTCACCCTCAGACAAGTCTATTGATAATTCGTCATCAAGCGAGAGTTCACTATCCAATGACAAATCATCATCTAGAGATAGTTCATTGTCTAAGCTTTCCGGTTCAGCATCTGTCGCTATTTTAGACTCGGGCTCGGGCTCTGGCTCCGCTACTTTATCTTTCTTAATCGGCGCAACATTTACCTCACCTTCTTTACTCGACCTACGGCGTAGTAGCATCGCAAAAAAAGATAACACGAGTATCGCTGGTAAGGTTGCCATCAACACAACAAACCACATGCTCGACATAAAGTTACCATCTTCAAGCTCGGCTTTTTGTTTTTCGAGCAATAAAGCTTGCTCTCTCGCTTCTGCTTTTGCCAATAACGCTTGTTGCAGCGCGATCATATCGTCCATCTGCACTTTAATTTCTTTGCCTTTTGCCACTTCGCTTTGCATGACATCAAGTTGGTCATTAAAACTGCCAAGTCGCTGGCGTAATGCTTCGTTTTCTTTTAATAAGCTTTGTAAGCCATCGATAGAGTCTAAAACATCATTCTGAATGGTCGCGAGTCTTTGTTGTTGTGTGCTATCAATGGCTTTTAACTGCACATTAATTTCAGATTTCGCTGCATCTAAGTCTTTTTTATTTACCGAGGCTTCTTCTGGCGCTTTTACTTTTTTAGCAACAACTTTTACAACTTTTTCCTGCCATGCTTTATCATCACTACGTGATTTTTGCTGAGCATTTTCAGTGCTAATGGCGCGCATGACTTCAATGGAAGGTATTTTTAAATACTGACCGTTGACCATGTGATTTAAATTACTATCTTTAAAAGAGTCGGGATTGTTTTCAAATAGTGCCTGCATCACTTGATAAACCGACAATCGAGGATCAGGACGCACCTTTAGGGCAATATTCCATAGTGTATCATTGCCGGTGATGGGGCCATAGCGGTCATAAGGAAAGGCATCTGTCGATTTCGGGCCACGAATGCGTATGCCGCCATCTTCTGCGGAAATAGGCAGGCTAAAACAGCTAATGCTAATAATAAGTACCTGCCATAGGCACAGGCGTAAAAACTTTTGCATTAAAATATCCTATTTATAATAATTATTCGCCAATACATTGACGGGTCCAAGTCAGGAGGTTGTAAAGCAAAAATTATTCCAATAATCAATAATTGCTTTTTTAGCACTTGGATAAATATTTTCTAACTTTTCACTATGTTACCAAATTAACGCAATAGTTTTTATCTTATCGTTAATTTAATAGTAGTTAAACTAACGATAAGATAAAAACAAAAAAACCCGCGCTTATTATAACGACGGGTTTTCATTTTTCTTTAATAAATCTGCAACTTATCGAGTATTAATACTCAGAAAGATGATCTTTAATTAATAACTCTGCTATTTGCACACTATTGGTTGCTGCGCCCTTGCGTACGTTATCGGCAACAATCCACATATTAATACCGCAGTTATGGCTAATGTCTTCGCGAATACGCCCTACAAATGTTTCATCTTTACCACTAGCATCACTAATTTGTGTGGGGAAATCTTCATCATTATGACAAACCACAATACCAGGCGCTTTGCTCAATAACTCTTTGACTTCTTCAGCAGAAATTGGTGAGTTAGTTTCAATGTGTAATGATTCGCCATGGCCAAAGAACACCGGAACTCGCACTGCTGTAGGATTTACCAGTACCGTGTCGTCACCTAAAATTTTCTGTGTTTCCCAAACCATCTTCATTTCTTCTTTGGTATAACCATTTTCAAGAAATACATCAATTTGCGGAATAACATTAAAAGCAATTTGACGAGGAAAGTTTTTCGACTCTACCGGTTTACCACATAATAAGTCTGCTGTTTGTTTTGCAAGTTCGTCCATTGCAGCCTTACCGCCGCCAGAAACTGATTGATAAGTACTGACATTAACGCGTGCAATGCCAACCGCATCGTAGATAGGCTTTAACGCCACCATCATTTGAATAGTTGAACAGTTTGGATTCGCAATAATATTGCGATTACGGTATTCCGCTAACGCTTGTGGGTTAACTTCGGGTACCACTAATGGAATATCCGCGTCATAGCGAAACTCGGAGGTATTATCGATAACGATACAGCCAGCATCAGCAGCAATTGGAGCGTATTGTGCCGAAATTGCGCCGCCTGCTGAAAAGAAACCAATTTGTGCTTGGCTCCAATCAAAGTTATCAGCATCTAAAACCTCAATACTTTCACCGTTAAATTCAATAAATTCTCCTGCTGAACGCGCACTTGCCAGCGGATATAGCTTGTTAATCGGGAAATCACGTTGTTCTAATATTTCAATAATTGTTTTACCCACTAAACCCGTTGCGCCTAGTACGCAAACATCAAATTTCTGTGCCATGATCCTCTCTCTTTTATCCAGTTTTTTTATTGAAGCCAAGCTGATGTGGCACATCGGAGCTTAACGCGTGATCCAAGTTGACGGTTATTGATGAAAACTCCCGGCGAGTCGGGTAAGTTTTACGAATATGGTCAAATCCTTGAATACTCATTTGTTGACGAAAAATTGCATCGTCTCTTCTGACATCGTATACCATTTTTACCAACTGGTTTAGCTGTATTTCATCAAACTCTTGTTTAATTTCAATAGCGCTAATAGCGGGTACAGGCAGAAAGTCAGTTAGCTGTTTATTTGGTATAATATCGAGCTGTTGACATAATGCACGATAGAGAATTTCAGTGCCACGAGCTTTTCCTTCTAAGCTATAACCTGCAATGTGCGCTGTACTTATTTCACAATAAGCTATCAAGTCAGTGAGAATACTAGGCTCATTCTCCCAAACATCAAGCACAAGCTTCAGCGGATGCCCTTGTTGTTTCAATGTCAATAAGGCTGAGTTATCAATAACCTCACCACGACACGCGTTAATCAGTATTTGCTTGCCGCATAATTGCTTTAAGCGAGCAGCATCTAACAAATGATAGGTAGCATGCGGCCCTGTGCGAGTTAACGGCACATGCAACGAAACGACATCACAGTTCAAGGCTTCTTCAAGGGCAACAAAAGCACGTTTATCGACAGAGCTCTCTGCCAATACTGGGTCGCATAATACATGCTTAATATTTAACGCGGTTAATTTCTCACTTAACCTTGAGCCAGTATTACCAGCACCAACAATACCCACCGTTAATTCTGATAATGTCAGTAAGTATCTTTCAGCTAAAATCACCAGTGCGCTGAGTACGTACTCGGCAACAGAAACAGCATTACAACCCGGCGCGGAGTGAAAATTAACCTTACGCTGTGCTAAATAATTTTGATCTATATGATCAACACCAATGGTTGCCGTGCCGACAAACTGTAATGTCTGGTTTTGCTGTAATAGTGTTTCATTTACTTGAGTAATTGAGCGCACGAGTAATACGTCAGCGTTCGTGACATCACCAGCAGATAAAGTGCGGCCAGAAAACGCCGTTAGCATGCCTAAATCAGCAAAAAATTCTGCCGCAAACGGCATGTTTTCGTCATAAAAAATATTCATTTCGCATTTCCAACGCCATCAGACGCAACAATATTCAGTTAAGTTATTACTGTGTTCTTCTTAACATAACTTTCTTTTTCAATTTTTGTCACTTCAACAGTAATGGTAGCGTTTTCAATGCCCAACCGTTCTAGCTGGTTACTGACACTTTCCGACAATGTTTTTCGTTGTGACAAATCACGTCCTGATAGTATCTTTAAATTCACATGAACAAATACTTGTTCTGCGCCCGGCAGATAAAAATCATCATAAGCGCATGCACGTACTTTAATATCTGTCGCAGTAAAAAGTTCACTTTGGTTCGCACCTTTATAAACAGCGTGCATTAACTGCTCTACCGGTAAGCTTTCGGTAATTTTTGCAGAATAGTCAATAATACAATGAGGCATGATAGGCATACATAATCAAAAACAGACAAGGTGAGTATTGTAGCTAAATTTTTAGCTAAATAGACATAAAAAACCGTTAAATTTTTAACGGTTTTTTATTTCAGCATAGCTTGATGGCTAAAGAACGAACAACTACTTGTATTTTTGCATCACAAGTGTTGCGTTAGTACCACCAAAACCAAAGCTATTTGACATTACTAAGTTAAGTTCCATATCACGCTTTTCCGTGACAATATCTAAACCTTCAGCTTTTTCATCTAAGGTATTGATATTAACAGAAGGAGCAACGAAGTTATGTTCCATCATCAATAATGAGAAAATGGCTTCATGCACGCCAGCAGCCCCAAGTGCATGACCGGTCATGGCTTTCGTCGCACTAATTGCTGGTGAGTCATCACCAAATACCGCTTGAATAGCGCCAAGTTCTTTAACATCGCCAACCGGTGTTGAAGTACCATGGGTATTTAAGTAATCTACTTTCGCATCAACACCTTGCATCGCTTGTTGCATACAACGAATAGCGCCTTCACCACTTGGTGCTACCATATCATAACCATCTGATGTTGCGCCGTAGCCAACAATCTCTGCATAAATATGTGCGCCACGTGCTAATGCATGTTCTAGCTCTTCAACAACAACCATACCGCCGCCACCCGAAATAACAAAACCGTCGCGGTCTGCATCATAGGTACGAGAAGCAAGTTCAGGCGTGTCATTGTATTTAGACGATAACGCGCCCATACCGTCAAACATCATAGCTAATGACCAATGAACCTCTTCACCACCGCCGGCAAATACCACATCTTGTTTGCCTAACTGAATTAATTCAGCAGCATGACCGATACAATGGGCGCTGGTTGCACAGGCAGAGCTAATAGAATAGTTTACGCCTAAAATTTTAAAGGGTGTTGCTAAACATGCAGAGATAGTACTCGACATGGTTTTTGGCACCGCGTATGGGCCAACGCGTTTAACGCCTTTTTCACGCAATGTGTCTGCTGAATTCACCACATTTTCTGAAGAAGCCCCACCAGAGCCCGCAACAATACCAGTGCGGAAGTTCGACACTTGTTCAGGGGTTAACTTGGAATCTTTAATGGCTTGATCCATGGCTATATAAGCGTAAGCAGAAGCCTCGCCCATAAAACGTAAGGCTTTACGGTCAATGTGGTCTTTCACTTCAATTTCAGGTTTACCCCAAACTTGACTACGTAAACCTTTCTCAGCAAAGCTCTCAGAGCGAGTAATACCTGAACGTCCTGTTTGTAATGACGCTAATACTTCTTCTGCATCATTACCAATACTTGATACAATACCTAATCCGGTGATAACTACACGTTTCATTTAAATAACCATATTCAATTAAAAAATCTGGGCGTATCATACATAACTTTGCCCCCTATACTGGTCTGTCCAGCGTACACTTGTACACTGAAGTTTTCTTTTTTTATGACATAACTTTGTAATACACGGTAAAATAACCTTTTTTTAGCGCTAACAACAACTAAAAGACATTAAATATTGTGACTAATCAAACAAATATTAGCTTTCAAAGTGACGGTTCACCTTATTCTCGTCAGTTTAATGATATCTATTTCGATACCAATCAAGGTACTAGTCAAAGTGAGCGAGTATTTATCGATGGCAATAATATTAGTGCAAGATTAGCAAAATACCCAGCAAGATTTGTTATTGCAGAAACCGGTTTCGGTACCGGTTTAAACTTTCTACTGACCCTTGATGTTTTTCATCAACTAAAGCAAAACCACCAAGGGATAGCGGCTGCAAAAAGTACATTGCATTTTATTAGCGTCGAGAAGTATCCATTATCAAAAGCACAGCTAACACAGTCATTAAACGCTTTGCCACAGCTAACAGTTTTTAGCCAACAACTGATCGAACAATACCCTGAAACGCCAAGCAATAACGTTACCCTAAGCTTTTTCGATGGCTCAGTAACCTTAACGTTAATATTCGACGATGCTACGCAGGGCCTAGCGTCACTGAATTCAGAAAAAAAACCATCTAACCAAGCAATGGTTGATGCTTGGTTTCTCGATGGTTTCTCACCGGAAAAGAATCCTGAAATGTGGCATGAGGGACTTTTTCAACAAGTCGCTCGCTTATCAAATGAGCAAGCAACGTTAGCCACATTCACCGTTTCAGGTAAAGTGCGACGTCAGTTAATCGCGGCAGGATTTCGAGTTGAGAAACGTCAAGCAACAGGGAAAAAAAATGAAATGCTGAGTGCAGTATTTCAACAAAATCCAAACTCGGGAAAGGGCTATCAGCAACGGCCTATTATTGCTAAGCCTCAACATGTCAGTATTATTGGCGGCGGCATAGCATCAGCATGTGCCGCTTATGCGTTAACCAAAAGTGGTGTCAAGGTAACCGTATATTGCCAAGACTTCGGCGTAGCTCAAGGCGCATCAAGTAATAATATTGGCGCAATTTACCCTCTCATCCATCAACAGGCTGACGATATAAGCCTTTTTTATCAACGCGCTTTCGAGCAGGCTGTCGATTATTATAAAGATATCCAAGCGCAAGGTTTTAACTTTGACCACGATTGGTGTGGGCTATTAGAAATATCATATAAACCTGCCTTAGCGCTGCGTCAACAACACATAGAAAACTCTGCGGTGTGGCCAAAAAGCTTAGTCGAGAGTATTAATAAAGTTCAGGCCAGCCAGCACGCGAGTATAACCCTAAATAATGGTGGTTTATTTTTCCCTAAAGCCGGCTGGGTAGCGCCAGCGCAATTAGTAAAACAAATATTTAAGGCGGCAGAATCAACTAACCGCTTACGCATAGAAACTGGCTGTAAAATCGATAAAATCAGTCAGCAGTCTGACGCTAAGTGGCTACTGCACAGTGCCAAAAAAGACTACCTCACCGATGTCCTTATCTATTGTGGTGGCGCTCAGGGGATTCCACTAAATGTCATTAAGCAATTACCATTAACATCGGTGCGTGGTCAGGTGAGCAGCATGGCCAGTAATGAAAAAATTGCAAAACTATCAACGGTGATTTGCCACAAGGGTTATTTAACACCGGCAAATAACACCCTTCATTGTATTGGGGCTACATTTAAGAAAAATAGCTTTGATATCGACAGTAAACCCGAGGAAGACCAGTTCAATCTTGATATGATCGAGACGTGTTTACCCGGCTTAACACAATGGCAAAATAGCGATGTTGTCAGCAGTAAAGCACGCTTGCGCTGCATGACGCCCGATCATATGCCCATGGTGGGTGCTATGCCGGATATTGAAGCTCATAAAACGCAATACCAACATCTGAGTAAAGACAAACGTTGGCGTTACAATCAGCAAGCGCCGGTACTCAAAAACCTTTATATGATGACAGGCTTAGGTGCTCGAGGGCTTTGCACTGCACCGTTATTAGCTGATATTTTAACAGCTGATATTTGTGGCACACCCTATCCACTGAACAACGAACAGCTATTTAATCTAGCGCCAAATCGCTTTGTTATCCGCGATATTATTCGTCGCAAATTTGTTTAATGCTAACCACGGCATTAAGCAAATAGCTTAGTAACTTAAGCGCTAAAAGCTTGTTGTAAATGCAGCCAATAATCTTGCACTATTTGGCGGTCTTGCGGATTAAGCTCAGTGCGTGCTGCTTGTAGTTTTTCACTAATATTATCGGCTAGCTGTTGACTCGGCGCTTGTGACTCATCGCCATATTCACTGCTAGCTAAACTAATAAAGCCTCTTAAATAGCTACCAGCAAAAAGTTCATCGGCACTAACATCTTGCGCCACTTGTTCATCTAAATAGTGGTATAGCGCGGTAAGGTTTTCAAATTGCATATTCAATTCCAAAGTCATATAGGCATGATTCTATTCATGGCCTGTTTAGGGTCTGTTGATCTTTCGAGATTGTTTTTGCAGCAGTTTGTTGGGTATCTATACAAGGCAGAGCCTTTGTCATGTGGTTGTTCCACATAAAAAGGTAATAACGTCGTAAAAATGACCAACAAACGCTGTCCGAAGGATTCGGCTAAAAGCGTTTTACTCTTTGTTGAGCAGTATTTGCTTAGAATGCTAGGCTACACACTACTCGCCGCGATTAAAACGCTTTACTATCTTTAAAGAGCCGAACAAAATTTAACCGCTAAAGATCAACAGACCCGAATATATTTACAAAAAATATTATACGTTTATCTAAGTTTTGCAATAGTCTTATTGTGGGCTAGCTACGGGATATAGTACTTGGTCATTATAGCCCGTCACAACAGGTAAATAACCCGACAATTCCATATCAAGCTCACTGTCACCGGTATCGGCAATTAAAGGACGCGCTTGCAATGCGTTCAGTTTTGCTTTCGTCGCAATGATGATAATATTTTCTTTTGCTATAGCACGAATAATTCTTGGGCTTAACTGTTGATTACCACGGCCAAAAATGTGCCCTTGCCCACCAATCAAAGTGATCACTAGCTTAATTTGTCCTTGTTTATAAGACTGCATTAACCGCCATAAGTCAGCTTCAGTTAAATCGCTCGCTATTAATGCTTGCTGGCATATTGCATCGACGCCAAGTAAGGTATTTTCAAGCGCAAGCTCTTCCATAACAAACGCAGTGGTTGAGCCCGAGCCGATAATAAATAACTCATCATCCATTTTAGCAATCACATCCGCGGCAATATCTTGTAATACCAACTCATCAGACTCTTTACCGCCCGACTTAACGGCTTGAATATAGCGTAACTCTGATGGTACCTGCATTTCACCAAAACGCTTTGCTTTGACGATACCTTCACGGAATAAACTTTCGTCAATATCCATAACATCAGCATCGGTTAGACTGACTAATTGATTGGTGATCATCAGCTCAACCACTCTGCCTGCCGCTTTAGGTGTGATCGCGTAAACACCTGAATGAATTTTACAACCGGCAGGAATCCCTAACACCGGAAACTTATCATTGACAATATGACAAACATTACGTGCAGTGCCATCGCCACCAGCAAACAGTAATAAATCAATATCGTTATTAATCAGTGTAGTTACCGCCTGTTCTGTATCACGCTCAGTGGTAACTTTATTTGCAGCTTGATATACCACTTCAGTGGTAAAACCGAGTGTTTTTGCTACGTTTTCGCCCATGTCACCAGAGACTGTGTAAATAGTTATATTGTCTTTATAAGGTAGTAAAATTTCTAAGGCCAGTGAGGCCCTTGCATTAGATTTTGCCGTAGCGCCAAGGGTAATGGC
Organism: uncultured Colwellia sp.; assembly: GCA_913061475.1. Classification (GTDB taxonomy): domain Bacteria; phylum Pseudomonadota; class Gammaproteobacteria; order Enterobacterales; family Alteromonadaceae; genus Cognaticolwellia. Next base: position 25,669 of record CAJXUN010000033.1, on the reverse strand, counting down.
TTGCTCAGCAATACCAACACCATCACTACCTTTTAAAGCGACACTACCACCAATACCCGCAATGGGGTTAACCACTAAACCCAATTTAAACTGTTTCATTAATTAATCTCTTAAATTGCACTATTCTGCTCTGAGCGATATTGAAAATGACTCGCGGTTAATGGCCATTGACGTTGATAATATTTTGCTAAAACCGCTATAAAGATCTCTGCATCAACAGGAAAACCCGATTCAAGATACGCAAGCACCTGCTGAAAGACCTTAGCCTTAAAAGCAAACCTGTCGGTTTCTCCGTCACCGAGCAAGTTATCAGTGGAAACATCAAAGTCTTTACCCGTAGCGACACACAGCGCCCACTCAATGGCTTGCGGTTTAATTTCGACTTGTTCAAATGCTTGTTGTTCGTTTTGGTCTCGGCCATCGGGCACATACCAGTAACCAAAATCTTCCAGTAGTCGTCGGTCTGCGCCTGCTAAACACCAGTGGGATATTTCATGTAAGGCGCTGGCATAGTAGCCATGAGCAAAAATGATTTGATGGTAACTACAAGTTTCATTCGCAGGTGCGTATAACGGTTCATTGTTACCTTTGATTAGCCTGGTATTATATTTTTCTTTAAACGTATCTTCAAAAATACAAATTAGCTCATTAAAACAATGTTTCATTAAATCCAAATATATTAAGTTAGTTGTTCATTACCGCACAGCCAAATATGGAACAGACCACACTTACACGTCATACCAGTACAACGATGAAAAAGCCAAAAAATCTTTAAAAATAGAAGAGTTATAAGCTAGACATAGATGAACTAAGCGAGTACCTTAACAATTGTAAATTTAATGTAACAAAGTTGTTACCAACTCGTTAAAGCAAGCGGTAAATACGTGATACTCAGCATTAAGTGTTAAATTATAATTTAATCGACCGCTAAATTTCAACCCGATAATATATCACATACACGTAATAAAACTGCCAGCTCTTTTAGCTAATGAATTTTTACGGTAACAGTTAGTAATATGGAGAATTAATTATGTCAACGGAAATGGCAAAACAACAAGCATTTGCATTAACTCCAATAGTTGATAATACAGTTCGGTCCCACGTGAAGTTATTTAATCGCTTTACTGGCTTGATGAATGCCTGTGATATAGAGATTGAGAGCGCTGCTAAACTGCCTGAAAAATCGCGCTTGCTTAGCTATAATTTTTTGCTGATCGACTTATTTGATTATCAAATAGGAAAAGGTTTACCCAATAACATTGCTGACCTAGCAGCCAATAACACGACTATTTTATTTAATGCGTCAGATGGTATTACTTGTGAAGTAACAGCCTTACTATCAAACGTTAAAGGAGTATTTTATCAGAATGACCGACCTGACATCATATTAAAAGGTCTCGCTTTTATCATGAAAGAACAATCATGGTTTAAACGTTCAACGATGAACAAAGCCCTTGATGATTTACTAACCATAAAACAAAATCAGCAGCGCAAACCTGTTGAAGCAAACACTGAAAGTATCTTCCCAACCTTGACCAAGCGAGAGCGAACTATTATTGGCCTAGTATCTAAAGGCGCTCAAAATAGAGAAATAGCAGATCAGCTCCACATCAGTCCTAATACCGTTAAAACTCATCTTTACAGTATTTTTAGAAAAACCAGTTCACGAAACCGTATTGAACTGATTAGTCGCACACAAAATGAGGCCGCGATGGTTAATTGATCAAAGCAATATGTTACACAGCACATAGATCAAAAAAGTCAGTGATATTCACTGACTTTGATTTGAAATTTTTATCGCACGGCTACCGATATTATCAATTATGTCTCAGCACGCCAGACTTTACGCTCTATGCCTTTCATCACTAACTCCGTAATCGCTTTTTCAATTGCTTGCTGTACACAGACATGCATCGGCTCATTTTCACTAAAGCCGCCTTCAATCTCAGCTAAACGTTTAAAGCTGACATAACGAAACAAGCCTGCGCGCAGCTCTTGACTCAGCACCTTTTTATTCGTGGATACCGACACAAGTACTTGACCGGTTCTTACGTCAACCGCGCGAAGGTAAACAGTGATCTGATCTTCACGATAAAGCTCAGAGGCACCAATACCAAAATATTCGGCACCAAAACCACCGGTTTTAGTATTGGAGTCATAACTGATAATACCGCCTTCAAGGAGTATTTTTGCCGTTGTTAACGGTGGCAGTTCAATATGCTCGGTGGCTTTATTGGCTTGATTTGCTGCGCGGGTAATTTTTCGCTCAGTTAATACATTTTGTAAACCTTCCCGCTCTACCGGCAAAAACCAATCTGAGTCACTTAGTGCTTGCATCAAAATGGACGTTCCACCTTGTGTTACAGCCGTCGAAAATGAGCTGACATTGGCTTGTGGTTTATATTGCCCTGTTTGATCACGATATGCATAAACAGAAACAGGTATCGCACCTTTAGGTTTCGGCAGTGCTTTAAGCTCTTTGAAACTTTCCAAAGGCAGCATTTTTGTTGCTAACGACTGCTCTGGTGGAAATAGTTTACTGGCCTGATCTAATGCACTGCAAGCGGACAAAAAGCTCACAAGACTTAAAATTATAATTTTTCTCATGAGCTTATCCAAACTTCGGTATTTCAATGATAGTGATTTTATTGCTCAATAAATCGGTGATTTGTATCGTGATGGTATCGCTGTTAGCAGCGACAATATCTATTTGATAGTCGCCACTAACAAAGCTAGTGTCTTCACCTATATCAATATTATTATTTTCACCTAATACAGTATCTTTGTACTTACTAACAATATCACTGAGTGTTGCACGCTCTAACGCGTCAGATACTTTTTCTTCAAAGCTTTTTTGCGTCAATGGCGCTTTATGTTTATTTTGCGCTTGTGCTTTACCTAACAAAAAGCTGCCATTTAATGCGCTACCACCAAAACTAGGATTAATGGGTGTATAAACTAACTCTGAGCTCAATGCGTAATTTGCTACACTGGTGTAAACCACCAACGCTAAGATTATTTTTTTCATTACAACTACCTTTATAATTACCAGCCACTTCCTGCCATATCAACACTATCTCGAACGTATTGGCTTTTCGCCATTGCATCAATCAAAATGAATATCGCTTGTTCTACTTTTTCTTGAACGGGTGATTGTCGACGCCCAAAGTAGGTAACGTAAATAACCCGGCCATTAAGTAACAAGTTAAGTTTAGTGCCTGCTCTGGGGACAATTTGTTCAGTAAGCTGAACATTTATGCCTTGTGTATTGGGTATATCACGCCACAACTGACTAAATTTAAAATAAAAATCATGACCCAAACGGCTCTTGGTGTTATCAAGTAACAGACCTCCAATTTCGACTTCTTTGTTAGCATGACATATAGGAGTGAATGAGAAACAGAGGGTGACCAAGCATAAACATATATATTTAGACATATTATTAGCGATAAAAAGGGGCCTTAAGCCCCTAGTTAATTTATATTCAATGAACAATTACTGCTGCACAACGACTGCAGTGTTCCAGTCGCCCATTTGTGTAATAGACACTGAACCAGAATCACTAATAAATGATCCCTCAACAAGGTTACCATTACCAACTTGGCTAATATTGAAAGCAATATTAGCACCACCGATAAGCATAGCGCTGCCATCTTCACCGGTAATAAAGTTTTCATCGCCGACTTGTGCAATATCTATTTGATGATTACTCCCCTCAACGAGAATATCGAGTGAGTTCAACTCACCTGTTTGGGCAATATCAATAGTATTAGCATTACTATCCAGAATAGTACTTAACGTCACAACAGCGTCGTTAGCAAAACCAGCTTGAACCACATCAATATCATTATCGCTAGTGGTTAATGAATTATCATCAGCAGAAGCTTCTAAAACTAAAACGTTTTCAGAGCCCGACTGTGTCACGTTAATATCATTGTCGTTACCGTTAAAGTTCACAATATGGCTTTCATTTAAGTCGCCCACTTGCAAAGAGCTATATTCATTATTGAGACCTAAAGTGCCCATGTAACTGATATTGCCATCACCTGATTGTGAGAAGTTAAAATCATTATCATCGCCAATAACATCAAATGTTGCCAGGTTATTAGCGCCATTTTGTGCAACATCGACAGCATTGTCATCGCCTATATAGAGGTTAGACTCTACGTTATTTCTATCACCTTCTTGGTCGATAGAAATTTCATTATCATCGCCTTCTAGTGCAGCAATAGTGACTATATTGCGATCACCTTCTTGCTCAATATCAAGTTCATTGTCATTCCCTGCAATTGCCGTAATTCTAGCAACGTTCCAATAGCCATCTTGTATTGATTCGACTTCGTTACCGTCACCGGTAATGCTATTGAAGTAAGTTTCATTCCAAGTACCATCTTGAATAAAATCAATACTATTATTTGACCCCGTTAATTCACTGTTAATAGCCCAATGACCGCCGTCGCCTTGATCAACAGTAATCTCGTTACCATCGCCTACTACTTCATTGATCGCACGACTACCAATACCTAAATAGCCAGCACCAAGCTGAGATACATCAACAGTATTTTCATTACCCGTTACGTTATTTGATGTTTCATTAATTTCACCATCTTGTAAAACAGACAGTAAATTATTGTTACCTGTATAAGTGCCAATAGCTATATTTTCAGCGCCAGTTTGCTCAATTTCAATAACATTACCTTCACCAACAACAGTAAAATCAGTACCGTTTACATCACCGTCTTGAAAAACAATAGTTTCATTACCTTTACCTGTACCTGAGGTAGAGTCTTGTGACAGCACCACCACATTACCTAACGCATTAGCGATAATGTCTGACTGAATAATAACTGCTTCATTTTCTTGCTTACTTTCTTCACCCGCAAAAGCCGTTTGGTTTAGGCCTAATGCCATAAGTACAGCGCAAGTGATCATTGATTTATTAAGTTTCACGATATATCCCAATTTTTATTTTATGTAAGCAAAAAGTCTACTTACAATGTTTATTAATGGATAAGTAGACAATGCCTTACCTTCCGTGGAGTTTTCGTATTCCCATAGTGCTTAACAATAATAACGAACTGTATTATTAGAAAAACGAGTCGTAATCTTAAAATAATGTTGTAGTGAGCTTTAAAAGGTTAACGGAAAAATCGTTACCTAATAACACTCAACTAACCAAGACTTTCGGATGCACAAATAATTAAACCGTGCTTTACCCACTCTTTTTTGTAAGTTAACAGTAACAAATAAGCATTTAGCTGCTTTTTAACACTCTAGACTTACTATTGAAGAAAAATCTCAGAAAGCTTTAATAGGTTGCATTGAAAACTCTACGTTATTTTATAAACAATAAAAATAACCCTAATTTACCATTTAATAAATACGATTAAAAACATGACGTTAAATACGAACATTGAATATAACCAAGATTATTGAGTAACATCAAACTCAATAGTAGTAAAAAAGTACCAGTCAAAGTTTCCTAATAAAAAAGTAGTAAAATCAGACAAAAAATAGCCCAACAGTAATGATAAAGTCGTGTTTATTCCATATTGGTAGGCATAACCATCTTTTTATGATTAAAGTAGTAATGTTGCGTAATCCCATAGACGTATAAAATTAAAATAATAAATATAGGCATGCTGCCCAGCGGTCATCAAGGGCTAAAAATAATTTAGGAAATGAACTTAAAATAGCAAATAAAAAATGGAGCAAAAAATGAAAGCAAAATTATCAGCCTTAACGTTAGCGTTATTGCCACTGTTAGCGAATGCATCAATAGAATTAAGCTCAGCAGCAAATCCAACTTATAAATCAGATTCGGTTATTGTGGTCTATAAAGACAGTGCGTCAAAATTCGATCGTCGCGCTGCACGTAACACTGTTAAAGCTAAGATTTCTGATTTAAACCGCGATGAAGTTGATGATAAATATCGCAACTTAAACAAAGGTCGTATGGCAAAATTTACACTGGACAGTAATGTTTCAGTGAAAGATGCGCTGAAAAAATTACGTAAAAATCCAGCAGTTTTATATGCCGAACCTGATTATATCGTTAGCGCAAGTGTTACCCCTGATGATAGCAGCTACGCTAGCCTTTGGGGCATGAACAATACCGGTCAAACCGGTGGTGTTGCCGATGCGGATATTGACGCACCTGAAGCGTGGGATATTTCTACAGGTAGTCATGATGTCGTCGTTGGCGTTATTGATACCGGTGTCGATCATACTCACCCTGATTTAATCGCTAACATTTGGACTAACCCAGCAGAAATTGCCGGTGATGGCATTGATAACGATGGCAATGGCTTTATCGATGATATGCACGGTATCAGTGCGATTACTAGCATTGGTGATCCTATGGATGATAATGGGCACGGTAGCCATGTCTCCGGCACTATTGGTGCCACAGGTAATAATGGTTTAGGTGTTGTAGGTGTTAACCATAATGTATCTATTATCGGTTGTAAGTTCCTTGATGCATCAGGTAGCGGTAGCCTTTCTGATGCCCTAACCTGTATTGATTATTTTGTTGATTTGAAAAACAATGGTGTCAACGTACGTGCAACTAATAACAGCTGGGGCGGTGGCGGATTTAGCCAAGCACTATCTGATGCAATTACCTCTTCTGAAGAAGCTAACATTTTATTTGTCGCCGCCGCTGGTAACGATGCGTATGATAATGATGCCCAAAGCAGCTACCCTTCTGGTTATCCACATGACTCAGTATTAGCCGTAGCAAGTACAACTCATACAGATGACATGTCGAGCTTTTCACAATGGGGCTTAACCACGGTTGATTTAGGTGCTCCAGGCTCAGATATTTTATCAACGGTACCTGGTGGCGGCTATGCATCATATTCAGGCACCTCAATGGCAACACCACATGTTACAGGTGCAGCAGCATTAGCCTGGTCAGTTAATCCTGAACTAAGCGCCATTGAAATGAAAGACTTGTTAATGAGTTCTGGTGATGACAACGCAGCACTTTCTGGCAAAACCGCATCAGGTAAGCGTTTAAATGTTAAAAATGCGCTAGATGATGCAGATCCAACACCTGGCTTTACGCTGAAACCAACACCAAGTTCAAGTACTATTGTGGCTGGTGAAACTGCGACTTATAGTTTTGATGTTGGTTCAATTGCGGAGTGGGATGGTGAAGTTAATTTAACTTTAGTTGACTCATTAGGTGGTGCGACACTTTCAACAACTACCGCAACCCCTGGTGCAACGTTTGAACTAACCATACCAACAACAGCAGAAACCCAGTGGGGCGAATATGCTTTTACTGTAACGGCAACCAGTGGCGAATTAGTTAAAACATCTACAGTTCGCTTAATGGTTAATCCACAAGGTTTGAATGAGTTTACCTACAGTAATGACAACGTTGTTGATATCCCAGATAACAATGCCGAAGGTATTACCTCTGTCATTAATGTCGCAGATGACCTGACCGTATTTGCATCGGATATTTATGTAAATATCACGCACACTTGGATTGGCGATTTAACCGTTACTTTAACCTCCCCTACCGGCACATCTACAGCATTACACAGTGCATCAGGTGGCAGTGACGATAACATTGATAGCACTTTTAGTTCTTCTGCCTTCAACGGCGAAGTTGCAACGGGTGACTGGACCTTGAGTGTTGCTGATAATGCGGCGGCAGATACTGGCACATTAAACAACTGGGCACTTACTATTACTGGTATTGGAGAAGTGCTTCCTAGTGCACCAGAAGTTAGCTTTAGCTATGAAGCTGACGGGTTAACCACCACGTTCACTGATAGCAGTAGTGACAGCAATAACGATATGGTTAGCTGGAACTGGAGCTTTGGTGACGGTGCAATATCTAGCGAGCAAAACCCTGTTCATAGCTTTGCAGAAACAGGTAACTATGAGGTTACACTAACTGTTACTGATGCTGAAGGTTTAAGCGATAGTGAAACGATGTTGGTCAGTGTTTCATCAGCAAGTATTGAGGCTGCGGTTAAACGTGCATATAAATCTCGTTTAGGTCGCTTACGTGTAGATATTACTTGGGAAGGCACGTCAGCCGAAATGGTCGATATTTTCCGTAATGGTATCAAGATCGATAGCGTTGAAAATTCAGGGATTTATCGTGATCGCGAACGTAGAACAACCGGTAACCAATTCATTTATCAAGTCTGTGATGCATCAACAGCTTGTTCAAATGAAGTAACGGTAAACTTCTAAAATTTAGTTTACTAAATGTTAAAAAGGCTTCTACATAAGTAGAAGCCTTTTTTATCAGCTAAAAATAAATTCAATAAAGTCATATCATAGCTTTTACTGTCACCGTATTTATATCACGCTGCGTTTCAGTTTTTTTTATCAGGCTTTGCTTTCCAAATCATCGTGCTTTTCAGCATTATTGACGCCGCCTTTAATAATGAGATAACCAAAAAAACCCGATATTAATGAACCAATAACAATACCTAATCTATCTTGGAAAATAAGATTACTGTCATTACACTGTTCGAAAGATAGCGAACCGATAAATAAACTCATGGTAAAACCGACACCGCATAGTGTTGCTGCGCCATAAAGCAAACGCCAATTCACATTAGTCGGCAATTTTACCCAGCCTAAATTGATGGCAGCCAAACACACCAAGCTGTATACCAACCACTAAACCAACAATAATAACCAGCGGCACCGATGCCATCACTACCTTTTAAAGCGACACTACCACCAATACCCGCAATGGGGTTAACCACTAAACCCAATTTAAACTGTTTCATTAATTAATCTCTTAAATTGCACTATTCTGCTCTGAGCGATATTGAAAATGACTCGCGGTTAATGGCCATTGACGTTGATAATATTTTGCTAAAACCGCTATAAAGATCTCTGCATCAACAGGAAAACCCGATTCAAGATACGCAAGCACCTGCTGAAAGACCTTAGCCTTAAAAGCAAACCTGTCGGTTTCTCCGTCACCGAGCAAGTTATCAGTGGAAACATCAAAGTCTTTACCCGTAGCGACACACAGCGCCCACTCAATGGCTTGCGGTTTAATTTCGACTTGTTCAAATGCTTGTTGTTCGTTTTGGTCTCGGCCATCGGGCACATACCAGTAACCAAAATCTTCCAGTAGTCGTCGGTCTGCGCCTGCTAAACACCAGTGGGATATTTCATGTAAGGCGCTGGCATAGTAGCCATGAGCAAAAATGATTTGATGGTAACTACAAGTTTCATTCGCAGGTGCGTATAACGGTTTATTGTTACCTTTGATTAGCCTTGTATTATATTTTTCTTTAAACGTATCTTCAAAAATGCAAATTAGCTCATTAAAACAATGTTTATTAAATCAAAATATATTAAGTTAGTTGTTCATTACCGCACAGCCAAATGTGAAAATTTTTCACTCACGCGTTATACAAGTAAAGCAATGAAAAATCGGAGAAAAAATTATAAATTAAAGAGCTCCATGTTAGACATAGATAGACTAAGCTAATACCTTATTAGGTGATAACAATTACACATCATCTTCGATATTTTCGGTGCCTTTGGTGCGTTCGATACTATCAAGCTTATGATGAATGGCGGATTTAATCATCATATAGCCACTGATCGGCGCTGTTAAGAGTAGAAATAGCGAGATAAGTATTTCATTTACACTTACACCTGCTTGTTTAGTACTAAAAAAGATCATTGCGGCTATCAATAATGATGCCATACCTAATGTTGTTGCTTTGGTTGGTCCATGGAGGCGCATAAAAAAGTCAGGCATTTTCACTAAACCAATCGATCCAACGAGTACAAAAGCACCGCCAATTAGTAATAATATTGAGATAATCAATTCAATCATAATTTGATCCTTATTCTATAATGTCGCCACGTAACAGGTATTTACATACAGCAACCGTACTTACAAAACCTAACATGGCAATTAACAGTGCCGCTTCAAAATACAATGTAGTACCCATACTCATGCCATATAATATGATCAAGGCAATGCTATTGATATACATAGTGTCAAGCGCAAGTATTCTATCTGGTATTGAAGGACCGACTAATAAACGCCATAAATTTAATAATAACGACACACCAATCATCGCATAAACAATTAGAATTACATTTTCTAGCATTGAAATATCTCCTTAAGTGGAGCTTCATAACGTTGTTTAATGGTATTTATCAAAGCCTGTTCATCTTTAAGATCTAATACGTGTATTAGTAAAAATCGCTGCTCTAAGTCGTTATCTTCAATGATACACTCTCTTAAAGGATAGACTTCAGCACTGACTGTTCCTGGAGTTAAAGACACAGTACTGGCTAGAATAGTAATAGGCATGCTGTGAGTTAAATCCAGAGGTACTTTAACAAAGCCAGGAGTTAATTTTTTATTAGGACCTAATATCAAAACTGCAACCTGAACATTAGCGGTAATAATGTCATATAAAACTAACATTAAATGTCGAAACGCCAAGCCTGGTTTTATAATTAAGGGTTGCTTAGTAGCAAACGGGCTAGTCACCAGTGGTATACCTATCGCTAAAACAATCGCCAATACAATATGTCCCGCTGATGCACTATTATTTAATAATAGCCAAACAAAAAATAACAGCAGACTCAAGAAAGGGGCAGGTAGCCATTTAAACCTTGTTTCTAAGCGCATTACAGCCCCCCTGAAAGAATAAGATTAATATTACTATTGAAGTCATGTAACTGGGAAGCTGCGCCTATGACATATTCACTGAGTGGCCCAGCAAAAACACTCATCAGTGGCGCTCCAGAAATGAGAATAATCAACGCGATAAGTTGCGCGGGATGAACCCGCTCTTGCCTTGTATTTTCTGCTACCTTACCTTGATGATGCCAAAAAACAGTACTGCCTGCTTTAGCGATAGCAATCAATACTGCCAGACTCACCATTAAATATAACGCCCAAAAAACAAAAGTATACTCAGCATTTAGGGTTGCTTTAAGCAGCCAAACTTTTCCAATAAATCCTGACAAGGGTGGCATGCCTATAACCGCAACAGCAGCTATTAAAAAACACACGCCAAGCAACATTGGTTGATGTACAGGCGTAGCTGCAGTAATGCGATCAGCCACCTTACCACGTTGACGAGCAATCAAATCAGCTAAGATAAATAGTGCTGCTGTAACAAGCGTTGAATGAACTAGGTAATAGATTGCTGCTGCACTAGCCTCTGCGGTCTGAACCGCAACAAGCGCAACTAAAGTACCGACTGACACAATCACCAAATTCGCCACTAATTTTCTTAAATCTTTACTGGCCAAAACGCCCACAGCCCCCATCACAATAGTAGCAATCGCTAACCACCACAGCCAACTTTGTGCCATATGGCTCAACTGCCCAGCTTCGTTGCCAAAAATTAGCGTGTACACTCGCATCATGGAGTAAATACCAACTTTGGTCATGATGGCAAATAATGCCGCGACCACAGGCATAGCAGTCGCATAAGTATTAGGTAGCCATAAATGCAGCGGTAACAATGCACCTTTTAAAGCAAATACTATCAGTAATAACAGTCCACCAATTTTAGCTAGGTAAACATCGTCGCCTTGAAGAACAGCTACTTTCAACGCCATATCTGCCATATTCAGCGTGCCTAGTACACCATATAAAACCCCTAAAGCAATCAAAAACACTGCAGAACCAACAAGGTTCAAGATCACATAATGTAAGGCAGCACGAGTATTTTTTTTATCTCCGCCGTGCATTAATAAGGCATAGGAAGCAATCAATAACACTTCAAAAAATACAAACAAATTAAACGCATCACCGGTTAAAAATGCACCACTGACCCCTAAAATTAAAAAATGTACCAGAGGATGAAAGAAACTGCCCTTTTCATCATCTCCTGCACTAGCGTATAACACACATACAACACCCAATAATGTCGCTAAACAAACCAGTAAAGTAGATAGAGGATCGGCCACTAGTACAATACCAAAAGGCGCACTCCAATCACCAATGGCATATACTTGCGTTCCATCGGCATGAACTTTCATTAATAAAGCCAGTGCAGCTATAAATGCCACAATACTCAACATAACAGAAGTAACTCTTTTACTGGTTTTGCTGTTACCAAAAGGCGGAATTAATAAAATCACCCCAGCCAACATGGGGAGTAAAACAGGTAAAAATGGCAAATGCTGGATCATACTTTGACCTTTTTATTACTCTTGGGAGCTTGACCATCTACATGATCACTACCTAAATCTGTTCGCCCTCTGATCGCTAAAATAACCACAAAGGCAGTCATCGCAAAACCGATAACAATCGCAGTTAATACTAAAGCTTGCGGCAAAGGGTCTGCATATTCCGCACTGTACCCCAGGACCGCGGCCTGGTTAGTACTAAGTCGACCAGAAGAGAAGAGAAATAAGTTAACCGCATATGACAACATGGTTAATCCTAATACAACCGGAAAAGTTCTAGCTCGTAATATTAAAAACACACCACAAGACACCATAAGTCCAACGCATGCTGCGTAAAGTAATTCCATTAAATATTCACCTCTTCTTTCGGCACATTAGCAGTTAACTGACCAAGACTCGCTAAAATCATTAATGTTGCTCCCACCACTGTAATATAAACACCGACATCAAATATCAACGCACTGGCAAGTTCTATTTCACCAATAAATGGAATATCGAAGTAATCAAACCAGGTGGTCATAAAAGGCCGCCCAAAAAACCAACTGCCAACACCAGTAAATAGCGCAATAGCAATACCTGAGGCAATAACTTTACGATAGTTAATCGTAATGCGTTCGGCAATCCAATTTGAACCATGTGCTATGTACTGCAGGATAAAAGCGACTGCAGTCACTAAACCTGCGATGAAACCACCACCGGGGAGGTTGTGACCCCGCAAGAAAATATAAAACGATACCATTAAGGCTAACGGCAATAGTGACTGCGATATACTTGCTAATAAAATCGGGTAACGCTCTTTTGCCCAGGGTCGCCCCTCACTATCACTACCAGAAATAAACAAAGGTAGGTTGACTAATAACTTATAAATACCCAACGCAGCAATGCCCAACACACAAATTTCACCTAGCGTATCAAAGCCACGAAAATCCACTAATATAACATTTACGACGTTAGTCCCGCCGCCACCTGTTTTTGCATTTGCTAAGAAAAAGTCTGAAATCGACTCAAATGGCCGGGTAATTAACGCATAACATATACTAGCAATAATAATTCCTAGCGCTGCTGAAATACCTAAATCGCGGATAATGCGCACAGAGCTAGATTCTGCTGAGGAATTTTGCGGCAAGAAATACAATGCTAACATAAGCAAAATAATAGTGACGACTTCGACGGTTAATTGCGTTAAGGCTAAATCTGGCGCCGAAAATCGAGTAAATACCAAAGAAACCATTAGACCAACAACAGATAGCATCAGCAGTGAAATTACGCGTGTTCGACACCAAATCACGGTACTAACTGCACCTACCATTAATAAAACAGCGCCCATTGCGTTATGAGCGTCAATAGGTGTGAGTGATTTTTCCCCAATTAATTGGTTCATTTCCAATAGCGGCCAACCAGAAAAAAACAACACAACGACAAATATTATCATCAAATAACGCTGCAAGGAGCCATTCTCTATCGTACTTATTTTACGCTGACACCACATGGTCATAACATAAGCCGCATTATCAAAGGTCTTTTTAGCGTTCAAGGAAGGCAGAGATGCTTGGAATTTGTACAGATAGCTGCGTTGTGAATATAATAGTAAACCACCACATACCGCTGCAGCGCTCATCAATAATGGTAAGTTAAAACCATGCCATAGCGCCACCTCAAACTCTGGTAAATGTCCGCCGAGCACAGCAAAAGACGCAGCCGTTAATATATCGTTAACAATAAAGTCAGGGAATATACCCACGGCTAAACATAGCAGCACGAGTATTTCTATAGGCACCCTCATATACCGAGGAGGCTCACTTGGTTGCTTAGGTAGGTCAATTGGCTCGCCGTTAAAGAAAACATCATGAATAAATCGAGCTGAGTAAGCTACCGCCAAGGCGCCAGCAACAGTAGCAAGTAGCGGAATAAGCCAAGACATTGAACCGAGCAACTGCTGATGTAAGGTTTCAGCAAAAAACATTTCTTTGGATAAAAAGCCGTTCAATAGTGGCACCCCGGCCATTGCTGCTGCTGCAACCATCGCCAAAGTGGCAGTGTAAGGCATAAAACGCCACATACCATTAAGCTTTCGCATGTCGCGTGTGCCGGTTTCATGATCAATAATACCGGTGGCCATAAATAAAGAGGCTTTAAATGTTGCATGGTTAATAATATGGAAAATAGCGGCTACAGCCGCAAGCTCAGTGTCTAAGCCAAATAATAAAGTTATCAAGCCTAGATGACTAATGGTCGAATAAGCTAATAAACCTTTTAAATCATGTTTAAATAACGCTACATAGGCGCCAAATAATAACGTCACTAACCCGGTTAAACCGACAATGATAAACCATATATCTGTGCCAGCTAAAGCGGGATAAAATCTCGCTAATAAAAAGATCCCCGCCTTAACCATAGTGGCCGAGTGCAGATAAGCACTTACTGGTGTTGGCGCCGCCATTGCATGTGGCAACCAAAAATGAAATGGAAACTGTGCTGACTTTGTGAAAGCGCCAAGGAGTATCAAAATTAAGGTAATTTCATACCAAGCATGTGCTTGAATAACTTCTCTGCTTGCTAAAATAATATCTAAATCATAACTACCAACGATATTACCTAAAAGCAGCAGACCAGCGAGTAATGCTAAACCTCCCCCACCGGTTACTGTTAAGGCCATGATTGCACCTTTACGTGCTTCGGGTTTATGCCACCAATAGCTAATCAATAAAAAAGAGCTAATGCTAGTAAGCTCCCAAAAAAACCACAATTGGATAACATTATTAGACATCACAATGCCAAGCATTGCTGTCATAAACAGCATCAGGTAAGAATAAAGCTTAGGAAGAGAGTCATGACTGCTAAGGTAATATCGAGCATAAAAAATAACTAATATACCTATGCCAAGTATCATAAAAACAAACAACAAGGCTAGACCATCTAAACGAAACGCAATGTCGATACCAAGTAATGGGATCCAAGAAATAGTCTCACGTATCACTTCGCCAGCGATTACAGCAGGCGTTAGACTAACTATGATTAATAAAGCGACTACCGGCATCACTAACGTTAAAATAGTTGATTGATTACGCGTTAATTTACCTGTCATTGAAGAAATAATACTGCCAAATAAGGATAGCAAGGGTATCCAAAGCAAAGTCATAGAGTAAGCCTTTTTATTTTTCTAACTAGAAGTAATGATAGCAAATAGATTGCCATAATATGTCAAATGGCGTAACACTAGCAAACATTATCGTTATGAAGCTTTGAAACAAATTTTTCAAGGTAAATAATAAAACGTCGCTAAAAATATCGAACAACAGGCTTAATGAACAATTTAACAACAAAAATTCAAAAAAAAAGCTATAAGACTAGTCTCAGTGCTCACATTGAGTGTAGTATTTAGCTAAATTAAGCAGTATTTTATTTACAGGTAATTAATGAAAAAACTTGATGATATAGATTTACGCATTCTCACCTTGCTTTATAAAGACGCCGATATTACTAACAAGGAATTAGCTGCGCAAATTGGTATCGCACCATCGACTTGTTTAGAGCGTGTGAAGCGCATGAAGAATAGCGGTGTCATCAATCATGCTTTTATTGATATTAATTTTAAGAGTATCGGCGGAAACATCGAAGCGATAGCGGCGATTAAACTTCAGCCTTACTCTGAATTAATTGTCAACGAGTTGCGTGATGATCTACTTAAACTACCTGAGATTATAAGTTTGTATCACATGGGTGGTAGTTATGATTACTTTATTCATATGTCGGTCAAAGATAGTGAACACTTACGTCAATTTGTATTCAATGCGATTACCTCACGAGACGAAGTGACCACAGTAGAGACATCCTTGATATTTGAGCATAGCCGTAGTGGTGTGCTACCCAACTTCGGTGATGAGTAACGCCATAAACATGCCGTTTTCATCATAGTAGCTAAAAAGTTAGCGAATAACAGTGAAAAATATTAAATTTCCATTAGCGCCAACAGAACTTCGCGTGCTATTTTTTGAAAAAATCCACCATGTTTGATTTCTAGCAGAATCAATCAATTGGTTCCAAATACCTGATTGTAATTCCACACCATAAATAACACAGCCAATCTGGCTGCAGTCCAAATACTCCAAGATTATTTGAGTACTCAGTTCGTGCTGATAAATAAAGCTTGATAACGCCTCTGCTATATTTTCGTTGTTCAACTCAGTAACATCAGGAGCAGAATTTTCTGTTACTTTGTTGTAGTCATCGATCAACTCTTCATCTTGGCCATCATTCCAGTACAAAATAGCGTGGTAGTTAATCGGAACACTCTTTAAGACACGGTCGAGCCTCTCCTCACTTATTCGTACTGAACTTGAAGTAATTTCTACTTCACCATCTGATGCCATATGTTTAACTAAATTTTTCCTAGGCTCACTATCTAAAGCTTCAAAAACAACAGGAGGAAAAAGGTGGCGTGAGTTTCCAACAGTAGTCTTATCTATAAATAATTTTTTTTTCTCTTGTTGTATAACAACAGTTAAATTGTTGTTTAAAACGCTGACATTTTGACCATCGTCTGTACTCGTCGACATCCCGCCAAAAAAGAATACCATCAACAAAGCCAAGCCTCCGACAACAGCTAATACTAGTTTTTTTTGCATAAATAGGCACACTTTCACGACGACGTTAGGAAAAGTATAGTTCATTATTTCTGACAATATTTGCATACTTATTACCACTGTCTACACTTAGTCTATTAACGGTGATTACTATAATAACTTTATAATATACAGGTAAATACGGATGTTTAAATATTCATTCTATTCAGCATTTTGGCTTCTTATAACAGTAAGTGCCACCGCTAATTCAGCCAGCCCCAGCAATAATAATGCCCCAGACGAAGTTATCACGATTACAGCAGAGCGACTTGCAATTAGTGAGTTACTTAGTCCCTACAGCACGTCACTTATTTATGAAGATGAGATTATGAAAAAGGGCATTCGTACTACCGTTGACGCTTTAGCTACTATACCGGGGGTATATTTACAAAAAACGGCGCATGGTCAGGGTTCTCCTTACATTCGGGGGTTTACGGGGTTTAGAAATGTTTTTTTAATTGATGGTATACGTTTAAATAATTCTGTATTTAGAGAGGGCCCTAATCAGTATTGGAATACTGTAGATCCTTACTCCATTGAGAAATTTGAAGTGGTAAAGGGCTCTACCTCCGTAGTTTATGGCTCCGACGCTATTGGCGGTACCGTAAACGCTATAACCAAACTTCAAACCATAGATGAGTTTAATGTCCAACCTCTAACATCGTTAGTTTACCGA
The DNA here is from genome assembly GCA_913061475.1 of uncultured Colwellia sp. GTDB lineage: Bacteria > Pseudomonadota > Gammaproteobacteria > Enterobacterales > Alteromonadaceae > Cognaticolwellia. The sequence continues at coordinate 8,212 of CAJXUN010000033.1, read as the reverse complement.
GGAGCCACTGCCGAGCACTCCAATGTTTTGCGTGCCTCATTTACCCATAAAATCTCAACTAACTCTGGATTATCAATCGGTTTTACTGGCAAAGACTATGGTAATTTAACCGCAGGAGGTAGCACAAATGAGCAGCCAAATACTCACTATGATGAATTTAATATCGATTTGAAATGGTTGCTCTCTATTGCCGATGACACCCAACTAACTGCTGCTTATTTTAAAACCAAGCAGAATGACGTACCTCGAACGCATAAAACCATACATTCCATTAGTTTTTCAGGTACTGACGTAGGAAGTGAGCTAACAAGAAATTTAGATCAAGAAAGAGAATTACTGTATTTGAAATTAGATACAAGTCACAAAACATGGTTGGCTGATGGCGCTAACTTAACATTTTCTTATCAAAAACAGAATGAAGTCAGGCATCGAGTTCGAACTAAGAACCGCAACGACCAGCAAGGTTTTAATGTTAATACTCTAGGTCTAAACGTTAATTTTTTCAAACAGCATGGTTTACATAACACGATTTATGGCCTCGAATATTATCGCGATGATGTTGATAGTTTCTCCTCTACAAATGACATTCAAGGCCCAGTTGCAGACAATGCATCTTATCAATGGTTCGGGATATACGGCCAAAACAAATACAGTTTAAATGAAAAGACAACCATTGATGTTGGCACACGCTGGAGTTATATGAGCGTTAAAGCTGATAAAATACAAGACCCTTTTCAGGGTGGCCTTATTACCCTGAAAAACAATTGGAATAACGTTGTTTTCAATTTAAGAGCAAATTATCAAATTAGTCCACAAAGCAAAAGTATTTATTTCGGCATATCTCAAAGTTTTAGAGCACCAAATCTATCTGATTTAACTCGTTTTGATAGCGCACGTTCAAATGAATTTGAAATTCCGTCACTACAATTAAAACCTGAGCATTACCTAACCTTTGATAGCGGTATTAAATTTCGCTCAAGTAGTCTGAATTATGATATCTCTATTTACTACACCAAAATTTCTGATCAAATACAGCGCGTACCCACTGGGAATATTAATAATGACGGTGAATTTGAAATAACCAAGAAAAATATTGGCAATGGCTATGCTTATGGAAGTGAAATAGATATTAACTACACGCTCAATATGCAATGGAAATTAAACGCCAGTTTCGCGTATATCAATGGTAAAATAGACACTTTCCCGAGCTCAGATAACATGATGACACGTGAATATATCAATCGACTCATGCCAACTAATATGAGGTTAGGTATAAACTATTTAGCACTTACTAATAACTGGTGGCTGCACGCCTCAATCACCGCCTATGACAACGGAGATCGTTTATCAACCCGTGATAAATCAGATACGCAGCGCATTCCACCTGGTGGCACACCTAGTTTTGCTGTTTGGGATATTGGGGGCGGTTACTCAGTATCAAAGTCAATGCAATTGACACTTAACTTAGATAATATTTTTGATAAGAACTACCGTGTGCATGGCTCAGGACAAAATGAAGCAGGTATTAATCTTGTGGCAAGCATCGAATACCAATTCTAGCTATTGACTAGCTAAAGCGATGACCTAAATATCAGTACTACCCACATTAGCTCGGCAAAAAAACGGATCGTAAACGATCCGTTTTTCTGATCCCTTTAAGATTAAAAGGCATTGCTATTAAGCTTTTAATTTTCTCCTGTAAGAAGTAAAAAATAACGCTAGCGCAAATAAAGATAGCGTTGTAGGCTCTGGTACTGTGGTCTGGGGTTGTGTACCAATTAACGCACTGCGCATTTCTGCCGGGTCAATAGCCAGCCCTGCACTATCAGTAAATGCAACTGGTACCATATCAACAATGGTAAAGTCTGGTGCATCTAGCAAGTCGATATGAAATGTTAGCTCAGCTAAGGCAAACTCCCCTGGTTGAAAAAAGTCAAGAAAACCTGGGGCAAAGAGAGGTAAATAACTGACTTCAGATAACCCAACAACTCCTGGCGCGTATTCACCTAAACTTAAATCATCTGCATCAAATAAGTCGATATCCCCTAAGCCATCAAATAGTGTATAACCAGTAAATGACAACACAGCTGGATCAAATATTATATCAAGGTCAAATGCTCCTAAACTGAGTGGCACACCATCACCAAGGCCTCCTGCCATTAATGTTAAGGTTATGTTATCCCCCGTTGAACCAGGCTGTACGGCAGGATCAAGCCATAACATCAACGACGCATTACTGACATTACTTAACATTAAGCTGACCACTAATACTAAACTTTTAATAAATTTCATTTAACACTCCAAATATTAGTTAAAGTTATACTAAAGCGCACAACGGTTATTGGTACATTGCAGCACGCATAAACGAGCATCAACTACGTTGATAACATTATCACTATTGATATCAAATAATGGATTACCCGGAGGGACTGGCACATTTCGATGACGACCGATAATGCCAATATCAATTCGATCAATTTGACCATCTTCATTAGCATCACAGTTAGTGCTTGCTGCCGTATTAATAGCTAAATCTGAGAGTATAGGACTTATATTGTCAACCCCCGGTCTGAGGGTGACCCTTACTTGAATGAACTGTCCTATTAGCCCTAACCCCGTTCCGCCATTACTTATCGGAGCGTATGCTTCTAGACCTAAATTCGCAACCAAATCTGCAGCGCGTGCCTCAACGTTTATGCTTGCCCCCGCAGGCACATTACCTTGTGCTTCGGTATTCCATGCCAATGAGTCCCAGTCTGTTCCAGCATCGCCACCATCATTAATAATCGACCAAATACCGGTTGGATCGGTTTGATTACGCGCACCAAAACCGGTTGCATCACTGTAGGTATAGGGAGTTCGCCCAACAGGTACGGTTGAAATAAAGTTACAATCACTGTCATATTGCGAAACACTATTAAAGCTCGTGTTGATAGTCCAGATGCGCCCGCCTTTACCTACAATAGGTCCTCGACCGCCTTGTGTTGCAACGGAACAATCTGGCGTGGTATTTAAGTCGCCGGCCGCATTGGTGGTAAATTTTCGTAACGTCGGGGTACCAAACCAAACGGCACCGTCACCATCAACGGCAACACCTGTGCCGCCAGATGCAACACTAAATTGAGTGGTATTGGTTGCTGGATCAAAAGCGTGTAATGTGCTGCCCAAATAAACCCGATCGTTACCTAAAGCGATACCATAATTACTCTGCAACGAGCGATTTATCGTGTGCGTTTCAGTATTGGTATCTAATTCAACGAGTGATGATCCTAGCGATGCGCCCCATAGCGTGCCGCCAGCATCTACCGCACAGCCATAGCTACTAATCCCTGTGCTTATTGGCCCAGCAAGCTGCACACCTGCTTGATTAAATTTATAGTAATCTCGACCACTATAAGTGCCCGCCCAAAGGTTACCGCTAACATCAAGACATAGCGAACGTCCTAGATTGCCATTTTCAGCAAAAGAAGAAATCCAGACTACCCGCTCATCTTGGAAGTCATCAATGTCAAGAACACCGTCACCGTCATCTACAACTGCTAACATTTCATCCGGCGTAATGCTACAGTCACCATTAGTATCAAACGATGTATCAATAACTCCGTTACCGTTTCGATCAACCCCACCTTCAACAGCAATTTTTAATAGCTCAGGTGGCTGACCATTAAAATTACGATTAGCAACATAAACATTGCCCGTGGTATCAACAGCGGTTCGTGATGGAGCCGGCCCAGAAAATGCACCATGATTTGCGAGCGTATTTGGGTCGCCATACGACGTCAAATAACGTGCTTCCTCACAACCGTTACCAGCATTCCCGTCAGTATTGATACGTGACATACTATCTTCACCTGCATTGGCAACCCACAAAACAGGGAATGTATCGCCAGAGCTATTAAGTTGCAGTTGGTTACTGCCAGGTGCATCATGGTTAACAGAATTAAGAGTCCCCAACTCAAAATCAGCATCTGTTGTATAAATGGTCGTTGCAGCATTTGCTGCACCAGCTATAAATACGGCAAATGCCGTAGAAATAGAAATAGTTAGACTTTGTATTTTCACAATGTTTCTCCTACGGCCTTAATATCGCGACATTACGTTTTTGCGTAACATCTGATAATAATGGCAAATGGTTAGGAAGTTTTTTAGATCGTGTTAAAAATACTGCGGGCTCTAATAAAGGCTGACTTTGATAACCTTTTGCAGGTGAAATAATCTTGTGCTTGCCTGACTTTAAGTCGGCTAGAAAAACATTTGATACATTCCCACTTTGCCAGCTAACATAAAGAATCCCCGTATCATCATCAAGCCATTCGGCATCATTAACTTGAAAACGATTATCGGTTAAACCTAGCTGGTCTGAGCCATCTTTTTTCATGATAAAAACTTGAGTTCGCCCCGTTGAACCTCTTGTTGATAGAAAAACAATATCTTCACCTGAATTAGACCAACGGGGACGAGAGTCTGCGGAAGGTAAATTTGTCAGTTTAAACTCCTTATTACTAGTTACGTCATATAAATAGATATTATATTCTTTGTCTCTTCTGGATTGATAAATAAGTTTTTGGCTATCCGGCGACCACCTGGGTAAGTCGTCGTCGAATTTTTCATTATTAGTTAATTGTCTATGCTGCCCGTTACTAAGCTTTACTAACCAAAGATCGCCTTTTGCGCGTTCATTTTGTTTTCGGTAAGCAATCCATTGACCATTAGGTGACCAAACAGGTTCGGTATAACTCGTACTTGCAGTGTTATCTGTAGTTAGTTTTCGAACGTCCGCGCCATCAAGTCCCATAGAAAAAATAGCAATATCACCTTCTCTATCTGAGGTAAAAGCAATTGTTCTGCCATCGGGAGACCAACGAGGTTGGCCATCATAGCCGGGGCTTCGTGATAAATTCGTTTGCTGACTGCCATCAGCATGCATTATGTAAACCTCAGAATCACCGTTATCTCTATTTGACGTAAAGAGAATAAATTGACTATTTGGTGACCACGACGCGTCGTAATCATCACGACGATTATGGGTTAGTTGCTTCAGGCTTTCGCCATTAAGGTTAGTAATAAATATTTCACGATCGCCATCTTGATTAGAAACAAACAACAGCTTCTTTTTAGCGATATTCTTTTGATATACAGTAGGTTTTTCAGCTAAATAGGCTTTATGGGAGTTACTTGTACAAGAGCCAACTAAAAGTAAAATGATTAGAGATAAAAAAGAAAAACAATAAATACGGTTTACTTTACTCATAGTAATACCTTAAATAATATCAACACCCGCCTATATTCACTTAGTGGCCAAACACTGACTCACTACAACAAATGTAAACAATCTACTGCTACTACTTAGGCAAACATTCATAAAAAGTTTGAAAAAATAATCTATGCTTTGTAAGCATATAACAGACCAAAAGCACAAAACAATACAATTTCAATTACTTGTATATTTGTTGTATAGGATTAATTTTCATGGTGTAAAAATAATGGACAGTATGAGTTACTTAATATTTGAAATTTAAGCGAAAATGCGAAACAGGTATTTAAAGTTAGAGTTTAAAAACAAAAAAGAGCTAATAAATAGCCCTTTTTAACTAACAACTGTTGAGTTTAATTAATTTTTTTCAAAATCTTGAGTTTCAAAATATAACGGTTTCATCGTGCCGCAATTTAGAAACTTATACTGTAGCTCTGTTTCTTTTGGCACGGGTGACGAGGTATTAAAACGTGCTAAACAACTAGATTCAAGATCAACACCGATAATATGGTCAAAGCTAGGAGCCTGCAAAATTCGATGAATATAAATGTTATAGTTATTTCTTAATGACACCACATCATACTCTTGCGCTACGCTAGACGGTTTAATATCGTCAAAGCTTCGAACGTACATTTGTTTATCAAATGACATCGGGATATTTTCATAAACTAACATACCGTCACGTTCGAAATGTCCGGCATATAAGTCAACATTAATAACCATTTTTTCGCCACGCATTAAACGCTGAAGGTTAAAAGGTTTGGGCTTAATAGTGATCAGGTCGCCATCTCTGACCGTTTGCAAAACCGCCAAGTCATTATTATCTAATTTATATAATAATTGCACGTCATGCGGCTTATGATATAACGGCATATGTGAAGCATATATACTAGAGCCTTGAGTAAATAGCGCCATTCCATGGATGCCCATATAGGCAGGATCTAATGGTGGTAACTCTTTAACTTCATCTTCTGCAAAACTTATTTGACTCAATAGAATCAAAACACCGACAAACAATTTTTTCATAAATACATTCTCAATATATTGGCTGAGGAAAGGCTTCAGCAAAGCATAAAATCTATAAAGTTAAAGCAATTTTGTGAATTCACATCACATTATAGCTTTTTTTTCAAACATAAAAAATCCCGCCTAGTGCGGGATTTTAGTATACAACTATTATCGAATTAACTTAGCTTTTAAGGTCATCGAAGAATTTTTTCACACCGTCAAAAAAACCAGTTTCTTTCGGGCTATGCTTACTGGTGCTTTTACCCATTTTTTCTTCTAACTGACGAAGCAAGTCGGCTTGATCGCCCGATAAACTTACCGGCGTTTCAATCACAACCTTACACATTAAATCACCCGTTGAATGGCTACGAACTGATTTAACACCTTTGCCACGTAAACGGAACATCTTACCCGTTTGCGTTTCTTTTGGTATTTTCAGCTTCACCTTACCTTCAAGCGTTGGCACTTCAATTTCGCCGCCTAACGCGGCCGTTGTGAAACTAATCGGTACTTCACAATATAAATGGTTTTCATCACGAACAAATATCTTATGTTCACGAACATTAGCTTGCACATATAAATCACCTGCTGGTGCACCATGCTCGCCCGCTTCACCTTCACCTGATAAGCGAATTCTATCGCCAGTATCAACACCTGGTGGGATCTTAACCGATAAAGTTTTATTCTTTTCAACACGACCTTTACCACGACATGACGTACAAGGGTCTGAAATAACTTTACCTTGGCCTGAACATGTTGGACAGGTTTGTTGTACAGCAAACAAACCTTGGCGCATTTGAACTTGGCCATGGCCATGACACGTTGAACAGGTTTTAGCACTGGTGCCTTTTTTAGCGCCACTGCCGTCACAAGGATCACAGCTAACAAAGGTAGGCACTTTGATTTCTAAGGTTTTACCTTTAACTGCTTCTTCAAGACTAAGGTCAAGATTGTAGCGTAAATCAGAGCCACGACGTTGGCGAGATTGACCACCACGACCACGGCCGCCGCCACCAAAAATGTCGCCAAAAATATCACCAAAGGCATCGCCAAAGTCCTGACCACCGCCAAAACCACCGCCGCCACCATGGCCACCTTGTTGAAACGCTGCATGACCGTATTGATCATACGCCGCGCGCTTTTGATCATCGTTTAATATTTCATAAGCTTCTTTAACTTCTTTAAACTGTTCTTCTTTTGATTTATCACCTTGGGTTCTATCTGGGTGATACTTCATTGCTAAACGTTTGTAAGCTTTTTTGATATCACGCTCTGCTGCATCTTTCGATACACCTAGCACTTCATAATAATCGCGTTTTGACATAGGTTTATTTCTTTACTTCAAATTGGTGGATACTAATTTGTTTAACTTCTTACTTAGAAGCTTTAAAAAGTCATTTTAAAACATTAAAAATCTAAGCAAATTACCATCGTTTAATAAAAAATTTTCATTTCTTTTGACATAATAAAGCGCCGATGGCTATCGACGCTTTAATTGTTTGAACTCAACAACAAAGTTTAATCTTTAAATTGTTACTGTATCGTTCTAGAGCAAGGCGGACACGCGGAACATACAAAGGTATATGAGCATGTCCAACGCTGCTATTGAGCGATATAGAGACAATCAAACAATTAACTACTTGTCGTCTTTAACCTCTTCAAACTCAGCGTCAACAACATCATCACCGCCTGATGAATCAGCTTCAGGAGCTTCACCTTCAGGTGCGCCATTTTGTGCTTGGGCTTTAGCTTGAGCAATTTCCATTAACTTAGCAGAAGCTTCGATAACGGCTTGAGATTTAGCATCGATTTCTTCTTTGCTTTCACCTTTAAGAGCAACTTCAAGCTCAGATAATGCTGCTTCAATCTTCTCTTTATCTTCGCTAGGTAAATCGTCGCCTGCTTCTTCAATTTGCTTACGCGTTGCGTGAACCATGCCATCAGCTTGGT
>CAJXUN010000032.1 GCA_913061475.1 uncultured Colwellia sp. | reverse complement strand
GAAACTGAATCTGCAATGCCTGAATCAGGAGATTCTGAATGGGCATATGCAATTTTGATTGTTGGTTCAATCGCAATGGCAATTCAATAAACACGTATTACTCACTCTCTATAAATAGGAAAGAAAAATGGAAAACATTAATTTAGATAGCATCAACTTAGAAACCGAATCTGCAATGCCTGAATCAGGAGATTCTGAATGGGCGTATGCAATTTTGATAGTTGGTTCAATCGCAATGGCAATTCAATAATAGAAATAAGACACAGGTAAAACAGAAAATAACAATTACAGTTTCTGTTTTACCTCTTCAGGGAATACTTATGAAAAAAATATCTACGCTATCGAAACATATATCGCAACATATAAATACTGACACTCTTGCAAGATTAGCCTTGGAAAGCAACAGCGACTTAGAAATAAAACGATTAATGGATAAAGCGTTCACTAACTTATCTCTAGAACCAATCTTATTCGACATTTTAAGTTACAGCGCCACTGTGGAGGGAGATTCAAAAATTAACAACCTAGGCTCAGATCTTGATGGACAAATCAGAAAAAATACTCTTATTTTACACGAAGATGATTATTGCCATATAAGTATAGGAATAAAGAAAACTCATAATAATAACAGAAAGAACAATTCGTATGACTTTATTGAAGTATTAAAACGAGAAGAATCAAATATATCGTCATCTCCAAATGCACAGTTTGTACACATCATTGACGGAGAAATGCATTATAAAAAATTCACTTTCGAAGACTTATCTTCATCTCCTAAGCAGTCACTTTTATCAAACCTTAAGTTAAAGAGTGTAGGTGAAGGACTGTTGAAAAAAGGAGATTGTATAAAGGTTGGTGCAGATGAAAATGTAGTTAAATTGTCTAGTGAAAAATATACCTTTTACGCCATTTTTAGAAAAAAGGAAATGTCTCCGTATCAAGTGCTTTTCAATAACAAATTAGATGCTGTTCAACTTGCAGATACAGATAAAAAAATGACTCGGATTAAAATGAATTTAAAATTTCTGAAACATTTGAATAAAAGCAGTGAACAGATTAAAGAAGCGATTAAAAAAGCATTTGAACATCCCGCACATACAGTTCGTTGGGAAGCTATAAAAACAGCTAATGCGCTTGATAGCTCGCTTGCGAAAGAGCTTATACATCAAGGAATGAAAGATCCACATATCGAAATAGCACAAATATGTACAAACTTGATTAACACAAATAAAGCTGCTTAAAAGGAAATAAAATATGGCTGTAGTTATTGATTTACTCGAAAAAGAAAAAACAACATTAGAAGAATATATAGATTATTTGGAGTCCAATATTAACTTCAATTGTAAGGAGTCGATTATTGAATCGTCATTGGAAATGAAGAAACTGCTGAATAATAAGCAATGGTTTATTGATCGTCTATGCAAATCATTAAAAACCTTTGGGGGTAACTCACATAAGCTTAGTGATTTTTATACCTCACAAACAGATGTTCTTTACCATAGTGATAAGTTCTTCCTTAGAACTAATGCATGGATCCCTACTGGTGACAATTACCGTCTAAAAGCAGAAAAAAGAATTTTCGGTGAAGAACTTCCACACGATCACAGCTTTAATATTCTGACTGGTGGTTTGTTAGGCTCTGGGTATACGACAAAGTTACATAAATATAGTCGTAAAAATGTTGTCGGTTATGTTAATGAGAGAGTTGATATCGAATATAACGGACATTGTAGACTGGAAGAGGGGAGAATATTGTTTATGGAAAAAAATGTAGATATACATTCTCAAATAGCGCCTGAAGAATTGAGCATTAGTTTTAATTTAATGGTTCCTTCTCAAGAGCAAAGTACACAGTATTTATTTGAAATTGAAAACTCTCGTAGAGCAAGAATTAGCAATATAATCAGCGATACTGATATTGGTAAAGTTAAAATTGTCGATATGATTGGAGAGATTGGAGATGAAAATTCACTCGATTTGATATTGGAAAAACTCAAACTTCAAATAGATGAAAATAAGCCTAATAATGAATCTTTGACACTATCTTATATTCGAGCCGCTGATAATTTAGGTGCCTCTATGGAGCAGCTTAAATTTATCGAAAAAACAAAAAGCGAAGCTGTTCGTAAAAACTACGAATATATTTTAGGCCATTAATAATGGGCCAATCATTGAACCAAAATGTAAAGATTGATTTATTGAATGAGGTTAGTCTTTATATTTGCAATATTCCTGATTTCTATATCGAAGCATACGTAGAAGAAACAAGTTATAAATTAAACTCTTGGGATGATAGTAAACAAGAATTTTTTACGGAAAAAAGCTTTTTTAAAATTAAGATTACTGCTCATAAAAATTCCAAATTAGGATTTTCTACGACAAATGCAAACTCTGTATTGCATATAAAGAATGCAATACAGCAAGCAATGGATAATTGTAATAGTTCTAAATACTTATCAGATTTTGATATAGAAAAGTCTGCAGTGGATAGCTATTATATTGATGAATCTACAATTAATGTCAATCAGGACTATTATCAACTATTGGCTCCAACAATAACTGGATTTATTGATAGTATCAAAATGTCATTCGAAAATACTACCTGCAAATATAGCGTTGAAAGTAGATCTTATTCCTATATTAACTCTCTTGGTAGTAATAAAACATATAAGACGAATGAGTGTAATTTTGGTTTTGAGGCTCTTATGAAAACTGAGAGTGGCTTAAAAAGAACTCTAGAAAGTTATAAGTCCAAAAATCATATTTACTGCTCTTTACATGAAAATGTAATTGAACAAATAACTGAATCAATGAAGCAAAACTGTTTAAGTGATGCTGAATTATTACCTAGTGGGCTAGGAGTGATGATCGCTCCTAAAGCTCTAAACCAATTATTGGGCTATCTTTCTTCATCAATAGATTTATCAAATAGCTTGGCAGAACACTCATATTTGTACTCGCACTTTAACAAGCAAATTTTTTCTGATTTTGTATCCATTCAAGAAATCCCATTAATTTCAAATGGTTTCTACAATATGCCTTTTGATAAACAAGGTCAAAATACCATAAAAAAAAATATAGTAAACTCGGGGAAATTAGAGTCACTGCTATTGGATAGAGAATCGTCAAACAAATTGAATAAACCAAACACAGGGAATGCAAATGGAGCAAGCAACTGGGTTATTCGTTCCGAAGATACAATTACAGAAAGCTATTTATCAGATATTGGTGAATATATTGTAATTGAGGAACTAGCCGGTAATGGGTACAACCAAATGACAGGATTATTGCATCAAGTTTTTAATGGCTTCTATATTAAGGCTGGAGTAAGGGTTAGCAAGCTAGAAAAAAGAAGTTTTACAATTAATATAATAAATTTATTTAAAAAACTAATGTTTCTTTCTTCCCCTCATTGTCAGAAATATAAAGTACGTACATCTGCCGCTTTTATTAAGGAGTTGAAAATAAATGAATAGTAACTTTCTTGGCTTAATTAATAGAGATTTTTTTCACTCATTATTAACTTCACCTACACTTAAAAAAAACGATTATAGTGAGTTTTTTCTACAATATAAAAATACTACAATTTATGTTTTTAACAATTCGAGCATTAAGTATAAAGCCTCAAATGTAGATAACGGTATTAATTTTTCGACATGCAAAAACGATTACTCTACATTCTCATGCACTGGTGACCTTTCCTATAAATCTATTCTAAATATAGTAACCCCTGAGAATCATTTTTTAGAAAAATCTGATAAATCGCCAGTATTTACAAGTGATTCATTTATTAAGCCTTTTATAAATATAGATGCCATCGTTGAGCATATACTTTTTTCAGAAAAAGAAAGTAGAAAAAACTTTCCTGAAATTTTGGAGTTGAACTCAAATTTAGTTTCAGACGATACAGATATTATGATTGTGAATACGGATGACGGTTTTATTTCTGATGATAGAAGTAAATTCCAGTATACAGTTACAGTCATAGCAAAAATTGAAGGGAAAATTGTAACTGGCTTTTCAGGATTCGGTCGTAGAGAAATATCCGGACTCACTGAAAACCAAATATTCTTGAAAATTAATTCCTCAATTACAAATGCTATAAGACAGGCTCACAACTCAGTATATGGAAAACGTCTAATACAGCGTTCACTACCCGTAGTTTTTGATTCTGGTCTGCCTGCAACATTGTTTCATGAAGCGATAGGGCACGGGCTTGAAGTCGACAATATAATTCAAAAGAAGTCTATTTACTCGGATAAGATAGGTCAGCGCATTGCAAATGAAAAAGTAACATTAGTTGATGATGCATCAATCCAAAATATTGGAGGAAGTCAGACTTACGATGATGAAGGTACTTTAACTAAAGAAAACATACTTATACAGGATGGGGAGCTAAAAAATTATCTGCTAGATAAAAGTAGTGCTAGAGCATTGGGAGGCATTTCAAATGGTTCAGGTAGACGAATGTCTTTTCGACATAATGCTCTGCCGAGAATGTCAAATACCTATATAAAACCAGGTATTGATGAAAGATCAGATATTATTAATTCGATAGAAGATGGGGTGATAATCAAGTCCTTTGGAAACGGGAGGGTTGATACACTTAGTGGTAAGTTTACTCTGAAAATACTCGAAGGATATAGGATTAGAAAAGGCAAAATATCTGAGCCAATTAAAGATAATATAATTACTGGTATAGGTAGCGAAGTAATAAATAATGTATCTATGATTTCAAATAATTTACAATTTGATAATGGATTAGGATGTTGTAATAAGCTATCTCAAGTTATTCCCGTAGGCCTAGGACAGCCCACGGTAAAAATTGAATCAATAAATGTAGAATAAATATTTTTATAAAAAATAAAGTTACAATAGATTTTTTATATTACTTAAATGAATCATGTCACTGTAAGTTCATATGATTTTAGCCTTTTTTCAAAAGGCAACTTACTTTCATTAAATGCTTTTTTTAAGTTTGTGAAAATAAGCTATGTATCTGTGGATTTAAAACGAAGATAAACTAGGTCTACAACCCCAATAGAATGGACTGCTAATTTAATCGCTTTGACTATTTTCCTATCTGCCTCACATTTTCTATAGCAACCAATTTGCACTCACTAGTATGGCTTTTAGCGAAAACTGGGAAGTCCAATGATGTAAGTTAATTTTCAGTTTCCAACTTAGTTGAGCTCCCACAAATGTGGGAAGTCCAAAAAAACGAATAAAGTTGGAACCACCTCTGCGTTAATTAAAGCGACTTACTCTATTGGGTAGTCGCTTTTTTGTTTTTTGAAAATTTCAATATATCTGGCTCGACATTAAAGCCTGGTGAGTGATGGCTTTATAATGTCAGCAGCACGCTTTGTAGCCATATCTGCACTAATACGGATAATACTACATGCATAGTCTGTAAATATTTCACTTTGGCTTACATAGCTGTTATCGTATGAAAAAGTATATTTAAAAATGCTCTTTATTATCAATATTTTATCTTTGGTTTTTTTGTTGGCACGAATAACGCATTCAGTTAGTTGTAGTTTGAAACTAAATGAACTGAGGGAAATATTATGTTGAATTGGGCACTTACTTTTTTAGTTGTTGCGATTATCGCGGCAGTCTTTGGTTTTAGTGGTATTGCTGGCGCAGCAGCAGGTATAGCTAAAATTATATTTTTCATATTCGTTGTATTGTTGGTTATCTCATTAATCGCCAATGCAGTTCGTGGTAAATCACCAAAAATTTAGGAAAAAAACATGACTTTTATTAAAAAATTATCAAGCTCACTTATTATCTTTATAGCAGTATTTGGCTTAACGGCTTGTAGCGAAGATAAGGCTGAAACGGCTGGTGAAAAAGTAGATCAAATGGTACATGATGCAGGCAATGCCGCTGAAGATGCTGGTGATAAAATTGGTGATATGGCCGATGATGCCGGTAATGCAATTGAAGAAGCCGGTGAAAAAGTCGCAGATATGGCAAGCGATGCTGGTGATAAGTTAAGTGAAATGAAAAATGATGCTAGCTCTAAACTTGGCGATATGAAAAAAGATGCCGGTAACGCCATTGAAGATGCATGTGAAAAAGTTAAAGAAGGCGTAAATGCTGAAGATGACGATTGTTAATAGATAGTTTATAATCTTAAAAAAAGGCCCATTGAGGCCTTTTTTATTATCTTTTGAGCTATCTCAATACTCATACAGAGTATGCAAAATAATCTCAACTCACGCGAAGCTACTAATGTTTGTATAAGCGCCTAACAGCATTATATTTAAGCCCAATAGTGAGCTATTTGTTTGCAAGAGTGCCTATTAAACACTTAAATTTTATTGTTGAGGCTTTGTTAGCCTACGACTTGAAACAATACCGTAAATGATTTAGCTAATAATATAAATCAACTGGGTATAAAGTTCACTAACCGCAGCTGAGGCTAAATAGTTTATCCTCAATTATTTATTGTCCTGATATAAGCTACTATAAAAGCAACGAGATACATTCATTGCTTTGAAATAATAATGCCTAATGAGGTCCATCAGGCATTCTAATTGATATAACTTAATCTCTATCATCCTCCCTGAACTGTAATCAAAGCTATAGCATGCTTGCCGGTAAAGTTGCTTTTGGCACAAGCATGCCTTTAGTCCTATCAGTCGTATTGAATTAAATTAAATCAAAACGGTCGGCATTCATAATTTGTGTCCATGCAGCGACGAAGTCGTGAACAAACTTTTCTTTATTATCATCCTGTGCATAAACTTCGCTATAAGCACGTAGAATTGAGTTTGAGCCAAAAATAAGATCAACACGTGTTGCTGTCCATTTCACCTTTTCTGATTGACGTTCGTATACCTCATAAAGGTTATTACCGGTTGGTCGCCAGTTATAATTCATGTCCGTCAGGTTAATAAAGAAATCGTTTGAAAGCACCCCTTCTTGCTCGGTAAAAACCCCATGCTTAGTGCCGCCATAATTAGTCCCTAATACCCGCATACCACCAATCAGTGCTGTCATTTGATGTGCTGTCAGGCCCAAAAGTTGAGTATGATCAAGCATCAGTTCTTCTGCACTGACACTGTAGTCATCTTTTAACCAATTACGATAAGCATCATGCACTGGCTCCATGACATCAAAAGAGTCTGAATCTGTCATTTCTGGTGTCGCATCGCCTCGTCCTGGACTAAACGGTACGTTGACCTCCACGCCTGCGGCTTTTGCCGCTTGCTCAATGCCGACATTACCCGCCAGCACGATAACATCAGCAATGCTTGCTCCATTTTGGCTTGCAATACCCTCAAGCGTCGCTAGTACTTTTGCTAAACGTTCAGGCTCGTTTCCTTGCCAGTTATTTTGTGGCGATAAACGAATGCGAGCACCGTTTGCACCGCCGCGTTTATCAGAGCCACGAAAGGTTCTAGCGCTATCCCACGCCGTGTTAACGAGCTCACTGACGGTTAGGTCACTGGCATTTATTGCTTTTTTTACTGATTCGATATCATAATTAGTCATGCCGTTAGGCACTGGATCTTGCCAGATAAGGTCTTCTTGTGGCACTTGTGAGCCAAGGTAATTAGCTTTTGGTCCCAAATCGCGATGGGTTAACTTGAACCATGCTCGAGCGAAAACGTCAGAAAAGTAGTCAGGATCACTAGCAAAACGTTCTGAAATTTTACGATAGGCAGGGTCCATTTTCATCGCCATATCGGCATCAGTCATGATTGGATTCTGACGTATGCTAGCATCTTCAACGTCGACAGGTTTATCTTCTTCTTTAATGCTTGTCGGTTGCCACTGCCAAGCGCCGGCCGGACTCTTCTTAAGTTCCCAATCGTGATTTAGTAGCATGTTGAAGTAACCATTATCCCATTGAGTAGGATGGGTGGTCCATGCGCCTTCGATACCACTAGTCACTGTATCGCGACCAATACCGCGCTTAGTTTTATTATTCCATCCGGTGCCCTGCTCAGTAATATCAGCAGCTTCTGGCTCTTTGCCCAATAGTGATGCATCACCATTACCATGACATTTACCGACGGTGTGACCACCAGCAGTCAAAGCGACAGTTTCTTCATCATTCATCGCCATACGCTCAAATGTCACGCGTATATCTTGAGCTGTTTTTAGTGGATCTGGTTTACCGTCAACCCCTTCAGGATTCACATAGATCAGCCCCATCATTACAGAAGCTAACGGGTTTTCTAAATCTCTTTCTCCAGAATAGCGACTGTTTTTACTGCCACTCGGTGCAAGCCACTCTTTTTCAGCACCCCAGTAGGTATCTTTTTCTGGCTGCCAAATATCTTCACGACCAAAAGCAAAACCGAAGGTTTTTAAGCCCATGGATTGATAGGCAACAGTACCTGCGTATGTGGTTAAATCGGCCCAACTAAGTTTGTTGCCGTATTTCTTTTTAATTGGCCAAAGTAAACGTCTTGCCTTGTCGAGATTGACATTATCTGGCCAAGAATTAATCGGTGCGAAACGCTGATTACCTGTTGAGGCACCACCGCGGCCGTCGGAAATTCGGTAAGTCCCCGCGGCATGCCAAGACATACGGATCATTAAACCACCATAATGGCCCCAATCTGCAGGCCACCAATCTTGGCTATCTGTCATTAATGCCTGTAAGTCTTTATTAAGTGCTGCTATATCAAGTGTTTTGACTGCCTCTCGATAATTAAAGTCCGCTGCCATTGGATTAGTTTTGTTGTCATGTTGATGCAGAATATCTAGATTCAATAATTGAGGCCACCAGCGCATATTCGACATTGAACTATCGGTGGCGCCACCATGCATTACAGGACATTTTCCACCCTCAGTTTTTCCTTCATTCATAATCAATTACCTTGGCTAATTAAATAGCGTTATATTCAGGTCATAAGATATTACGAGTTAACGACTCAAAACGATCAGCTTGACGTAAAGCAGATGTTTAAACGCTCTAAGCATAGACCAAAGTTGTTAGCAAAAAATGTCAGAATAAATAATAACCTGCTGTTATAAGTAAGCTAGCGACAGGTTTGCCTTGATATGGAATATGAGTTAACTAATAAGTGGCTTATAGTGAAAGATAATTGTGTTAATTATTTGTAAGTAAATACGGTATTAGGCCTTAAGTTACTTGCATTGTAGTGTGAGAGTTATGTTATATTGTGCGCCGGAAAAAATAATAATTTATTAGGGAAAATCATGATTAAAAATCTATTAGTTAGTGCATTGTTTCTATTGTTGTTAAGTGGCTGTCAATCAACATTAATGGAGCCATCAGCAAACCAAGCACAAACCAACGCCGGAGCAGGACAATCACAAGTTGTTTTTATTCGCTCTGCATTTATCGCTAAAGCGATTCAAGCATCTGTTTATGATATTACGTCTGGAACACCTGCGTTTATTGGTATTGTCTCTAATGACTCTAAAGTTAGCTATATGACTTCGCCTGGCGAGCATATGTTTATGGTGGTTGGAGAAAGTGCTGATTTCTTAAAAGCTACTGTTTTAGAAGGTAAAACTTATTACACAGTGGTTAGCCCTAGAATGGGTTTTTGGAAAGCGCGCTTTTCAATGCACCCAGTAAGAAATGATGCGTCGGCTAAGTTTAAATACGATTCTAAAGATTTTAAAGAAATGCTTGCAGACAGCCAGTTTGTTAAAGGCGGAGCAAAAGCTGAACAATGGGCGTTGAAAAATGCGAATAGTATCAGTTCAAAGATGAACAAGTATTTACCTGAATGGAAATTGAAGGCTGCTGATAAGAAACAAGCCGCAACAATTGAAGTTATGGATCATATGTAAATTGTTTGGCGAATATTAATAAGGAATTTAAAATGAAAAAATTTTATGTAGTCGTAATAAGCGCTGTTTTGATTTTACTGGCTGGCTGTAAGTCAACAATTCCAGTGCCACAGTATGTAGATCAACCTGTTGCGCAATATGGCAAAGAAGTCAATACTTCAAAAGACATAGAGCGCTCTATTGTTAGAGCTGCGGCATCACTTGGTTGGAAAACTAAAGTGAAATCGGAAGGCGAAATTTTAGCTACGTTAGATATTCGTAAGCATCAATTAGTTATTTTAATAAAACATGACGATAAAAACCTAACGGTAAATTATCAAAGCTCAGTTAATTTAAAATATGACGGTAAAAAAATTCACCGTCAATATGCCAATTGGGTCACAAATTTATTACGCGCTATCGACGTACAAAACGTCACTAAATAGTCGTTATAATTTATCGCTTATGTTCAGGAAGAACGGTATGTCACGATCACATGGATGTGAGAGAGTGACGATGTTCAGGTTATCAGTTTAAATATTACCCTAACAAACTACGTGCATATTAATGTTACCACTTGAGCAATGTAGTCTTATCAAAGCGTGTATCTAGATCCTCTTGGTGGTTAAAATAAACCGGAACTTGGTTGTTTTTATAAGCATCAAGATAAAAATGTGTTGGCCAAGCGTGTGGCGCATACGGTAGATTTTGCTTCACCCGAATGTCAGTTACGTCAAACGTATAGGCATTTGTTAGTTTTTCATTACTGCCAGGTACGCCATCTTTTGTATCAATATAACTATCACTAAAGTCCGCACAATCACCAAACTTATTAACACCATAGCGCCAAAATATTCCTGAATAAATAGCGACCGGATCTAGATAAGTAGTTTGTACTTTGATGCTCGGATTTACTTGTTTTAATTTCTTACACAAACCGTAAATAACAAATGAACCACAGCTATGACCAATGAGGTGAACAGCCTTTAAATTAGGTAATAAGGCTATTTTTTGGGCGAGTTTCTCACCAATATTGCTTCCAGTTACCGAACATACTAATGCGTTATCAGAATAGGGTTGCCAGTCTAAACTAATTTGCGCCAATGCAAGGTCTGCAAGTTGTTCAATGCTATTGTGACTCATAATGTTTTGTAACTCGTTACTCCAGCTTTCAGGACTATCTTTTACGCCATGAGCTGACAGTGACAGGTATTGTGTATTTGGATTGATAGCGTCGACTGTAATATCGTTATAGTCTCTAGGCCAATGTGCATATAATTGAAAAGCTACAGAAAGTAATATAAATGGCACGCCAGGAATAATCACAGCAAGCCACCATAACCAGCGTAACAGTAAGTGCTCTCGATAAAGTGTTAAAAGTTTATTCATCATAATTTTGTAGTAACTTCTCTAGATCTAATAAATAACACGGTGGAGCGCTTAACCCTTCGTTTTGAAGCGTTGCTAATTGAAAACCATCATATTGGCCTAATGTATAATGAAAGCCTTTTATCGCTTGCATAGTGTCTTGTCCGAGTAACTGAAAAATAGACTGTCCGGTTGCTTTTGCTAGCGACTCCTTTAGGGTCCACAATTGATAGAATGTAGTATGTTGATCTTTGGTAAGGGCTTTATATTCGCTAGGATGAAAAAAATTTTCCGCTACTGAGATAATATCTCTATCGACATTTTGATATTCAATATCCACACCGATGACGGTTTCTTCAGTACTGAGGGCAAAAAATACCATACCCTTTGAATGCGCTAAGGACATATTAATCGCCAATGGTTTATCGTTTACTATGGCTTGTAATTTTTTCAGCTTATTATTAAAGCTAAGTCTTAAGCAGTGATACGAAATTTTGAAATAACGACTAATTAGCGTTTTAATTAAAAAACGGCTGACGATGTATTCTTTTTTTGCACTAGGTTTTTTTCTTTGCGCAATTACATCTAGTTCATCCTCAAAAAGTAGCTGCAGGGCAAGTGACTTTATAGCACTTGCTTTGATGCTATTTGCATCACATAAAACACAAAAGGGACGATCTAAATGAATTATCTTGTCTAGATTTTCATTGTTTATCTGCAAAATATTAGGCAATTGAAGGTTCCGCCACTTTCTGAAGTTTATATTAGGGGTTGTTGATATTTGTTTATATTTTCAGCAGTAGGTTGTTTTTAATGTTAGCAAAGCAGAATGAACAGGGTTTGGTCGTTCCAAATAAGTGAAATTCTAATGCCGCTAGCGTTAAAAATAGCCATTGCCCAAAGGGCTGAGGCTAAAATCACCTTACTTTGCGTTGAAAATAGTTAATTTAGATGACTAAACTACACCATTTTCGCCTTAATTAAGGTGATTTTATCTCTCAGCTGAATGATTAAACAAAGATCAACAGCTCCTAGCTTGATATCACTCAAAGTTTTAATTTAAACAACTGTTTTAATTGCTTTGTTGAGTCCTATTGTATAACATTTCCGGCCTTATTTTATAGTCGCTATTTATCACAGGAAGTTGCCATGGATGTCTTTATACGCCATTTAAACATTTGGTACGCACATTGTGATGAATTAACGGTAGAGCAAGCTATTGAATTTGGCGAAAATGAAATTGTTTGGCCGAGATTAGACTTTGTACCACCGATGCAAAGAAGGCGTTTAAGTGCCTTTGCTAAAATGGCACTGCTCGTTGCCCACAATGCGGTAAGTGATATTAAAAAAGATCTCCCTATGGTGTTTTCTAGTCGCCATGGCGATTTACCTAAAACATCAACCTTGCTCGCAGACTTAGCCGATAAAAATGCCTTATCACCAACCGCTTTTGGCTTATCTGTTCATAATGCTATTCCTAGTTTATTCAGTATATTAACCAATAATAAACAAGCTATTAATGCTATATCCGCTGGACAAGATAGCTTTATGATGGCGCTAATTGACGTTTACGTGAGATTAAAATCCGGCCTCGCAGATGAAATTCTCTTTATTTATGCCGATCAAAAATTACCTGAAACCTATCTTGGCTTTCAAGATGAACAACAATTATCACATGCTATTGCTATGGTTGTTTCACTGCCATCTGATGAAACAAACATGACGAAAGGGGAAAGTATTTCATTTAATTTTGAACATTTCTCACAATCGATTATTGGTGGTATGCCGGCCTCGTTACTGTTTACTCAGTGGTACAATAATAATCAGCAAAAAACAGTGCTGTCGAGCAACCACTACAATTGGTTTTTGAGTAAGCATGTTGCAACAGCTTAATTACTTTTGGCGTGTTATAGCCACCGGACTTTGCTTTACACTATTTGGTGTCGGTGGTTTATTGCTGTCATTATTTGTTTTACCTGTTCAGCGCTTAGCGATAAAAGATGAACAAGCACAAAAGGCGGTAGCAAGAAAAACGGTTCATTATACTTTTAAGTTTTTTATTGCTTTTATGCAGTTTGTTGGAATATTCAAGTTTGATTTACAACAAGCACAGCAGTTAAAGGCGCTTAATGGCCATTTAGTCATGGCAAATCATCCGTCGTTAATTGATGTAGTGGTACTTATTTCTTTGATCCCCAATGCAGACTGTGTGGTAAAAACCCATTTATTCAACAACATGTTTTTAAAAGGCGTGGTCAGTAATACCGGCTATATCAGCAACGCTGATCCAGCAGGCCTACTTGATGACTGTGAGGCTTCTCTAAAAGCTGGTAATAATTTGATTATTTTTCCGCAAGGTACGAGAACAAAACCGGAAGAAGATTTACGATTTCAACGTGGTGCGGCGAATATTGCTATTCGCTGTCAGGCGCAAGTAACGTCGGTAATGTTAAAAGTCGTCCCTTCAACATTAACAAAAAATGTACCTTGGTATAGAATACCGAAAACGAAAGCACATTTCTCAGCAATGGTCGTGGACCACTCACCTACTTTGCCGGAAAATAATGTTACACAAACTTCCAAAGATGTTCGGCAATATAATCGAGATTTGGAAAATTTTTTTAGAGAGGAACTCAGCAAATATGGCTGATTTAAAGATAGAATTAAAGCAATTAATTATTGATACCTTAGACCTAGAAGATATTGGAATAGACGATATTCAAGACGATGAAGCGTTATTCATTGATGGCTTAGGGTTAGATAGTATTGACGCATTAGAGTTGGGCCTAGCTATTAAGAAAACTTATGACGTTAAAATTGATGCTAACTCGGAAGAAACTAAACAGCATTTTTCATCAATTAATGCACTTTATGCCTTTGTTAAACAAGCAAAAGCGTAAATAGGTTGTAAAGGAAATTATGATGCAATCAAGAGAAGAAGTTTTTTCAACCTTAGTTGAAATTATTAGAGATGATTTTGAAGTTGATGAAGCTGAGATATTATTAACCGCAAACCTGTATGAAGATTTAGATTTAGACAGTATTGATGCTGTAGATCTCGTCGTTAAGCTAAGAGCGATCACAGGTAAGAAAATAGACCCTGAAGCTTTCAAGAAAGTGCGCACGGTTGAAGATGTGGTTGTTGAGGTTGAAAAATTGGTTAACGCTTAGTGAAATTTTTTATAACGGCGCTAACAACGGGGATACTATTGATGTATCCCTTTGCTGTTTATATTGGCTTAAATAATCTCAAACCTGGGTATTTAGCCATTATTTTAATCACTTTTGTCTTGATGCGAATTTTTTTGGTGCGAACCAAGTTAAAAAAATTTCCTTGGCTTTTACCTGCTTCAATATTAGGGGTAGTGGCTATCATGGCCAGTGCATTTACTGATAGTACTATTGGTTTTAAGCTTTATCCGCTAGCGATAAACTTCGCGATGCTGATGGTTTTTTCCTATTCATATTTTAAACCCCCTACGGTGATTGAAACTTTTGCGCGTTTAAGTGAAAAAGACCTTCCGCCTCAGGCAATAAAATATACCGCTAAAGTCACCTTAGTGTGGTGTTTGTTTTTTATTATTAATGGCTTAGTATCTTTATATACAGCGCTGTTTATGTCGTTAGATAGCTGGATGATTTATAACGGTTTCATCTCCTATGTCATGATGGGGCTTTTGATGTTAGTTGAATATTTAGTGCGTTTAAAAGTGAAAAAACAGCAGCTCTTGCTTAGCACTGATAGACCTCAAACACCTGAGAGTTCTAATCGTAATGAGTGATATTTGCTTTTATCGTGATGGACATCACATTACTTTTAAACAATTTTGCCAAGATGTTACACAAGCCCAGGTAGCTGTTAAGCAAACAGACGCTAAAAGAGTTTTGCTTTTTAATGCCGACAGTTATCAATTTTCAGTTTGGCTATTTGCGCTTATTTTTGAAAACAGGCATGTTTTACTGCCGCCAAATGCGCAATCGGGTACTCTACATCAGCTGGCGTCACAATGTGATGCAACCGCAGGTAGCATTGCATTAACAGACAAGTCGCAAATAACCCAGTCGAGCGATGAGCGTAAAGTGATTGCCGATCATGGTTTAACACGAGAGCAATTTTTTGCGTTATTTGTTGGCGAAATTACCTTTTATACTTCAGGTTCAACCGGACAAGCGAAAGCGATTGATAAAAATTGTCAGCAATTAAGTTTAGAAATCGCGGCCTTAAAAAGTGAATTCTCTGCGCTGTATCAGGCAAGTAATATCATTGTGAGCACGGTATCCCATCAGCATATTTATGGCTTGTTATTTAAAGTATTAGTCCCATTACTGTTAGGTAAAACGATTGTTAATCAAACCTTTGAATATCCTGAACATATTGGCCGCACATTGGATGAATTAGCGGAGGTTAAACGATCAGAAACAGTCAATAGCGTACTGGTTTCAAGCCCGGCACACTTGCAAAGGTTGGCACTTGATAATGTTCTAGTGCCTTACTCGCAAAATTTTATTGGTATTTTTAGTTCCGGCGGCTTGTTGTCTTTAGCGACCAGTCAAGCTTTGTTACAGCAAATGAATATTGCACCGACAGAAGTTTATGGTAGCACTGAAACTGGCGGTATCGCATGGCGTCGTGGTCAAAGCTCAATTGATGAACCTTGGCAGGCGTTTGCTAACATCAAGCTACAAACATCGGCTGATAGTCAACGCTTAGTGATATTCTCGCCCTATGTTACAGAACAGCCTTATTTAACTGACGATAACGTCGAGCTGCTTGATGCCAGACGCTTTCTGTTAAAAGGCCGCATCGACAGAACGGTTAAAATTGAAGAAAAAAGAGTTAACCTTAATCAAATTGAACGACAGTTAGTTTTGCATGACTGGGTCGCCGAAGCCCGCATCATTGTGATGACTAATCGCACTCACAGTGCACGAAAAATATTAACGGCAGTGTTGGTATTAACAACCAATGGTCAACAAAGTTTGCTTGAGCATGGCAAGCTCGCTTTTAGCAATGCTTTAAAGCGACATCTCCTGAGTGATATTGAACGCATTTGTTTACCAAAAAAATGGCGATATTTGACTGAATTCCCGTATAATTCGCAAGGGAAACTGGTATTAAGTGATTTGGAGAAGTTGTTTGACTAATGTTGTGCGCACCCATAACGATTTAGTAAAAATTTGGCCTGAAGTATTAGCAGATAATATTGATGAAAACCAAATTGCATTACAGTTATTGATCCCGAAGGATTTAGATTACTTTAACGGACATTTCCCTGGTGCGCCTATCTTAGCCGGTGTTGTGCAGTTACACTGGGCTGTTGAGTATGCGAAAAAATACTTTTCTCTCACCGAATTAGAAGTGCAAAATATTGAAGTGATGAAGTTTCAAGTGGTTATTATTCCAGGACAAAAGCTCAATTTAACCCTAAGCAGAAAAACCAACAATAAAGTACTATTTTCCTATGCTTCTGATAAAGGTCAACACGCCTCAGGCAGAATTGTTTTTGAGGAAACTGCGTGAGTTATTGCATTGTTATTCCTAACTTTAATCATACGATATTATTAGATGAATTAATCGCGACGTTGACGCAGTTTGATTTGCCGATCATTATGGTTAACGATGCTAGCCATGAACAGGCGACACAGATTTTTCGTGATTTAGCGGCTAAACACGCCAGTTTAAGTGTGATCGAACATCAAATTAATCAAGGCAAAGGTGGTGCCGTACAAACAGCTTTATCTGCGGCATTTGCACGAGGTTATAGCCATGCCTTACAAGTTGATGCTGATGGACAACATGATTTAAATGATGTTGAAAAATTGCTTACAGAATCAAAAAATCATCCCCAAGCACTGATCAGTGGCAAACCTATTTACGATGACTCGATCCCTAAACATCGATATTACGCGCGTAATATCACTCACTTTTGGGTCTGGATTGAAACCTTATCATTTAAAATTAAAGATACCATGTGTGGTTATCGTGTTTACCCCTTAGCGGCTAGTGTGGAATTGATACAGCAGCAAAAGCTTGGTAAGCGCATGGATTTTGATATTGAAGTTATGGTGAGGCTTTTTTGGCGCAATATTGAACTTCGATTTATAGATACGGCAGTGGATTACCCTGAGCATGGTGTGTCACATTTTAGAGCGTTAGAAGATAATTTACTAATTTCTTGGATGCATACACGGTTATTTTTTGGCATGTTAATACGCATACCTAGTTTACTGCTAAGAAAGTTGAATTAACGCAATGGCAGACACTAAACATTGGTCTAAAATCCAAGAGCGTGGCACGTATCTCGGCATACAAATATTGTTATTTGTTTACCGATTATTTGGTCGCAAAATATTGTCGTTTTTTCTCTACCCGGTGGTGGTTTATTTATATTTTACGGGCGGCGCAAGTAAGCAAGCCTCTAAGGAATATTGGCAACGGATATTTGCCGTTAAAAAGTCATCTCAAACCTTTACCCACCGCATCGGCATTGTGCATTTTTATAGTTTTGCTCAAAGTGCTTTCGATAAAATAGATGCTTGGATGGGGCGTATTACGCCTGACCGTGTAATTTATAGTGAAGGTCATCCAATTATAGAATTACAAGAAAAACAACAAGGTGCGGTTTTTATTGGCTCTCACCTTGGTAACTTAGAAGTATGTCGAGCACTGGGCCATGGTCGTTATCAAACCCGTATCAATGTATTAGTATTTACGCACCATGCGGTTGAATTCAACAAAGTGATGAAAAAAATTAATGCCGATTCGAATGTTGACTTGATTCAAGCAACTCATGTTGGTGCAGACTTGGCGATTTTAATTAAAGAACGCATTGATAACGGTGAAATTTTAGTGATAGCCGGCGATCGCACCAGTGTAACCTCACAAGGACGAGTTATTTACAGCCCATTTTTAGGTGAGCCAGCGGCTTTTTCACAAGGTGCTTTTATTTTGGCAGCTATTTTAGATTGTCCGGTATATTTTTTATTCTGTTTAAAAGAAAACAACAACTATCGGATTATTTTTGAGCATGTTGCCGATAGTTTAAAGTTTTCTCGTAAAAATCGACAAGCATCACTTACTGCGGTGGTTAATAAATATGCGCAACGCTTAGAGCATTATTGTTTAGCGTATCCATATCAGTGGTTTAACTTTTTCGACTTTTGGCAAAATGATCAAAATGTTATACGTGAAGAAAAAAGTCCTAACTCAACAAATGAATAATTGGAGTAACATCAGTGCCTAATAGTCAAAACGCCATTAAATTCGGTGAAGCACGAGTTAAAATAGAAAATATTGTCGGTATTGCAAAAAAAGAGCTTAATGCTGAGTTAAGTCAGTCCGTTGATTTTACCCATAAAATAGATTCTGCGATTAAATTTCTTGATACCTTGTTACAAGAAGACGGTGTTATATATGGCGTAACAACCGGCTATGGTGATTCTGTTACAGTTAATGTTCCTTTGAGTTTAGTGCCTGAATTACCTTTACACCTGACACGATTTCACGGCTGTGGACTGGGTGAAATGTTTAGCTCTTTTGAAGGGCGCGCCATTTTAGCGACGCGTTTAACCTCTTTATCTCAAGGTTATTCGGGTGTTAGCTGGCCGTTACTCGAGCTTTTAAAAGCCTTTTTGCAACACGACATTGTGCCGGTTATTCCACAAGAGGGTTCCGTCGGCGCTAGTGGCGATTTAACCCCTTTATCTTATGTTGCTGGTGCTTTGGTAGGTGAACGTGACGTTTATTATCAAGGTGAAATACACAATAGCCTTGAAGTAATGAATCGCTTAGGTTTAAAGCCTATCGTACTTAGACCTAAAGAAGGCTTAGCGATTATGAATGGCACGGCAGTAATGACCGCTATTGCTTGTTTAGCTTTTGATCGCTCTCAGTATTTAGCTAAGCTATCGGCACGAATTACCGCGCTAGCAAGTTTGGCCTTGAAAGGAAATAGTCATCACTTTGATGAGATTTTATTCTCGGTTAAACCTCATGCTGGTCAACAACAAATAGCCACTTGGATCCGTAACGACCTGAATCATGTTGATCATCCGCGTAATGCTGATCGCTTGCAAGATAGGTACTCTATTCGTTGTGCGCCTCATGTTATTGGTGTTTTACAAGACTCCTTACCTTGGTTTCGTCAAATGATTGAGAACGAACTGAATTCAGCTAATGATAATCCTATTATTGATGGCCCCGGTGAACATGTTTTACATGGTGGCCACTTTTATGGTGGTCATATTGCTATGGTAATGGATTCTATGAAGCCCGCGGTGGCTAATTTAGCTGATTTAGCCGATCGACAAATAGCATCTTTGGTTGATACCCGTTATAACAATGGCTTACCGTCGAATTTATCGATGAGTGAAGGTGAGCGTCGTTACATCAATCATGGTTTCAAAGCCGTACAAATTGGCGCTTCAGCCTATACTGCTGAAGCCTTGAAACATACCATGCCGGCCAGTGTTTTTTCGCGTTCAACTGAATGTCACAATCAAGATAAAGTGAGTATGGGAACTATAGCTGCTCGTGATGCGATGCGAGTACTACAATTAACCGAACAAGTGCTTGCTAGTACATTGTTAGCAGCTGTTCAGGGAGTTCGTATTCGTATTGCTAATAATGAACTTGAGCATGACACTTTACCCGCACCTGTTATGGCAATGTACGACGATATTTGCCAGTTTTTCGAACCTTTATTAGATGATCGACCACTCGATAAACTATTGCGCTTTACCGTAGATGCTATTCAAACCCAACGCTGGAGCTTATATGAGTAAATCGGTGTTTTTATCGGCTCAGGTTATCATTGATGTACCCTTTCATGATTGCGACCCGATGCAGGTGGTTTGGCATGGTAATTATGCCCGCTATTTTGAGGTAGCTCGTTGTGAGCTATTGCGTAAAATATCCTACGATTACCTTGATATGCAAGCTTCTGGCTACATGTGGCCGATTGTTGATATGCGCACTAAATATATTGGTTCAGCGGTATTTACGCAAAAAATTATCATTACGGCTGAATTAGTTGAATATGAGTCAAGATTGAAAATCAATTACATTATTTGTTGTGCTGCAACAGGTAAGAAGCTGACTAAAGGTTATACGGTACAAGTGGCGGTAGATTTGTCGAGTAAGGAAATGCAGTATGTTTCACCGGCCATTTTACTTGATAAAATCAATAATTTTAATGCGAGTAGTCATGATACACCTAGAGCGTATTAACGCTATTGCTGTGATGCTACTTATGGTGGCTATATGCTTTAGCGCTGGTGCTTTTGCTGAAAGTCATCAGCATGAGCAGTCAAAAATACTTGCCTTAAGCGCCGTACCTATTGCGTCGGGTAGCTTTGTTCAGCGCAAGTATTTTAAGGTGTTAAAACACCCTATTAAGTCGCAAGGTGAACTCTACTTTGATGTTAGCATTGGTTTGTTGTGGCAAACTGAGCAACCGATATATTCAGCGTTGCTACTGAAAAAATCGGGACTGTTTACTGAAAATGATAACGGTGATAGCCAAGAAATTAAAAGCGCTAGCGCTATCAGTCAGGTGCTATTAGACATCATGTCAGGCGATAGTGAAAAATTAGCCAAAAATTTTACAATCAACGCTAGCGCGATTGACCATTGCTTGAGTTTAACGCCTAAATTGACTCAATTAGCGAAAATTATCGATAATGTGCAGTTATGCCATATTGATACTCCAGAAAAAAATCAACAAAACCTGAACGATATTAATCATATTATTCTGCATGAGCATAGTGGTAATCGTACCGAGATTACTTTACAACTAACTCCGATGACGATGTTGCCAGAGGCTGTGCGTGCGCGACTTCAATAAATTGAAAAAGCTATATTGGTTGCAATTACTCGCAGTATTTTTGTTGGGAGGCTACTTACTGTTTTTTGGTCAGTGGCGCATTGAAAGCAATTTGCTATCGATATTGCCGCATTCAGCACAACAGCAAGATTTTAGTGCCGCAGAACATGCGCTATTTAAGCGTAAAAGCCAGCAGTTGATAGTACTAATTGCTGGAGACAATGCACTGAAGGCTCATGATGCTTTAGCGGTGAAAGTGCATGATGTTGCTAACGTTAGTATCGCGCCGCTTACGGAACCCTCTTTAACGGATATTGCTGAGTTTTATAGTCCTTTTCGACATAATTTCTTAACGTCTTCGTATCTTGAACATCTTGATAATAGCCAAGCTTTAGCGCAACTAGCAACAAAGCAAATTATACAAGTTGCAAACCCTTTTGTTAGCGAAACCATAGCAACAGCGCCGAGATTAAATTTAGCCGACTATTTACAAGTAGCACTATCTAACTTAGCGGACGTTGAGTTTGACCAAGGTGTGGCGTTTGTTAATGTGCAAGGACAACGCTACTTGCTCAGCCGCTTACAAGTAACGCTTGATGGCTTAGATCTTAATACTAGCGTCGATATTTCGGCAAAATTACAGCAGTTGTTTAACGACATTCGCGCTGCAGAACAAGTTGAATTAATTTACTCGGGTATACTTTTTCATACCGCTGAATCGACTAGCCAAGCGAAAGCTGAAATATCCACTTTTGGGGTTTTATCTCTTGTTGCCGTGCTGTTGCTAATTTGGAGCGCGTTTCGTTCCATGTTGCCCCTGCTCAGTGCGCTATTGGTATTGTCAATTGCTTGTGCCTATGGCTTTATCGCCATATTGTTATTTTTTCAAAGCTTACATTTATTAACCTTGGTCTTTGCCATTACCTTAATTGGTGTGGTCATAGATTATTGTTTTCATGCCTTGGTGTATGCTGATAGGCAAAGAAAACACCAGCAAGAGCATGAAGGACATCCACTAACCAAACCCTTAGTACTTGGCTTTATTACCACCGCTATTGGCTATTTTATTCTGGTTTTTTCCCCGTTATCTTTGTTGAGTCAAGTCGCGGTATTTATGATATTCGGCCTATTAGGTGCATTAATTACTGTGTTGTTTTTATTGCCACAGTTAAAGGGCTTTAGCAAAATAACCTGCTCGCCTTTTTCTCTCACTTTTAGCCAGCAAGGTATTACGTTATTTAGTAAGGTCTTTAATCATAAAAAGGCTGCTATTGCGTTACTCACCTTGGCTCTCATATTACTCACGGTATTGGCACCTATTAAGTTTAACGATGACGTACGTTTGCTTAATTCCAGCCCCAAGTGGCTTATTGATCAAGAAGTTAATGTTGCTAAAGCACTCAGTTATCAAAACTCACAACGTTTGATTATTAGAGCAAAAACAGCACAGGAAATGTTGGAATTTCAAGAACAAGTGATTGACCAAGTGTTAGCTAGCCAGGCCGACATTAGGGTGAAAGGTATCAATAAACTTTTACCTTCCATTAAACGTCAACAACAGCATTATGCTTTATTAGCAAAGGCTGACCAACAAGGAAATTTTCAAGCGGTATTAGCGCTCAGTGGTTTGAACGACCCAATAAACGCCTTTAAACCGTTAACATTTCAGAATTTCTTGCAAGGCCCTTTGGCCGAAATTGCCCAGTCTTATACTGCTTACTATGATACGGAAAATGGTCTGGAATATGCGTCATGGCTAGAGTTTTCTCAAGTGCCATTGTCAGCGGATAATTTATTGTGGTTAGCTGAAAACCCGCACGTGTCTTTATATGATACCGCGAGTGATGTAAGCGATGCACTTGGCCAATATCGACAAGAAATTTTGTGGCTGTTAGCGAGTGCACTTGTTGCTGTGGTGGTTATTTTATTTGCTAAGTATGGTCTAAAAGCAGGAGCATTATCAGCTATTGCAACCATAGGCAGTGCATTACTCGCCCTAACGCTTAGTCAGTTATTCTCTAGCCATTTAAATATATTTAATTTACTTGCTGTGTTGCTTATTATTGCTTTAGCTATTGATTACGTTATTTTTTATCAAGAGCATGGACTACAAGTGAAAACGTTTTTAGCTATTAGTCTGTCTGCTTTATCATCTGCAGCAGTGTTCGGTATTCTGGTTTTTAGTGCTACTCCTGCGGTGAGTAGTTTTGGTTTAACTGTGATGATAGGCATTGTCAGTATTTTTATTTTAGCGCCTATTTCTGCCAAAAACATAAATTTAAGTGAAATGGGACGTTCATGAATAGTAAGCCTGCTGTACAACAAGTGAAGCAAAAATACGATGTGGTTATTATTGGAGCTGGACCTTCAGGGAGTGTTGCTGCCTCATTATTAGTTGCCGATGGCCTGTCAGTGTTGATTTTAGAAAAACAGCATTTTCCACGTTTTTCAATCGGTGAAAGTTTATTACCCCAGTGTATGGAGTTTTTAAAAGAAGCGGGTCTTGAGCAAGCGTTAGATCGTTATGCCCAAGAGTATGGCTTTCAATTTAAAAATGGTGCAGCATTTCACAAGCGCGGTAAAAACTCATCATTTGATTTTACTGAAAAATTTAGTGCCGGTAGAGGTACTACTTATCAGGTGAAAAGAGCGATATTCGATAAATTACTGGCTGATGAAACCGAAAAAAAGCAGGTTGATATTCGTTATGGCCATCAGGTAGATGCAGTACTTACTCTGCAACCTGAGGTTTGCCTTGAGGTTTCAGATGATGATGGTGTTGCTTATCAAGTACAGGCAAAATTTTTACTTGATGGTAGTGGCTTTGGTCGCGTATTACCGAAATTGCTCAAACTGGAGCTGCCGTCTGAATTTCCGGTTAGACATAGCTACTTTAGTCACTTTAAAGATGGTATCGATTGTCCTGATTTTGATCGGGATAAAATTTTGATCACCGTTAACCCGAACTATAGCGATGTGTGGTATTGGCTGATCCCATTTTCAGATGGTAGTGCCAGTATCGGTGTGGTTGGCTTGCCTGAACGTTTTAATGCATCATTACCGCAAATTGACACTTTGATGGACTTTATAAATCAAGATCCAAATTTACAGCGCTTAATGAAAAATTCAACGCCTATTGGAGAAGCGCGAAGCATCAAAGGGTATTCTGCCGATGTTACCAAGCTTTGGGGTGAAAATTTTGCTTTATTGGGTAATGCCGGTGAGTTTTTAGATCCGGTGTTTTCATCGGGTGTCACCATCGCGATGAAGTCAGCTTCTTTGGCCGCACCTTTGGTTAAAAAACAGTTGCAAGGCAATCGTGTCGACTGGGAAAATGAGTATGCCAAGCCATTAAAGTTTGGTGTTGATACGTTTAGGTGTTTTGTTGAAGCTTGGTATGACGAAAGCTTCCAAAATGTGGTTTATCATGATCAGCATGATGATGCCGTGCGACGTATGATCAGCTCGATTTTAGCGGGTTATGCATGGGACGAAAAAAATCCTTATGTTGAAAAAAGTGTTCGTCGTTTAAATGTTTTGGCAGAAATATGTCAACCAGGGTAAATAAACGCTATCACTTGATAAGCAAGGCATTACTTGTGCTGCTAGTGTGGTTATTAACTGCTTGTGCATTAACGTCTGACAATAAATCAGTATTTTTAGCTGATGAGTTAAGTTTTATATTAACCGCTCCACCGGCAAATAAAATAGCAACGGTTGATAGTCATTTAGTGACAATTACCTCAAAAGAGCAAACACATCAGTTTATCGCGCAAGTTGAATATCGCCGAGATGAAATTGCTATGGCCGCTGTTTCACCACAAGGTTTGCCATTATTTGACTTCGTTTGGTTTAGTGATAAAGCCACTGAAATGAATCAGTATGTGCCGCTACCAAGTGTTGATATTGCTTTTATTATTGCGGATATACAGCTGTGTAATTGGCCGTTAGAGATATTAAAAACAGCAATGTTAGGTCATAATGTTGATGTGAAGCAAACGCCTGTTTTACATGAAAATAGTATTATTTGGCAGCGAATTATTACGCAGAATAATCGAGATATCATCAAAATAGAAAAACGTGATGATGGCTATGAATTGGAAAACTTCATTCGCGGTTATCGTATTCGCTTAACTAATCTTGAAAGGGAAAATTCGTGAGCACGTGTTTAAAAGAATTTGGTGTTGTTTGTGCACTAGGCAACAATAAAGCGGAAGTTTTAGCGGCGCTGATATCCGGCGAAGAAAAGTTTCTGTCACTTGATAGTGACTTGCCTTTAGACGCAGCTCAATATGTTGGTCGTGTCGCATTACCTAATGATGAAGCGCTTAATGACATAACCACTAATAACAATAAACTAGCTTATTTAGCCTATCAACAGATAGCGAATATTGTGCAGAAATTAACTGCTGAATACGGTGAACATAGGATTGCTGTTATTATTGGCACCAGTACAGCCAGCATTTATGAAGGCGAATTGGCCAGAAAAGTATTCGAAGATGATGGTCATTTTCCTGATGATTTTTGCTATGAAGTACAAGAAATGTCGGCCCCAGCAACTTACATCGCTAAGCTGGCTAACGCGAAAGGCCCTGTTTATGGTATTTCAACCGCTTGTTCATCCAGTGGCAAAGCATTAATTAGTGCCAGCGCATTAATTGAAAATGGCTTGGCTGATGTGGTTATTGCTGGTGGTATTGATAGTTTAACGCAACTGACTGTCAATGGTTTTAAGTCATTAGAATCGATTAGTAGCAATACCTGCCGACCTTTTAGTGCCGATAGAGATGGTATCAATATTGGTGAAGCTGCGGCATTATTTGTCGTTACTGGTGATGATGACGGCATTCAATTACTCGGTGCGGGCGAAACCTCTGATGCTTACCATATATCGGCACCTATTCCTGACGGCAGTGGTGCAGCTCAAGCGATGGCACTGGCGATTAACAATGCTAATGTTACTGCAGAGCAGATCGATTACGTTAATTTACATGGTACCGGCACCGTTAAAAATGATGCCATGGAAGCCTTAGCTATGGCCGACATTTTTGGTGATAATGTGTGTTGTGGTTCAACTAAACATTTAACTGGGCACACATTAGGCGCAGCGGGTGCATTAGAGCTAGGGCTTTGTTGGTTATTGCTCAGTGAAGATAATAGCGAGCACAAATTACCAGCAAATTGTAAAGACGGCGTTTATGATCAGCGTTTACCACAGATAAAGCTTAGCCAAGGTGAGTATTTGGACAAACTTCAGTACTGCTTGAGCAACTCATTTGCTTTTGGTGGTAATAATTTTAGCGCTGTGATTGGAAAGAAGTATGAATAATTACGATATTAATCAGGTATTGCCTCATCAATCGCCGATGATCCTGATTGACTCGCTAGAACATTATGATTTTGACTCTTGTCGATGTACTGTGGCGATTACCCAGCATAGCCCATTTTATAACACCGTTAAAAAAGGGGTGCCAAGTTATATTGGCAGTGAGTATATGGCACAGGCCATTGCTGCATTTGCTGGCGCTCATGCTCTGGATGATAATGATAGCGTACAAATAGGTTTTCTATTAGGCTCTCGGAAATATAAAACAATGTGCCCGTACTTTGCTTTAGATGGAAGGCTCACCATAACGATTAAAGAATTATACCGTGAAGATTCGGGATTAAGAGTTTTTGAATGTGAAATCATAAGCGCAGAACAAAGCGTATTGGCGCAAGCCAATATTAATGTTTTTCAGCCGAAAGACCCTGATGCTTTTATTCAAGAAAGTTACGCATAGACATACCAATAAAAAACAATGATAAGTGAATAATGAAATGACCGATAATATTAAAAGAATTTTAGTAACGGGCTCTAGCCGAGGTTTAGGCAAAGCCATTGCCATTAAGCTTGCTGAAGATGGTTTTGATATTGCCGTGCATTGCCGAAGTGGACTTGACGCCGCACACGACACACAAGAAAAAATAATAGCTTTAGGCCGTAAAGCTACGATTTTACAGTTTGATGTTTGTGATCAGCAGTCAGCTAAGCAAGCGATTGAAAGTGACATGGCGGAAAACGGGGTTTATTACGGTGTAGTGTGTAATGCCGGCATCACCAGAGACATGGCTTTTCCAGCGATGGAAAGTGACGACTGGAGTAGCGTGATTGATACCGCACTGAATGGCTTTTACAATGTTATTCATCCCATTGTTATGCCGATGGTCAGAGCTAAACAAGGTGGGCGAATTGTTACTATGGCCTCAGTATCGGGTATTGCAGGTAATCGCGGGCAAGTTAATTATAGCGCCGCTAAAGGTGGTGTGATCGCAGCGACTAAAGCGTTATCGCTTGAGCTAGCTAAGCGTAAAATAACCGTCAACTGTGTTGCACCTGGCTTAATTGATACCGATATGACCCAAGACTTACCATTAGATGAAGTGAAAAAAATGATCCCACTAAGGCGTGTTGGTAAGCCTGAAGAAGTAGCCGCTACGGTGTCATTTCTAGTATCGGATGGTGCGGCTTATATTACGCGTCAAGTGATCTCAGTTAATGGTGGAATTGTGTAATGAAACGAGTCGTAGTCACAGGTATGTCGGCAATAACCGCCTTAGGTGATGATTGGGCCACGTTTCGGACGGCACTTGAACAAGGTGAAAATGCAGTGCAAGTTATGTCGCAATGGCAGCAATTAGATGGCCTCAATACTTGTTTGGCGGCGCCAGTGACGCATTTTGAAAAACCAGCCCATTATAAACGTAAAATGATCCGTTCAATGGGACGGGTGTCCCTAAT
Organism: uncultured Colwellia sp.; assembly: GCA_913061475.1. Classification (GTDB taxonomy): domain Bacteria; phylum Pseudomonadota; class Gammaproteobacteria; order Enterobacterales; family Alteromonadaceae; genus Cognaticolwellia. Next base: position 22,341 of record CAJXUN010000032.1, on the reverse strand, counting down.
GGCTACTCGAGCAACTGAATTAGCGCTAGAGCAAGCGCAACTGTTGGATGACCCAGCATTAACAGACGGTAGCACTGGTGTGTCTTATGGCTCTTCAATTGGCTCTACCGCACCGTTAGTTGCCTTTGGCAATATGATGGAAAACCACACTATGGATGGTGTAACAGCGACCAGCTACATACAAATGATGTCTCATACTGCCCCGGTAAATATTGGTGTTTTCTTTGGTGCTAAAGGTCGAGTGATAACCACAAGTTCAGCCTGTACCTCTGGTTCTCAAGGCATTGGTTATGCTTATGAAGCGATTAAATTTGGTAAACAAAAAGCTATGATTGCCGGTGGTGCTGAAGAGCTTTGTGTCACTGAGGCGGCAGTATTTGATACTTTATATGCCACCAGCACTAAAAATGATCAACCTAAATTAACCCCCAAACCTTTTGACAAAGATCGCGACGGACTGGTTATTGGTGAAGGCGCTTGTACGTTAATTTTAGAAGAACTTGAACACGCTAAAGCGCGAGGTGCGCATATATTGGCTGAAATTGTCGGTTTTGGCTCAAATTCTGATGGTAAGCATGTCACGCAACCAACCGCTGAAACTATGCAAGTTGCAATAGAATTAGCGCTCGAAGATGCCGATTTAGCGGCAAAAGCTATAGGTTATGTCAATGCCCACGGAACCGCGACAGAGAAAGGTGATATTGCTGAATCAAATGCAACAGCTAGTGTTTTCGGCAAAGTGCCATTAAGTTCACTGAAAAGCTATTTAGGACATACTTTGGGTGCATGTGGCAGTATTGAAGCCTGGGCGTGTATTAATATGATGCAGGACAACTGGTTTGCGCCAACATTGAATCTAGACAATGTTGATGAGCAATGTGGCGATCTTGATTATATTGTTGGCCAGGGGCGAGAAATAACCACTAATTATGTGATGAGTAATAACTTTGCTTTTGGTGGTATTAATACTTCGTTAATCTTTAAACGCTGGCAAGGTTAACGCTTGTATGCGTTTTTTATTTTTAGAACGGCGATAGTAAGGTAGGAAAAACAAAATAATACCGCTGACTGAGATTATTGCTAATACTATTGCAATAGGTAAAGTAAACCAGAGATTTGCTTTGTCTTGCCAATAACTTGCGTCGTGTAATTGTTCAATGATATCTGAGCGTCGAAAGGCTGTTTTTAAAATCTCACCGGTTGTCGCATCAATTTGAATTTCCCAGTGTGATTTTGCGCGTATTTTAATAATGCCCTTGTTTGGTCGCACGTCTAAACGATCAACGGCTTGCCAAGAGTCTATTTCTGCATGTTTTACGGTTTTGGCAATGTTTAGTACTTGCTCAAAACTGATACTGGGTTGTTTAAATGCCCCTTTTTCGCTCGCCGGCTGAATATATTCCACTTCTTTTTTTAGCAACAATAAAATCCCCGTCACTAAAATAATTAGAAAGGGTATCGCGATAGCAATGCTTGCCCATCGATGCGTACTGCGGTTGATGCTGCTAAATTTCATTTGTTACGCCTACATTGTTGCTGCGCTTTATCGTGGTTTAAAAGCGCCATAGCCCACTGATGTTAACGGTACGCTCAGGTTGAAAAGCAGCGTCTTCATCGCTTGATGCTTTATAGCGATTGTCAGTTGCATTGAGTATCGATAACGTTAATGTAACATGGTCATTAACTTGATAATCACCGGTAACTTGCCAAATAATTTCGCTAGCTTGTACTTGTTCAGACGAACCAATATCGCTATCTTTGAATTGATAAGTTAATTGTTGGCGGATAGTAAACTGTTCATTTTGCCAATTTAGCGACCATTTTAACGCCTTTGGTATACCATCATCAACGGTATTGTTGTTTACATCACGCGCTTGTTGCCATTGTAAGCCGATACTTGTTTGCCATTGTTGATTTATCGCCCAGTGATTAATCAACTCAAAGCCTTTTATTGTCACACTTGGGCTATTGCGGTAATAACGCGTGTTATCGAGCGTGTAGCGTTCAATATAATCATCTATTTTATAATGATAAGCATTGAGGGTGGTCGAAAAATTATCGCTAAAATGATGATTGAATGATAATTGCAGTCCGATACTTTGCTCTGGTGTTAATTCAGGGTTGCCTTGGGTATTGCCCCTGGGTGTTTCACCAGAGAAAAATAATTCGCTGACGCTAGGAAAACGAAAGGCATTGGCTATTTGCAAACTGGCTGAGCTATCAGTGGATATTTGATAGAAAAAATCCGTCGATAAAGATAAAAACTTATCGCTTTTAGTTATTTGCTGTTGTGCTAGGCGAATTTTATCGTATCTTGCTCCTGCAGCAATGGTGAGTTTGTCGATAGTCCAATCATGTAAAGCGTATGCTGAATAAGTATTTTCATCGGCGTTAACCAGCGATTTTCCCCAAGCCAATGCATTACTTGCAGTAAACTCACTTTCATCAATGGTAATATTGTGACGACCAAACCACTCGACGCCAATGGTTGTATTATTAACTAACCATGCACCATAGGCGCCATAAGTATTTGACTGATAATCAGTTAAGTTACGTCGTGAAATTTCTTGCTGGTCATCGAGGCGTAAAATGTTGGTTTGCCAATGCTGTTGGTGTTGGTAAAGCTTTAATTGCCAGTGCCCTGAGGATGAAAACTCAATTTGTGACAGCAGATGATCATCTTGCGGGTAGTTGCTGATGCGTTCGTTGGGGTAGGTCCTTGAACTTTTACCAATATCATCGCCTTGGCTAACAATTGCTGAAGCAAAAATATCAATACTTTTCCAGGTTATTTCGGTTGATATGGTCGCGGCTTTTTGCTGATATTGGCTATTTAATTTATTGCTTGGGGTTGAGTCATCACTTGCTGATTTTGCGTTATCTGCTTGGCGATGAATGATACTGGCATTGACTGCATCACCGTTAAAACGCGCCCATATATGTTGAGCATTATCTTGGGGTTGTAATGTTACACCCAGTGCAGATTGAGCAAGTGTTTGTGTGGAAATACTCACGACACCGCCCATAGCGCCCGACCCGTATAAGGTTGATTGTGGACCTTTTTGAATAGTTACGCTTGAGATTAACTCAGTTGGTATGAACGAAGCCGAATTTCCCGCTCGTCGATCGGTAATAATGGGTATACCATCAACCTCTGTTTTAATGCGAGCACGGCTAAAACCTCGAATATTATAACTTTGAAATAATCCTCCTTGGCCATTCAGCGTTACGCCCGTACTTTGTGCAATGATATCGCCAACCGTGTGTGGTGCACTGGCAACTTGTTCAGGATAACTCATGACATCGTCACTGGTGCGACTGTCGTTGAGGGATTTTATCAATTTATTATAAGAGATTGTGATGGTTTCAGTGCTATTTTCTTCACTTTGCTCAACAGCATAAATTGCCGTAGGTAAAACTGACAGGAAAAAAGCCATCATATAGGGCAGAGAAATAATTTTCATAGCAGAATTTAACATTTTAGCGCTTATGCCGGTAAATGAATAATAACGAATTGCTGATCGCTACTGGTATCAAAGCTTGTTAGGTCTTGCTCAGCAGGTCCTTTTATGACTTGGCCTAAGTGATCAAAACGAGCACCATGACGAGGGCAGACGAAACCATTTTCCGCTGGCGCAACAGCACAACCTTTATGAGGACAAGACAGCAGTGAGGCAGCAAAGTTATTAGCCTCAAGTTTTACCACGCCAATAGCGTATTTACCGTAGCCAACAGTAACGGTGCTGTTGGTATTAAATGCCGTTCTATCGATGACTATTTTATCATTTTCAACGACAGCGTTAGCATGTTGTACCGTACTTTTACACGCCGGTAGCAAACATGCGCTTGCTAGGCAGGCTGATTTTAAGAATGCCCTACGCTTCATGACGTATACTGCTGTTTTTCGCTATTTTTCGGGATTTTTTAATGCGTGTTTTTTTTCGAATCTTACCGGCACTTCTTGCGATTTTAATATGAAAAATAAGCAAAACCGGTAGGCATAAACCAACAATGGCATGAGAGTTACCAAGGTATACATGCCAATCTTCACTGACTAAATAATACAAGCTATAGGCTGACAATAAAGAAAATACCACCAAGCTCAGTAATGTTGAACCGGATTTTTTTGCTCGTTCTTTGTACCATGTTTTTGGAATATGTGCGGTAAAAATAGCGCCTAAGGCCATTAACATTATAAATGCAGCGAAGCCGTGTAGTTGCAAAGCAGGATATTGCCAAGCGTGAGACTCAGGACCAAAGTCGCCTTCAACCATGGCAAATTTTCTCAGCAACCAAAACATACTACCGCTGAATGTGCTTAACGTTAAGGTGCAATAAAAAATATAACGATATTTTTTGGCAATTTTTCGACTGATATTTGACATGTGAATGCTCTAGCTTAATTGGCGACTAAAGCCAAAGCGATTAATGCTGATCGCAATAGCGTTATAGTCTTTTAATAGTTGTTTTGCCGCTTTGCGGGTCATCATTAAGGTTGCTTTCGTGAGCGCATCAGCGTGCATAGTTTCTGTGGCGAACACTGAAATACTGCCGTTAATTTTCATATAACGCTCAGTTTTTGGGTTAAAATATTGCGAACCTTGTTGGTTATAATAACTTGCACTAGTGGCTAGCGCGCGGTTCGACATGGTTATTTTTTTCACCCTGTTAGTGCTATATTTCACTTCAACCTTTTGTTTTTGCCAATCAATAACGCGCATATCACCACCGGCATTAACACTACCACGGATACCTTCCGGTAGCAGTGAGATTGCCTGATCTACTGCATAACCCTTGGCGATGCCACCTAAATCAAAAATAATTGGCCGACGACTGCAAATGTAATTATCAATAATAGTGATGTCTGCAAAGCTACCTAACGGTTGATAATGTTCGAGCGGAGTTTCAGCAAATAAATGATCTGGCAAATGTTTCGATGCCACTAGCGTCGAGGCTATGCTGATATCGTAATAACCTTGGGTTTTGTTGAATAACTCTTCAGCAAATAACAGTACGTTAGCAAGATCAGCAGATAATAAAAATGCAGTTGAAGGTGTGGTTAATAAAGCACGATTTAGTGCTGACAAATCACTATCAGCTTGATGAAAACTCAGTGCTTGGTGAATGCGTGCTATTTCATCAAAAACTAGCGTAGACCAGTGTATAAGGGCTTGCTCTGACATAGTGCCACGCAAGTTTATTTCCACAAAAGTGCCTAATAAAGGCTGACAACGCTTAATGCTGTGCTCAGTCACAAGGTATTTACCGATTAAATCGCGATTTTACTCAGCACAGTCGACCACGTATGGTTAAGGCGATTAATACCATCTGTTACATGGCGACAGGATAATGTTGCGCCAGATATATTTCTAATTTGCTGGTCGAGTTTTAAAAACTCACTGCTATCTTTACCATGAAATTGTGCTCGCCATTTTGGGTGCATAATTTGATCGCCATAGGTTTCTCGGTAGGTTAATACTTCAATACCCATGACCTTTCCGTCAACGCTAATGGCAATGGCTAAGTCAATATTTTCATGCTTACCAATGACTTGGTCAACAATAAACCAGCCGCCATCAGCTGAACGCCAACTATTGATATGAAGATTTCGTACCCGAATGTCAGCTAAGTCTTCAATTAACTCGGCTTGCACTTCTGTTAACGTTACCGGTGCGGGGGTTAATTTTTGTTCAGGCCATAATATTTTTTGTGCTTGCTCAATGGTTAAGTAATTTTTTGCGAAAGCGACTTGAATAGGTAAAGCAAAGCTTGCTGCTGTCGCCACCACTGCTTTTAAAAACCGTCTACGTAACATGCTCATGATTCAACTAATCCATTGAAATTATTTTTGTCAAAATACCAAAGAAAAAATGCAGAAGGCTTACCGTTAACGGTAAGCCTTATCGTAATAAATTAAGTCGATAAAGTGCTAAAATTCATAGCCGTATGAGAGACCTATGTGCATTTTTTCATGCTCGTCCCAGTTACGGCCGTTACGCACGTCAGCATGTTCAGAGCCGCCGCCACTAATTTGCCATAAAACACCAGCGGTTAACCACCATTTTTGTTCAGCAAAGTGTAACGTAGGACCAAAGTAATTGCCTTTCTGATGTTGGCTACCAATGCGAAAATCACCTAAATCAAAATTAGATTTTTGTAAACCTAGGGTATAACCATCTTCGTCAAAACCACCTTCAGTATTGCCTCTTTCGGCTTTATCTTGTGGGTTTAAATAGTCTGATTGATGTCTAAACTCTAAACCAACAAACCATTGTGGCGCGAAACGGTAAGAAATACCGGCTGAAATATCAAGTGCTAACTCGTCTTCAACCACAGAGCCTGATTTTCTGCGTTCAAATTCTGTCTTAATGTTTAATACCGTTACAACAGTATCATCAAGGAAATCTTTTTGAAAAAATAACGTGCCAACAAATGAGTTTTGATCGATGTCTGCACCGTCTAAACGGTATTTGTCGCGACGCTCATAACTTAGGCCATATGAAAAACCAAAAGCATCTTTGTATGGGCTTAAAACATTATATTTCATGGCTAATTCGTAACCGGCAAATTGTGTATCGCTAAACTTGCCTGTGCCATCGCCTGCTTCACACATTGGGCAGGGAGCGCCTTCGTCTTCAGAGCCAACGTCATAATCATGGATAAAGATAATCGCTTCAGCTGCTACGGTTAATTTATCAGTAACACCGTACTCTATTTCAGGGCGAATATCGTGAAAGGTGTAATGATCGCCAGCATTTTTATCTAAGCGAATAGTATCAGCTAGCTTAAATTCATAGCTGCCAGCTGGTCGTGTGTCAGTGCCTTTTGCGTAAACCCATAAGTTTTCGCCGGCAGAAACAGTAAAAGTAGCAGCAGAAATTGCCGCAGCTACGATGATGTTCAAGTTAAATTTCATGTTATTCAAACCTAGTATGTATCGAGAGAGTTTGTTTTTATTTTGCAGATATTGTAATTAGTTATAAAACGCAATGCAACTGATAACTGTTATCATTTGCATTATTGGCGTGGGTATATCGAGTTAACGCAAATTTAATCAGTTATTGAGCAACTTTTAGTGAGAATAAATTTTTAACAACAAGGGGCTTGATTGAGTAATAGCTGGCTATTGGGATTGAAGCTTAATCACCTTAAAGTGATTAGTTCATTATTGCCATTAATAAGCTTGATAAATACTATATTGAGGATAAACGTCTAGATAATCGCACCATGTACTGAAATGTTTGTAGTTAAAGCGTTTATCTGTGGTGGTGATCCAGTTTGACGTTGATTTAGCACGCAATTGAAATTTTGTTTTGTGACCATCAATGGCAACAAAACAGGCTAAAGGTTCAAAAGTTTCGTTTTTAATTTTTACCCGGGTGAAGCCGTTTAATGATTCACCAAAAGTCAGGGCCACTTTTGGTAAAGCCATGATTAATGGACTAATAAAAATTAAAGCGAAACAAAAATATTTGATAATTTTCATAGGGTGATTTTTTCGTTTTATCACTATTTAATTGATTATTCTGCGCAGATAACTTGGAAATAATTAGCCCAATCTGCAGATAATTTTAATTATACCATTGAAAGCGCTAATAGGTGTCTCCATAACTATTATCAACAACAAAAAAGTGTCACCAACGACAACGATTAAAGACGCAGTAAAAAAGAGAAATTATTCATGGCTAACATTACCCCAATTAAAAAAGAAACTCATCAAAACATTAAAATTGCAGCTGAACGCGATTTAGCACATGTGGCAAATCAACACATTGCACCTATCACTGCCCCAGAGTATTCGCAAGCAGCGACTAGCTACCCAGTAATTATCGTGAAAGATCAAGGTACAGAACGCTATCGTAGTGTTGTTATGTTGGGTTTAGAAGCCAGCGAAAATTTATACCATAAAAAAGATTCATGGAACGCAGTCTATATTCCGCAGAGTATTTCTATGGCACCATTTTCTTTAGGTGTGGATCCTGACAAAGAAAAAACCTTAACTGCATGTGTTGATTTAGACAGCAAATTTGTTGGTGAAGATAAAGAAAATGCATTATTTGATGATGAAGGTAACTTTACGGATTTCTGTAAAGGTGTACAAGATTCATTAGGTCGCTTATATGACAATGAAGTCGTAAACGAAAAGTTCATCAAAGAGCTAGTCGATAATGATTTACTTCTAGAACTTGAATTACATATCAATCTTGCTTCAGGTGAAACGAAAAAGCTTGTTGGCCTATACGGCATTGACGAGAAAAAAGTTCAAGCATTGAGCGATGATAAAGTATTAGACTTTCATAAACGTGGACTGTTCATTCCTATTCACGCAATGTTGGGTTCTGCAGGGCAAATTAATCGCTTAGCTCAATTACGTAATTTAAGTGAGTCAACGGCTAAAGTGAATGCTATTCGCTTTGCACCAGTGACTACTGAAGCAGAAAAATAATTTCTGATTAATCTACCTAAGTGTGAAAGTGAATACATTACTTTCACGTTTCGTTTAAAAAAGGACTGTAAAGTCCTTTTTTTGTCGCTTGAATTTACCTTTTTAAAGTTTATTATAGAATTGCAATAAAATGCTGCACTCTCACTATATGACCATGTTTATAACGCAATAGAAGCCGTCGGACAGAGTAAAATGGAACAAATGAAGAACATTGATACCATCTTAGCGAAATTGAAAAACCAAGGTGCAATGACCTCTGCTAGTTTAGCAAAAGCGTTAGATATGACCAGCATGGGCGCAAGACAGCATTTATTGCGCTTAGAAAAAAAACAGTTAGTGAGTCATTTTTTGCAAAAAGCCACTGTCGGTCGACCTAAGCAAATGTGGCAGCTAACTGAATTAGGCCATAAGCGATTTCCTGATAGACATGCGGACTTAACGTTACAATTACTTGATTCAGTCAATACAGTGTTTGGCGAGCAAGGGCTAGCACAACTGATTAGTGCCCGTGAGCAACAAATGCTTGAAAAATACCAAACGGTGTTAGGCGCTTATGCCACGTTAGAGGGTAAAGTCTCAGCCTTAGCCCATATCCGTAATGAAGAAGGTTATATGGCAAGTGTTGAGAAAATGTCTAGCCATGAGTATCTATTGATCGAAAATCACTGTCCTATTTGTGCTGCGGCAATCCAATGCCAAAGTTTTTGTCGTTCCGAATTAGCTATTTTCCAGCAATGCCTCGGCAAAAACTACAGTGTAGAACGCAGTGAATATTTACTGACCGGTGATCGACGCTGTGCCTATAAAATTTTCAATAAGGCAAGTGCAGATGGTTAATTTTGTGAATTTCAGTGAATATAAATTAAACGTCTGCTAGGATGATTTTGGTTGGAGAATTTTAATTGATCTAGGGTTAGGGATGTATAACGTATGACTGAACAGAAAAAATTACCCAGTGATATAGAAGAAAATATTCAAAATTTAGCGGGTGATATTTATTTACAAATTGAAGATAAAATCACTGCACTGTTAACCAGTTATAGCGATAATCTAACCGTATCACCTGAAACCGTCACCAATCACTCTCTTTTCATTGCACTGAAAAAACAACAAACATTAGCGCTGCAGCAAGCAGAGCAAAGCAATAAGGAATGTCAGGTCGAGATAAATACCCTCCAGGCAGAAAAAGAAAAACACCAAGAAAAACTAACACAACTTCAAGATGACTTATCCAACGCTGAAAAACTTAATAGTGCAAAATTTACCGACTCAGAACAAATTTTAAAAGATAAGCTTGCTGAAAACTCATTATTAACTAAACAGGTGGCTAGCCTTAACCAAGAAAACATTGAACACCAACAGCGATTAAAAGAAGCACTTGTTCAATCTGAGCATATCACCCAGCAATTATCTGCTTTAGAAAATGAGCATCAATCATTAACAAAAAATGACAAAGCCAAGGCTGCGACGTTAAGTGTTCAAAATCAACAGTATTCAGAATTGCAGTTGAAATATGAACAAGTATCGAGTGAGCTTGAGTATTTAAAAGCGGAACAAGAGCATAAATTATTATCCAGTCATGAAAAATTAACTCATGAGCAACAACAAGCGCTGCAATTAAATGAACAAGTGAGTGCCTTGCAATTAGAGCTTGAAAATAAGCAAAACTTGTTAGATAAACATCAAGAACAGATCAATAGTCAAACACATGAAAATAACCACTTAAACGAAAAAGTTCATCATTTAGAACAGACGATTAATAAGCTTGAACAGAATAATAAAGTTGTCCATCAGCAACATGAAGACCAAAAGCAGCAAAACAATAAAAAATGGCAAGATGAACAAGAGAAAAACACGAAAATATTAAAGCAAGCGTCAGATGAAAATGAACAAATAATTAAACAAAAACATGACCTAGAGCGCAAGAATCAAGCGCTTGAAAATGAAAGCATCGAGGTAAATAACCAAATATCTGAACTAAAAATTCAGCATTTACAAATACTTGATGTCAGTAAGAACGTTGAGCAACAACTGAAAAAAGAACAAGCCAGAACGGCTAAATTAGCTGCCGAAAAATCCGAGTTAGAGCAGTCACTGGCGCAAGTAGAGCAGCGGTATAGTAAAGAACATGAGCAGCAGGGACAAAAAATAGTCGCGTTGACTGCAGCGTTAGAGCAAGTTGATATTGAGCAAAAAAGTGCCCAGCAAACAATCAATAATTTGGAGCAAAAAAGCCAAGCGCAAAGCAAAGAAATTAGCTCACAAGTAGAGTACGTTAAAAAAGAGCAACTGAAGTTTAAGCAAGCCCTAGAAAAACAAGAGGAAAACCACAAGCAAATGCTGGCAGAGCATCAGCAGAGTTTAGCCGATAAAAGTAACGCCCTTACTGAGTTGCAACAACAAGCAGATAAGACCTCAACGGCTTTATCTCAAAAACTGAACCGCCAGGCAGATGAATTGGCAGCGGAATCAACTAAATTGATTGCCTTGCAGCAGTTATATAGTAATACCCTAGAAAGTATTGAGAAGATTGAACAAGATTTAACAGAAAAACAGCAACAATTGACCCTAGTACAGACCGAGCTAGCGGCAGATAGAGCAAAAACTGCGAAAAGTAAGCTTTTACATCAAGAAAATAAAAATAAGCAAGAGTTGGAATATAACAAAGCACGCGAAACGATAAAGTACCTTCGTGATGAAAATAGCGAACTAAATCGTAAATTGGATCAACAAATTAATGAGCTTGAAGATAAGTTGACCGAGTATCGTTTACGCTTTGAATATGCTCAAAAACAGTTAACAAAACTAAGTAACCTCAACTCGGGATAAGCTAAACACGTCAATGCTACAATTTTTACGTGTATCAGCGTTAAATTTGCTACTAATAGCTCGCTATTAGATACACAAGTCAGCCTCGATTCAGACAAAACTTATAGCATTGATAATAAACCATGTCTCAAATTTTATAAAAAATAGGCTAAGGCGATTGTAAACGTAGCACTGTATTGATTTTTTCATACATCCGTTATCCCGAGCTGAGGTTAAGCAAATAAACTGCTAATTATCGTGGAATTCTTATATACTTAGCGTCTGTTTTTTTATCATTTGTAAACGAGATTATACGTGTCGATTCACCTACCATTTAAAAAACTAAGTCAATGGCAACAAGTGGCATTTTGTGCTGCGCTACTTGAACGTATGTTGCCTAATTATCAAATGTTTGCAGAACATGTCGAGTTTGGTGATTTTAAGGTATTAAGAAATCAACTTGATCTTGTCTGGCAATGGCTAGATAAAGCTAATCGTTGCAAAATTAATTATGATGCCCAAATTGCTAAATTGGAAGAACAAGTACCGGATCCGGATGCTTTTGACTTTCTGGGGGTTTTTCCAGCTCTTGATAGTGCCATGGCTTTAATGTCGTTATTTCAAGCTATGCAAGATCCAGAGGGTGACGGTTTTATTAATGTCAGTAAATTGTCAGAAAATAGTGTTAGCTACTATGTTGAACTGAGTTTGGCGCAAGAAATAGATGAAATAACGCCGAGTGAAGATGAAATAATGATCTCACCTAAGCAGATTACCGACCACCCATTAATGCAATGGGAAATTGCTACTCAGCATGAGCTTTTTGATTTTTTAGCGACGGCAAGCGAAAATAAAACCAGTTGTTTGCAAGCAAAAGCCCTAGTGCTTGAAGAAGGCTTATCAAATTTAGGTATAGAAATTACTGCTTAATTGCTAGTTTTAGGATCGCTATGCCGTTTGTTGACTATCAAAGCATGACTATTATCCAGCGACTGTTTTTACTTAGAACCGTGGCCATTGTGATACAGCTTTTAACTGTAGTTATTGTTTATTTTGTCATGTCATTGCAAATTGCCCTATTACCTTTAATGGCAGTTATTATTGTTGAAAGCTGCTTTCATATTTTTAGTATTTTTATTTTTAGGCAGCGCGATGCGGGTAATGCCGCGATTGTTTTTCAACTTGTTGCCGATGTGATTTTTTTAACGATATTATTGTCACTTAGTGGTGGTGCAACCAACGCCTTTGTTTCTCTGTTACTACTTCCTATTGTTATTGCAGCGGTGAGCTTGCCGGCGAGCTATCTACTTTTTATTTCACTCTTTGCGATTGTTTCCTATAGTATTTTATTGCTGACTATGCCTGAACATACCATGCATCATATGGATATGAGCAATCACTTTATTGGCATGTGGGCAAATTTTTTATTGTCGGTACTCGTCGTGACCTTTGTTGTCGGTGCTATGGCACGTGTGATCACTAATAGAGAGCGAGCCATTGCCTTGCAGCGAGAAGATCAGCTGAAAAGTGAGCAGTTGTTGGCGTTAGGTGTGGCATCTGCACAAGTGACGCATCAAGTCGCGACACCGTTGGCGAATATTCAGCTATTGTATGAAGAACTGGTCGAAGATTATCCGGAGCACGAAGCGATACTTGCCATGGCACAACCCTTGGCATCGTGTACCAGTCAATTAGGTTATTTCCGCTCATTAGCAACTTCAATTAGGGACAACAAAAAAGCACAATTATCAGTTACAGAATTACTTGAGCAATTGGTTGACCAAATGCATTTTCACTTTCCTGAGCAAGCATTGGAAATTATTCAACTTGAGCCCGTTCATGGCGTGATTGTGTCTGATGCCATGTTGCTACCTGCCCTGTTGAATTTAGTGCAAAATGCTATTCGAGCCAATGAAGAAAACCAACAACAGCGTATAATTTTGACGGTGAGTCGAGTTAATAACACGCTATCATTGCAGTTACGTGATTTTGGTTCCGGTATTGAGGCTAATATGAATCAAGCACAACGTGCGGTATTAGGTGAAAAAATGGTGCTAAGTGAGTCAGGTTTAGGTATGGCCGTTTTCTTGTCTAATTCAACGTTTCAACGCTTAGGGGGAAAATTAAAGTTAATTAATCATAGTGCTCAAGGCTGTATTGCAGTTGTCACCCTTCCGTTGTTGATCGGTAACAAGGAAGATATCTCATGAAAAAATTATTGATTATTGAAGATGATGTTTCCTTTGCTGCAACGTTAGCACGCCGTATGTCTAAATATGGCTTTAGCTGCCAACAAGTTCATCAAGCTGATCAGGCTCTGCACGCTTGTTTACAGCAAAAACCTGACTGTATTTTACTGGATATGAAATTAGCGGCTGATAATGGTTTAAGGTTAATTAAACCGATCAGAGCAATGTTACCTAAAGTCAAAATAGTTTTGCTTACTGGCTTTGCCAGTGTAGCAACAGCCGTTCAAGCTATGCGTTTAGGGGCTGATGATTATTTAGCAAAACCGGTTAATACTCAAATGCTGTTAACCGCGTTAGATACCGAACAAGTGCCTAATAACACTATTGATACAGATATTGGTAGCGATACTATGTCGACAGAACGTGTGGAATGGGAACATATCAATCAAGTGCTGAACAGTAATGAGGGTAATGTTTCGGCAACTGCTCGCCAATTAGGTATGCATCGTCGAACGTTACAAAGAAAATTACAAAAAAAACCAGTATCAAAATGATACTGGTTTTATAGTCATACAGCTTAGCGGTGTGCACTACCAAGTTATATGATTATCCAACAGAAAAATATTGCTCATGGCAGAGTGTAACCATGAAACATAGCTGTTAAAACTGGTAGTCCATGGCAAGATAAACATTTCTGCCCATCGCACTGACCTTCTCTCCTACAGCAATATCACTACCATTGGCACGATTAACACCGCCTAAATGGTCACTATATTGTTTGTCTAATAAGTTGTTAGCACCTAAACGTACAACTAGCCCGCTACTGGCAAAGTAATCTACTTGCCAGTCAACAACTGCATAACCTGCCGAAGCTTGTTCATTATTTAATGCTGAAACATCATCTTGCGAAGCATAAGCATGAATAGCTAAGTTACTTTGCCAATTTTTATATTGATAAAGTAAGTTGATACGGGTGTTTAGTGGTGAAATACGATATAAATCGTCATTAATATCATCTCGATCACCTTTAACGTAACTGACAATACCAGATAGCTTAAAGTGCTCATTAAGACGGTAATGCCAATTCATATCTACACCGTAGAGAGTGGCGTCGATATTATCGAAGGTTAATGGGCTATCATCACCCATCATGCTTGCCACCATTTTTACTCGCATATCTGTCGAAGGAGCACCTTGAATATAATCATCCACTTTTTGATAGAAAAACTGTGGTGCGATTGCAAAGTCACCTTGTTGGTATGAAAGTCCGGCATTAATCTGGTAAGCGGTTTCAACCGCTAAATTAATGTTACCCACGTAAGTTTTACCATCAGCTAAACCGCCAGTTGCTTGCATTGGCATCCATAAGTAACGCTCTTGATAGCTCGGCGCTCGCTGTTTAATCGCCACGGCATAGTTTAAGGCTAATGCATTACTCCATTGATATTCACTATTTAGCGCAAGATCAAAGGTTGTATCTGAAACATCACGATCAGCGTTATTAAACTCATCACGCAGGGCTTTAATATTAGGGTTCATCATTGCCATTGAGCTTGATACTTCACCGGCATCAGCACGGTTATCTTTTAAGCGTAAACCTAAAGTATGTGAAAACTTGCCACTACTTGGTGTCCATTCTACAAAGGCACTATTACGCTGATTTTTTACTTGGTTAAAGTTAGCGATACTAAACATCGCATTTTCAGGGTTGCTAATGTCAGCGTTATGATCTGAATTGTAACCTTCAAGCCCAAAAAGCCAGTCGCCTTGACTAAGTAAGAACTTATAGTTACGAGTTTTAGCATCAGTAGTATTGTAGCGATTCATGCTGGTATTCATGCTGACGCGTTGACTGAAGTTATCCATACCATGAATGGCATCTTGATAACCCAGTTGCCAACTTAATTGCCAGTCATTGAGGGATAACTTACCGTCCAGGCTATAACGGTCAGACTCGATGTAATCAATATCCATTGGCAATGCAGGTGTACCAGAATCATCTGTTTTGGCGTGATGCCAGGTTAAGCCAATTTCCCAACTGTCTTGTTGATGACGTAAGTCAGCGCCATATTGCTGTTTGTTGTATTGGGTTGAAGAAATAGTATTGCCATCACCATCTTGATAGTTATTACCTTGCTGGTCGATTAAATATAGTAAGACACCGGTATTTTCATTGCTAATATTAAGGTCACCAGCGAAAGTAGAGGCGTCGTTAAGATCGTTATAACTTAAGGCTAAATCACCACCTAGTGGTGCGCCAGTATCAACTTCCGCTTGTTTCAAGTTCACTTTTATTGCACCACCCAATGTATCAATACCTGCACTCACTGGCGCAATACCTCGATAAACGGCCACGGATTTTACCATGATCGGGTTTATGTAAGTTAAAGGGGCATCCATAGCGTTTGGTCCAGCACTGACGATGTGTTGGCCACCAATGTTTTTCGCTACACGCTCACCAAACATGCCGCGATACTGCGCGATACCGGTAATGGGCCCATTTTTATTGATATTGGCGCCAGGCACTGTTTTAAGCCAGTCAGCAACGTCAGGCATAACTAAATTACCTTCTGCTAATGCGGTATCTGACTGAGCTAATTTAGGCGCTTCAATGGTAATAACTTCAATACTACTTTTGGCAATATCTTCAGCGAAAACAGACGTTGCTGTAACCGATAAAATAACAGCAAGTGCTTGGGAAATTTTAGAGAACTGCATTTTTTTACATCCTGATGAATAAGCATGAATAGCTAACAGGACAATTTTTACTGATATATTTACTAAAAACAAAAGGAGTTAAACAGAGTGCGACATTATGTCGCAGTGGCGTTTGATGTAGATCAAAGTTGTAGAAAAACACTAAGCTTAGCAATGATTATATTGTGTTTTTATTAGTGAAATTAGACGATTAAATTACTCAAGCAAATAACAAACTATGCAGTAAATGGTTTGTTATTTGCTGATTAAAATGACTAACTTTGCAGGCAAAGAATCAGTTCGCGAACTACTTTCGCAGCAAAAACATCACTATTGCCTGTAGGGTCAATTTTGGGAGAAAGCTCAACTACATCACACCCTACTAAGTTTTTATGCTGTAATATTTTGCATAAACTGACGAATGAGTGAAAGTCTTCACCGCCTGGCTCAGGTGTACCTGTACCGGGGAAAAAGCTTGGGTCAAAATAATCAAGATCTAAGGTTAAATATATCGGTTGCTGATCATCAATGTCGCTAATGCTTTGTAAAAACTCAGCCCGTGAATGCTTTAAGCTCTTATGCTGCTGCATCCATTGATATTCAGCTTTTGTGCCTGAACGAATACCGTATTGTATCAGTTGATGTTTAGGACCAAAATGATCATGGACACGACGGATAATTGAGGCATGAGAATGATGAAAACCGAGGTAACCGTCACGTAAATCAGCATGGGCATCTAAATGAACCAAAGTGAGATTATCGTATTGCGCTAAATAGGTGGTTATCGGGGCGTAAGAAATCGAATGCTCGCCACCTAAGGTGATAACTTTAACCTTATTTTTGACTAGATCTATGTCAGAAAAAAGCGTTGTAAAGTCATTACTAGCATTTTGCCATTGTTGTTCTATATCGCTATGCTCGTTACCCGTTGTAATAATGTCGCAAGCAAGGTTGCCTAAATCGAAAAAGTTAATGTCTGCTATATCAGCATCTAAATATGGTGAGTACGATTCAATGCCGTCTGAAACATCGCGTAAGGCATTAGGCCCATCTTTGGTGCCCTTTCTAAAGCATGCGGTGCCATCGAATTCAAAGCCAATTAAATGAATGCTGTTACTCATTATCGCATTACTTTCTTGTGCACCATCAAAGAGGGTTTCAGGTATATTTAATCGAACATTTAGGCTCGAAATTTCAATTTGATTAGGCAAAGAATCGTTAAGGTTTTTCACTGAGGTTTATCCGTATGATAAAGGGCTAACAATAAAAAGCCGCAATTATGCTGAAAAATAAAATAAAGTATAGTGTTTTTTATAAAATAAACTCACCTGATTATTCTATGTGTTTTTATGCTATTTTTTATTGTAATTTCATTTTTTTTTTGTAAAATAGCGCGCACTTTTTTGCCGATAAATTAGGCAATGTAAATATTACGCCAGCGGCTGAACCTGCTCGGACGTTGGGGATAGATTTTTGTTTTTTGAAGGCTCTGAAAAAAAAGCTGAAATTTTGGTTAACGCCAGCAAAATTTCGCTAATTGATGATATTGCCGATGATTTTTGGACCAATTTGGTTCAATGTTGTAACGCACAAATTTTATCGTCTATTCGTAATGATGATTGTAAAGCATTTTTGCTCTCCGAATCGAGCTTATTTGTTTGGCATGATCGCTTATTAATTTTAACCTGTGGTAATACGCGTTTAGTACATTCGGTCGAATTTTTTATTCAACAAATCGGTATGGATAAAATTCAACAGGTTATTTACCAGCGTAAAAATGAATACTTTGCCCATGCTCAACCGAGTAGTTTTGGTGATGACATCAAATTATTGGGACAATATGTCCAAGGTAAAGCTTATCGCTTTGGCGAACTGGACAGTCATCACAACTATATTTTTCATCAAGATAATAGTTTTCAAGCAGATAGCTTAGATAAAACCTATGAGTTTCTTGCCTATCAAATTAGCCAGCAAGCATCTGAGAAACTGACCACAGTAGGTTTGAAAGCAGAGGAAATCCGCCAATTTTTACAACTAGATAAGTTAATTGGCGATTTTATGTTGGATGATTTTGTTTTTGACCCTTTTGGTTATTCGGTGAATGCAATTAAAGGTAAGGACTACTTAACCATTCATGTCACGCCGCAAGCGAACAGTAGTTATGTCAGTATTGAATCAAATATTAATTTAACAGAGCTTACCGCTGATTTTTTAACTATATTGGCACCTAAGTCATTTGATTTATTAAGTTTTAATGATTTTGATTTTGTTAATTTGACCGATGAATTTATTCCAAAAGATTATGTCAGCAAATCACGAGTCAGTGAGCGTTTAAGTAATAACTACTTAGTCTGCTTCGCTAACTACATATTACCGCAACAAGGCTTTTCTGAAGCAAAAGCGTTTGATATCGCAGGAGAAAATCATGCACTCTGATTTATGGGTCGAAGAAAAGTTTCAAGATTTTTTAGGGTTAAAATTCAAAGTTGAAAAAGTCCTTTTTTCTGGCAAAAGCGAATTTCAAACGGTTGATGTAGTTGAAACCAAAGGCCATGGCAAAATGTTACTTAATGATGGCTTAATTATGGTGACCGAACGTGATGAGTTTGCTTATCATGACATGATTGTTCATGTACCGCTTTTTGTTCACCCAGCACCTAAAAATGTTTTGATTATTGGTGGTGGTGATGGCGGTACAGCCCGTGAAGTTTTGCGCCATAGCGGTGTTGAAAAATGTACTATGGTGGAAATTGACGCCATGGTAGTTGAAGCATGTCGTCAACATATACCGCAAACATCAAAAGATTTAGATCATGAAAAAATGCAGTTAATTATTGGTGACGGTGTTGAGTTTGTTAAGCAAACGCAAGAAAAATTCGATGTTATAATTGTTGATAGTACAGATCCTATCGGCCCTGCCCAACCCTTGTTTGGCGAGGAATTTTACCAAGATGTTTTTCATTGTTTAACTGATGATGGCATTGTTGTATCGCAAGGCGAATCATCATGGTATGCCATGGATATTCAGCAATCACTTTTAAAAGTACTGAATAATGTATTTTCACAGAATTATTTATATTCGTTTAGTAATTTAACTTATCCCGGTGGATTGTGGAGCTTTACTTTTGCCAGTAAGCAATATCATCCGATAAATGATTTTGATGCTCAGCGGGTAGTCGCAAGTGGTCTTGATTTTCAGTATTACAATCAAGCACTACATAGCGCTGCATTTGCTTTGCCAAACTTTGTTAAAAAAGGCCTGTCTGGATTAATTGATAACAATTAACGTTTAGTTGTTATACGAAATAAGCCATCATTTAAGCCATAACAGCCCCTTAAGTTATGGCTTTTTTATTTTAGTCATTGCCTAAAGGACTATTTTTAACACCGCTAGCGTTAAAATTTCACTTTTTTGGAACAACCAAACCCCGTTCATTCTGCTTTGCTAACATTAAAAACAACCTAGTACTGAAAATATAAACAAAGATCAACTGCCCCTAGTCACCGTTCAAGATATCGGTTACGGTAATAGCAATTAATACCAATAAGTATAGGAATATCAATGAAATTATCTTATTCATGGTTGTACGCAGGGGTGTTGCTTATAACCACGTTTGGTTCCGCCGTAGCGGATGAGGCAGGCCCTAGCAAAGTCGATAAAATTGAGCTGTTGGTCAATAAAACTATGGCGGCATTTCAAGTGCCCGGCATCGCGGTTGCGATTATTAAAGATAATGAAATCGTTTTGAGCCAAGGTTTTGGCGTGCTGAAACACGGTAGTAAAGAAAAAGTTAATGCCGATACTTTATTTGGTGTTGCTTCAAATACTAAAGCCATGACCTCAGCATTGTTGGCTGGCTTAGTAGATGAAGGTAAGCTGACTTGGCAAACTAAAGTTATCGATATTATTCCTGAATTTCAACTGCCTGATGCCTATGTTACTCGCGAATTTACTATTATCGATTTGCTATCACATAACAGTGGTTTAGGTTTAGGAGCAGGTGATTTAATGATTTGGCCAGAAACCACCTTAACTAACCAAGATGTGATTAAAGGTTTAAAGCATTTACCGCAAGTGTCGAGCTTTCGTAGTGAATTTGCCTATGACAACTTAATGTATGTTATAGCTGGTGAGATTATTGCAAAGCTTACGGGTAAGACTTGGCATGAGGTTATTCAGAGCCGAATTTTTGATAAGTTAGGCATGTACAATACCCGAGCAAAATTTTCTTTAATTCCAGCAAGTAATAAAAACGTCGCCCGTGCCCATGTGCCATTAGACGGTGAGCTGCACGTTGTTGGCGGAAATTTCTTAGAAAAATTTTCCTCTGCAGGTTCTGTGGCATCAAGTGTTAATGATATGTCGTTATGGCTTAAAGCCCAGCTTAACCAGGGAAAATACGGTGTTGATGGCGAAAAAGTGTTAAGGCTTTTTAGTGAACAACAAAGTCGTGAAATGTGGCAAGCACGCACACTTTTGTCGGTGTCACAACGAGTAACAGATCAAGATAAAACCCATTTTAATGCTTACGCTTTAGGCTGGTTTGTCAAAGATTATCATGGTGTAAAAGTGGTACGACATACCGGTGGTATTTTAGGCATGGTGTCAAAGGTGGTCATGGTGCCTGAAGAAAACTTAGCCATGGTTATTTTAACCAATCAACAATCAGGTTTTGCCTTTAATGCCATATCGCAACAAATTCTAACCGAATATCTTGAGCTACCCGCAAAAGATTGGGTTGCGCATTATGCCGCTTTACAGCAAAAAAATAATGCCAAGAATAAAGCGCATTTAGCCAAAGTAGCTTCAGGTGCAGATAAAAAATCAACACCTTCTTTACCGCTAGCAGCATATGCGCAAAGCTATGTTGATAATTGGTATGGTGAAATATCGATTAGCTTAGAAAATGATGATTTGGTGATGCAGTTTACTCATACCCCTGCACTACATGGCAGCCTAGAACATTATCAACACAACACCTTTATTGTCCGTTGGGATGATCGAACCTTAGAAGCTGACGCCTATGTAAACTTTAATCTCAACCCTGATGGCACTATTAACTATGTCACCATGGAAGCGGTGTCTAATGCGACAGATTTTAGTTTTGATTTTCATGATTTAAAGCTACAGCCTAAATCTGCTAAGTCGTATTAGTTACACCGCAGTATTTTGATAAAGCCGATAAATCACCTGTCCGGCAACTTTTTCTTTTAAAAGTTGCCAATGACTTGGCAAAACTTGTAGGTTCGTATCAGACTCCATTTCAACATATATTAAAGCATCTTCATCTAAGCCTTTTTGGCACAAAAGTTCAGCTGCCTGTTGAGCTAGGCCTTTCCTAAAAGGAGGGTCAATAAAAACTAATGAAAATTCTTGTTGGTTTGCTTGTAAAAAATTCAGCGCATTTTGTTGTATAACGTGAATGTTATTGGCTTTCAGTAGAGCTTTATTATCGCTTAATTGCTGGGCAGCAGCTTTATTTAATTCGACTAAGGTGACTGATTTGGCACCACGCGACATAGCTTCAAAACCAAGCCCACCAGAGCCGGCAAAGCAATCTAAACAATCTGCGTCTTGAATATAGGGCATGAGCCAGTTAAACACCGTTTCTTTCACTCGATCCGTCGTCGGACGCAATCCATCTGCCATTAATACCGGTAATTTTCGGCCACGATGTTGACCCGCAATAATACGAATATGGCCTTTTTTGGCGTTTTTATCTGATTGTTTTTTGAGTTTGCTCATAACTTAAACAGCTTTTGTTTTTTGTCGGCAGGTTAGGTGATACTATATCGACAATTTTATCCTTGTTTACTCGTGAATACCAACTGATCTAATGATTTGTTCAACGGAGAACTAACTTTAGTGAAATGTTTTTAATAGTAAACGTACACCTCAAATTAATATTGTAAATACATCTATGTCGAAGAAGAAAGGTATGTTTTCCTGGTTAGGTCTAGGTAAGAAGCAGCAAGAAGAGGCTGCCCCTGTCGTTGAAGATATTAACGAAAATATCGCAGCAGAGGTTGAGCAAAGTAAAAGCGCAGCTCAATCCTCAACGGCTAGCGAGGTTAGCTATGAAGAGTTGATAGATAATAATAAGCAATTATTGGCAGAAGTTGTTGCTATTGATGATGCTATTATCGAAGAATTACCTGCAGAGCCAGAGCCAGAGCCAGAGCCAGAGCCAGAGCCAGAGC
>CAJXUN010000031.1 GCA_913061475.1 uncultured Colwellia sp. | reverse complement strand
GGAGCGCATTTTAGAGATTTCTCGCCCCGCGTCAACCGCTAATTGCAATTAAATTACATAAATGTGTTTGTTTGCTCTTTATTTAAACTACTGGTATTTTAATTGAGCTAAAGAAGGGCAAATACCGTTCAGCCAGATAGTAAGCGAATAGTTTTAACTGATAAACCTATATATGCGCATCATCTCATTTTTACAATTACCACTGCCTATTTAGTGCATTTACGCTTTAATACACTCGTAAAAAACGGCTAAAACCACTGTTATAAGATAAAACGGTTCGCTAACTATAGATAAAGGGTACTTGTCTGATTAAGTTGAATAAAATTTGCACTTATAGTTGCACATTACTAAAAGGTGGGTAACATAGAATTGCAATTTAAGTTTTTTATAAAATAATAATTAGGTATCCATTATGAAGTCTCCTCAAGCATTAACGCTAATCGTAGCGTTAGTATTTTCTGTTGCTATATACTTTTTAGCTAGCAACGGTGTATTTGAACTAACAAGCATCAGTGTTGCAATTGTCGCTTTTGTTTGTGCATTTATTGCGCCCCTCGTTGGGAAAGCAGAAACAAATGCAGAAGCTGCAGATGCAAGCATTACGACACTCTATGTTGGCAACTTGCCTTATAGAGCGAACGAAGCAGCGGTCAGAGAGTTATTTTCTGAGTATGGTCAAGTTCAATCGGTAAGATTGATGAAAGATAAGCATACAGGGAAAAGACGCGGATTTGGTTTTGTAGAAATATCCGCTGTTGATGCTGATAAAGCTGTTTCATCATTAAATGATAGTGAATTTCAACAAAGAACATTAAAAGTACGTGAAGCAAAAGAGCGACCAGAGCAAGGCGCTGAGTAGTATATAAACGTAATCTCATTATTAAAAGCCCACTTACGTGGGCTTTTAATTTCTGCATTACACTAAGGCAGCTTACAAATATTCCGCTAGTGCATATCTGCATTAGTTATAGCTATCTAGTTATAGACAGTTTTTATTAACGACTATGCTTAAAATGCGAATTCCTCTAAAATACAGCTATTAATTAGTAGACAAAAACTGGGCAATCGCTAGAATCTCCGCCTCATTATTTGTTCGCAATATTCACTATCAACAAGGTATTTCAATGTTTAGCCACATTAACTCCGATAATTATCAACCACAGCTTGATAAAAAACAGCAAAGTATTGCCGCAGATTTTGCTGAGTTTACGTTACCGACATTTGAAATATTTACTTCACCGACATTAAATTATCGCCAACGCGCTGAATTTCGAGTTTGGCACGAAGGTGATGATCTCTACTACATAATGTTTGATAGCGAAACTAAACAAAAGTTTAGGGTTGATGACTTTCCAGTTGCTAGCGAGCTTATTAATCAATTTATGACCGCACTATTAGCTGACATACGCGATAAAGAAGTTTTGCGTCAACGTTTATTCCAAGTTGATTTCCTTGCTACGCTCAGTGGTGAGGTGCTAGTGAGCATGCTCTATCATAAACAGCTAGATGAACAATGGATTGAACAAGCACAACAGTTGAAAGTACGTTTATCGGCCATTGCCCCGGTAGATATTATTGGCCGTGCTCGTAAACAGAAAGTTATTCTTGATAAAGACTACGTTATGGAAACGTTGACAGTTGGCGAGCAAAAATTTCATTACCAGCAAGTGGAAAATAGCTTTACCCAGCCTAACGCTAAAGTGAATGAAAAGATGCTACTTTGGGCGCAAAAAGCGACAAAAAACACTGGTGGCGACTTAATTGAACTATACTGCGGCAATGGTAATTTTAGTATCGCTTTAGCTGAAAATTTTGATCGGGTATTGGGCACAGAAATATCAAAATCATCAGTAAAATCAGCACAGGTAAATATTGCCGCTAATAAACTCGACAATGTTGACATTGTGAGAATGGCAAGTGAAGACTTTAGCCAAGCAATGAACGGCGAGCGGGTATTTCGTCGACTAGAAGGTTTTGACCTGACAAGCTACAACTATCAAACAGTACTTGTCGATCCTCCTAGAGCGGGTCTTGATCCAGACAGTGTTGAATTAGTCAGTCGCTTTGAACGTATAATTTATATTTCATGTAACCCAGCGACCTTGCGAGATAACTTAGCTGAGTTAGTTAAAACTCATAGAATTGACCATTTTGCCTTATTTGACCAATTTCCTTACACTCACCATATTGAAACCGGTGTTATTTTGTCTCGCCTCTAGATCTTTTTCGCACGTCACCGCGTAAGCCAAATTCAAATGCACCGCGAGCAATAAATCTTAACTGTTTAATTGTTCGTAGTGCCAGCTCTTCTAAATCTTTTCTATCGCAATCTAGCGCATCAGATCCTGCACTAAAAACAATAGTTACGGCAGCATTGGCTTGCAGATAAGCAACTTCAGCATCAAGTTTATTCGCTTGTTGTAAATAATCACAAAGTTCTAAAGTAAAATAGCGAATTTCCCGATTAACTGCGGCACGAAACGCTGGCGATGTTCCTGAACGCTCTCGTAATAACAAGCGAAAAATATTACCGTTATTTTCAATAAATTCCATAAAAGTATGTACAGATATTTGAATAACAGAACCACCCTTTTCAATGCGCTGCCTTGCTTGCCGCATTAATTGACGCAAAGTTAAACCGGCTTCATCGACTAAAGTTAAACCCAGTTCGTCCATATCAGAGAAATGACGATAAAATGAAGTTGGTGCTAAACCCGCCTCTTTTGCTACCTCTCGTAAACTTAGGCTAGAAAAACTGCGTTCACTGCTGAGCTGTCCTAAAGCGGCATCGATTAATTGTCGACGCGTTTTTTCTTTCTGTAGTGCTCTAATACCACTCATAGCCCATATACCTAGTAATTACTTTTAACTCTATGTCGAGTTGATATGATACTGAAAACAGGTAATATTACTAGTAAATTGAGTAAATCTAATTAGGGTGAATTCTTTATGTCATTAAATAAATCAGCATTGAGCACTTGACTCAGCATCGTGTAAAGTTAAAATAGCGTACATGTGTACACCGAAATTTTCGGTGATTGACTCTAGATGGAAAATAAATGAAAAAACCACCTATTATCTGGTTAAATGTTTTTGTATTCAGCATTACCTTTTTATTTGCTGCAATTGCAGTACCTTACCGTGCATTCACTCATGGCTTTGACGCAACAGAGATCACCGTAGCCATCATTTGCTTTATTTATTGTGGTATGTCGATTACTGCTGGCTACCATAGGCTTTGGTCACACAAAACTTATCAAGCGCATTGGTCGCTAAGAGTTATTTACGCCTTAGGCGGTGCTTTTGCTTTGCAAAACAGTGCGCTTCATTGGTCTTCGGATCACCGCATTCACCATAAGCATGTCGATAAAAACCATATTGACCCCTACTCTGCGAAAATGGGCTTTTGGCATTCACACATCGGATGGATGATTAGAGACTTTCAGCCTGAGCGCTATAATAATTATGATAATGTGCGTGACCTGCAAAAAGATGCCGTAGTGGTCTGGCAACACAAACATTATTTGCTGCTCACCATTTTAATGAATTTTGGCGTACCTTTGTTGTTTGGCCTATGGCACGGAGATGTCATTAGCAGCTTACTTTTGATTGGCTTTTTACGTTTAGTGCTAAGTCATCACACAACATTTTTCATTAATTCGTTAGCTCATATTTGGGGTAAGCAAACTTACACTGAAAAAAATACCGCTCGTGATAACGGCTTTTTAGCCTTTTTTACTTTTGGTGAAGGTTACCATAACTATCATCATATTTTTGAAAATGACTATCGTAATGGTATTCGCTGGTGGCAATTTGATCCGACGAAATGGCTTATTAAGGCTTGTGAACCACTAAAATTGACGTCAAAGTTACGTGTAACACCAGAAGATAAAATAGAAAAAGCACGTTTATCTATGATCTTATTACGTAGCCAAGAAAAAATAGCGGCACATCCTGATGCTGAGCAACTATTGGAAAGATTACAACATGAGTACGATGAACTGATTCATAAAATCAATGAGTTTTATGAGGTACGTAAAGCGCTAATTGCCAGTAAACGTGATCAACTTATGGCCGATGTTGAAAACTCAGATGTAATGGCTCAATACCAAGAAATTAAGCGACGATTAGCTGAACAACAGCGAAGCTGGCAAAATATGGTAGAAAAACTAGCATAAAAACAGTTACCTTAGTTTTAATTCCTGCTAAAATTTTTATCATCGAAGCAGGAATTAAAGGGTTAACCGTTGAGTAAACAAGTAAAAGCCGAAACTAAGAAAGTAAAAAGTTCTACGAAAAGCTATGATTTCGACGCTATTATTATAGGCACAGGCCCTGGCGGTGAAGGCGCAGCAATGAACCTCGCCAAACGTGATAAGCGTGTAGCAATTATTGAACGCTATCATAATGTCGGTGGTGGCTGTACTCATTGGGGCACTATTCCATCAAAAGCATTACGCCAATCAGTTAGCCGACTTATTGAATATAATTCCAACCCACTATTTAATGCTGGCCAAAGCGCCAAACAACTGACCTTTCAAGATATCTTAAGTCACGCATCTGCAGTTATTCGTAAGCAAGTCAATTTACGCAGTGGCTTTTATAACCGTAATCAAGTTGAGCATTTTTGCGGTGAAGCTTCATTTATTGACGCCAACACCATTCAAGTTTTACGTAGTGACGGCACCGTAGATACCATCACAGCAAAACAGGTGGTGATTGCTACCGGTTCGCGCCCTTATCATCCAGATAACGTCGACTTTTCACACCCTAGAGTCTATGACTCCGACAGCATTTTATCGCTAGGGCATTCACCACGTCATATCATTATTTATGGCGCTGGTGTTATTGGTAGTGAATATGCATCAATTTTTCGTGGTCTCGGTGTTAAAGTTGATCTAATCAACACGCGTGACCGCTTGCTGTCATTTTTAGATGATGAAATGTCAGATTCATTAAGTTATCACTTATGGAATAACGGTGTTGTTATTCGTCATGGTGAACAAATTGAGCGCGTCGAAACCAATCAAGATTCTGTTATTGTTCATTTAGAATCCGGCAAAAAAATGCGTGCCGACTGCTTATTGTTTGCCAATGGCCGTACCGGTAATACGGCAGATTTAAAACTTGAAAATGCCGGTTTAAAAGCTGATGGGCGTGGACAATTAAAGGTCAGTGATACTTATCAAACAGAAGTTGATGGTATTTTCGCGGTTGGTGATGTTATTGGTTACCCAAGCTTGGCCAGCGCGGCGTTTGATCAAGGGCGTATATGCGCCAGTGCAATGCTTGAGGGCAATGGACAGACAAAACTGACGGTTGATATTCCTACCGGCATTTACACTATTCCTGAAATCAGTTCGGTGGGTAAAACTGAGCAAGAACTTACGGAAACAAAAATTCCCTATGAAGTGGGTCGAGCGCAGTTTAAACATTTAGCCAGAGCACAAATCTCTAATAACTTGGTGGGTTCCTTGAAGATACTATTTCATCGAGAAACAAAAGAAATATTAGGTATACATTGTTTTGGCGAAAATGCCGCAGAGATCATTCATATCGGGCAAGCGATAATGCAACAAACTAACGGTGGCAATAACATCGAATACTTTGTTGAAACTACCTTTAATTACCCAACAATGGCTGAAGCTTTCAGAGTAGCAGCACTCAACGGCTTAAACAGACTTTTCTAAACAGTAATAGAGCGGACAAAGCCAACAATGGCTTTGTCCTATACACACCAATTTTACCTTAACCAAAGCTGATAATATTATGAAATATAGTTTATTGATGGCATTGTTATTTCTTGCTTTACCAACTCAGGCACAAGATAGCTTTAGTATTTACTTAGTGAGACATGCAGAAAAACAAGTATCGAAAGATGATCCTAAACTGAGCCAATGCGGAGAACTTAGAGCGAAACAATTAGCCACCATACTTGAGCACACAGCAATAAAACAGGTTTATAGCACACCTTATCGACGTACGATGGCAACGGCAGTACCATTTTCGCAACAACAGCAATTGGCGATTAAACAATATTCACCAGCGAAGCTAGAGCAGTTCGCGCAACAGTTACTGCAACAAAAAGAGAATGCCTTAGTGGTTGGACATAGTAACACGACACCGCAATTAGCCGCATTACTCAGCGAAATGCCCGTGGAAGATATAACAGAAAAGCAATACCGTAACTTGTATCAAATACAAGTTAGCGACAATGGTAAAATATTAACATTATTAACTCAGCCACTAACTTGCCACTAAAAGTACTTACATCTCGCTATCGTTTACTTTATTACCAGGGGTAATTAACTCGATTTCGGTAATAGTAAAAGGTGTGCCCCATTGTTGAATGGTCATCACATTTTTTACTTTACCTTTGATTCGAACAATAGCGCCATTTTGTGCAAATTCTTGTGCCATATTCATCGGTAATATTTTTCTACCAGAATCAGTAATAATACCGTAAAAACCACCTTCCAAATTTAAGAACTGTACGCGACCACGCTGCCAACCACTCAATTCATCTTTTAACTTCTCTTTCAAGTCATCCATTTTATGCCCTGCTGCTTCTTGATTCGAGTTTGTGGGCGTAGCAACAAGTTTTATTGCTTCTTGTTGAGTATTATTATCTTTAGTTTCTTGTGCTACGGCGGTATCCGTTTCTACTTGATTGCTTTCTGCTTTATCGTTTGAGCTGCTACCACAGGCACTAAGTAAAAAAGTAACAGCTAGCGTTGATAGAAATTTTTTGTTGTTTGTCATTATAATATCCATTAATAATCAATTTTCTTACTCAAGCATACCTTATACCCTACCGATAAAATAGAGTGCAACTTGTCACTTATTGCTTCTAAAGCGAATTAATATTAAAACAATAAGCCAAATAAAATATAGTAATTAAAACCACAGCATATGAATAAAATCGCTGTGAAGCACGCCGTATTTCAATGACATAAATTACCGCATTATTTAACGCTATAAAAAAGGAGCCTAAGGCTCCTTTTCAAAATTAATTCAGTTACACAAATAAGGCATATAGCGTATGCCTAAAGCATCACAAGCTTATTGGTGATAAGGTTTACTTAAACGATGCACTGACTCTATAAAGTGCCCTGCATGATCAGGATTCACATCAGGGTGAATACCATGACCTAAGTTAAATACATGGCCGGTGCCACCGTCACCAAATCCAGTTAATATTTTCGATACTTCTTGTTCGATACGCGGCAATGGTGCGTATAGCATTGAAGGGTCCATGTTACCTTGCAGTGCCACTTTATCACCAACACGTGCTTTGGCATTCTCAATATCTATTGTCCAATCAAGACCTACTGCATCACAACCGGTTGCTGCGATATCTTCTAACCACATGCCACCGTTTTTAGTGAATAGCGTTACTGGTACTTGGCGACCATCATTATGACGTGTTAAGCCATCAACGATTTTTGCCATATATTGCAATGAGAACTCTTTGTAATCTCGTGGCGAAAGCACACCGCCCCAGGTATCAAATACCATGACTGATTGTGCACCAGCTGCTATTTGAGCATTAAGGTACAAAATGACTGAGTCAGCTAATTTGTCTAGTAATAAATGTAATGTTTGTGGCTCTGCAAACATCATTTTTTTGATCTTAGTGAATGCTTTTGAGCTACCACCCTCAATCATGTATGTTGCCAACGTCCACGGACTGCCAGAAAAGCCAATTAGGGGTACATCACCATTCAAGGTTTTCTTAATGGTACGCACAGCATTCATGACATATTGCAATTCACCTTCTGGATCAGGAATACCAATTTTATCAACATCAGCTTTACAAGTAATAGGACGCTCAAACTTAGGGCCTTCACCTGTTTCGAAATAAAGTCCTAAACCCATCGCATCAGGAATAGTCAAAATATCACTAAATAAGATGGCAGCATCAAGCGGAAAACGGCGTAATGGCTGAATAGTCACTTCACAAGCCAAATCAGCATCACGGCAAACACTCATAAAGTCGCCTGCACCTTTACGTACTTCACGATACTCAGGTAAATAACGACCTGCTTGACGCATCATCCAAACAGGAGTGTAATCAACAGGTTGGCGCAATAGCGCACGCAAATAAGTATCGTTCTTTAATTCAGTCATGAAAGTTCTTCTCCGCAATAATATGCGCGCATTCTAGCACTTCAAATTTTATTGATCTATGTCCCAAATCAAATCTCCATGTACTGATGGCTTTGATAAGTAATTTTTTCGGAAAAATCTGGTTTTAGCCGTCGAATAAATACCTCTTCTGTCATTACTCAATCAAGCCAACTCGCACCGATCAATTTAGCGCTTTGACACCAGAACAATAAAACTACAACTTCATTAGATAGGTGTTTTTTTATAAAACTTTTCATTTTTTATAAATTTTTTGAAAAAAAGTTAAAATTTAATAGCCCACTAATTTTGCTGTCAGAAACAAATCACCAACCAACTGGTAAACCAGTAAAGGTGCTTTTATCATTTTAAAAAACCGCATAAATAAAACCATTTAGCCTTGATAAATAAAACGTTTTACATTTAATAAGAAATTTTTTAGTTCATGATTTTATAACTTCGCAACTCTTATGTTCATCTATTTAAAAGTGACTGTAAAACATCCTGACACTAAATAAGCTTTAGGCAATTTATACGAAAATATTCGTGGAATATATACTCTATTAAAGTTGTTGCACAGAGAAAAAGCCTTTGCTATAAATTGTCCCGCGCTAAAGAAAACAATAATAAAAATAGAGAAATAAATAAAAAGAAGCTAGTTTACTAGACCACACAGCGAGCATTTCAAGCCTTACTTCGGTAAGGCTTTTTTATTGCCTGAAATTTAAAA
Source organism: uncultured Colwellia sp. (assembly GCA_913061475.1). Taxonomy (GTDB): domain Bacteria; phylum Pseudomonadota; class Gammaproteobacteria; order Enterobacterales; family Alteromonadaceae; genus Cognaticolwellia. Next base: position 43,111 of record CAJXUN010000031.1, on the reverse strand, counting down.
TAGCGTCATTAGTACGCTTAGTTTTGTCAGTGCTTACTAAGTATGTTCAAATAAAATCGTTTCACGACCATTAATAAATAAGAGCACTCTATGTTATCAAACCCAACTTTTAGCCGATTTAGCAATATAGCGCTTTTGCTTTGGCTTTTTGCTTTAACGCAAAGTGTTATGGCTTTGCTTGGTGTGTTTAGTGTCAAGCAAAGCGATGCTGAGCGTATTTTATTCGGTATCGTTGAATTAGCGACAATTGCTTTGCTGATATTCAACGCTTTCGCTATTAAGCGCTTTGTTACTAAACACGACTGTCTAGCAGCGAGTTACTTCAGTAAAATTTGCTTATATTCATTACTACTTTGTGCCGCCGGCGATATTGTTAACAGAAACTTTCCACAACTGTTTTATCAATACGATAACGTCATTAAGCACAGTTACTTAGCTGACTCTGTGCTGTTCTTCTTTTCTGGCTACTTAATTTTAGCTATCGCCATTGCTCATTTTGCCCTTAAAAATGGTCTATCAAAAAGGCTGGTCGGCATAACGGCTACAATCACTGCTCTTATTGCGTTAGTAACCTATCATGATATGCATTTAACCGGCGCTGCGTATTTACTCACTTTAGCTACCGGCGCTTATTCCGTGCTTGTCAGTATATTAGCTTTATCAGCTATATGGTTGATAAAGTCATTACAAGCATATAAGTTACCCATGCGGATTTGGTGCGCGGCACTAGGCCTAGTTTTAGCGATGGTCGCTGATGCGATTATTGGCAAGTTTTGGATTTTTGGCAATGAAGGGCAAGGATATTTTCCACTAGTCAGCCATATTAACTGGATTATTTATTTTGCCTCGCAAGCATTAATTCAACAACTTCCTATCGGCTTACTGCAACTGAAGCTTGCGTCAAAGCCGGATTAATAAACCCGTTTTCGTAGGGTGAAAATTATAACGAACAAATAAACACATTTGATAGACAACAGCCAATAGTGACTAAAGAAACTTCACAGTCCTATACGGCTAAAGATTGGTAAGCAAGAAGGGGCATTCTTATCTAATAAGGCTTATTTAGCCGGGCTTTGGCTCAATAGCAGCAGAGTTCGAATTAGTTTAGTATTCAACAACTTCTCACAAAGTTGCGGATATATAGTAGACTTACTAAGTATCCACGCTACAACTATTGGTTAGGAGCACATGATATGGATAGTGTTGACGTTATTGTTGTTGGTGCCGGTGTTGTGGGCTTAGCCATAGCAGCAAAGCTTAGCCAAAAATATTCTAGCGTTTTGGTCGTCGATAAAAACGCCAGCTTTGGTGAAGAAACCAGTAGTCGTAATAGTGAGGTAATACATGCCGGTATTTATTATCCTGAAAATAGCTTAAAAGCAAAATTTTGCGTTGAAGGTAAGCATCAGCTTTATCAATATTGCCAACAGCGCCATATTCCTTTTCAGAAAGTTGGTAAGTTACTTGTTGCGCATGGAGCTTCAGAAGAAGCATCACTTGAGAACATACAGAAGCAAGCACAACGTAATGGTGTTGATGACTTGTGCTGGCAAAGCCAAGCACAACTAAAGATCTCGACACCTGCGTTAGCAGCATCAGCGGCGTTATTATCACCATCAACAGGTATTATTGACACTCATAGCTATATGCAAAGTTTGTTGGCGCAAGCACAAAATAATGACGCGATATTTGTTGGCCGCACGTTGTTTATCTCAGCACTTCCGAATACCCAAGGCTTTGAAGTTACACTCAATAGCCAAGGAGAAGATATTACCCTACAGTGCGAGCAATTAATTAACTGTGCAGGCTTGCATGCAAGCTCAGTAGCGCAAGCAATACATACCATGCCAAGTCAGCATATTCCAAAAATACATTATTGTCGTGGCCACTATTTTAGTTATCAAGGTAAAAGTCCTTTTCAGCAACTTATCTACCCTATTCCATCCGCTAATGGTTTAGGTATTCATGCTTCGTTAGATATTGGCGGACAACTTAAGTTTGGTCCTGATACCCAATATATTGATAACATTGATTATCAGGTTGACCCAGCACTAAAAGCCAAGTTTTTTAATGCCATAGTAAAATACTTCCCCGGGCTAGATGCCGAGAAACTACAACCTGATTACGCCGGCATTCGCCCTAAGCTGCAAGGGGCTAATGATGGCTTTAAAGACTTTGCCATTCAAAATGAGAAAACGCACGGTATCGCAGGATTGATTAACTTGTTTGGTATTGACTCGCCAGGGTTAACCTCAAGTTTGGCTATCGCTGAACACGTTGAATACTTAACCTAACCTCAGCTAGGGTTAAGCTAATTGCTTACGCCGTGCTTAAAACAAAAAAACCAACCGCAAAGGTTGGTTTTTCAATTTATAATGCGCATAAGCGCCTTATAACATCAGGATTTTACTTATCTCCGACTTGAGCTGGCTCGTCTGGCTTTTGAATTTCTAATAATTCAATTTCAAATTCAAGTACCGAGTTACCCGGGATTTGTGGCGGTTTGCCATTAGGGCCGTAAGCTAAATCTGAAGGGATAGTAAACTTATATTTAGAGCCTACTGACATTAGCTGCACGCCTTCAGTCCAACCAGAAATAACACGGTTAAGTGGGAATACTGCTGGTTGGCCGCGGTCACGTGAACTATCAAAAGTTTCACCGTTTAAGAAAGTGCCAGTGTAATGTACTTTAACTGTATCAGTTGCTAGCGGTTTTTCACCATCAGCTGGCGTTAAAACAACATATTGAATACCCGACTCTGTTACTTGCACACCGTCTTTCTTAGCATTTTCTGCTAAGAATTTTTGACCTTCCATTAAGCTTGCTTCTGCGCTCGCCGTTGCTTGCTCCATTTGCTTTGCTTTCATTGCTTGATCTAAATTCATCAATAACGCTTGAATGTCTTCTTTTTCAATTTGCGACTTTCCAGCCATGCTATCAGTGAAGCCACGAATAATAAGTGTCTTATCTAATGCTAAGCCCACTTTGTCGTGCTCTTCTAAGTTACGCTCCATATACATGCCAATTGAAGCGCCTAAACCGTAGGCTTGTTTTTGTATTTCGGTATCAAGTACTGCCGCTTTGTCTTCTTGTTTAGCAGGTTCTTGACAACCCATGACTGATAATAAAGCAATAGCGACTACCGTCGGTTTAAAAAATTTCATTTACATCTCCGTTTTACTACTCAGTCGGAAATTCCAGCTAAGTCATTTAAATATGTGTGAATTGTTAAACAATGCGGCTTATACTAACGATAAATGCCCAAAGAAAAAAGTATTAATATTTTGCTGAACTGTAACCTAAACACTATCAAACCCAAGCTTTTGTTTTTATTGGCATTGCTAGCGGGTTGTCAACCTGTAGGCCAAGTCCCTGAGCAAAGGTGGCAACATGCAGTAGAAGGCGCCTACGCTGCTAATATTTCTAATGACGCTAAATACAGCGTTGTTTCGTCCATCCATCATGGCATCAGTTTATGGGATTTAGAAAAAAACGCATTAAAATACAACTGGTCTCAGCAGCAAAATAGCGCCGAAAATTTAGTGTTAGTGGCTGATATTGCCGATAATAACAGTCACGTGTTAACCGCTAATAGCCACGATTTTTCGTTATGGAATATTGAGAATGGTCAATCGGAAGGCTTTTGGTCAATATCTGAATCAACTATTCGTGATGTCGCAGTATCAAACAACGGTGACTATCTTCTGATAGGTCAAGGTAACGGTAAAGTTGCACATATCACTATTGCCAGCGGTCGACGCTTAGAGTTTTTAGGTCATCAGGAAAAAATCAATGCCGTTGATATGCTACCTAATGGCCGAGTGGCCATTTCTGGCTCGAATGACTTTGTCGCTTATGTTTGGGATACTCAGTCAGGACAAGTTATTTATCGCTTTAATCATCCGAGTCGCGTCACTATGGTGGCACTTGATGCTAGAGGCAGATACGCTTTCACCGCCGATAGTAAAAAATCAGCTAACATTTGGGATTTAAAAACCGGTAAATTAGTGTCCAAATTAAATTATTTTAATCGCCAAGAAGTGTTTAGTGCCGTACAGTTTTCTCCCGACGGTACTAAGTTGCTGACCGGCGCACCTTCTCGTAAGGTCAGTGTTTGGGATATTTCGACAGGTGAACGACTAACCAGTTGGCGTGTTATACCCCGTGATGACATCAGACCTGCAGGAGCAGTTGTGTATAGTGTCGCTTTTAGAGATAATAACCAGGTAATCACCGAAAGCTCTTCAGGATACGCCGAATTATGGCAGGTAAATAAACAGTGAAATCAACCGACGAAATAACCCAAGCAATTGAAACGCTTGAAACACGTAATGCCTTTCAAGATGATGTAATAGAAAAACTAAACCATGAGTTATCTATACATCAAGGACAAATAGCCGAGCTCAAGCAGCAAGTCGCTTTACTCGCCAATAGACTTAAAGAAAATACTCCCGATCAGCAAGGCAAAGAAGAAATTGAACCACCACCACCGCATTATTAAGTAAGCTACAGTCAATTAAACACTGCTTCAACACTAGAGGCAGTGCATCCCTCGAAGTAAAAACCATCTTTGATATCAATTTAATAGCAGCCAAATCGCTTAAGCGTAATATTGCCGTTAGATAGACAAAGGCACATACTAAAAATCCATCTAATTAAGAGTTTTTTAAGCGAAAAATCAGCTATTCTTAAGTTTGATTTGTTATGTTTATGATCTTAAGCTGAACATATTATTGGATTGAACTTGAAAATACTGATCATTGAAGATTCAACTTCGCTTAGACGAAGTTTGAAAATAGGGCTGTCTAATCTAGGCTTTACCGTTGATGACACCGGTGATGGTTCAGAAGGGCTAAGCATGGCACTTTCCGGTGATTATTCCTTACTTATCTTAGATCTTATGCTGCCTTCAGTTGATGGTACCGCTATTTTAAAAGCCATTAGAAAAGCCAATAAAGATATACGTGTACTTATCTTATCAGCAAGAGATTTAACTGAAGATAAAATAGAGGGTTTATTAAATGGTGCAGACGATTATCTGACTAAACCCTTTTCATTTGATGAACTACATGTGCGCTTACTGTGCTTAATGAGGCGTGGCAACTTAAATGTTGATAGCACCAGCATTAATGTTGGAGCGTTTTCCTTAAACCTACATTTAAAGCAATTACACTGTGCCGGCAAAGACGCCAATTTAACACCGAACGAATACAAACTAGTGGAGTGCTTATTCTCAAATCAAGGTAAAGTTATATGCCCTGAAAAGCTCAGTGAATACTTAGCAGGACAATATGATGCCATCGCAAAAAACTCAATCGAAGCGCATTTATCAACGACCCGAAAAAAGACCAGAGCGCTAGGCTATGATTTGCCAATTAAAACTAAACGAGGCTTCGGATACTTCGTCGACAACAGTTAATGAACTCCATCAAGAAAAAGCTAACCCGGTATCTGTCAATTTCTGTTTCCGTATTGTTAGTGTTAATATTATTAGCAACCGATATTAGCGTGGATACATGGATTAGTCAGGAGTTTGATAAGGCTATGATTAACAAATCCAACTTGTTAATCACCTTAGTAAGTGAAGACGTTAATGAAGTTGATTTTGATTTTGCTGATGAATTTATGCCGGAATTTTCCGGGAAAAAGGATCCAGAGTATTTTCAGTTATGGCATGACAATAAAGTATTTGAGCGTTCGAAAACATTAGCCTTATTTGACGTAAATGATCTTCCGCATGTCGATACCGAATTACATAAATCAAAAATAATCAATATTACTTTACCTGACGGACGTTCAGGTAGAATGATCACTGCTCGCTTTATACCGCAAGTGGATAGTGATATTAGAGAAAAATTTAGCATTTCTGTTGCCGACTTTGCAAAAACACAAAAGCCGATGAAATTATCCTACGCGATCAGTAATGAAAGCCTCAATCAAACCCTTTGGTTTGTTGATATTATCTTCATTCTGTCTTCACTCTCTACCGTATTCGCGGTCAGACTAATCGTACACAAAGTAGTAGAACGAGAGTTAACGCCGCTTGATAGTCTGAATAGCGAAATTAAATCGATCAATTTAAATTCGGATATAGACTCAATATCAATCGAGAACTTACCTGAAGAATTACTGCCTATAGCTGATGGTATCAATCATTTTCTTAGCGAAAATAGAATTTTATATGCAAGAGAAAAGCGAATGACTTCAGACATCGCTCATGAGCTAAAAACGCCAATAGCCGAGTTGATAAATTTAACTGAAGTGGCGATAAAATTTCCTGAAGAAAAACTTATATCGGCAACTTTTACTACTGATGTACTTAGCATTTCAGAGCGATTAAAAAATATTGTTAATAGCATTTTGTTACTGCAAAAAAGTAGTAACCATGCCGAATTAACTAAAATTGAACTTAATATTGAAAAGCTGATGAGTACCATCTTACACCGAGAAAGCAAAGCTGGGCGTAACGTGGCATTCACTATAAGTCCGAAGATCGACACAATAGTCACCAATAAATTTGCGATTGAAACCATTTTAAGTAACTTACTCAGTAATGCTTTGCATTACAGCCCTGCAAACAGCCCTGTCACTATTTTAGTGACACCCGATACAAATACAACGCGGGTAAAATTTAGTATTTCAAATACCAGTATCTACCAATACACAGCAACAGAGTTAGGAAAGTTTTTTGAACCCCTATGGCAAAAAGATCAATCAAGAACATCGTCACAAAGGTATGGCTTAGGGTTGGCCATTGTTAAATCTTATTGCGACAACATCAATGCCGAAATAAGCATCGCACTAGCGCCAAATAACCAAATATCGTTCACCGTCATCGTATAGTTATCGCTAGCTATAGCGAAGTAATGTACTTAAAAAATAAATATCCTAGGTTAATTCTCAAGTTAATTTAGGCAACTATTCAGTTTATGCTAAGCCAATCTTAAGCTTGCTTTAATATCATAGAAACACTTACTTATAGGTGTTTTTATGACTGTAAAATTACATGAACCTTCTGCCAACACACTAGTGGCAACTTGGATTTTTCTATACAAAGCTAACGCATTACTACCACTGGTAAACAAACAACTTAGATCAACAATCAGTAATTACAGGTTCAGTTGTATTGACATTACAACCGTGGGCAAAAGCTTATTATCGAGCGATAGCAAGTGAACAAATTTATGAATTTTTTTAACAACAGACAATTAACAACGAATCAGTTGTTACTACTAACCTGTAGCTATTTAGCCTTGATATTGAATTTACCATTTCTCATTCGAACATCAATGGCTATCACCGCACTCGATAACTACAATATATTTTTCTTAATTTCTTTGCCGTTTTTTTTGTTAGGTTTAACGCTATTGTTACAAGGTTTAATTGCTTTTAGATGGTTAACAAAACCTATTCTTATATTAACAGTCAGTGTTTCTGCGTTAATATTTTATGCCACGATTACTTATGGCATTGTATTCGATTATGGTATGGTGCAAAACACGCTTGAAACTGATACTGCGGAAGCATTCTCCTATCTCAATATTTACGCAATAGGCTTTTTTATTATCTTTGGCGCGCTGCCATCATGGATAATTTATTCGACAAAATTAACCTATCAACCTTTTTTTAAAGAGTTGTTAAGCCGATTAAAGTTAATTAGTTCAAGTATTTTACTGGTTTTTATTATCGCGGCTATTTTTTATTCCAACTACGCATCTGTCGGTCGAAATAATAGAGAAGTAACTAAGTATATCGTGCCTTATGCCATGATTGACGCATCTTATAAATTTGTCAGAAATCACTACTTTTATCCGCCGTTAAAATTTAAACTCTTAGATACTGCCCCATCAATTGTTCGCGACAACAATAAAAAACATGTCACGGTGATGGTGTTGGGTGAAACCGCTCGTGCCATGAATTTTTCACTCAATGGGTACGAAAAACCCACCAATCAATACACAGAAAAACAAGGTGTAGTTTCTTTCTCTAATGTGACTTCTTGTGGCACCGCCACTGCGATTTCTGTACCTTGTATGTTTTCTCGCTTAAGCAAAGATAATTACAATAAGCGTATCGCCATCGCTCAGCAGAATGTTGTTGATATTATCCATCTAGCAGGCGCTGATGTCTTATGGATTAGTAATAATAACGGCAGTTGCAAAGGTGTTTGTACGCGAGTAAAAAACACACAAATAGCAACCGACAAATCGAATCCTTTATGTGATGGCGAGTATTGCTACGATGAAGCGTTACTTGCGCCTCTGCGGGCTAAACTTAACAACCTCAGCCATGAAAACACCTTGATCGTATTACATATGATTGGCTCACATGGCCCGACTTACTATAAGCGATATCCAAAAGATAAACGGGTATTTACCCCTGATTGTCAGCGTAGTGACATTCAAAATTGTAGCCAAGAAGAGTTGCTTAATACCTATGACAATACCATCGCCTATACTGATTTTGTCTTATCGAAAGTGATTACCGAAATGTCAGTACTTACGGCAAAAGAATCTATCGAGACGTCGGTGTTATATGTTTCAGATCACGGTGAATCATTAGGGGAAAAAGGGGTATATTTACATGGCCTTCCTTATACGTTTGCCCCTGATGAGCAAACTCATATCCCGATGATTTACTGGGCTGATAACCAGCAAACTGACGTTAACTTAAATTGCCTCAACCAAATGTCAGATACGCCATTAAGCCATGACAATATTTTTGATACATTACTCAGTATTATGTCTATTCGCTCGAAAGCTTACATTAATGATAATGATTCTTTTATAAACTGTAAGTCATTATCTGTAATGACACGCCCCCCCCCCATTAACCAGCATAGTATGGAGATTTTAAACTAGTGTTTAACAACAAAAAAAAGCCTAAAGGTATAAAGCGAATATACCTAGCATCATTAAACTCTTTTCGAGCATTTAAGTGGCTGTATCAAAACGAAGCGGCGTTTAAGCAAGAATTGGTTTTATTAATGCTATCAATACCTGTGACCTTTCTTTTTGATATTAGTGTCGCTGAGCAACTCATATTGATTTTATCTGTTGTTTTTATCATTTTCACTGAAGTTATTAATACGGCTATTGAAGCTGTTGTTGACCGAGTTGGCTTAGAGATCCACCCGCTATCAGGCTTAGCAAAAGATTTAGGCTCTGCTGCCGTATTAATCAGTGTGATTATCGCCACAGCAACTTGGCTACTAGTATTATACTAAAAACAAATTCATTGGCTTAAGGTAGGCATAATTTCAGTTTAATTTAAGCTAACCTTAAGTTTCATTAATTAAGCTACGCGTTGTGTTTTATTTAAAATATTGAACAATAATGCTGAGCTCAACAATTCGTCTTATACAGCCATTTTTACTATTTTCATTAGTATTAATAGCGACCTTATTTATTTCTAGGCTTGGACTAAGCGTTTGGCAATTTGAACGTATTAGCAACCTAGAAAGTTTAGTCACGCTATTATTTAATGGTATTAGAATTGACCTAAGCGTTATTGGCTATTTATTACTTGTTCCAGCTCTAATTCACCCTTGGGCTATGCGTTCAAATAAGCTTTCAGTATTTTGGATAAAAGCAGTCAAATTTCTCTTTGTAGCTATTTTTATTAGTGTTCTGTTTTTTGAGCTCGCCACACCCGCATTTATTAATGAGTATGGCTTTCGACCAAACCGATTATTTATTGAGTATTTGGCCTACCCTAATGAAGTAATGAACATGCTTTTCAATGGTCATTTACTCACCTTAGTGGTGGTTTTTTCATTACTGGTATTACCTAGCAAAGCATTTTGGCGACTCATTTGTCACTTATTTCCTCGCCAGCTACCGAACAAAAAGCTTAAATTAGCACCATCGGCTATCGCGTTTAGTATTCTATTGTTAGTACTTTTTGCTTTTGCTAGAGGTACTATTGGTCATCGGCCAATTAACCCATCATTAGTGTACTTTTCAACCGACCCACTGATTAATTCCTTAACACTCAACTCAATTTATAGCGTTGCTCATGCCTATAAGCAATTTGGTGATGAAAAGAATGCCGCCAAGTTATACGGAAAAATGCAGCAACAAGACGTAATCAATATTATTCAAAAAGAGACTGGCCTCGATCCTCAATCATTTATTGTCTCTGATTTACCGTCGCTCAATAAACGCTTGCCTGTGTACCAAGGAAAACCAAAAAACTTAGTCATTATTTTGGAAGAAAGTTTAGGCGCACAGTTTGTTTCCACTTTAGGTGGGCTGGCATTGACACCTGAAATTGACAAGTTAAATAATGACAGCTGGGCCTTTAAAAACTTATACGCCACAGGCACCCGGTCAGTGCGAGGAATTGAAGCCGTAATAACCGGCTTTACTCCAACGCCGGCCAGAGCCGTTGTAAAATTAAGTAAATCTCAACAGAATTTTTTTACTATCGCGAGCCTATTAAAAGCCAACAACTATGCCACCCAGTTTGTTTACGGTGGTGAAAGTCACTTTGACAATATGAAAAGTTTCTTTCTAGGTAACGGTTTTACCGACATTGTCGATTTTGATGATATAGAAAACCCTAAATTTATTGCCTCTTGGGGCGCCAGTGATGAAGATTTATTTCATCAAGCGAACATAGAGCTCAACAAGCTCCATAGCGCAGACAAACCGTTTTTTAGCTTCATTTTTTCATCAAGCAATCATGACCCGTTCGAAATTCCAGCAGGCCTAATTACCCCGATGGATTATAGCCAAGCGCAGCTAGATGAATACGACTCAAAGGAATTAGCTCGTCATAAAGCCATTCAATACGCAGATTATGCCTTAGGTAAGTTTATTGCCAAGGCTAAAACCCAAGCTTATTGGCAAGATACCGTGTTCCTTATTGTTGCTGACCATGACGCTAGAGCCTCAGGTAGCAATTTAGTACCAATAAATAACTTTCATATTCCCGGCATGATCCTCAATTCAGGCAAAGACAATGAAATGGATGAGAGAGTGGTGAGCCAAATAGACTTAGCACCAACACTGTTATCATTAATTGGTATTGAAAATGTTTCACCTATGCTAGGCCATGATCTTAATGATAAGCAAGCAGCAGGACGCGCAATGATGCAATACGCCGATAACTTTGCCTATATGAAAGGCAATAGTGTCACGATATTGCGACCAGAAAAATCAGCACTAGCATTCGATTACACACCTAGCACTCATGAGCTACGGCCAAAAGCATTAGATTCTCAACAGGAGCAAACCGCCTTAGCACATGTTCTTTGGGGTTGTTTGGCGTATGACAACGAATGGTATCTGTCGGATCAAGTCACTCGCTTTGACTTAGCCCTGAGCCATCAAAACAGCTTAGTGGCACCAACACTCAGCAGTAACTAGTATTAAAGCGCACTTAATGACGACGACAGGCTCGCGTTCTCATTAAGTGCGCCACTTCACCATTACTTTGTCCAAGATCCTACGTATCCTCTCTCCATCAACGAAAGTAAGGCTAAATACTGTATTATTAACATCTACTCCCCCCTCTGACTTGGAACAATAAGTTAAAGGTTAATGTTTATAATCAAACAAAAAATCAATAAATTAATTTTTTTTAAACTCGATAGTAATTACCACAAATACTGTAACCACCAACATTTGACTTCGTTGAAATTTAAAGATGCTAAACGCATGCTTTATGCCTATTATAAGGATAAGCAATGTAATTATTGGACTCGATTAATGGACTCGAGCAAAGTTTGCAATATGTTAACGCATCAATATGTTACCAACGATCCGCTGCATCAGTTATTTGATGCCGTGAAAGCAATTTCGGTGCAAGGATATGATGAAGAACGTCGGGTCATCTACTGGAACGAAGGTAGCGAACGGCTTTATGGTTATAGTAATGAAGAGGCAACAGGACAAAAACTTGAAGATTTAATTATCCCTGAACCTATGCGCGACTTAGTGATTAGTGCCCATAGTGATTGGATTAAAAATAATATCGAAATTCCTGCATCTGAAATTACCCTCTGTCATAAAAATGGTAATGATATTACTGTTTTTTCAAGCCATGTGATGTTTACAAATCAATATAACAACAAGCAAATGTACTGTATAGATATTGATTTAACCGATGTTCGAAATGCTCAAGCTCAAGCCTTATTTAAAGAGCATATGCTAGAAACCATATTTGAAGCAATTCCCGATTTATTTTTCTTAATGAAAGATGACGGCACCATTCTTGATTATCATGCCAGTAACAAAAATGACTTGTACGTTTCACCCACCCAGTTTATTGGAAAAAATATGGTTGAGATATTACCCGAAGAGGTCGCCAGTAAGTTTCAAACCCATATTGATAAAGTCATTCAACAAAAAACAATGGTCAACTTTGAATATGAACTTCTTATGCCTCATGGCTTGACCTATTTTGAAGCAAGAGTAAGCCACCTCTCAGAATACAGTCAAGTCATGATTATTATACGTGATATTACCGAGCAACATAAATCGGCAGAACTCATACGCCATCAAGCTTATTTTGATAGTCTAACCTTATTACCCAATCGTTTTTTAGCGCTCGATCGCTTATCTCAAATATTGCTTGAAGCGGAACGCAATAATGAAAAAGCTGCCGTAATTTTTCTTGATTTAGACGACTTTAAAAAAGTGAATGACTCATTAGGGCATGAAGTAGGCGATAAACTGCTAATAGAATCTGCCCATAGATTACAACAAGTACTGCGCAAAGAAGATACCGTTGGTCGCTTAGGCGGCGATGAATTTATTGTGCTATTAAGGAGTTTTAACGACCACCACAACGCTATCGCAATAGCTGAAAGTTTGCTTAAACTTTTCAGGGAGCCGTTTCAAATTGATGGCAGAGAATTAATTTTAACCATGAGTATCGGCATTGCGATATATCCAAAAAATGGTAATTGTGCCTCAGATTTACTGCGTAATGCCGATACGGCAATGTATCAAGCCAAGGCATTAGGTCGTAATACGTATTCATTTTTCACCACTGAAATGAATGTAATTATGCAGCGCCGTTTTGAAATTGAAGAGCAAATGCACGGTGCGCTTGAGCGTAATGAATTTGAACTACATTACCAACCGCAATTTGATGTAAAAAGCAAAAGTATTATTGGCGCAGAAGCTCTGTTGCGCTGGAATAATCCGGTGTTAGGTAATATCACCCCCGATGAATTTATTCCAATTGCCGAACACACAGGCCTCATTGTATCAATAGGGCAGTATGTGATGGAACAAGCGTTAAGCTTTTTATGTGTATGGCAAGAAACAGCACAAAAAAAGTACACCATGGCGATTAATTTATCTCCTCGACAATTTAGAGACACCAAGCTACTTAACTTTATCAAAAAGACACTTAATGATACTGGCCTTAGCACTGAAAGCTTGGAGCTTGAAATTACTGAAGGGGTATTAATGAGCGGACAATCTTATGTTAACAAAGCCTTAGTAGAAATTAATGCCCTTGGAATAAAGCTTTCAATGGATGACTTTGGCACTGGCTACTCATCATTGAGCTATTTAAGGCAATACCCTTTCGATGTCTTAAAAATTGATCGCAGCTTTATTAATGGCATAACGCATAGCAAAGATGATTACAATTTAGTTAAAGCAACCATAGCAATGGCACATAGTTTAGGATTGGAGATTGTGGCTGAGGGCGTTGAAACCGAGGAGCAATTGGCTTTACTGGCTAAACTAAACTGTAACTTTGCCCAGGGATATTATTTTAGCCGAGCGATACCGGCCAAACAACTGCTTGCTTTTTCAGCTCATCATAATCAGTAGTCACCGATATCAATTAGTATCAACTTAAGATAAGTATCAGTGAGCGCTAAAATAACTATGACAAGCGCCATGTTTCGTTGCCGCACATCACCCGTTTTTAAACTCACATTGACTCAGTCGAACAGTGAAATTTACGACGGCTCACTGAGTTACTTTTTGGTTACCTCATACCAGTTTGATTAAGTTTTTGAGCTTGCTGTGCGTAAAAAAATATTTCAAGACAAGGCACTCGATTGGCTAATAGCTAGATATTAGATTGAGAGCTACGCTGACATGAACTATTTTAACAAGTAGGGTAAGCAATAATTTAGTCGAGTTAGCATCATATACAAACTATCCTTGGCTATAAAACCTTCAACAGCAACGTTGTCGAGTTTTACGGTGTATCTTAGGCTGGTAATAATATGACAAAATATGACGTGACTAAATATAAGGAAGCATGACTCATAGAGTCAAAATTATAAATATCTTTTTTAATAAAAGCTTAAAAGGAAATAATAGATAAAAAATCACTCATAAGAGCTTTATGAGTGATTTTTAATGCCTTAATAAAGGGTTAATAAAGGGTTAATAAAGGGTTAATAAGGCATTGAAAATATCATTTAGATGCAAACAATGTTTTCTGCTTGCGGGCCTTTTTGGCCATCAGTTACAGTAAACTGTACACGCTGACCTTCAGCTAAAGTTTTAAAACCATCGCTAGCAATAGCGCTAAAGTGAGCGAAAACGTCAGGACCTGACTCTTGCTCGATAAAACCAAAACCTTTTGCTTCATTAAACCATTTAACTGAACCAGTTGTTGTATTAGACATAATAGATAATCCTATAAAATTAATAAAAATGTGCCTGAAAATAGGCAATTGAGCTGGAAAAAAACAAGTATTTAACTGAGGATTACGCGAAGATTCATTACTAAAACAACGAGGAACGGACAAATAAACAGAACTTTCTTTCAAACTAGTATTCATTAATGGGTTGTGAACAACCCATTAATTAAAAATATTTAGATGCAAACAATGTTTTCTGCTTGCGGGCCTTTTTGGCCATCAGTTACAGTAAACTGTACACGCTGACCTTCAGCTAAAGTTTTAAAACCATCGCTAGCAATAGCGCTAAAGTGAGCGAAAACGTCAGGACCTGACTCTTGCTCGATAAAACCAAAACCTTTTGCTTCATTAAACCATTTAACTGAACCAGTTGTTGTATTAGACATAATAGATAATCCTAGAAATTAATATAAAAGTGCGCCTTACAGATGAGGCGATTTAACAGGAAGAAAACAAATATTTAACTGAGGTTAACGCGAAGAATTACTACTAAAACAACGAGGTACTTACAAATAAACAGGGCTTTCTCTCAACCCGATGTGAAGAATGATAGCAGTAAGCGACTCACGATAACAAGCTTTATTTCACATGGTTTTTGCACGTTCACTTTCGAACTTGCTCATTGGCAATTAAATATAGCTTTGGGATGCTACCATAAAAGAAATATAAAACAGTCACTTAATAACTTTTGTCAGATATGTACTGACAGAAGAAACTAATGTTAGCTTATTTTTTTCTATCATTATACCTGTGCTGTACTTAACGTTATTTCTGCAAAAAAGCGCATTGTTAAACAATGCGCTCATGCTAATTCAGTTGAATAGCAACCTAGCAATAACTATTCGCTAAGCAAAGACCAATACGATGATATTTCTTTTGGGTTTATTCTTGTTTGAATATACCGATGACCTGCTCGTTAGGTCTAACTTCTTGTACAATATGTTCTTCTGGCTGCGACATTAGGTGACCACAACTCACACAAGTTACCGTTTCAACACCGTTTTCTTTCGTCAGTGCCATAGTATCCATTGCTTTGCATTTTGGGCACATAGCACCCGCTATAAATCTTTTTTTCACGTTTTTACTCAGTTTTATTTAATTTTACAGTGGTTTTTAAATGCTTTTTACAAGATATCTGCTTAGTGCTTCTATTTTACCTTGAACAACACCCTAAGGAAAAGCGACAATAGCGCCTTGCATTGAAATGAGTAACGATAAATGATCACAGCCACAGAGTTAAGTTTAGCCCGAGGTGCAAAATACCTCATAAAATCATCAAGCTTTACCATACATCCAAATCATAAAGTGGGACTTGTTGGGGCGAACGGCTGTGGAAAATCATCTTTATTTGCCAGCTTACTTGGCACACTACCACCCGATTTGGGTAACCTTACGATGCCCGCAAGTTGGAAAATTGCCACCGTTAAGCAGGAAACTCCAGCGCTCGAGCAATCCGCCTTAGACTATGTCATGGATGGTGATATTGAATATCGTCAGCTAGAAGCTAAACTAGAGCAAGCCCGTGACAACGACAATGGCACACTTGAAGCGACCATTATCAACCAAATAGATACCATCAATGGTTATAGTTTACCTGCTCGCTCCGCCGAGTTATTGCATGGTCTAGGCTTTATGCAAGAGCAACTCGTCAATCCGGTAAAGTCATTTTCCGGTGGTTGGCGTATGCGGTTAAACTTAGCACAAGCCTTGATCAGCCGTGCCGACTTATTGTTGCTCGATGAACCCACTAACCATTTAGATTTAGATGCAGTTATCTGGCTGCAACGTTGGCTCAAAAGATTCACCGGCACCTTAGTGCTGATATCACATGACCGTGACTTTCTTGATGATGTTATTGGCCAAATTCTCCATATTGAACATCAAACCGCTAAGTTATATTCAGGCAATTACAGCGCTTTTGAGCGTCAACGTGCTGAGCATTTAGCCCAGCAAGACGCGCAATACCAAAAGCAGCAAAAAGAAGTCGCACATCTAACCTCTTTTGTTGATCGTTTTCGTGCTAAAGCCAGTAAAGCAAAACAAGCGCAAAGCCGTTTGAAGCGACTACAAAAATTACCTGATTTAGCGCCTGCACATGTCGATAGTCAATTTACCTTTAGCTTTGAACAGCCTGATACACTGCCGTACCCCTTATTAGCACTAACCGAAAGCCAATGTGGTTATAGTAATGACGCTATTATTTTAGAAAACGTTGGTATGACTTTAGTACCCGGTAGCCGTATTGGTTTATTAGGTCGCAACGGTGCGGGTAAATCAACTTTGATCAAATCACTGGCCGGAGATTTAACCTTACTCAAGGGCGAACGTTACTGCGCACAGGATTTAAAGGTCGGATATTTTTCACAGCACCAACTTGAACAATTACATATGCCCAGCAGTGCCATCGAGCATATTACCCGTGCAAAGCCTGATATCACCGAATTACAAGCCCGATCATTTTTAGGGCGCTTTGGCTTTAGTGGCGATCAAGCATTAGACAAAGTTGCCACGATGTCAGGCGGGGAAAAAGCACGTTTAGTACTCGCACTTATTGTCTTAGAAAAACCGCAATTATTACTGCTAGATGAACCGACTAACCATCTCGATTTAGAAATGCGTCAAGCATTGGTATTGGCCCTACAAGATTTCGATGGCGCTATTATCCTTATTGCCCATGATAGATATTTACTAGAATCGTGTGTTGATGAATTTTACTTAGTTGCTAATGGCCGCGTAGCCGATTTTGACGGTGACATTGACGATTATCAACAATGGTTAAATGATGATAAAAAACAAACAGTCAAAGCAAACAAAATAGTCAGTGAACCGCAAGTAGATAAAAAACAACAACGGAAAGAGCAAGCCGAATTACGTAAAAAAGCGTCACCACTGCGCAAGCAAGCGGACAAGTTTGAAAAGTTAGTGCAAAAAAATCAAGATGAGTTAACAGAAGTTGAAGCTAAATTGGCCGATAGTGATATTTATCAAGCTGAGCATAAAGCTAAACTAACCGATTTACTAAAACGCCAAGCTAAAATTAAACAGGATTTAGAAGCGCACGAAATGCAATGGCTTGACCTTGAAGAACAAATTGAAGAGATAATGTCACAAGCATTATAAATTTATTGCTACACTTAACCTAAGTACTTTTCCGATTTAGTCATTGGAACTCCATAGACATAGGACATTATAATGAAAAGATTATCCTTACTTGCCACCAGTATTGCGCTACTTGCGCATAGTACAGCATTCAGTGCCGATTTAGATTTAGGTATTTATGAACTCAACCGTGGTGAGTTTAAAGCCGCCATGGCTGAATTTGAGCCTTTGGTTGCCGAAGAATACGCGCCTGCTCAATATCAAATGGGCTTAATTTATTTAAACGGCTACGGGGTAATTAAAAACGAAAGTAAGGCCTTAGAATTATTTAATTTAGCGGCAGCACAAGACTATACAGATGCTTTATTCGACCTTTCTTTATTGTACAGCGAGGGTGAGGTTACCAAAAAAGATCTAAAAACCGCTTATGCATTGATGGAAAAAGCCGCAAATAAAGACCTACCACGCGCGCAATTTAATTTAGGGGTAATGTTATATAACGGTGAAGGCGTCACACGTAATTATTTACAAGCTTCCCGTTGGTACCAAAAAGCGGCAGATCAAAACTATGCACTTGCGCAATTTAATCTCGCATTAATGTATTTTGAAGGTAAAGGCGTCGCTAAAAGTACAGAACTGTCGTATGTCTGGAATATTATTGCTGCGAAAAATGGCTATAAAATGGCGGAAAAAAGTCGTGATATGGACGAACATAAATTAACCATAGAACAAATTAAAGACGCCCGAGAAAAAGCTGAAGCGATTTACCGAAAAATAATCGACCAAAGAGAATTGAAATTAAGAAAGTTCTATTAATTTTAATTCCCCTCGAAAAGCCATTACTTAAAAGCCATATACCCGGACAAATTTAAGCGGGTAAATGGTTTTATAACTACCAACGTCAACAGTTTGCACTGTCACCGTAATAATATTAATTATATCTAGGGTCTGTTGATCTTTCGAGATTGTTTTTGCAGCAGTTTGTTGGGCATTTATACAAGGCAGAGCCTTTGTCATGTGGTTGTTCCACATAAAAAGGTAATAAATACTTTATGCTCCTGCAAAGTCTCCTTACCCCACATCCATGTGGGGTAACGCCGCAAAAATGACCAACAAACGCTGTCCGAAAGATTCGGCTAAAAGCGTTTTACTCTTTGTTGCCTACAAGGATGTAGGTACTTAGCGAGAGCAGGATGCGGTAGCTGTGAGCAGTATTTGCTTAGAATGACTAGGCTACACTACACACTACTCGCCGCGATTAAAACGCTTTACTATCTTTAAAAAGCCGAACAAAATTTAACCGCGAAAGATCAACAGACCCTAGTGATAACTGTGATCTAAATCAATAAGTCCCACTGAGTTATTATCTACAATAGCACTCTAACCTATTTACTATTTCGCTATTTTTTTGGGGTGAGTTATGAACATTTTAGATATGCTACTCAACGATTCTATTGTGCTGTTTTCTTTTGTTGGCTTGGTTGTTCTGTTGGGCATTTGCAGTTTTTATGTCTATTACTTTTTAAAGCACATCAGTGAAGATGAACAATAACTCACTGAACACCGCAAACTCGAAAATAGAATAAATGAAGCGCTATCAGTAAATGCTGTGTTGTTTGACTATACTAGAGATCCGTCACTAACGAATCATATACGGTAATGTCATTATGGCCATGTCAATCAAGCAAGCATCCCCTGCGTTAAATACGATAAACCGTTTAGCGCAAGATAAAGCGAAAGAAGATGAAAAGCTCGCGTCGGGTTTACGTATTAATGGCGCGTCAGATGACCCTGCCGGTTTACAAATTGCCTCACGATTGACAGCGGAGCTTAATTCAGCGCAACAGTTAAGCAATAATAGTCAAGATCAAATCAACCAAACGAGTATCCAATCGGGCCGACTAACGGCAATTAATGAAGGTTTACAACGCGCTAACGAACTGTCAATTCAAGCGACGAATCCGCTCAACGACAATAACGCGATTCAAAATGAGTTAACACAATTAAGTGAGCACATTAATACGGTAGCCAATGAAGTTTTCGGCAGCAATAATTTTATTTCAGGATTAAGCGCAAGCGACCCTGCAACCAGCCAACAACTCATTATCAACGCTAGCGATGTCATTAACCAAGTTGCGACAACGAGCGGCGCTGCAAGTAATACCCTATCAAGTCAGGTGAACAGCTATCAAACTCAGGTTATTAACACCACCAGTGCACGCTCAAAAATAGCCGATACTGGTTTTTCATCGGCCACAGCTGAGCAGCAACAAACCGCTATATTACTGCAATCTGCGATTATCGCAAAAAAAGATGATGAAGCAAGGAAAGGCTTGCTTATTAACCAAATAGTCTAATGTGGCAGTAGCCTAATTCATCTGGTGGCTATGTACTATTAACACTTGGCCTACTTATAGGCTTTGGCGATGTTTTAACGTACAATAACGTTTTTGTATTACACACTATTACCACGTTATGTTTACCAAAAGTTCGTTCAGCCCAGCTTGGTGGCTAAAAAACGCTCACTTTCAAACTATTGCCGCTAAATTTTTTAGGCGCCATCACACCATTAAAACAACGAATCAAACTTTGGAGTTGCCTGACGGTGACTTTATTGACCTAGCTTGGACAGAGCAAGTCAACGCTAGTTGCTCTCGCCCAATTATTGCAGTATTACATGGCTTAGAAGGCTCGAAAAACAGCCATTATGCTAAGGGCATGTTATCGGCCATTAAAGCACAAGGCTGGGTTGGAGTTTTAATGCATTTTCGCGGCTGCAGTGGACGACCCAATCGTTTGGCAAAGTCTTATCATAGTGGCCAAACTTGTGATGTCGATTATTTTAGCCAGCACCTTGCTAGTCACTATCCTGCCGCAAAAAAAGCCATTATTGGATTCTCATTGGGTGGTAACGTACTAACTAAATATTTAGCAGAGCAAAAACAAAATATTTATCAAGCTGCTTGTGTTATTTGCGCACCGCTTGATCTTTCAAGTTGTTGCGACAGAATAAACCAAGGCTTCTCTCGTGTTTATCAGAAATATCTCGTTGATATGCTTAAAGCCAGCACCATTGAAAAAATAAACGCGAATCTATTACATAATGTCGATATCAAAAATTTAGACACCGTTAGCTCTATTCGAGATTTCGACCAAATGATCACCGCACCAATTAACGGCTTCAACGATGCTAATGATTATTATCAGCAATCTAGTGGCCGTGATGTGCTGAAAGATATTATCGCTCCATGTTTAATCATTCACGCCAGCGATGATCCATTTTTATGTGATAAAAATACCACGGCCATCACAACACTACCGAAACAAGTCACCTTTGAAGTCAGTGCGCGTGGCGGACATGTAGGTTTTATTACAGGTAAAAACCCTTTTAAGCCGCAATATTGGCTTGAACAACGTATTCCTGAATTTTTTTCGAGATATTTATGATCATTCCGTTAGAACAATTGTCCCCAGAAACTTTAAACGCCATCATCGAGAATTTTGTATTAAGAGAAGGTACTGAATATGGCAGCGAAGATGTTTCATTACACAATAAAATAGCCCAAGTGCATCAACAGCTTAAACAAGGATCTGCATTATTAGTTTATTCTGAACTACATGAAACGGTAAACATTCTTCCAGCAGATCAATTTATCGAGGACAGTGAGGAAATAGCAGAATAAAAAAGGTACTTAATAAGTACCTTTTAAGGTTAATAACCAGTATTAACGGGCAAATGTTACCGAAAAACTTACGGGTACAACGTAATCAATGCTTGGTAAAGCAGCCAGCTCTTTCAACTTATTGATACCCGCCACCACACCAAACGCATCAGCTTTAATAAAAAATGGCTGATTGGTATGAACTGAAATTTGTTTTTCGGTCAATTTAATCACATTAACATCAATAGCAATGGCCTGCTGCTGACCATGAAAGTCTATTTTTCCATTTACGGTTAGCTTTTTAACTTCACCGGTTTTCAAAGCTTGAAACATAGCATTATCAAGCTGCGCGGAAAACTTTGCGGACGCGTATTTACTACTGTCAAAAACAAACTGCTTCATACGCTCGTCACGAATGGCAATATTGGTGTTTACACTGGCTAAATCAACATTAATATTAACCAATGCCTGCTCGTTGATATTGCCTTCAAGCGTTGAAAAATGATGATTTTCTGCAATCGTCGATTTTTTCACTGAAATAAAAGTCAGCGATGACTTTTCATTATCAAGCTGCCATGTTGCTAACGCAGGCAAACTCGTTATCGCACTAACAAGCAAGGTTATTAAAATTAATCTAGTTTGGCGCATGTAGCACTCCATGTTTGTAATATTTTGCAACTAACCCTATGGTCATTGCTTGGGCTTTATTTAATCACGCGTGTGGCTTTATGTGGCTTGATAATATCATGCCAAGGAATTTTTTTATTTCCTAACGATAGAAAATCTGGCTGCATCAGTGTCGTACGTTGGTTATAGGTTAACGGATTAAATTCACTATCAATAATGCTGCCACCGGCTTGTTCGAGAATACAATGACTAGCCCCTGTATCCCATTCACCCGTGGGTCCTACACGTAAATAACAATCCGCTCCACCTTCAGCAATTAAGCAGTTTTTCAGCGAGCAGCTGCCTAGTGCAACGCGGTCAAAATCATATTTATCATTTAAATATTGCCCCATTAAGTTAATATCTTGGCGCCGACTGATCGCTATTTTTATCCGACGCTGGCCATCATACTCGGCCACCTGTATTTTATGGCTAGCAATATCATTTTCTTTATAAGCGCCTAAATTATTTTGAGCATAATACGTTAAATGGTGATCAGGTGCGTGAATAACCCCGATGCTCGGCCAGCCATTTTCCACCAAAGCAATATTAACGGCAAAATCACCGCTACCCATAATAAACTCACCTGTACCATCAATAGGGTCTAACAGCCAATAACGTGACCACTTGCCGCGCTCTTCGAGGGGTAAAGCACCAACTTCTTCAGAAATAATAGGAATGTCTGGCGTGAGCGTTTTCAGTGCATCCATTAAAACCTCATTAGCGGCAATGTCGGCACTGGTTACTGGGCTATTATCGGCTTTTGTTTCGGCGGTATAATCGCCACTTTTATAATGTCGAGCAACTTCTTGCCCTGCTTTTTTTGCACTTTCCAGTGCCACTGACAGTAACATTTCCGGGCTCATTAACTACCTCCCAAGTGATCTTTAACTAATAATAATGCGGCAAAACTTCGCGCCTCATTAAAATCTGGCTGCTGTAACAGCTGTCGATAATTTGCTAATGACCAAGGCACTATCTCTAATGCTTCGGGTTCATCACCCAGCAGTTTTTCAGCATAGAGTTCGTCGGCCATAAAAATTGACATTTTGGCATCAAAAAATGCCGGGGCCATGGCGACCGTGTGGAGCAAGGTTAAGCTTTTGGCACCATAACCTATTTCTTCTTTAAGTTCTCTATTCGCCGCCTCTGCAGCACTTTCACCCGCATCAATAAGGCCTTTTGGAAAACCTAATTCATAACTATGCGTGCCGGCACAGTATTCACGCACCAACAACATAGTATGCGAGTCAAGCATAGGAACAATCATTACAGCCCCACGCCCTGTACCAGACATGCGTTCATATTCACGTGCTTCGCCATTACTAAATGTAAGATCGATTTGTTCAATCGCGAATAAGCGACTTTTCGCTACTTGCTTACGTGCAGTAATTTGCGGTAGTACTTTTTTTGTTGTCATAACGCCCTTTATTGCACTAAGTTAACCGAGAAATATGCCGAATCAAAAACTAAAGTTCAACAATAGCATGATTACCTTGAATACATCGTCAAACCACTTCGCTATAATCCTATAATAAACGTGTTTCTAGGGAAAAATCTATGCTTGATTGGTCAAAAATCTCAACTGTTTTACTTGATATGGACGGAACCATTCTCGATTTACATTTTGATAATCATTTTTGGTTGCATCATCTGCCCCTGCGCTACAGTGAAATACATCAAGTAAATTTGGCCGAGGCAAAAAAATCACTGGTTGATCACTACCACAGAGTTGAAGGTACCATAGATTGGTATTGCTTAGATTATTGGGCTGAACAGACGCAACTGTCGATTACTGATTTAAAGCGCGAAATTCAGCATTTAATTCGTCTACGCAGCGACGCTCATGATTTTCTTGTGGCGTTAAAATCATCAGGTCGCGACATTGTACTTGTCACTAATGCCCACCCTGACAGCTTAGCGCTAAAAATCGAGCGCACTCAATTAGATAAATACTTTGATAGCTTATATTCGACCCATGAATTCGGTGTGACTAAAGAGTCGCAATTACTATGGCAACGGCTACAAGAAAAGCATGGCTTTATTTTAGAAAATACACTTTTTGTTGATGACAGTATCACCATACTCGATTCAGCAAAAAAGTATGGTATTAAACATTTATTGGCCGTAGCAAATCCCGATAGTAAACAAGCTAGCCGGGTGATAAATCAATACCCTTCAATTACTAATTACCATGAGTTACTAGCAGAAATAAAGGCTACAGCTAAGTACTAGCCAAAGTTGGTTAACTCACTGTTCAATAAAGAGCCTAAGTACAATGAGTTTAGCTTCAACACTACATTTTTAACCGATAGCGACCTTGTCTATCTGGGCTACCTAAAAAGCTTAAGGTCTCTTTTAATTGCTCAGGAAATTTTTCCCCTGGCGTTAAGTAACCACTACCCGAAAGACGACCACCTTGCTTTAACTGCGCGCGATAACTTAAACCTAAATTGTTATTTGGCTCTACTTCAGCAACAAGCTCTCCTTTATCACAACTTAAAGTCGCGGAAAGTCCACCAAGCTTAACGCGCTCATCAAATGCTGAAACGGCAGCATTTCGCCATTGCAGATCGCCTTGTAATTCATTACAAATCGGTGCTCCGATAACAAAGCGTGAGACATTCAGTTGCAACTGCTCATGGGCAATAACATCTATCGGTAGATTAAGCCGTAATGCCACAGTATTAGCGGCAATAGAGACGCGGGCGTCTTCCACTAACATAGTAGACAATAAACCACTTATCGTTAATTGCCCTTCAGGACCATTAACTAGCGCATTGCCAAATGTTAGATCAAGCTTAGGATCAAGCATTAATACTGAGATAAACGACAGAGAGCTCTGGACTTGGTTAACCACAACATCGTCGATAATCACTTGCTCAACATGACTGTCCCAAATAGTGCCTTCAACGGCCGACACTTTGACATTACTCGGCAAGTTAACTTGCGCTATCAACCAACTAGCTGGCGCTAGCGCGACAACAAAAACACTATATAAAACCAGAAAAATTGCTACATAAGCAAACTTACTTTTCATTAACTTTTTCCTAACTGTAATCTACGAACACGAACCACACCTTGTTGGTCAGCTAGACTAAGATCGATATTTTTCACTCGTAAGCCTTCTCTACTAGCTAACTGCTCTAGCCAAGTTAAGAGCTGGTTAAACGATATTTCATCAATCCAAACTTGTAAATCGTCACCTTGAGGTTGCATGCGCGTAATGGTGATTTTGTTCAAATTTGAAGTACGGTTTACGATGCTTGATAAACTTGCACCACTGGTATTCCTGCCGTTGCGTTTCGCTAGCTGATAACGTTGAGTACTGTCCTCTACCCAAGTCAAAAGGGTTTGCTGGCGGTCAATTTTTAATTTACTACTGGCGATACTCTCATTGAGTGGTTGCCAAATAAGACCGTACAAAATGAAGATGGTTATCACGGCTGACATTGCCATAACCAAGCGTTGTTCACGAAGGTTTAACTGCTGCCACCAAGTTTTCATGAGCGCTCCTTAGTTGATGTATCAGTAATACTAAATGAACCTGAAATTTGTTCGCCCTGATTATTTTGCGCACCTAAATTCACCGTTAATCCGGCTTTTTCCAACGCCACTTTTAATTTTTCAAAGTATTGATAATCTTTAGCGATAGTTTGCATACGCACTTCTTGACGTTTACCGTCAAATTTTAATGTTTGTGGTTTGATTTCAGGTACCTGCGCTAAAGCCGGCTCTAGTTTCACCAATAATGATAAAAAGCCTGCTGAGTCATCGCTATTACCTACTTCGGCTAATTTCTGTCGCAATTGTGAACGAATCGTCGAAATTTTAACGCGCTTGGTTGCTGGGAATGTTGACTTATAATTGGCAATAATCTCTGCTTCAATCGCCGACTGCTGCTGAGATAGTTGGTATAGTTCAATACCTTTAAGCGTAAAGTTAAGCAGCAATGCGAAACAGGCGATAGCCGCAACCCAAAGCCAATTCACGCTAGCGGCGGAACGTTTCTCTTTTATCTGGAACTCACCTTGCAGTAAATTAAATTTACCCGCGTGATGATTCGCTAAAATAGCCAAAGGTAACTCTTCAGGTAAATATTCAATATTTAATTGTGCCGGCACCTGCGACAAAGCTGAATAAGCAAATATGGCATGTTCATCTGTCTCAGTAAAACGTTTCGCTATAATAGGCCAAGCATTGGCTTCAAATGCCATGACTTGCCATTCATCAAACCTAATTAACACTTGTTCGCCAAGCATAACAGCCGTAGCACCGTGATGATTAATAGGCAATACTAATGCATCAGGAATGAACACTTTACAGAAAACCCCGGCATCTGCTAACCACTGTTGCCATAGAACTAATTGCACGCGTTCAAGTGCAGCGAGAAAGCAATTATTGCCCTGCTCATCATTTTTGATATCACTAAAGGCAAAGAAGAGTTGCTCAACATCTTGGGCTAATTCTTCTTCAAGCATATACGGGGCAGCTAAACGAATAGCGCGTTGAGAAGAGCCAGGTACCTTTAAGCGTTTAATGGCAATATCACTTGCAGGCACAAATGCTATCACCTCTCTAGATAAAGACTTTTCAGCCAATTGCGTTAACGCCTGTGCATTTGGCAACTCACCACTGGCAATAATTTCTTCTTGTCCGTTGGTTTTAATCAGCCAGTGAATTTTACTTTCAGCTTGGCTGCCTAACCGGATAAATAAGGTTTCACCCATTACTCTCGTCCTATGATGCGACTGATCACACTTATATTATTTTTATTGTCTACTTGCATAATGGTATTTAGAGCAAAGTAACTATTATTAAAACTTGCCGTTGCTTTAAGCTTAAAATACTCACTTTTAACAGCAAATTGTTGTTTTTGGTCTGCGGATATTTGAGCTTTACTTAATTCTGGTAAAGCAAAGAAATCATCGACGCTTTTAAAGCCTTCTTCTTCACGGGCAGATAACGCTTGCGAGGCATCATTTTGACTTATCCCTAACATGGCTACAAGTATTTCAGGTTTATCTTGTGCTATGGTATTAATGTTCACCATGTTAAGGTTACTGCCGGGTAATACACAAACATAATCCTTTAATTTATTTATCACTTCGACACTAAAATGTTCAATCACGCGTAACTCGCCAATACTCGCCAGATAATGATTAGCCGTTAAATAGGGAAATTCTTTCGCAGCATAATCACTGTCTTCTGCGCCACCAGAGCCGGTAATGCTTTCATCTGTATCGAGCCAATCTGATAATGCATCAGCCATAGACTCGGCTTCAAAACTGCCGACACTCTCAATGCTGAGCGCGATAAGCAGTTCTTCAAAAGCTTTTCTTGCTATGGGTTTTGTGGCTCCTTTAACACTGCTACCATCATCTGTGCGCAGGGCGTTTAGGTTAAAACAACTTTGTAAGTCAGTTATTTCACCGGTAATTTGCCCAAAAGCAACAGGAAAAGTATTCTCTCCTTGCGCCCACATTTGCCCTAAGTGTGTAACCTCCGCGTCATCTTCCAACGATTGTATTAAAACTCTTTTTGCAAATGCTTCAGCGCCCATGGCGTACCAATAGGCTTGCTGATTAGAGCCAATATTTGTCGTGCGTTGCATTTGTAACTGCAAACGGGCGGTCATTTGTGTTGCTAAAATAGCAATTAATGCAACAATCAACATAACGGTAATGAGTGCCACGCCTTTTTGGCGATTCACGCTAATCACGAGGTTCACCGCTGTCGGGTAAACTATTACCTGCAACCAGAAATTGTCGACGAATAATGCCGTAATCTGTGGTGTCTAGTTCAATCGCAATAGCTATGGGCAAGGTATTTTCCGCTAAGGTTTTTTGCCATTTTTTACCATCATAAAATTCGAAATCTAATTTTTCAACCTGTGAAATCAGCGGTCTAACTTTCGGCTCTTCTCCTAACACTGCATCAACAAAGTTAAAGTGTACTCGCTCGAGCACTGTATCATTTAATTGATAAGCCACTGATTGCATATCGCTGCGAGGTAAGAGTAAACCAGGATTGGTCCATCCATGTCGCACAAAAGCGATGGCTTGCTCGCTACTCGAGTAACTTTCATTGTCGGTATGTAAAAAACCGGCCAAAGGCGCCTCACCATTAAAACGTACGCTACGACGCGCAATTTGTAACATATCACGCTCAATTATTAAGAACCCGCGTTGCAATTCATTAATTCGGTCAGTGCGCTCTTTTGACACAGTATCACTGTTTAACACCGTTTCAAAAATACTAAAGCTAGCCATACTTATTACCGAAAATATCGCAATGGCAATCAATACTTCCAATAAGGTAAAGCCACGCTGTCGAGATTGTTGATAACTCGCTTGAGATTTTGAATTCGGTTGGCAAATCGTGATAGTTGTCATTTACTTTGCTTCGAAATATAAGTCATTAAACTGCTTAATGCCGACGGATCATTTTCTTCTAATCTCACTTCCATGACAATAGCTCGCATGTCACTGTCAGTGGTTTTAATCACTTTTTGCTGCCAGAACCACTCGAGTCCAGCAAGCTCCACTTTACCTTTCTTATTGTTTTTTGGTGGCCACGAGGTATCTAATGTAGTCTCAACAAGTTGATTCGATGCCACCCAATTCGCAACAATCTTACTTTCTAAATAACCTAAATTGCGGGCATTAGTCTCCGCTGTACCTAAAATAGCAATACCTGCAATAGAAAATACTGCCATTGCCAGCATGACCTCAAGTAAGGTAAAACCTTTTTTTAACTTCACGACACTTAAATTAACCCGATTTATCATTAGCGATCGGCCCTTCAAGTGTTAATGGTGTGGTGTAAGTTCCGCTGACTTTAAAGCTGACATTATCATCACCGTCGAACGTAAAATCAGCAAATGAAAATGTTAAGCTAAAAGGCGTAATATCTCCGCCGGAGAGAATATATACTTGAGGAATAATCTTCTTATCTTCTTCTTCGGTAAAACTTTCATCTTCATCTGGGTTAATTAATAACGAAGAGTCGAAAAGTAATGGCTCTTCGATAGGTAAATCATCAAGTTGTAAAGTAATTTCAATACCTTCAGGCAAGGTGAACTCTTCAAACAAGGGATTATCTGCAATCGGCGTCCACTGCACACCATCATAAGCTAAAAACTGATAACTGCTTTCGGTAACTAACATCCCCAATTCAACATTATTTAACAGGCCATACTCTGCAGCCACGTCAAAAATGCCCGCAAAGCGGGCACTATTTTGTTGCAATATTTGTTCAGGCTTACTGCTGGAAAAGGTAAACTGCACCGCAGAAATCATCACGCCAATTAAGACAATCACCAACATCACTTCAATCAAGGTAAACCCTTGCTGCGTGCAATATTTTCGTTTTAGCGAATGGCGAGTATTAACTGGCATAATAGAGCAATAATCAAAGCTGATTATTGATAATCGCCTAAATTCCAGTTACCAATATCATCATCAGTGCCTGGTTCACCGTCTGGCCCCATAGAGAACACGTCCATATTACCGTGCTCACCTGGATTTAATAGTTGATACTCACTGCCCCATGGATCTTTAGGCAAACGTTTTACATAACCACCTTCAGGAAAACGGCGTGGTGCAGGCTCTATATCAGTTTCGGTAACTAAAGCTTCCAAGCCTTGCTCGGTGCTTGGGTACTTATAATTATCCATTTTGTACATGCTTAAGGAAGTTTCTAAAGCATTAATATCGGAAACGGCTTTTTGCATATTGGCGCGTTCTTGACTACCCATAAGGTTTGGCACCACCATACTGGCTAAAATACCCAAAATAACGATAACAACCATCACTTCTAATAAGGTAAAACCTCGAACATTTTTTACTGCTTTCATTTCTAACTTCCTATTAACGTATTTAACTGAAGAATTGGCTGTAAGATAGCCATAACGATAAATAATACAATGCCGGCCATAACCACCATTAACGCGGGTTCAAAAGCTTTCAGTGATATATTCACAATCGCCTCAAACTCACGATCTTGGTTATCGGCAGCTCGACCTAACATGTGCTCTAATTGACCACTTTTTTCACCACTGGCAATCATGTGTAGCATCATGGGCGGAAACAACTTGGTTTGCTCTAACGAGACCCGCAAGCTAGCTCCTTCTCTGACTTTGTCAGCAGACTCTTTGACACTTTGCTTAATGTACAAGTTGTCCAATACCTCACCTGAGATCTTCATACTCTCTAATAGAGGAACGGCACTGGCGGTTAAAATGCTCAAGGTACGAGCAAATCTTGCAGTATTAACACTTTTCGCCACTTTTCCAAGACCAGGAATGGCAAGAAAGCGCTGATGATATGCAAACCTAAAACTGTCTTTTTTCAATAATTGTGACCAAATTAACATTAATGCAGCAACAACTAGCACAAGCGCTAAACCATATTCACGCAAAAAATCACTACTGGCGATCAAGAACTTAGTGGTAGCAGGTAAATTAGCCCCCATGTGTTCAAACTGACCAACAATTTTTGGTACCACAGCAGTTAATAATATCGCAATAACACCCGTTGCCACGACGGTCATAATAATGGGGTATACCAAAGCTTGAATAAGCTGAGATCTCAGTTGTTGTCGCTGTTCGGTGTAATCGGCGAGTCGGTCTAATACTTTATCAAGGTGACCTGATTTTTCACCTGCCGCGACCATGGCACGAAATAAGCGATTAAACACTTGTGGAAACTCTGCCATGCTTTCAGCTAAGCCATAGCCTTCGGTTACTTTAGTGCGTACCGCCATCACCATACTTTTTAATGAGTTTTTATCGCACTGCTCCCCTACTGCCATTAAAGATTCTTCAATGGGCAATCCTGATTCAACTAAAGTTGATAATTGTCGGGTGATTAATGCTAGCTCAGATGCTGATATTTTTTTACCACCACTAAAAAAAGACTTTTTATTTTCTTGCTGTCTTTTTTGTAAACAGGGGGTCACGTCGATTGGCATTAAACCTTGTTCACGCAGTAAATTACGCACATGCCTAGGGGTATCGCCTTCAATAACGCCTTTTTTATTTTTTCCTCGGCTGTCTACTGCCTGATAATCAAATGCTGCCATAATTTAGAATTTAATTTATACCTAGTTATAAAGGTGAATAATCAAGAATTTTAATCTTTAAAAATCCTGTAGAACTCATCACCTTTATATTAATTAGTCTTCACGTGTAACGCGCAATACTTCTTCAATGGTGGTTTCACCACGCATTACTTTATCAAAACCATCACGACGAATACTCGGTGTTGATTTACGAATGAATTTTTCAATGGCTTGCTCACCTTTACCGTTATGGATTAATTCTCGCACTTTATCATCAACCACGATCAATTCATGAATACCGGTCCGGCCTCGATAACCTTTAAAATTACACTCGTCACAACCAACCGCTCTAAAGATAGGTGCGGTATCATCATCACTAAGCTGTAATAATTTACGCTCTTCTGCTGATGTTGGGCAACACTCTCGACAATGTGGACACAAGGTTCTCACTAATCGTTGTGCCAATACGCCAAGTAAACTTGATGAAAGTAAGAAAGGTTCAACGCCCATATCTTCCATACGCGTAATAGCACCTGCTGCCGTATTAGTATGCAATGTCGACAAGACTAAATGCCCAGTTAAACTAGCTTGCACACCAATTTGCGCGGTTTCTAAATCACGAATTTCACCCACCATCACCACATCAGGATCTTGACGAAGTATGGCGCGTAAACCACGCGCAAAAGTCATATCGACTTTGGTATTAACTTGTGTCTGGCCAATACCTTCAATAGCATATTCGATTGGGTCTTCAACGGTGAGAATATTGCGCTCTTTGCTATCAATTTGACTTAAACCAGCATACAAGGTGGTACTTTTACCTGAGCCGGTAGGCCCCGTAACAAGGATAATACCGTGTGGTTTTTCAATTAACTGAGAAAAACGCGCTCGATTGCCATCGGTCATGCCTAAGTCTTGTAAATCTAAACGCGTTGAGTTTTTATCTAATAAACGCAGCACGACTCGCTCACCATGACCGGTTGGCATAGTTGAAACACGCACGTCGACAGCTCTGCCTGCTATTCTCAGAGAAATGCGACCATCTTGAGGAATGCGTTTTTCAGCGATATCAAGTTTAGCCATAACCTTAATTCGTGACACCAGCAGCGACGCTAGTTTACGATTAGGCTTTAATACTTCACGTAAAACACCATCAACGCGAAAGCGAATTTGCAACGCTTGCTCAAAGGTTTCGATATGAATGTCAGAAGCGTTTTCTTTAATCGCTTCACTCAACATGGCATTGATGAGTTTAATAATCGGGGCGTCGTCTTCGTTTTCTAATAAATCTTCTGTTTCGGTCATTTCATCGGCAAGTGAATATAAATCAACCTCATTGCCAATGTCTTCCATCATTTGCTGTGCTTCTGAAGAATCTCGCTGATAGGTAATAGTTAACAGCTGCTCAAACTCTTCGGCGCTTTTTATGATGATAGTAAAAGACGCTTTTAGCACACGGCGCACTTCTAATAAAATATCAGCACTGATGGTTTCAATACAAACTAAACGTAATGCACCGTTATCATTTTCTACCAACACGCTATGACGCTTAGCAAAACCAAAAGGCAGGCGAAAACGAACGCCGTCATCAGTCAAAATGTCACTTTCAGCTAACAGTAATGACTCATCATCAAGGTTAGCTGTTTCACTTACGCTAACAAACGCTTGTGTTTGTGGGTCAGTATCGCTCATAACTATTCGTTTTCATCCGACGACTTGGCTTCATCGCGCTTTTGCATATATTCATCAAATGACGGTGGTAACGAAAGCTCGTCATTCCATTTTGGCAGAATAGGTAACTTTTCATCAGACATCAGCTCAAGACCGGCTTCTTTCTTTTCAATTTCCAGCGCGCGAATGTAGTTGTATTTTTCTTTACTAATATCATTCATTAACTTACCGTCACGAACAATTGTCGGTCTTAAAAACACCATCAAATTACGCTTACGTTTAGTGTTACTGGTTGATTTGAATAAATGTCCGATAAATGGAATATCGCCAAGTAAAGGGACTTTCTGCACACTTTCTTGTACATCTTCATCAATCAAACCACCTAAAATAACCGTAGCGCCGTCATCTGCCATTACCGTGGTTTTAATTTCGCGCTTGTTAATTGAAATATCAACACCGGTGGCACCACTGACCGAAGAAACTTCTTGCTCAATGGTTAACTGCACACCGCTACCTTCGTTAATTTGTGGTGTGACTTTTAATTTGATGCCAATTTCTTGGCGTTCAACGGTTTGGAATGGATTACTGTTATTGCTGCCGGTTTGAGAGCCAGTAATAATAGGAACCTCTTGGCCAACAATAAAGTAAGCTTCTTCATTATCAAGCGTGGTAATACTAGGTGTTGAGAGTAAGTTAGAATTTGTATCTGAACTTACCGCTTGAATGATTGCGCCCCAATCATTTTTAACGATACCAAACAGCGTACCACTCACCGAACCTAACACTTGAGCAGCTAAACTATAGTCACCTTTTGTATCAGGTTGATCTGGATTAACCGTAATAGCGCCATTTTCGGATGTGACCGTTGACCCCTTTGTTCCAGGTGTTGAACGTGCCGCTTCACCTGCGGCTGCCACTGCACTTATTGGCGTAACACCATTAGTAAACTGTGTCATAGCGCCTGATTCGTGAAACCATTGCACACCTAAATTAACACCATCACCTTCAAATACTTCAACGATAATGGCTTCAATCAGTACTTGTGCACGGCGAATATCTAATTGGCGAATAACCGCTTCAAGAGAGCGCAACATATCAGGCTCAGCCGTGATAACTAAGGTATTAGTGTCTTCATGGGCGTCAATACTGACATTACGACTTTGATTTTTTCTTGATGACGATTTTCCGCCCGAGGAGTCCGCTTCAATTGATTCACTCACCCCTTGTAACACTTTCACCATATCTTCTGATTTGGCATACTTCAAATGATAAACTCGGGTATTACCGTTAGACTCCAGCTCACTATCTAAGCGCGACACTAATCGAGCAACACGTTCACGAGCTTTTACTTCGCCACTGACGATAACGCTATTAGTACGTTCATCGGCAACAATTTTAGGAATTAGGAAAGTGGGTGTACCTGAGCCTTTACCTTGATCTGATTTATTCATGGCTTCAATAATACGCACCATTTCACCGGCTGAGGCATATTTTAGGCTGATGATTTGCACATCTTGGTCACCGGCTTTATCAACACGTTCAATGATTTGTACTAGACGATTTACTACTGCAGCAGTACCGGTCAACATAATAACGTTAGCAGGATCGTAATTAACCACGTTACCCCCACCCGCTTGATCAGATAGTTGGCGAAGCAATGGAGTAAGTTCACGCACAGTAACGTTTTTAACTTCAACAACCCGTGTCACCATTTCATCACCAGCACCAGGGTTTTCATTTCCTACTACGGGTATTGAAGAAGTTTTCGCGTCTTTATTACGAATAATTTTGACAACATTATTTTCCATTTCAACAGCGGAAAAACCATAGACTTCGAGCACATTTAGGAAGAATTGATAATATTGCTTTTCAGTCAGTAAGTCATAACTACGGACGTTAACTTTACCGCGTACGTTAGGATCAACGATCATGGTTTTTCTTAAGTTTTTACCGACAATATTAATAAATTCAGCAATTTCTGTGCCCTTGAAATTGGGTGAATATTCAGCGGCATTTATATTTGTAGAGAGCAAAACACTATTGAGTAAAACTGCTGTAACAACCCCGGTCAAGCTACGCTTATACCAAGGTGCGCTTAATAATTTGCGCATGGTTTATTCCTTTTATTCTAATTATCGATACTGAAAAGTATTTCTGTCATATCACCATTACGATCAAGTAACAGCGAAACTTCGCGTTGTTCTTTTAAAGATTGTAGCGCTTGAGCTGCCTCTCTAGGCGCGGTTAAATCAAAACCATTCATTTGTATTGCAACATCACCGGTCTTAAGACCCGCACTTTCAAAGAAAGTTGGATCTTTTCCTGGCATTATTCGATAGCCAGAAATTTTACCATTTTCTCGTTTTGGAGAAATTTTCAAATAGTCAGTAATTTTACCCGGATCGTCATTCAGTTCTTGTTGCAGCGATTTAGTTGCATTGGTTAGTTCTCTATTATCGCGTTGATCAACAATGTTAGGGGATGATAAATCTCCTCGAGATATTTTCGTTGTTTGAGGCCTATCTCTGGTACTGTTTGATATAACCGGCTTAACATTTTTATCAAAGACTAAGCCTTCAAACATTAGGGTTTCTAGGCGCCCTGATACTTTTAATAACACGCGATCGTTAAAAACATTTTCTAAAACCGCCCGCGTACCTTTAATGTTTTCACCAATACTATAAGTTTCTTGTTTACCAGCACTTTCAATAATAGCGCCAGCGGTCGCCTTATCATTACTGGCAACAACACCGGTTAAAGTTAACTTTAAACGCGTTTCAGGTGCATCTTCGATGACCACCTCTGCTACTTCCTCTTTTTTAGTTTGAGAAAAAGCACCAAAAAGATTAAGTGATTGGATCGCCCGCACACTGATTTGCTCTTGCTGAGTCGCAGAAGTCAATGATGGGTTATTTAATTTTGCACCTGTATTATGCGCAGGCTCAGATAGCGTCAACCAAGTGAGTTGCGCAAACAAAAAGGCAATATAGCTAATCAGCACCAGGATAATTACCTGAGTAATTTTTCTTTGGGGAAGCTTAGATAGCTGTTCAAACGTGCTTGATAGATTATTCGATAATGGCATTTTTTATAATTTTTTTATTATCTGGAAATTTCAATTCTCTTTGATGATACTTGACCCGAAGCTTGGCAACAAGACGTCATATTATTTTTTAGTGAAAAATAGTTAACAAAATGTAAAGAAATGCATTCTAACTAGCGTAAACATTACCGTTATGTTAACTTTCGGCAATTTTATAATGCCTGTATTGAGGATAAGCATAACCATGGCTAAACCTAACGTTAACAATACTGAAACCAATCAGTCAACCCGATTAGATAAGTGGCTATGGGCGGCGCGATTTTATAAAACCAGAGCGATTGCAAAACAAATGATCGATGGCGGCAAAGTATTTTACAATGGTCAACGGACTAAATCAGGAAAAACCGTTGCCTTAGATGACCGTATTACCATAAGACAAGGGTTTGAAGAAAAACACGTCATTGTTATTGCATTAGCCGATAAACGTCGAGATGCCAGTTTCGCACAAACGCTTTATCAAGAAACCTCTGAAAGTATTCAAACACGTGAAAAAAATAATTTAGCGCGTAAGCAAGGGATTTTGCTAAGTCCTGCTAGTGACAGTAAACCCGATAAAAAGCAACGCCGACAAATTCGGCATTTAAAAGAAAGGATATAACCAGTGACAATGCAAACAGATATCTTAAATCGTTATTTATTCGATAACCTACATGCACGAGGCGAGTTGGTTAATTTAAGCCAAACCTTTCAAGAAATTGTTGCTCCACATGATTACCCTCTAGGTGTAAAACAACTATTAGGCGAATTAGTCGCGGCAACCTGCTTATTAACAGCAACCTTAAAGTTTGAAGGCGAAATTGCTGTGCAACTTCAAGGTGATGGCCCTGTAGGTTATATGGCAGTTAATGGCAATAATGAGCAGGAAATGCGTGGAATTGCTCGTATGGCTAGCGACACCGATGCTACTACCTTAAAAGACTTAATAGGCAAAGGTAATATGGTTATCACTATTCGTCCAAAAAATGGTGAGCCCTATCAAGGTGTCGTGGCGCTAGAACAAGACACGTTAGCACAATGTTTAGCGCACTACTTTGAAGTGTCTGAGCAAATTCCGACAAAAATTTGGCTATTTAGCGACGAAAAAACCTCACAAATAGCCGGAACATTAATTCAGTTGCTACCGGATGCCGGTGATAAGGAAAAACAGCAAGCGGATTTTGAGCACTTGTGCCAATTAACTAATACTATAAAACCTGAAGAGATCTTTTCAGTAACTAATGAAGATCTGCTTTATCGATTATATCATCAGGAAGAAGTTCGACTGTTTGAGCCTCAAGCCGTTAGCTATCAATGCAGTTGTTCAGAAGATAAATGCTTAAGTGCTATTTCACAAATTGCGCCTAGCGAACTCGAAAGTATTATTGCCGAGCAAGGCAGCGTGTCTATGACCTGTGATTATTGTATAACAACCTATAAATTTGAACGTCATGCACTTGAACAATTTATTAATGACAATAGCCATTAATTGACAACATGAACATAGGCCTGAAGGTAACACTTCAAGCCTATATCAGGTCAAGTTTGTGCATTTACTTCCTCATTATCCTTTTCAATCATTCATACAATTTCCTGAAAAATTTTCACCCGCGATTACCTCAGAGCTAAAAAGTGACTTTCAAAAGAGAAAATACCTTTAAAAACACACCACCTGTAAACACTATTTTCCACTTTTAAAGCAGATCTCCATATTTAAGCAAAGCTTTGCTGACAAGTTATTTACATTATCTTTACATGTGCTATGTTAAAGCCTCGCATTATTGCGAGTTATTGAATTGCTCTCAAATTCTAAACATTTAAGAATCAATAAATACTAGCTGACATCATGATATTACAATTATAAATCAGCAAAAAATAATAAAGTGCGCTCCCATAGCGCAAAGGAGATTATTCGTGAGAAATAAAGTCGCATTAGCTGTATCAACAGCATTAATGTCTGTAACCCTTAGTTCAGTGGCAAGTGTCAATGACGTACGTCAATCACTTGCATTTGAAGCCCAAAATAATATTAAGCCAGTTGCGGGTTCAAAGGTAGCTACAAACAAATATAACAAAAAGTTTATCGCTGAAGAGAACCTAGCAGCAGGGCAATACACATACATTGTTCGCTTGAAAGATATGGCTCTAGCGACATATGACGGCAGCATTGCTGGACTTGCTGCAACTAATCCAAGAATCGCTAAAAAAGATTTATTTGCTAAATTAGCCAAAAGCAAAATGTCATCACAACAAGTTCGTGACGAATTGCGTTTGGATACCAAATCTAAAGAATCAATTCAGTATGCAAATTACCTTGCAACTAAACAGTCAGAATTCCTTAGCCAAGCTAAAAATCAACTAGGTAACGATGTAGAAGTTGTTTATCATTATAAGAATGCGTTAAATGGTTTAGCTTTGCGCTTAACTCAAGAGCAGGCTAAAAAATTAGCTGTTTTAAGTAGTGTTGAGTTTGTTGAACGTGAACGTATGGAGCATATGGATACTGATACAGGTCCAATTCACATCGGTGCTACAGAAGTATGGGAAGGTGAAGGCCCAACAGCAATAAACATGGGTGAAGGTGTAATCATCGGTGTGATTGATAGTGGTGTAAACTCTGATCATGCTTCATTTGCTGATATTGGCGGTGATGGTTATGACCACACTAACCCGTGGGGCGCAGGTGTTTATGTTGGTGACTGTGCTGGCGATTTCGCGTCAATGTGTAATGATAAACTAATCGGTGTGCGTTCATACGCATCAGTTACTGATAATTATGACGATGCCGCTGTATTTGGTGAGAATCCTCCAGCAAAAAATGGTGAAGATTACGGTGGACATGGCTCACATACAGCAAGTACAGCTGGTGGTAATATTTTACTAGATGTTCCTTTAGTTGACCCTGAAACAGGTGAAGCTGAAGGTGACGGTATCAACACAACTGGCTTTGAATTTGGTCAAATCTCTGGTGTAGCACCACACGCAAACATCGTTGCTTACCAAATTTGTAATCCGGGTGATCGTGGCGATACATACTCTGGCTGTCCTGGCGCGGCAATTATAGCAGCATTAGATGATGCGGTAGCAGATGGCGTAGATGTACTTAACTACTCAATCAGTGGTGGTGGTAACCCATGGGTAAGCTCAACAGAGCTTGGCTTCTTAGCTGCACAAGAAGCGGGCATATTCTCTGCTGTTTCTGCAGGTAACGACGGCCCAGACGCAAACACAACGTCGAAAAATGCTCCTTGGTACACTGTTGTAGGTGCTTCTACTCACGGTCGTGAAGTTGCTTTTGATAAAGAAATTGGCACTTTTACTGGTGGTGACACTGCACTAGCAGCTATTGACGGTAAGAGTGCATCTGGCGGTATTACAGCAAGTATCGTTTGGGCTGGTGATTACACTAACAGTAACGACCCTGACGGCGATCCTGCACAATGTTTACAACCTTTCCCTGCTGATACATTTAACGGTGAAATCGTTGTTTGTGACCGTGGTGCAATTGCCCGTGTTTCAAAAGCAATAAATGCTGCTGCTGGTGGTGCGGGTGGCTTTGTTCTTGGTAATGTAAGTGCAGGCTCTGTTAATAACGACGTCTATGTTGTACCTGGCATCCATATCAACCAAGAAGACGGCGATGCCTTACGTGCATGGTTAGCATCTGGTACAGGCCACACAGCAACTATTACAGCGGCTGATGGAAAATTAGAAGTCACACCTGAAGATGCTGACGTTATGGCAGGCTTCTCATCGCGTGGTCCTAACAACACTGTTGCAGATATCATGACTCCTTCAGTGACAGCTCCTGGCGTATCTATTTACGCAGCATATTCTGATCAACAATTTGGTCATGATGTTACAGGTACTGCTCCAGCTGATTATGCCTTCTTACAAGGTACCTCAATGTCAGCGCCTCATACCTCAGGTGCTGGTGCAGTGTTAAAATCAGCCCATCCAACTTGGACTCCTGATAACATTCGATCAGCATTAATGCTTACCGCTGTTACAGATGTTCGTAAAGAAGATGGCGAAACAGCAGCTGATGTATTTGATATGGGCTCTGGTAGTATTCGTGTTAATTTAGCAACAAATACTGGTTTAGTCATGGATGAAACTTTCGCTAACTATATGAAAGCAAATCCAGCTGTTGCCGGCGTTCCTTTGTCGTTAAATATTCCTTCGATGGCCAACACTAAATGTATTGATACTTGTTCATGGACTCGTACCTTTACAGCAACTAAGGATGCTAGCTGGACAGTTACAACAAACACACCTGCTACAGCACCTGTAGCGCCTTCAACTACACCAGTTCCTAACAAGATGGCGTTAACAGTTACACCAGCAAGTTTCGATATTAAAGCCGGTGAAACACAAACCATTACAGTTACTGCTGACGTTAGCGAAGCTCCAGTAAATACTTGGAATTTTGGTGATGTAACATTAACTTCTGCAGGTATCCCTGACGCTCGTTTACCAGTAATGGTACAAGCATCTGGTGATAACTTACCTACGGATGCTGCTATTGTTGCTAACCGTGCTGATGGTTCAATTACTTATACAGGTTTAAAATCTAAAGAACTAACAGGTACGCTTACTACTACAACTTATGAAGCTAAAGTAATTGAGGAACGTACATTAGCCGTTCTAGATGGTAGTTTTGACTACTTCACTATTACTTTTGATGCTGTAGTACCTCAAGCAGTATTTTCTACAAGTTCTACGGAAGCACCTGACGCTGATTTACGTATATTAAACTCGTCATTTGTTAGAATTGGTTCAAGTGGTAGTGCAAGTTCGAATGAATTAGTTTCTTTTACTAATTTACCTGCGGATACTTACTATGTTGTTGTTGATGCCTATACTGCATCTGCACCTGGTGCAACTGATGCTGTAGATGTTAAAGTTTCTACCACTCAGTTTGTAGAGACATCAATTAGTGAAGTTGTAACTACAACAATAACTCAAAATGCTTCAGATTTTGATTTGACGCTAGACTGGGAAGGCGCAGAAAACACTGCAGGCTTGATCGAAATAAAAGATGCAGATACTCGTCTTGTCTTACCTTGGTCAATCACTTTAGGCGAAGCAGATGTAGTGGAAACTGTATCTGAAGAGCTAGAAAATGGTGTGCAAACAATGACACCAGGTGAAGCACACCCTGTAGCTTTTGAAATTGCTCCTAACTTTACTAACAGTGATAAAGTTTACACTTTAGTTGCTGAAGTTACTGCTGGACAAGAAATTGCTAATGTTAACAATGGTGGCGTTGTTTCAGATAATACAGTTACTTGGACAATTACTCGTGCTGTTGGCGAGTCAACTAAAATGTTATCTGTTGGTTTTGACTTAATTCCTCGTACTGCAAGTACGGATAATGAAGTAACCCTAACGAATACATTGGGCAGCAATACAGCTGAGTCTACTTACACGTTTGGTGTTATTGAAGTAGCACCAGTAGCAGCAATTACAGGACTTTCATCTACAACAGAAGGAAGTTCAGTTACTGTTGATGGTTCTAGCTCTTCAGATGCTAATGCTAATACGTTAACTTATGCTTGGACTCAGCTTTCAGGTACTCCGGTTAGCTTTGACGCAAGTGCAGCATCATTTAGCTTTGAAGCACCAAAAGTATCAAAAGATGAAACGATTACTTTTCAATTAACAGTCGACGATGGTAATGGCAATACAGATACAACAACTGCCTCAGCTTCAATTGTTAACAAGAAATCAAGTGGTTCATTCGGTTGGTTAATGTTACTACTTACACCTATGTTATTTACTCGCCGTAAAAAAGCGTAATATTATAATGTAGATTGTTAGTAAAAAATCTATAAACGTAAAAGCCATCAACATTATGTTGATGGCTTTTTTATTATCTATACAAATCCGAGACGGTGAAGCGTTTCGTTCGTTAAATATCTACTCCTTCATCTGCGCCTAGTAACAATTTTAATAACAAACTAGTTCATGACGGCCTCAAGCTAATAACTCAATATAGAGCGTTCTACCTCTTTAACCGATATGAAGTGCGTGATACCAGAGCTTCTACAAATGTGCTTTAAGCGTCCCTAATACGAGTAGAATTAGTACTTACCAGATCACGAACGCGCCTAACATTAATTTGGTTAACACCACCATTACGTGCCCAAATGCTCATCCAATCAGTCAGTACTATAAACTAGCTAACGGCATTTAAATTGGTGAATTCAATTGAGTGAACTATGCACTTACAAGCGGTCTATCTCTAGTCATAGTCACAGTCATAGAATTATTTCAAAGCAGATATTCTGATGCCTAGCTGATAGTAATAGGATATGCCAAGCGCAATAAATATATTTCAGATAATAAAAAAGCAGGACTGATCACTCAGTCCTGCCTTGTACGAACTTTCAGTATTAAGTTTTAGAAGTGAATTGTTGTACCAATGAACACACCATCGAATTCAATATTAGTATATAAGTCATTCAAGTCTTCTAGCTCTAACTTAACCGCACGATAGCCTGCATTAATATTTACATCTACCGCAAGGTTATCAATAAGCTCGTAGCTTACTCCCACTTCATAGTCATAAAGCGTATGATCATCAAATGATAAAAAGTTACCTTGTGCATATAAATTTAACCCGGTTAATGGCAAACCAACAGTAGTCGCAACATATAACATAGGTACTATATCTGTTACCGCAATGCTCTCTGATTGTGTCACTATGCCAGAGTCTGTCGTTACCTGCGCAGCAAGGGTTACATCGCCGTCAAAATCACGGCCAGTCAAACCAAAATCAAATGATAATATGTCATTATCAAACAACTCATAATATAGAGTGTAATCAACATAGCTGACATTAAAATTCGCATTAACTATCGCATCTTTACTAAACGTTTCATCTTCGAATTCAAAATCAGTAGTAAGTGTAGTTACACCACTGGTTTCTAATGATGTCGAGGCTATACGCAGATTAGGAATTATTGGTAGTGGATGCTCAAAGGCAATAAAAAAGCTATTTTGTTTTTCATCAACTAAATTAAAATCGACTTGTGAACTGCCATCACCTAATGTACCCGAGGCTTGGTTGTCCCATAGTTGACCACCTAAATAGATACCTAAAGCATCTGCTTGAACATTAGCTGATAGAATTGATGCGAGTGTTACCGCTAGCGCTATTTTTTTCATGTTTTATTACCCTTGACTCAATAAGTCGTTTAAATCAATCAGTGCAGCATTTGCACGTGATATATAATTTGCCA
>CAJXUN010000030.1 GCA_913061475.1 uncultured Colwellia sp. | reverse complement strand
GATACGAGCAAAAATCGTGGCATTGACGGACATAGCTTATCCAGAGTTCAGGTTAACTATTATTATTTAATATCAGCGCCTAATAGCAGCACTTTACCGTCGAATTCACAAGTAAACTAAGCCGCTCTCTGGGGCTATATCAACACTAAGTAACAAACAATGCCGACTAAGCAGGCAATAATAAAGCTCAGTACCGCTCCTTCTCTCACCATGTCTTTAATTTCGATTTCACCGGTACCGTATGCAATAGCATTAGGGGCTGTCGCCACGGGTAACATAAAAGCACAGCTGGCACATATTGCCGCCGGTACCATTAAAACTTTTGGATCATAGCCTGACGCAATAGCGGCTGCGGCCAAAATAGGCATTAACAATGTTGCGGTTGCTGTGTTACTGGTTATTTCGGTTAAATAGGTCACCACTAAACATATCGTAACAATCATAATCACCAAAGGTAGGTTAGAAAATGACGCTAACCATTCGCCTAATAGGCCGCTTAAACCAGAAGCAACAAAACCTTTAGCCAAGGCTATACCTCCAGCAAAGAGCAACAACATTCCCCAAGGAATAGTTTTAGCACTCTCCCAATCCAATAAACGCGAGCCTTTGCCATTAGGAACAATAAACATTAACACTACAGCAAATAAGGCAACGGTACTATCACCAGCTATTTCTATGTTTAAAACACCACTCCAACCACCAAAAGGCTCTTGACGGGTGATCCATGCCAATGCGGTTAAACCAAACACCCACAAAGTTCTTTTTTCCTCAGAACGCCATTGACCTAAGGTAGGCAAGTGCACTTCTTGCTCAAGCTTAACATTTCGCGTAAGCCAAAAGGCGATAATTGGAATAGCGAGTACCACAATTGGAATACCAATCTTCATCCACGCTAAAAAGCCAAATTCAACGCCTGTTTGCTCTTCATAAATTCCCATAAAGATTACGTTAGGCGGTGTACCAATTGGTGTGCCAACACCACCCACACTTGCTGCATAGGCAATGCCTAGAATCAAGGCGACTTTAAGGTTTTTATTGTCAATATGTTTTAAAATAGCTAATGCGATCGGCAGCATAATCAAGGTAGTCGCCGTGTTAGATATCCACATACTTAAAAATGCGCTCGCTAACATAAAGCC
Organism: uncultured Colwellia sp.; assembly: GCA_913061475.1. Classification (GTDB taxonomy): domain Bacteria; phylum Pseudomonadota; class Gammaproteobacteria; order Enterobacterales; family Alteromonadaceae; genus Cognaticolwellia. The sequence continues at coordinate 53,697 of CAJXUN010000030.1, read as the reverse complement.
AAATACCATGCGCCTGCCACTTGTTACGCCCACCAACCTCACCATATAAACGGCTAAACGTTCATGCGCGCCACTTTTCTCGATGGCTTTTGACAACATAAATGCCCCCATGAGTAGTAGAATCACATGACTACCTAACGACGACGCCACCGTTTTATGGTCGACAATACCAAAAAGCGGTAACAGGGCAAAAGGCACTAATGACGTTGCTGGAATAGGCAGCGCTTCAGTTACCCACCAAATAACAGTCAATAATGTAATCGCTGCAGCGATAGATGCTTTGCTTTCCATGCCTACAGCTTGTAGAAAAAAATAAAACATTACCGCTAAAACAGGCGCCAACGGAATAAAGAGTTGTTTTGATAATTTCATCAGTTGATCCAATATTTTTTATTATTATGATTTGCTATTTTTTAATTTGAACTGAGCATGGTAGATGATAAGCATTAACGATAGCGATTAACAAATTCACTGGCTTTTTGCCAATTATAATTGGTAGTAAGTGCTGACCAGTTTTCACCCGTGTTAGGTTGTTTTAACAACTTTTCAAGTCGTGTGGCACTTTTTACCGAGTTAACAATATTGGCACCATCTAATACTTCAACACAGCCCTGACGATTATTACACAGTAATAACATATCACAGCCCGCACTTTGTGCAGCTTCAGCACGTTCAATATAGCCACCAACACTAGCAGCGCCCTGCATCGACAAATCATCACTAAAAATAACACCGTCAAAAGCTAACTGTTCACGCAGAATAGTTTGCAGCCAATAGCGAGAAAAGCCCACTGCTTGGCGATCAACTTCAGGGAAAATGATATGCGCAGGCATCAAGGCATCAACTTTTCGTTTGTCGATAAGTTGTTTAAAAGGCAATAAATCTTGTTTAAATATTTCACTTTCAGAGCGTATATCAATCGGAAGATCAATATGCGAGTCGGCTTTGACACTGCCGTGCCCTGGAAAGTGCTTACCAGTCGCTTTCATGCCAACATGATGTAAGCCACTAATAAAAGCTTCGGCTAACTCACTGACATGGCTAGGCTCTTGATGAAAAGCACGATCACCAATAACATCACTAATATTATTAATATCTAACACTGGCGCAAAGCTAATATCAATGCCTACCGCACGTACTTCCGACGCCATTAATATCGCACATTGTTTGGCAAGTTCTTTTGCTAGGCTTAAATTCTGTTCTGCCATTTGCCATATTTTTCCCATTGCAGGGATCAATGAAAACCCATCACGAAAGCGTTGTACACGTCCTCCTTCATGATCGACAGCTAGTAGCATAGGCTTATTCGCCGCGATTCGGATCTGCTGACATAATTGCGTGATTTGTTCGACTGATTGGTAATTTCTCGTAAAAAGAATTAATCCCCCCACTAGCGGGTGTTGAATTATTTCTTTATCTTCTTGAGACAATGATGTGCCTTGCACATCAAGCATGACTGGACCCATAGCAACACTTTAGTATATTAAGATGTTGCTACTCTACCTAAATCCCCTGCATAAACAAAGACTCTTAGTCGCAAAAAAGCTAAATATCGACCTAGTCATCATCTATCTAGCGTTAAAATTTTGGCATAGGTGCGCCAACACCGGCGGCAACATAAGGGATCACGTTGCGTATCACATCTGATATTTGTAAATCTCGATCGAAATCACTTTTTGCGATATCAATGAGTGCGTCACTCGAAGACATAGTAAAAACTACAGTGCCCATGGTGAAGTGCAAACGCCAAAACATTTCTTCAGCACCTAATTCAGGGTAAGCTTTCTGTACTGCTAAGATAAAATTATCAATAACACCTGGATATTGCGTGGTTAAAAACCAACGCAAGAAACCTTGACTATCGGTATAACCTCGGCCTAAAAGCTGCAAGAAATTACTAGTACCGTTATCTTTAAATTCATTTAATGATAATAACGGATCAATAAAAGCAGAGAACACATCAATTAAACTTGGCGCATCTGTGGCACATACCTGTGTTAGAGCAACTTCCAAACGTGGCGATAATTCATTCATGTAACGGGACATAACCGCCTTGATCAACTCTTTCTTCGAGCCAAAATGATAATTAACTGCCGCTAAGTTTACTTCTGCCTGACTGGTTATTTCACGTAAAGACGTGCCATTAAAACCTTTATCTGCAAACAAATTTTCTGCTGCATCTAATATTTTATTCTTCGTACTCATAGGTAAATAACGCCGTAGTTCTAGTTTAAGAAATAAATTAATACAAGCAGTTTAAACAAGCGTTTAAAATAACGCAACAAGGATTAAGCCGCTAAACCAGCAAAAGCAAGGAAACCCCCTACTCCCCTAGCTAGATTAAAAAATGCTACTGTATACAGACAGTAAAAAACACCACAAATCATTATTATTAACCCATCTTTTAAACAGCTGATGTTTGAATAGTGAATTTATTATACTCTCCTTAGTATATTTTTTAGCTCAACATTTTGCTTGAGCTTTTTTTTGCCCAAAATTCACCAGAGAAAATTTAAAAGCAATAATCGATAGTTGAGTACAAACTGTTACAGAATCATGACAGTTAAAAACAGCCATCAGCGATATTATATTTGCGTGGTTCAAGAGCATGCTTTTGAAACGCGAACTTCATACTTTCCCTAGTATATTTTATATAATGGCTCAGCATCCCTTTCGCTGAGCTTTTTTTTGCCCAAAATTTGTCAATTGCGTTGAAATAAAAGCAACAAAAGCCAATGTTGTTGCCAATATCGTCATCTCAATCTAAACTAGCCATGACCTTCTATTACGTTAACAAAAGGCGCAAATTTAGCGCTAACAAAAACAATAACGGATATTTATGAAATCAACATTTAAATTAACCACAGTAGCTATTTTAGTTGCCGCAAGTCTAAGTGCTTGCACTGGTGATAACACGACAAAAAATGACGTTACACCTGCAAGCGTAACAAGCCAAGCATTAACAGCTCAAGACGCAGAGAAGTTCTTAGCCGATACCGCAAAAGAAATGGTGCAATTAAACCTTGAGGGAAGTCGTGCCGCTTGGATAAATTCAAACTTCATTACTGAAGATACTTCTGCTCTCGCGGCCGCGGCCGATCAAAAATCAACGGAAGCGGGCGTTCGATTCGCCATGGCAGCCGCTAAATTTGATAATGTTAACGTTAGTGAAGACCAACGCCGAAAACTCAATATTTTAAAGCAAAGTTTGGTTATGCCAGCACCACAAGATTCTGCTAAATCAGCAGAATTAGCCAACATTGGCGCTGAATTAAATAGCATGTATGGCAAAGGCACTTACACCACTAAAGCTGGCGAGACATTAAGCTTAGGTAAGATGACGGCTAAAATGGCGACATCACGTGACTACGATGAATTATTAGAAATGTGGAAAGGCTGGAGAACTATCAGCCCAGATATGAAACCTTTATACATTCGTCAGGCAGAGCTTGGTAACGAAGGTGCACAAGGCTTAGGCTACCCTGATTTAGGCGCAATGTGGCGTTCTAATTATGATATGCCCGCTGATGAGTTTGCCAAAGAGCTTGACCGTTTATGGGGACAAGTAAAGCCACTTTATGATGACTTACATTGCTATGTTCGCTCTGAGTTAGGCGAAACTTACGGTGAAGACAAAGTACCACAAGACCAACCCATTCCTGCGCATTTATTAGGTAATATGTGGGCGCAGTCTTGGGGCAACATTTATGATCTAGTCGCACCAGAAAATGCGGATCCTGGTTATGACGTTACTCAGCAACTTGCTGCTAACAACTACGATGAAATTAAAATGGTAAAAGGCGCTGAAGGCTTTTTTACTTCACTTGGTTTTGACGCCTTACCAGAAACGTTTTGGCAGCGTTCATTATTTACTAAACCTGCCGATCGTGATGTGGTATGTCATGCGTCAGCGTGGGATTTAGATGCCAAAGATGATATTCGTATTAAAATGTGTATCCAAAAAACTGGCGAAGAATTTTCAGTTATCCATCACGAACTTGGCCATAACTTTTATCAACGCGCGTACAAAAACCAACCTGTTTATTATCAAAACAGTGCTAATGACGGATTTCACGAAGCTATCGGTGACACCATTGCGCTATCAGTTACACCTAAGTACTTAAAAGAAATTGGTCTCATTGATAGCATTCCTGATGAGTCAAAAGACATTGGTTTGTTAATGAAAATGGCGTTAGAGAAAATCGCCTTTATTCCTTTTGGTTTAATGGTTGATCAGTGGCGTTGGAAAGTTTACTCCGGTGAAGTTACACCAGAAAACTACAATACTGCTTGGTGGGAATTGCGTGAGAAATATCAAGGTGTAAGCGCTCCTGTTGATCGTGACGTCAACGCTTTTGACCCTGGTGCTAAATATCATGTTCCTGGTGGCGTACCCTACTCTCGTTATTTCTTAGCACATATTCAACAATTTGAGTTCCATCGTGCTTTGTGTGAGATTTCAGGTAATACCGATCCGATCCATCGTTGTTCTATATATAACAACAAAGATGCCGGTGCAGCGTTAAATACCATGCTAGAAATGGGTTCAAGTAAGCCATGGCAAGAAGCATATAAGGTATTAACAGGTAGCGAGCAAATGGATGCCACCGCTATTATTGATTACTTTGCACCATTGCATACCTGGTTAAAAGAGAAGAACCAAGGCAAACAATGTGGTTTTTAACTTAATTACGGGGTGCTGATATTTTTTCAATGAACAGTGCCAGATAAAGTAATAAAACTATAAAGCCGTTAAATTATATGATTCAGCGGCTTTTTTTTAATTTATAAACTCCCCATTCCATTCGACAATAACCCAATATCATAAGATTAATCATAGATATTTTGATTATTTTTCTAGTCGCTACTTTTAATTTTGATTAAACTACGGGAATTCAACGTTAAAAGCATACTGTCATGGAAAAACATCAAGAATTATTAATTGCACTCAGAAAGGTGATCAGGGCGATAGATTTACATTCAAAGCATCTGAGCAAAACTTCAGGCTTAACCAGTCCGCAATTATTGATCATGCTAGAAATAGATAAAGTTGCTGGCGTCAACTCAAGCCAAGTAGCCAAAAGTGTTAATTTAAGTGCTGCTACCGTGACTAACATTCTTGATAGGTTAGAAAATAAAAACCTGATCTCAAGAGTGCGTGACACACAAGACAAGCGTAAAGTAGGCCTTTATCTAACCGACAATGGTAAAGCGCTATTACTTAATGCCCCACAAGCATTACAAGAACATTTTATTGATAAGTTCTCTAACTTAGCCCAGTGGGAACAATCTCAGTTATTGTCTTCAATGGAACGTTTATCAGAAATGATGGACGCAAATGAAATAGATGCTGCACCATTATTAGAACTTAATGCGATGAGCGCCAGTAGTATTATTAAAACTGACGCTCCAAAAGGTTAGCGTAGCAAGTGTAAAAAGTGCAGATGTTTATGGTATTGATCAATAATATTATTGATCACTGCCGTTTTTGACCAACCCATAATATCGTAATCTTGCCCCCCTTCTTCTAAATGTACTTCTGCACGATAATAACTTTGCTCATCGTCATCGGCTTCGATAACAAAGTCAGGCTGTGAGTGCTTTTGAGCTAATACCCGATAAACAAACTGTTGTTCTTCACCATGATCAACAATCAAGCTCAAGCCATCTTCATGTGAAACAACAACACTGATTTGATTTTTTTCTAACTCTTGCGCAACAGACTCAAAGGCAGGCACAATAGTTTGGCTGATAAATTTATTCACATTCGCCTTGTTTGGATAATCGACAATGTTTTTCAATCGCATCTGCCAACTGTCATTGTTTTCATTACCGGCATGCGGAACAGCTGCAATCAATTGACTTTCCTGCTTAAACGCTTCTACTCGCAACGCCTTAATTAATCCAACAATGGCAAGTAATAATACGATAGCAAAAGGCAAAGCACTGGCAATGGTCATGGTTTGCAGCGCGTTTAGACCTCCAGCCAACAATAATATTGCCGCCACAATGCCGATGCCTACAGCCCAATAAACTCGCTGCCACAATGGCGTATTGTTACTACCATGTGAACAAAGCATATCAACCACCATAGCGCCAGAATCACATGAAGTCACAAAGAATATCACTATCATCAAGACACTAAAAAACGATAGTACTGTGCTTAATGGAAAGTTTTCGAGAAATACAAATAACGCCACTGATGAATCATTACTGACCATTTCACCTAATTCCACTACACCTTGGTTGTGCACTAAATCAATGGCACTATTACCAAAAATGGTCATCCAAAATAAAGTAAACACCGTCGGTATCAGCATTACACCTACGATGAACTCTCGAATAGTACGGCCACGAGAAATTCTGGCAATAAACAAACCGACAAATGGCGCCCAAGCAAGCCACCAGCCCCAATAAAATATTGTCCAACCACCAATCCAATCAGTCTTCTTATAAGCAAATAAATTAAAGGTGTTATGCACTATATCAGCGATATAATCACCAATATTTTGTAAATAGGCTTGCAATAAGAATACCGTTGGCCCAAGAACAAAAATCAGCAGTAATAATATTACCGCTAACACCATGTTGGTTTCAGAGAGTATTTTAATACCTTTATCTAAACCGGTCGCCACCGATATAACCGCTAATCCAACGATAGCACACATGATAATTATTTGATTGGTCACTGAGACATCAATACCAAATAAATAACCAAAGCCGGCATTAACCTGTGACGCTCCTAAGCCCAATGAAGTCGCAACACCGAAAACCGTACTGACCACAGCAAAAACATCCACTAAATGCCCTGGCCATTGATAAATTCTATCGCCAATCAAAGGATATAAAGCCGAACGCAATGTTAAAGGTAGATTATGGCGATAGCTAAAATAAGCTAATACCAGCGCGACAATTGCGTAAATAGCCCAAGCATGTAATCCCCAATGGAAGAATGTCATCTTCATTGCTTCTTGCACTGCTTCTACGGTACCTGTTTCAGCCGTCGGTGGCGATAAATAGTGCATCAAGGGCTCTGCAACACCAAAAAACATTAAACCTATACCCATACCTGCAGCAAACAACATCGAAAGCCAAGTCAGCATCGAGTAATCAGGGGTAGCATGATCGGGACCTAAACGAATGTCACCATAACGAGAGAGTCCTAGAAAAATAACAAAAAAGAAAATAAAGGCGACAGTAAGAACATAAAACCAACTGCCATTATCAACTATTCCAGCCTGAATAAAGCTAAATAAGCTTTGTGCTTGTTCCGGCAATGCAGCAGTGTAAATTATCAGTGCAATAATAATGGACGAGGCACTGACAAATACTTTTTGATTTAATTGGCTCTTGACGTTTATAGGCAAGTCATTCCCCTGATTTTAATTTGTATTGATATTATATCTTCTTTAATCTTACTGTAAACAGCAGAGTAAACATGAAAAAAAACGATAAATAACTTGAACATGAGTTTTTTGTAATAAATGGCATTTATTGTTAAACTGCAGCAGAGACTCAATATAGTTACAACTCTAATAATATCAACTCAAACATAATTAAAACACAAATAAAATGCCAAGGGATAATTAATATGAAATTCACTAAGCTGCATTGTGCGGTATTAACAGCGATTACGGCATCAAGCTCTCTCTACGCAGAGGAAGTTAAAAAGCAAGAAAAAGCAAAAATAGAAGTCATTGAAGTTACCGCTACAAAACGCACAGAATCCATTCAAGAAGTTCCCGTTACCGTCACGGCATTAACTGGTGACAGCTTAGAAAAACTTGGCGTTTCAAATTTTGATGAATATGTAGAGTTTTTACCCAACGTAGTTTTTCAAGGCACCGGCCCCGGACAAAATGAAATATACATTCGTGGCGCAGCTACCACACAAACCAGTATTGCGGTTTCATCCGTACAAGCGCTGCAACCTTCTGTCGCGTTTTATTTAGATGAGCAACCGGTCTCGATGCAAGGACGAAATTTAGACATTTATGCTACCGATGTAGAGCGTGTTGAAGTTTTGCCTGGGCCACAAGGCACACTGTTTGGTGCTAGCTCACAATCAGGAACAGTGCGCCTAATTACCAATAAGCCAAGTCATGATGGTTTTGCAGCCGGTTTTGATACCAGCACTAGCACAACTAAAGGCGGCGATATGAGCAATTCTGTTGAAGCTTATATTAATTTGTCTTTATCAAGTGATTTAGCTATTCGCGTTGCCGCATACAATGATCACCAAGGCGGTTGGATAGATAATATCTTAAACGTTCCTGGTCAAGGTGGTTATATAGGTAGTGCAGAAGTTATCAGTCGTGTATCAGGTGACGCTTTAACCAATCCAGGTGATGTGCCTATTACTTCGCCAAAAAATGATGCTTTAGTTGAAGATGATTTTAATACCGCAAACTATGCCGGTGCACGTTTCGGTTTATCATATATCATCAATAATGAGTGGGATTTATTAGTTCAGCATACTCAGCAATCTCTCGATACTGAAGGCGTTTTTGCTTATGATCCAAACCTTGAAGGCGAATCGTCTACCAACCGCTTTGTACCTGAAAATAATAATGATGACTTTGGTTTAACTACTTGGACATTAGAAGGTCGACTTGAGCACCTTGATATTGTTTACACGGGGGGTTATCTCGACAGAGACATCAATTCAACCATCGATTACACCGGCTATACTAATGGCGGCTCATTTGCGGCTTATTATGCGTGTAATTACGCCGGAACTCCACAAACACAAGAATGTGTTGACCCAACGAAATTTTATAAAGAAGAAACCAGTACTTCGCGTATTACCCATGAATTTCGCGTAAACACCTCAGCTGAGAATCGCTGGCGTGTCACCGCGGGTATATTTTACGACTCGCAAGAACTTTCAACGGTCGGACAATTTCAATTAGGTAATACTGATTTACCTTATTTTAATAATTTACAAAAAACGCTTGCTGGCACCGACGGTATTAATAGTAATGGCGGGCCTTTCTCGTCTGAAATTAGCTTCGTCAATGATATTACGCACACCATAGATCAAATAGCGTTATTTGGACAGTTTGAGTATGACCTCACCGATACTGTTACGGCAAGTTTTGGCGCACGTTGGTACGAAATAGAAGACTCTTTTAAAGGTGCAACAACCACAATGGACGTTAGTGGCCGGTTGAAAGCCTTTGGTGATGGTAGCGATGAAGCCTTAACAGCATTCTTTGGTGCAGATGAAGCCGCGGCTATTCAAGCAGCAATAGCCAGCGGTCAGTTAGATACCAGCTTGCTTGATAAAGATGGCAAGTTAACGGTTGATGACACCATCATTAAAGCGTCGCTTGATTGGCAAGTAAATGACGATGTTATGGTTTTCGCTTCTTACTCTGAAGGTTTTAGACCACCGGTAACCAATCGCGTAGGCGGTGGTTTAGCTAAAAACCAAGCAGGTGCTTTTGATGGCTTTCGCATTCCCGTGTATTCAACTACAGATAGTTTAGATAATGTTGAGGTAGGCTTTAAGTCGACGTTATTTGATCAATCATTACGGTTTAATGCAACGGCTTATTACTCAAAAATATCTGATTTACAAACCTCACGTTTTGACCCGACTAATATCAGCTTTTTAGTCTTTACCGATAATGTCGGCGATGCTGAAATCAGAGGTGTTGACGGTGACTTTACCTGGGTAGCTACTGACAATTTAGTTATCTCTGGTGCCTTTAGCTTTATCGATACTGAGCTAACGTCAATTAATAGTGAGCTTGCCGGCATTGCGCCTGCGGTTGGTAGTCAACTGCCATACTCTGCTAAGTTTTCAGGTAATTTGCAAGCACAATACTTTTATCATATAGCGCAGGATATGACGGGTTATATTAACGGTTCAATCAGTTACACTGGTGATAGGTTAGCCAGTATGACCATGGACGCTTATGTATTAGAAGACGCCACTAATCTTATCTACGGTACGGGCTCTGGCTTAAGTATTGAAAAAGAAGCTGATGTATATTCTGGGGTGAATTACCAAGACAGTAATGGACAAACCTTCGCGGGTGGTCGTTACGTGCAAGACAGCTACGTTTTGGCCAACTTAAGCTTTGGGATAACAAACGACGAATGGAAAGCTGAACTATTTATCGATAACGTCATGGACGAAAGTGCAATACTCTATATCGATACGCAACAGTTTACGCCAAAAGTTGTCACCAATAGACCACGTACCGTTGGTATTAGATTTTCGTATGACTTTTATTAAAGCGAGCTTTAATAAATTTAGCTAAGCTATAGCACAGCAGTAAGCCACTTGATTTAGTATTTCCTGACATCAAGTGGTTTTTTTTTGCTAAAGTAGCAAGATCTACCCTATTTATTCATCACTCGCCCACGGAGCCAAGTCGTTGGAAAAAACAGCCCCTACATCAATAGCACTGCAAATAAAGTCAATTCAACAATTGATCCAACACGCAAAATTTGATGACGCGATTAAACTGAGCGAACAACAGCTGCAACAAACGTCAGATAAAACTCAACAAATTGAGCTCAAGTATTTAATTTGTGTCGCTCAGCGCTATGCTAAAGACTACACAAAGGCCTTGGCAAGTATTCAAGCTTTACTCGAGGCTGATGAAAAGCACAGTCGTGCAAATCAAGAGTTAGGCTACATTTATCTTGCTTTAGCACAACCAAAACAGGCTAAAATTGCCTTTGAAAAAGCAATAAAACTCAACCCAAGTTTAGTTGCCAGTTGGCAAGAACTCATTCATCTTTATCGTGACCAAAATCAACCCGAGCAAGTGCAGTTAGCGGCAAATCAATTAGCTAAACTAAAAAGCTTACCAGCGGCATTGCTCGCCGTGACCGAATTGATGCACCAAGGTAAGCTATTGAAGGCTGAGCAAATTTGCCGACATTTTTTACAACAAAACAAACGTCATATCGAAGGTATGTGTTTATTAGCGGAAATTGGGATTGAACTAAAAATTTATGATGATGCCGAGTTTTTACTTTCCAGTGCGCTTGAACTTGCCCCCGAAAATATTTATGCCCGCTCGCAGTACCTTAATTTACTGCTGCGATTAGGCAAATACAAAGTGGCCGAACAACAAGTTGAAATACTGCTTATTGAACAACCCGATAATTTAAGTTTTAAAGTTGCCAAAGCTAACGCTTTAACCGGGCTAGGTAAAATAGCACAAGCGATCACCTTGTTTGAGCAAGCGATAACCCAAGATGGCAACACTGCCGGTTTTCATTTACAGCTTGGGCATGCTTTAAAGGCCAAAGGTGAAATCGCCAAAGCAGTAGCGGCTTATCAACAAGCCTACCAGTTGACACCAAGCTACGGCGATGCTTTTTGGAGTTTAGCCAATACCAAAACCTATCGTTTTAGTGACGATGAAATTGCCCAAATGCAAGTACAACAAGCAGCTCAAGATTTAGCAATAACAGACAAAGTACAGCTGCACTTTGCCATAGGTAAAGCCTTTGAAGACAGGTGTGACTACGATCAGGCTTTTCAGTCTTACCAACAAGGCAATGATTTACAACATGCTCACAATGGTTTTGATATCAATAACATTGAACAACAGGTTGAAGAGCAAATAAAGTTTTGTACTGCTGAGCTTTTTCAAAGCCGTGGACAATTAGGGCTAAACGCATCTGATGCAATTTTCATTGTTGGACTACCTCGCGCGGGCTCTACCCTACTTGAACAAATACTTGCTTCACATAGCCAAGTTGACGGCACTATGGAGCTGCATAATGTTTTGGGATTAGCATCAAGATTACGCGGCCGTAAGCCGTCGAATCAAGCAAATCAGTATCCGAAGAACTTAGCCGAGATTAAAGCTGAATACTTCCAACGCTTTGGGCAACAATTTATCGATGAAACACGTGTCTATCGTGAAGATGCGCCATTTTTTATTGATAAAATGCCGAACAACTTCCTCCATATTGGTTTAATTAGGTTGATGCTGCCCAATGCAAAAATCATTGATGCCAGGCGCGCACCTATGGCTTGTTGCTTTAGTGGCTTTAAACAATTATTTGCTGAAGGACAGGATTTTAGCTACAACCTCGAAGACATTGGTCGTTACTACCAAGCTTATCTTAAATTAATGGCGCATTGGCAAAGCGTTTTACCAGACTTTATATTAACAGTGAATCATGAAGATGTAGTTGATGACTTAGAAACACAAGTACGAAGAATACTTGATTTTTGTGGCCTGGAGTTTGAAAAATCATGTCTTGATTTTCATAAAACCCAACGTAATATTAAGACGCCAAGTTCTGAGCAAGTACGTCAACCCATTTATAAAAGCGCTACTGAACAATGGCGATATTTCGAGCAACACCTTACACCATTGAAGAAAGTATTAAATATCGAGTAAAAAAACATAGCCCTGTTAAGATAAAACTGTTATTTGGCTGACAAGGGTAGCTATTATTTATTTATTTTCACCTATCTGTGGCGAATTTCACAAAAAACAAAAATCCAATAACATTAAGCTTTTGTATTTATTGAATTAAATTTATGGCTTTATCTTTGCTACTATTTTGCTAACAGGTATTAAAAATAATAAACAACGGAGTGACCTATGTCAGTAATTCTTGAAGACCGCCCTATCGAGCAAGTGCGTGAAGAAACCATTGATCAACTAATTTTTAACTACAGCCATGGCGTGATCTCAGCTGAAGCATTTGAACGTCGATTAGATCAGGCGATGAATAGTGACCGTCATCAAGAAATCATCGATCTCGTTGCAGACTTAACATTAAAAGCAGACACTCAATATAACGATAATAAAGAACACCAGTTTACCCCAAGCTATAGCAACCCCAATAGTGACGACACGCTAAATTTGCAAAGCATTTTAGGTAATATTGAACGCAGCGGCCAATGGTATGTACCAAAAACGATTACGGTAAATAACATTTTGGGCGAAGCCCTACTCGACTTCACTGATGCGGTATTTCAACACCAAAATGTCACGATAAAATTAAACTGTATTCTTGGCAGCAATAAAATTTACGTGCCAGAAAATATTAATGTTGTCTGTAAAAGCTATGGCATTATCAGCAGTATAGAAAATAAAGCACCGTCAATGGCGAATAGACAAGCGCCGATCATTACCATCGAAGGTAAAGTGGTTTTAGGCTCGCTAAATATTACGGTTAAAAAAACGATTAAAGAAAAGTTTGTTGCCTTTGCCAACAACTTAAAAGCAGCATTTGACAACGATAAGTAGCTCATCTAAAACATAAAGGCCAACACACCTGACAGGCCTTTATGTTTAATAATTCAAGCTCAATAAGTTATTTATTAAGATAAACAACCACTAAAGTAAGCCAAACGCTGACATTAAACTACGAGCACTCAATAATAAGGTAATAAAGATAACGGCAGCGCCAGCAATATTCTGCCAGAGATTATTACGATAATCCCCCAGCACTTTCGTGTTCATTATCCATAACAGGAAAATGCTTATTACCGGTAATAATATACCGTTAGCTACCTGAGCAAACCAAATAATGGATACGGCCTTGTAGCCAGAACTGGCGACGACAACACCAATAACAAGAATCGTCAGCCACGTCAGTTTAAAGCTAATAGAATTAAGACTTTTATCTAAGTTTAAAATTCCACTTAGCGCGAAAGCTGCCGCTAAGGGCGCAGTAATAGCGGAAGAGATACCAGCAGAAAAAAGTCCTATGCCAATAAATATACTTGCCCAATCACCAAACAGCGGCTGTAGCGATGGCGCTAAATCAGCCGCACTTCGCAGAGTTAATTGCTGACCAAAAAACGCCGAAGCTGCGGTCGATACTATCGCAATAGAAATTAACGCTCCCAGTGGAATAGAAAAAAATAAATCTTGCCTTGCTGCGGTTAAATCATCTGTTGATTGCCACTTTTTACTCGCTGTTGCCGCATGTAGAAACAAGTTATAAGGGACAACCGTTGTACCAATTAAGGCAATAACGGTTAAACCTGCACCTGTTGGTATATCAAACGAGAACATACTCGATAGTAGGCCAGCCCAATCGGGCTGAGTGAGAAAGAAACTCAATAAAAACGCAACACTCATTAAGCCAACGAGCAGCACCAATGCTCGTTCAATCAGTTTATAACTTCCGGTGTAAAGTAAGATAAATGCAACCACACCAATCAACAAAGGGAAGAGAATTGTTGCATAAGGAATGTCCCAAGAGAATTGTTCGCTAATACTGACTAAACCTAAACTCGCGCCCGAAATATTGCCACTTTGATAAGCGCCATTCCCCACGACAATAGCGCTAACTACCAGCAATATGGTTATTGTTCGCCAAAACGGTTGGGATATCGCTTGACGAATATTTTCCCCTAAACCTTGCTGGGTAATAATACCTAAGCGCGCGGCCATTTCTTGTAAAATAATGGTCGCTATCATCGCAAATAAAAGTGCCCATACCAAGGTCAAACCATAGTTTGCCCCGGCCATAGACGCAGTAATAACAGTACCCGGTCCGATGAATGCGGCAGTCACTAAAAATGCCGGCCCGACTTTTGGAAGTTTCATAGTTGCATACCCGATTATTTTTATATTTTTAAGGCAGTTACCTTTATCCTCATCATACCTATTCGGTATGTGAAATACACCTAGGTATTTTTCCTAGGGGATAATTAAAATCACCATCACACTCTTTTCCAACGATGAGTTCAAAAGGTAATTAACTTTTCAAAATTCATCTTCTTACTGATTATCATTTTTTGCTAATCTCGATGTGCTTCGTTGCGAGATCAACAAATTTTTCAAGCAAAGAGGCGTTGGCCTAGATCATAGCGCTGAGCTTTTTTTCTTGGTGTGCTTGACTATTCTTACGTTACTAACACCAATATTTGACGACAAAAGTAGCGTTGGACATACAAGGTAATGTAATCTAACAATAAACCTAGCAATAAATATTACAATCCACTCAACAGTTAGCGTGGTAGTTTGTGCTATGTTGAGCAACTATTAATTGCCCCATTATTAGGGCACAAGAAGATATAAGGAATTTCTGATGCCAACAAATAAACATAAAAGAAAAGCTTCAGCCCACACTAAAGTAAAATTAACCAAGCCACCTGGGCTGATAGCATTACACCCTAAGCCCTCTGCTTTAGTTGGTATCTTGCTTATTGCTATCAGTATGTACCTTTTAGCTTTTAAGGCTACAGATAATGCTATGTTTGGCCTTGCTATGCTCTCCCTCATTACGGGGGTTGGTTTAGCTATTGCGGCAAAAATGGCCATCACTAATAAAGATAAAAATTAGGGAATAAGCCATGAGTACATTACAAAAAACAGGCGGGATTGCGGCAATATCTGAAGCGATTATTTACATTGCGGCCTTTATATTTTTTGGCATGATTTGGGACTTTCCGGTTGATATGACGATTATGCAAAAGTTTGCTTTTCTAGAAGAAAATCAAACGACGCTAACCATTGTTAATCTATTCATGTATATCATATTTGGTATTGGTTTAGCTTTGCTCGTGCCGGCCATTTATCAGCGATTGAAAAATGACACGCCTGTGCTTGCTCAAATAGCCTCAATTTTTGGCATCGTTTGGATAGTGTTAATTATTGCCAGTGGCATGATCGCGAATATTGGCTTAGATGCCGCACTGAACTTGTCGATTAAAAACCCAGAACAAGCAATGACAGTTTGGCTAACGATTAACGCTATTGTCGAAGGGCTTGGAGGAGGTAATGAAATAGTTGGTGGCTTATGGGTACTCTTGCTGAGTATTGCTGCATTTAAAGGTCATAGCTTACCCAAAACACTTAGCTATCTAGGTATATTTGTTGGTACTGTAGGTGTATTAACCGTTTATCCAGCCGACGTGTTGACAGAAATTTTTGGTTTAAGTCAAATAATATGGTTTATTTGGTTAGGAGCATACATGTTAAGGTCTCCGCAATAATATTTTATAACAATAAAGGAAAATAAATTGAAATACCTGTTCTTGATTATTATTTTATCCTCCATTTTTGGCTGTGGTGCCGAGCAAGAAGCACGAGCATTAACAGCAAATATCGATGATGAAAAAATCTGGGTGTTTGCCCAATTTAACGTTAAAACCGGTACTGATGAACTCAAGCCTTACTACTATTACGCCCAGATAGCTAAAAGCACTTATCAAGGTATAAGTAAAAACAAGCTAGAAAAAGGGTTTATCCTCTTAGAAAATGTAAAATATTGGGGCGATAATGATTTAATCTATAATTATGCCGATGGAGAGAACACCGGTGAAATGGTTTTCAGAATTGAAGATATAACTAAAATCGCCGTAGTTAAAATCGAGCCTGTTGCTGGCATGGGTGTTGACCAATTTGATTCACTCTTAGAAGGTGCTGAAGTCGCTGAGCCTGAAATCAATGCTAACAAGACTCTACACTCTGGCGATTAACAAAAAAGAAATTAAATCAAAAGTTTGGTCATGTAAATAAGTGGTAACGATTTTTCACCTTTTAAAAGCATAAGTATGAAATAGAGGTAATATGAAAACAATAGGACTGTTGGGGGGGATGAGCTGGGAAAGCACTTCTGGATATTATCGAGCTATTAATACGGGTGTTAAAGAGAAGCTAGGAGGTTTACATTCCGCCAAAATAGCGTTGTACAGTGTCGACTTCGAACCGATTGAGAAATTACAACACAGTGGCAATTGGCAAGGCACGGCCGAAATGCTATCTCACGCAGCGCAAAAGGTTGAGCTTGCAGGTGCTGACTTTTTACTTATCTGCACAAACACCATGCATAAGGTAGCGCCACAAATTGCCCAAGCGATTAATATACCTTTGTTACATATCGCTGACGCAACCGCTGAAGTACTGGTAAATAAAGGTATTAAAACGGTTGGTTTATTAGGAACGGCTTTTACCATGGAACAAGACTTTTATAAGGGCAGATTAAAAGACCATTATGGCTTAAACGTCTTAACGCCAAATGAAGCCGATAGAAAAATTGTTCATAATGTCATTTATCAAGAGCTCTGTTTAGGAAATTCAACTGCCGCTTCTAAAACCCAATACTTAAGAATTATTGCGTCATTGGCCGCTAGCGGCGCTGAAGCCGTTATTTTAGGCTGTACTGAAATAGGTATGTTAGTAGCTCAAGCAGATACCAAAATCCCCCTACTAGACACTACCTATATTCACGCTCAAAAGGCAATCGAGTGGGCACTATCAGACGTTATTCAAAAAAATTAACGTCAATTGCAGATATGCATGCCGGCAAATGCCTTCTTTTGTTAGTATCGATTATCAGCAACAATAAATCAGGCTTATTTTAACTTTAATGATAGCAAGCAAGCAGAAGCAACAAACATACTAGATATCCATAAACACGCTTCTAATCCATAGCTTTGATATACCCAACCTGAAAGCACGGTGCCGATTAATCTTCCCATCGCATTAGCCATATAATAAAAACCTACGTCAAGCGATACACCATCATTACCTGCATAACTGACGATAAGGTAACTGTGCAAAGAAGAATTAATGGCGAAAACCGCACCAAAAAATAATAGCCCGATGATGATAGAAGCTTGTATATAAAAGTCAAAATGCAATGCCAATGCAATGGCACCAGGAATCAAGGTTAAATAGCTTGCCCATAAAAAGGCAGTTCTACCTGTTGGTACTTTACCCTGGTTTTTACCTGTGATTTTTCCGCTAATATTACCTGTGACGTAAGGCGCAACAGATTGTACTATGCCATAGCCGATGACCCAACTCGCCATAAAACCACTCACCCACCAATGATTCCAGTTAAAGGTTACAGCTAAAAACACAGGTAATGCCACGACAAACCAAACATCTCGTGCGCCAAACAAAAACATGCGTGCCGCAGAAAGACTGTTGATTGATGAACTTTTCGAAAAAATATCTTTAAATTTTGGTTTGTTTTTCGCTTTACCTAAATCTTCTTTTAAAGTGATTAAACTAAATACCCACACTATGGCTAAAAGTGAAGCCATTAAGATGATTGCACCTTTAAATTCAAGTAACGTTAAAAGTAATCCTCCCAGAAAGAATCCAAGACCTTTTAGTGCATTTTTAGATCCAGTAAGAATAGCCACCCACTGGTATAGCTTGCCTTCAGCTCCTTCAGGCACTAATAATTTAATAGAGCTTTTAGCACTCATTTTATTTAAATCTTTTGCGATGCCTGATAATGCCTGTGCGACCATCACATAGATAACCGTTAGCATTTCAGCAGGCACAGCTAACATACCAAGGGCGAATATCTGCATTGCTAAACCAATATTCATGGTTTTATTTAAGCCAAGTTTTGCACCTAACCAACCACCAACAAGGTTCGTAATAACACCAAATATTTCATAAAATAAAAACAGCATGGCAATATTTAAAGGGCTGTATCCTAACTGATGAAAATACAGCACTACGAGCATACGCAGTGCACCATCTGTTAAGGTAAACGCCCAATAATTACCTGTTATCACCAAGTATTGTTTCACTTGATTAGATAACTGTGGCGATAACGCTGCAAGTGATAAAAGCCCCATGAATGAATTCCTTTAAAGTAAGAAGATTGTAACTAACCTTTATCCGCCAAACCAACCATACGTGCTAATTCTGCGGTTCTATTGGCATAACCCCATTCATTGTCATACCAAACATAAAGCTTTACTTGTGTCTCATTCACTACCATCGTTGATAATGCATCGATGATGCTAGAACGAGGGTCGGTTTTATAATCAATCGACACCAATGGACGTTCTTCATAACCCATAATATCTTTCAATTCATTTTCAGCGGCATGTTTGAGCAATTGATTTACTTCGTCAACTGTCGTGCCACGCTCAAGCTCAAATACACAGTCGGTAATTGATGCATTCGTTAAAGGAACGCGTATTGCGTGGCCATTTAATTTGCCTTTTAGTTCAGGAAAAATATGGGTAATAGCTGTCGCTGAGCCCGTGGTTGTCGGTATTAAACTTGTGCCACAAGAACGTGCTCTGCGTAAATCTTTGTGCGGAGCATCTATGATAGTTTGGGTATTGGTGATGTTATGAATAGTGGTCATTGAACCATGTTTAATACCGATTTTTTCATGAATCACTTTCACTACCGGTGCAAGGCAGTTCGTGGTGCATGATGCTGCGGTTACGATCGGGTAAATAGCTTTATCATATAAGTCATCATTGACGCCCATCACAATATTTAACACGCCCTCTTCTTTTACCGGCGCGGTCACGACAACACGTTTTACCCCTTGATCTAAATAAGCTTGTAATAAAGCTTTTGTTTTGATTTTTCCTGAGGCTTCAATGACCACGTCACATGCCGACCAATCGGTATCTTGAGTCGATAGATTTTGCGTACAAGGGATCGCTTTACCATTAACAATGATTGAATCACCTTCATGAGTCGCATCATGATGCCAGCGACCATGAACCGAATCAAAGGTCATTAGGTGAGCAAATGTTTCAGCATTTCCTGCTGGATCGTTAATATGAACAATCTCAATATCATGCCAATCAAATGCTGCACGCATTGATAAACGTCCCATACGGCCAAAGCCGTTAATACCAATTTTAATTGTCATCTCTTGTCCTCAAATTTTTTAAATATAAGTTAAACGTTGTACTAAATGGCGATATAACAATCAACGCGATCGATTTAAGTGCCATTGTCCAATGCTAAAGTATTAGAAAGATGTATTTGCATAGTCTTTCCTATTAGGTTTAGATAAAAATCATATTTTTATCTAAACCAATATCGTGTTCGGTTAATAAGATAAACTAGCGAAAGCATTACCGGCACTTCAACGAGCACACCGACCACAGTTGCCAGCGCAGCACCAGAGTGCAGTCCGAAAAGAGATATTGCTACTGCGACAGCCATTTCAAAAAAGTTAGATGTACCGATTAACGATGCGGGGGCCGCAATGTTATGGGGTAGTTTCATCCATTTTGCGGCTAGGTACGCAACAAAAAAAATGCCGTATGTTTGAATGACTAAAGGGATAGCAATCAAGCCGATAGTTTCCGGCTCAGATATAATGGTATTTGCTTGAAAGCCAAATAATAAAACTACAGTACCTAATAACCCCATTACAGACCAAGGTTTTAATCTCGATAAAAGATAACTTAATTCTTTCTCTCCGTGCCCCTTATTCAATACTTTTCGAGTGATGACACCTGCAATGAGTGGTAGTAACACATAAAGCACAACAGAAATTATCAAGGTTTCCCAAGGCACTTTAATATCACTCACACCCAGTAAAAATGCAGTAATAGGCGCAAACGCAAAAATCATAATTACATCATTTACTGATACTTGTACTAGCGTGTAGTTCGGATCGCCCTTAGTTAGCTGTGACCAAACAAACACCATCGCTGTACACGGTGCTACGCCTAGTAAAATCATCCCTGCGATATATTCTTGGGCTGACGCTGGGTCAACTAAGTCAGCAAAGATAACGTTAAAAAACAACCAACCTAAGCCAGCCATGGTAAAAGGTTTAATCAACCAATTTATCACTATGGTTAGTACTAGCCCTTTAGGGTTTTTACCGACATCTTTTATCGCTGAAAAGTCAATTTGAACCATCATGGGGTAAATCATCACCCAAATAAAAACAGCGACAACAATATTAACGTGTGCAATTTCAAAATCTGCAATCATTTGGAAAGCATTAGGCTGCCATAAACCTAAAACCACCCCAAGCACAATACTTAAGCCCACCCATACTGATAAATAACGTTCAAAAATACCCATTATTAAATCCTTTGTTCTTTATAGAAAACTTACTTACAGAAACTTGCGCGATCAGGTCTATTTTGCATGCTAGCTAAACGCTGAAGTTCGTTACTGATCATAGGAATGTTATTTTCTGTGGTTTGTGCAATAACAGCTTTAGCCCAAAGTGGTAGTTCAGGGTTAATACGATAAAACACCCATTGCCCATGCTTTCTATCGGTTATTACCTGCGCTTTTTTCAAAACCGCTAAATTACGAGACACTTTTGGCTGGCTGCCTTCGTTCATCGCCGCCATTAATTCACAAACACAAAGCTCACCATGATAATGAGTTAACATTAAGGTTTTAAGTCGAATATCATCAGTCAGGGTTTTATAGAAAGAGATCGCATCAAAGCGGCTTAAATGTTCAGGCTGAACATCTGCTAAGGTTTCCGTCACATCAGTCGTTAGCTCAGTATTTTGCTCTTCAACTAAGCAAAACATTGCTATGCGGCTGTTTATTTCATGTAATGTTGTCGAAAAAGGCTCACTACCTAAACGCGCTTTCGGATCGGGGAAATCCCATGCCAATTGCTTTACGGCGTTTGGGTAGCTTCGGCACTCGTTGTTGGCTTTGTCACATAACGTAATAACGTAATCAAAAACTTGCCCTGCAAAGACACTGACACTTTTAGCCACTAAATTTTTTGTATCTAAGCCAAGCTTATCTAATGCATTAACCGCTCGCACATCAACCATTTCAGGCAGAGTTCCCGCACTATAAACATCAAAACTATCGCCCGCCTGATGTTTTAGCAGGGCTTCTGCCATTTGAGATCTAGCCGAGTTCCCAGTACAAAGAAAAAGCACTTTAGGTTTTTTTATTTTATTCATCGAATAACTAACCCACGCAAACATGCAAAGTATTGTATATATGATTATTCATATATACAATACTTATTTAGATGTATAAGTTTTCTGGTTACAACAGGGAGGCTTAATGATAACGGTTCAGTAAAGGTCGGGCGTGCTTTAATTTAATATTACATTGCGTAATTATACTCCACGATATAGGTCATTTTATTTTTCAAAAAAGCCTAATGCACTACTACCATTAACTTCTATTTTTGTTGCAATGACTTTACCTGTTTCTTTTAGCTCAATCCAAACAGCTGAATAACTTTCTCCTAAAACCCCCTTAACAATATATTCTTGATTGGCTTCTGGCTTAAAAGTAATATCTCCCTTAACTTCATAGACTTCATCAGAAAAAGCTTGAATTGGTGCCGCATGCTCAGTTCTACCGATGATACTATAAACAGCTTGTTGGGATGGAACATCAGTTTTAACCAACTTAGTCGTTAAATAAAAGCCTTGACCGGCTGTAGCATTCTTTATCGCGATTTTTGTGTCAGCTATTTTCTTGCCATTTACCTTTTTTAAATAAAACAGATCAGACTTGCCATTTGAATGACGTTTTTCAGAGCTACTTATATACGAGATCTCAGCCTGATAATTTTAAGGGACCGGTAAATAAGTTGACGCACACCCAGATAACAGTAATACCAAACACGTTAGTAGTTTTTTCATTAAACCCTCCTATTAAAAATTTATATAAATATTGCAGTTAGGTAGTACAACATATTGTTGCTTGAAGACCCTGGCTTGCAAAAAAATCATCCGGATTATTCGTGATATTTACGAATAACAGCAACCTTGCCATTTTCCATTTCAAGCACTTCCATCATTGTTTGGCTATAAGCAATCGCTTGATTATTTTCTGGGTGAATACCTTTAACACTATTTTTATAACGAATAGCAATAGCAGAAGTATTAAAAATAAACACATCCAGTAACTCTGAACTGTATTCGGTATGTGCGCCGAGATAAAATAGCATACCTTTACGCATAGCTTCTTTGCCGTTTGGTAACCTTGAGTCGTCGGTTACCCAGGGTAAATGTGAATGTCCGACATCATCAGTCAGCAAAGCAAAATAATTTTCTAAATCAGCAATGGTTGCATTAGGTGCTTGAGTCGCAGTCATGGTTTTGTAGTAAGTTTGTGCGAATTTTTTTAAATCAACTTCATTGGCTGACGTTGATATGGCAAATGTAAGGGTAAAAAGTAAAATTAATAGTCTCATTAAAACTCCATTTTTATTAGTCATATATCTAGGCGTTATAAAGGCTGTTAATTTTTATTGCTGAACAACGCTGCATACTTGACATTAATGTCCCATAATATCAGCAAACTAGGAAATAATATTTTAAAAGGGGGGTCTATTACGAGTATGACTTAATTGACCACGTAGCGTTGCCACAATTGAGAATACAAGGTTTGCTTTAGGGCAAGTTAAGCTGAGCTAACAAACGCTTCATTTAAGCTATTGCTGATCTAACCATGCTTTAGGTGACATATTCGTGTGTTTTCTGAAAACGCGCGCTAACGCGGACGCTGTCTCGTAGCCAACACTGTTTGCTACAATACTGACATTTTTACCTTGCTTTAGCAGCGACTGCGCGACACCTACTCGCCAACTCACAAGATAATCGTTAGGGGTTTGGCCAATTACAGTTTTGAATACTTCGGCAAATTTTGATCGAGACATTAACGCTATTTCTGCCATTTTCTCTAACGACCACGCCGCTTCACAATGGTTATGTAACTGTTGTAGAACATTTTTTAATTGAGGATGCATGAGCCCTGCTAGCATTCCTTGAGCTATTTCACCTTTATTGATCAGTGAACGCATCATGCTAATAATAAATATTTCCATTAATCGATTCATCACCGCCTGACGTCCTTGCTGTTCTTGCCGAGCTTCAGCAATGATCCAATCAATATTCGTTTGCAAAAACGGCGATTCAGCTAACGGTAAAATTAATAAATCAGGTAAAGCACTAGCTAATAAATTTGAACTACCACTACCATATGTGACGGTTGCACAAATAAGCTCAGCATTATCAGTATCTCTTGCTTGCAAGCCATGTTTAACCGGTCGAGGTAAAAATATAATAGAAGGTTTATTTAAAACGATGGTCGACTTGTCGAGACCAATAATTGATAAAGTACCACTGCGCAGTAAATGAATATGGCCTTCTACAACAGTATCTTCATTGAAGTGAGATAAACCACAAAGCTTGCCAGTATAAAACACACCCGCTTGTAGGCTAAAACGATTAATTATTTCAGATAAATGGTCCATAAATAGTCAACTTGGACGATTGGGTTCAAAGTTTGGACGATTGTATCCCACGCGACAGGTAATCAACACTATTATTTCTCCCGTCATTAACAATCAAACAAATTAGGAAATACCATGTTTAACACAACATTAAAAACAATACTCGCTGGTTCTATTTTAGTTGCAAGCAGCTTCGCATTCGCTGCTGATATTGATATGAATGCCGATGTCAATGATCTCGCGATCAAAGGATATGACCCAGTCAGCTACTTCACAATGTCTAAACCTAAAATGGGTAATGCTGGTTACACAGCAACATACAAAGGCGGCATATATCAATTTAGTAGCGAAGAAAATCGTGACATGTTTAAAGTATCTCCTGCTAAATATGCTCCGCAATACGGTGGTTATTGTGCATTTGGAGTCGCAATGGAGAAGAAGTTTGATACCGATCCTCTTGCCTGGAAAATCGTTGATAACAAACTTTATTTAAACCTAAACAAAGATGTGCAAACGAAATGGCTAACTGACGTACCCGGTTACTTAAACCTATCTAGTGATAACTGGAGCGACATAAAAAATGTTGCGGCCGACGAACTTTAACCTTAAAGGTTAATTAGGTTGCATAACTGAAACCATAAAAGTAAGTAGAAAAAACGATGAATGTAGAAGAAATCCGTAGTGAACAACATTTTGCTGACGTTTTAGCAGCAAATACCGATGTGTTAATCGATTTTTGGGCACCATGGTGTGGCCCATGTAAAGCAATGACACCGGTATTTGAACAAGTCGCCAATGAAACATCATCTGAACTCAAAGCGATTAAAGTCAATATTGATGATATGCCCTCGTTAGCTCAAAAATATGGCATTCGAAGCATTCCATCGTTATTACTATTAAAAAACAAATTTGTAACATCTGAACATTTAGGCGCAGCGCCGAAAAAAGATGTCCTAGCATGGTTAAACGAACATTAAAGAAAGGAAAAAATATGACTCATAATATTGCACTATCGACAGCGTTTGCTGCAGCTTTAACACTGGGAGTTATTTCTGATGCTGACGCTGCAGAAAAGCGCCTGAAAAAAGAAAAATGTTACGGAGTATCTTTAGCAGGACAGAATGACTGTAGCAACATTGCAGGTACTCACTCTTGCGCCGGACAGTCGACACTCGATAACGACCCAGGCGAATGGCGTTTAGTGACTAAAGGGCTTTGCAAAAGCCAAGGTGGCTTAACACGTAAAGAAGCACGTGAGATGTTAAAAGAAAAATCTTAAATAAGTTTAATAATTTAAAGTCGCTATAACGACTTCCATTTTTCGATGTTACTGGAGAAAAACCTATGTTTTCCTTGAACGAAGAAGCAACAGTTAACTTGCCGTTAATTGGTGTTGGTTTAAGACATCATCACTTTGAAGATGCCTTAAACTCTCCAGCTAACATCGACTTTATTGAAGTACATGCTGAAAATTTTTTCGCTAACGGCGGTGCTAGTCACGCTGTGCTTTCTGATATTAGTCAGCACTATAGCATTAGCTTGCATGCCACATCTTTAGGTTTAGGTTCAGCATTACCCGCACCACAAGAACAACTTGAGCAATTGACTAATTTAGTTGAGCGTTATCAACCTATTTTGTTATCAGATCATGCCTGTTTTAGCTGGGCTGAAGTATCTGGCACTAGTACACACGCCGGTGATTTGCTGCCAGTACCTTTTAACGATGAAAGTTTACACATTATGGTTACCAACGTTAAACGTGCACAGCAACAATTAGGCAGACAGATACTGGTAGAAAATTTATCTGCCTATATTGAACTCCCTGGTTCAACGTATCGCGAAGCCGAGTTTTTAGCGAAGCTTTGCCTGCAATCAGGCTGTAAGCTCTTAATTGATTTAAATAACTTGATCGTTAATGCGATCAACCAACCATTATTAAACTTCGTTCCTAAAACGCCATCACCTTCGGATCAGGCAAGTATTTTAGCGCTGGCTAAACAATGGTTAAATAGAATTCCCGCAGAATATGTTGGTGAAATTCATCTGGCTGGTTGTACGCCAGTTGAGGACGGAGAATTTATGATTGATGATCACAGTCAGCCGGTGTCTGATACTGTTTGGCACTTGTATCGTTATGCTTTACAACGCTTTGGGCCGATTGCAACATTAGTGGAATGGGACGAAAACCTCCCCTCATGGGATACGTTGATTGGGGAAGCGGAAAAAGCCAAAGCTATCGCGGAGGACGTTTTTTCTACAGCGCTTCTAGCGGAGCCATTAAATACCAACATCGAACACCTTGCTGGTGATAAATCATGAGCATTAAGCAGCAACAAACACAAATGCTGTCTGCCATATTTTCCTTAGAAGAGCAAAAGCTGACCATGACCAATATTCATACCTGTTGTTCGCCAAACCAGAATCATATTGCTGGATTGAGAGTTTATCAACGCAGCTTAATTGCTAACGCTAATCGCGCATTAGCTATCACATTTGCCACGGTACATTCGTTTGTTGGCGAACGTGTTTTCATGCAATTGGTCAAAGCATATTTACAAAAACATGCAAAAGCGCAATATGACTGGGGCGAGTTAGGCTGTGAATTCCCAAGCTTCATTAGACACCAAGCGATAGACAATAACGCCATATTAGCAGCCATTGCACAATTGGACTTTGAGTGTCATCAAGCAGAACGAGCAGAAAATGTCGACAAAGATTTAAGCACGCTATCATTACTTAATGACCATGACGCGTACCTACTAAGCATCAACTTTGCTTCCGGCTTTAAGGTATTAAAATCAAACCATCCTGTCGATTTAGTTATTGAAAACATAAAAAGTGCACATGAAAAAAACAACAAGCTAACACTAAGCGACATTAATCAACTTCTGATTAATCCAGAGTTGACTAATGCTAAGCCTGCTAATACTAAGCCTGCTAATACTAAAACAAACGAGTACTACTATTTGATCTGGCGACCTAACTTTCAAGCCCAATATCAGCAAATAACACAGCAAGAGTATCACTGGCTAACGCTTTGGCAATCAAGCAAGTCATTAGCTGATGGGCAGCAACTTAGCATTGGTTCAGCATTAGACAAAACAACCAATGACAACTTTTCAATTATTGAATGGCTGCCTAAAGCCATCGAACAACAATTGATTAGTTCAATTTCTATACAAGCAACAAAGTAGCACTAAGTGTTACTAAATTTATGTGATTTTTAGCATTAATCCACCTTAACTCGACACAACAACACGTAAAAATAAGGAATACTTATCATGACTTTGCAAAAAGTTAGAGCACTACACAACCAAATTTTTGACTACAGCAATTATTTACTTATCCCGGCGATACTTTTTATTCGGCTTTATATCGCCAATATATTTTTCAAGTCAGGATTAACCAAACTGCGTGATTGGGAGTCAACATTAATGCTATTTGAATATGAGTATGAAGTGCCTTTGGTCTCTCCTGTCGTTGCCGCATGGGCAGGTACTATTGGTGAGTTAGTGTTACCGATATTACTTGCTATTGGTTTATTTAGCCGGCTATCTGCTGCCGGCTTATTTATCGTCAACGCTGTCGCGATAATAAGTTTAGTGGATATCAGCCCTGCAGCGATGAATGAACATATTTTATGGGGTACATTGCTAGTGTTGGTCATTATAATAGGCGGAGAGAAGCTGTCAGCGGACAACAAGCTTAAATTTTCATAATCTGAGTTTTAGATAATGAAAGTGCAAAAAATAAAAAGCGAACAAACTCAGTCTAGAGTATGTTCGCTTTTTTACGCGCTGATATCGGTGTTAATATCGGTGTTAATATCGATGCCAACATTGGCGTTAATATAAGCGTTTAAATTGCTAAATTTTTAGGGACTTCTATTTTATAAAAGACACTATAAAGCACCGGAACCGCAATCATAGTTAACACGGTCGCAAACGCTAATCCGCCCATAATGGTTACCGACATATCGGCAAAAAACGGGTCCACCAGTAATGGCATAACACCTAAAATAGTGGTTATCGCGGCTAATGAAACAGGTCTTAAACGACTCAAACTCGCTTCAACAATCGCTATGGCTTGCTCTTTACCTTCAGCAATTTGCAAGTCTATTTCTTCTAACAATACGATGGCATTTTTTATTAACATGCCAAATAGACTTAAGAAACCTAGCAATGACATAAAACCAAACGGTAAATCTGCCAATAACAAACCGGCAACAACACCCACGACAGCCATAGGGACAATTAACCAGATAATTAACGGTTGTCTCGCTTGACCAAAAAGTAGCACACTGATAATAAACATGACCAAGAAGCCTAATGGCAAACCTTGACCCAATGCCGCTTGTGCATCACGAGCAGACTCATATTCACCGCCCCACTCCAGTTGATAACCTTCTGGTAAGGTAATCGCTTCAATTTTTGCTTGTGTGCGTTTAAAAGCTTCACCGGTTGTTTCGTTATAACCCGCTTCCGCCTTCACGGTTATTGTTCGCACACGGTCACGGCGATGAATCAGTAGCTCTTCACTTGAGTAGTTCATTTTGCCGCTAACTTGCTTAAAAGGTACATAAGTTCGTTGGCTACTGCTCCATACTAAGCTATTTTCCAGACCGACTAATTGATCAGCGTTTGCATTACTATTACGTGCAATAATGGGATATAGATAGTCACCGTCTTGTAATTGGCCAATCTGTAAGCCGTCAGAATAAAATTTAATAGCTTGACTAAAGTCACTTCTTGAAACGCCAGCAATACCGGCAGAAATATCATCATATTCTGGTGCTAGCACGATACCTTTATCACGCCAATCATCACGAATATCTCGAATTTTTCCGTCGTTAAAGTATACCGCTTTTGCTTGCTCGGCTAGATCTCGTAAAATAGCAGGATTTTCGCCGGAAAATCTCGCTTGAATTTTAGCGCCAGCACCGGGACCAAACTGCATAATTTCTGCGTAAAAGTTTACTTTCGGATTTGATTGTCTTAGTTTGTCGGAAATTTCCTTTGCCAAGCGTGGAATATCAGCCGCATCTAAAGCTCGTACCAAAAATAAGCCATAACTTTCGTTAGGTAATTCAGGTCCGAATACCAACGTAAAGCGCTCAGAGCTTTCACCAATAAACGTCGCCAAAGATTCAATGCCTTGGGTTTCAAGGATCAATTTTTCACCTTGTTTCATATACTTTTCAGTGGCGCGAATATCAGAGTCTTGAGGACCCCAATAATGAATGAAAAATACGGGTGTATTAGAAGGAGGGAAAAAACCTTGTTTTATTAAGCCAAAGCTAGCATAGGCGCCAATGGTAATAGTAACCAATATCGCCAAGGTTACAGCACGCCAATGCAGCGCGTTTCGTAGCACAACTAAATAAGCTTTATGAAACAACGAATAAGACTCTTCAGTATCGGATTTATTACCCACTTGGTAAAAATATTTACCCAATAATGGCGTAAGCGTTACCGCCAATATCCAACTTAACATTAGTGAAATAAGCACAACGGCAAACAAGGAGAATAAAAACTCACCGGTGGCATCATCAGACAAACCTATACCTGAGAATGCCGCAATACCAATAATGGTAGCGCCAAGTAATGGCCATTGTGTGCGTTTAACGATAAAACTGGCAGACTCCATTGCCGATTTACCCTTCTCCATACGCAGCATCATACCTTCGGCAACGACGATGGCATTATCAACGAGCATCCCCATTGCAATCACCATGGCGCCTAACGAAATACGTTCTAGCTGCAGATCATAAAGCCACATGATCAACACTGTACCTAATACGGTAACCAATAATGTACCACCAACAACAACACCTGAGCGCCAGCCCATAAAAAGACACAATGCTAAGGTGACAACGGCAACTGACATTTCTAAATTAGTAATAAAGCCATCAACAGATTCATCAACAATTTTCGCTTGGTTATAGATCGATGAAACCTTGATACCTGTGGGTAGCTTAGCTAATACTTCTGCTAATTTCGCTTCAATTTTTTCGCCAACATCAACGACATTAATGTCGTTTTGTGCCGATACCGCAAGGGTTATTGCACTTTCTCCATTAAAACGTTTTAAGCCACTTGGAATAGCTACAGGTTGAATACTTAGCTTGGCAATATCTTTTATTTTTATTGAGGCGTTTTTACCAGGAATAACAATCGATAAGTTTTCTATTTCTTCAATTTTATTGGTTGAACTTTCAACCGGGATCCTGATTTGTTTATCACCAATATGTAAACGTCCGCCACTAAAGGGTTTTAAATTACTGGCAAGCACTTGCTGAATATCCGGAAAAGACAGTCCTAAGCCGGCAATTTGATAACTATCAATTTTAGCGACTATTTCTTCTTCTAATATGCCACCAATTTGTACTTTAGCTACGCCATCGACTGTTAAGACTTCACGGCGAATAATACGTGAAAACTCACGCATTTGATGAGCACTAAAATCAGGCGCAGATAACGCGTAATAAATACCATAGACGTCACCAAAGTCATCAACCACAATAGGGGCACTAGCGCCTAGAGGTAAGTCTTTGCGAATATCTCGCAAGCGTTTACGTAGCTCGTCCCAAATTTGCGGTAACAGCGGGCCATCAATATGAGGTTGTATTTCCATGGTGATGCGAGAAAAACCAGGTTTACTAACTGAGTCTAAAACATCTAGTTGCCACATTTGCTGCAACGCTATTTCAACCTGCTCTGTCACTTCTTTTTCTACTTTTTCCGCGCTAGCACCAGGATAATAGGTAAAAATTACCGCTTGTTTTATGGTAAATGCGGGATCTTCAAGACGGCCGATTTTCCCCATAGCAACAATACCACCGATCAGGAAACAAAGGGATAAAAGCCAAATATTAATCGGTTTAGTTAAAGAATAACGTGCGATATCCATCTTAATATGTCGCCTTATATTCTCTGACGTTAAGCCCCTCACGCATTTGACCAACAGCAGCCGAGACGACTTTATCGCCGTCATTTAAGCCTGAAGATATCAGCGCATATTCGCCTTGTAATTGTGATACGGTCACCGCCACTTTGCTAATGGTATTGTCGGTACGATTAAAGCGCCAAACACTGAAGCCAGAATCACTGTTCCCTAACAGAGCATTTATCGGGACAACAAGCGCTTGAACACGGCTGTCGTTGTCTTTAATGTTAACAATCGCCCTTGATCCTGGATAAAACAGCTTAGTTATTGCGCCATCAAGAGCGAAGGTTACACCATAAGTTTGCGTGATAGGATCAGGTGTAGTTTTATGCTCAACATAATGAATATCAAATACTTTATCTTCTTGGCCGATGATATGTGCGGTAGCTTTTATATTTCGATTGCCGGCATTGGCGGTCATAATTCGCTCAGGCACTTCAAAGCTAAAATAAAGCGCTGACCTATCTTGTAAATTAGCTAAGGTATCACCGGAACGAATTAAACTATTATTCTCAATGTACCTCGCCCCTATCACGGCATCAAATGGCGCGGTGATGGTACAATAGCTTAAATCTTGCTTGGCATTTTCTAAGGCTATTTTAGTAATTGAAAACTGAGACTTCGCATCATCGTAATCACGTTGTGAGGCAACATTTTTTTCGAAAACGTCTTTAATACGTTTTAAATTTCGTTGGGCATCTTCATGACGAATACGACTTTCATCAACTTTGCGTTGAAACGGAGCAGGATCAATTTTTGCTAAAACCTGACCTTTTTTTACTGCACTACCTTCAACAAGACCTTCAAAGATTAAACGCCCCGACACCTCAAATTTGAGATCAACACTTTTCACGGCTGAAACTGTCGCCGGAAATTCGTAATCATTGGCTAAATTGGTCAAGCTAGCTGATGATAACTGAACAACAACAGGTGCAACCTCTTTTTTAGCTTCTGTTGATTCAGAGCAAGCTTGTAATATAAAAACGACCGCAAGTATAAAAATTCGATTCACATGAACTCCAAGATGTAAGTTATAACCATCAATTAACGCGTACCCTTCAAGCAAACGTTTACCGGTTGAGTATTAGATAGCAAAATATGTTGAGAACTATAGCACAGGTTTACACATTAACAAATAGTGTAAACCTGTTGTTTATTGTAAGCACTCACGCTACTATATTGTGGGCGCCTTTTTATGAGAATACAATTTGCAAAGTACGACAGATAAAATATTAACTACGGCTATGGAGTGTTTTTTCCAGCATGGCTACGGTACCTCTAATATATCCATGGTGAGTCGTTACGCCGGCATATCTCGTGTCACGATCCATAAGCAATTTAAATCAAAAGAAGTATTATTTAGAGCGGTGGTTGAACAACACTTTCAACAAAATAATATTCTTATTGATCGTTATAATGTCTCAGAAGAAAATTTTTGGCCGGAGACAAATACGCTGATAATTCAACGATGTGAAGGGTTATTTAATGACGTATCCAGCAGTTTGATTAGGGCTGATTTATTGCATGCGGGTCAAGAGTTCTGCAAAGATCTTATCGAGAAAGAAGAAAACTTAATTAAAAAAAGTATTCAAACAAGAATTGAAAAAGAAGTGGCAGCAAAGCGCCTAAACTTAAGTAAAGTGAAGTTATCCGCCGAAGCGCTCGCAGAAGCTTTGCACTTTGCCCCTTTCGGCATCACAGTATCAGTATCCGCACAAAATAACATCGCCTTTGTGAATAATTTAATGGCGATATTTAAAGCAGCAACTAGCCCAGATTCACCATAAAAATATTTGGTTCAACATTTTGCTATTTAATTTTCGAACTATCAGCGTAATAAGCTTTTAAATAATCGATAAAAGCATTTACTTTCGCAGAGGTAAATTGACGAGATAGCTTAATAGCATAGAGACCTAATGGTGCTGGTTTATAGTCGGTTAAAATTTCCACTAACTGACCGCTCTCGATAGCATCATCAACAATAAAAGCGGGAGATTGCACAATGCCTAAACCAGCAATTGCCGCCTCTCTTAAGGCATTACCATTATTACATGTTAACGTGCCATCAACCTCGATACTTCGCGCCAAACTATCTTGCTCGATTGCCCAGCCAAATTTAGGGTTGATTAAGCTATAGCGTAAACAATTATGATTGAGCAACTCCTTCGGGCTTTTAGGTTCACCATATTTAGCGAGATAACTCGGCGCTGCACAAAACATTGCAGAAACGGTGGTGATAGGTAAAGCCACGAGCGACGAGTCTTCCAAACGCCCGACTCGTATACCAACATCAATACCCTCTGCGACAAAATTAGTTCGATGGTCTTCTAATTGTAAATGGATCTTTAGTTCAGGATGAAGCTTCATAAAACCAGATAAAATCGGTGTTAAAGAAGTGATACCAAAGCTCAGTGGAGCAGAAAGGCGTAAATCACCTGTAATATGTTGGCTACGTTTTTGGATACGCTCCTGCGCTTCATCTAACGACTGAAATATATTGACCACATCTTGATAAAATTGCTGACCCGCTTCGGTTAATTCAATACTGCGCGTCGTTCGGTTTAACAATCTAACACCAAGCGCGGTTTCCAAGCCAGAAACTCGTCGACTGACCGCGGCAGTGCTGGCACTCAAAAGTATGGCTGCTTGATTAAAACTGCCGGCATCAACCACAGAAATAAAACTTCGTAGTGCCACTAAATCGTATTGTTGCATATTAAGAAACTATATTGCTTTTATAAAACATTTATAGCACCAGTATAGATATTCTCTTGTACAACAACAATAAAAGTCATTTTTACCTAAATACGGGTTAGTATGGAGGCAACAGTAATGTGAATAGCAGTATGTTTACGGCTATTTTCGTAGAGTAAACCTTACACAAAGCTGAAAGCTGACCACTTGGTCAGCTAAATAACTAATAAGTAGCTCAATATACTAAATAATTATTAGTAACTCAGTAAAATATAGTAAATAGTAAGCCCTAGCATCCTTATCGTTTTTACGTTAAAACTTTATTATTAACGTTCGCGCACCTTATTTGGAGAAAAAATGCAAGATAGAACCTCATTACCTAGCTGGAAAAATTTAGAAAATCACGCTATTGATATGAAGTCACAGCACATGAGCGAGCTATTTAAGCAGAACCCTAAGCGTTTTGAACAATTTTCCATTCAGCTTGCGCCCTTTCTTGTCGATTATTCAAAAAACCTGATATCAGCATCAACTATGGAAATGCTAATCAACTTAGCAAAAGAAAGTGATGTTGAAGCATGGCGCGAAAAAATGTTCAGCGGCGAGCGTATTAATCGCACTGAAGAACGTGCAGTGCTGCATACTGCCTTAAGAAATCGTAGTAAAAGCCCTTTTATGCTTGATGGTAAAGATATCAATATCGATGTCCAGCACGCGCTGGATAAAATGAAAACCTTCAGTGATAAGGTTCGCCAGGGCTTATGGAGTGGTTATTCCGGTAAACGCATTACTGACGTGGTAAATATTGGTGTGGGTGGTTCAAATCTTGGCCCGCAAATGGTGACAGAAGCATTAGACCAATACAGCGATAACAGTGTTAATGTTCACTATGTCTCTAACGTTGATGGCACACAAATAGCGAACGTATTAAGGCCATTAAATCCAGAAAAAGTGCTGTTCATTGTTTCCAGTAAAACCTTTACCACCACAGAAACCATGACCAATGCTAAAACCGCGATGAAATGGTTAGTCGCCTCGTCTTTTGATCAATCGGCCATCGCTAAGCACTTTGTTGCGGTTTCATCTAATAAGAAGAATGCTACCGAATTTGGTATTGCAGAAGAAAATATTTTTGATATGTGGGACTGGGTTGGCGGCCGCTTTTCACTTTGGTCAGCCATCGGTTTACCTATTGCTATTGATTTAGGTTTTGAGCGTTTTATTGAATTACTTGAAGGTGCGCATGAAATTGATCAACACTTTTGCAATACACCTTTAGCTGAGAATGCACCGGTAATATTGGCCTTATTAAGTGTCTGGAATTGTACTTTTCTTGGCGCACAATCTCAGGCAATTTTACCCTATGATCAATCTTTACATATGCTATCTGCCTATTTGCAGCAGGCTGAAATGGAAAGTAATGGTAAATCTGTTACTTGGGATGGAGAGCCTATCTCATACCCTACTGTTCCGTCAATCTGGGGTGAACTGGGAATTAATGGTCAACATGCCTTCTATCAATATTTACATCAAAGTAATAATATTGTTCCTGCTGATTTTATCGGTTCAGTTGAAAGCGTAACTCCGGTTCAGGGTCATCATGAAACCTTAATGGCGAACTTTTTTGCTCAAACACAGGCATTAATGCAAGGGGTTGATGAAAATCAAGTGCGCGCTGACTTAAAAGCCAAAGGCAGAACACAAGACTACATTGACAAAGTTGCTCCGCATAAAGTACATAAAGGTAATCGCCCAACGAATACCATATTAATGAAGCGCATTTCACCACGTTCATTAGGCAGTTTAATTGCGTTATACGAACATAAGATATTTGTGCAAGGCATCATTTTGCAGATATGTTCTTTTGATCAATGGGGCGTAGAACTTGGCAAAGGCT
This sequence comes from uncultured Colwellia sp., assembly GCA_913061475.1. GTDB lineage: Bacteria > Pseudomonadota > Gammaproteobacteria > Enterobacterales > Alteromonadaceae > Cognaticolwellia. Next base: position 18,248 of record CAJXUN010000030.1, on the reverse strand, counting down.
TAGCCAATAATATTCAAGAAGAATTATCATCAGGTAATATCAGTGACCAGCATGACAGTTCAACGGCCGGCTTGATTGACTTTTATCAAAGCTATACCAAATAAGTATTATTACTTAATTAAAAAGAGCGAATATATGTTCGCTCTTTTTCAAACAAAGCGCCACGTATCCGATTACGCACTATGTCACAATGTTTAAGCCGCTATTCAAAACAAAATGAAATAGCGTAAACTATGGATATAATGACTAACGTTAATAAACCAGAATTTATGTAGCCAAATGACCACATCATTAAAGTATTTATCTCACTATCCTGCTGACATACAACAGCAAGTAATAAAACTGATTAAAGAAGATAGCCTAAAAGCTTATTTACTAGCTCAGTTTCCAATTCAGCACGAGATAACAACCGACAAAGCACTGCGCCAATACGCTAATGACTTAAAACAACAATTTATAAAAAAGTCGGCACCGCTTAGCCAAGTAAAATACGACGATAAAATTCATATTGTAAACAACGCACTTGGCCTGCACACTTATGTTTCTCGAGTACAGGGCAACAAATTAAAAAGCAAAAATGAACTGCGTATTGGTAGTGTATTTAAGAAAGCTCCTGAAGCACTGTTAAAAATGATCGTGGTGCATGAACTTGCCCACTTAAAAGAAAAAGAACATAACAAAGCGTTTTATAAACTCTGCCAACATATGCTACCTAGTTATCACCAACTAGAGCTAATGACACGAATTTACCTCACTGAACTTGAACGCAATGGCTGTATTTATCAATAACGCTATTAAGTTTTAAACAGCCTCTAAACTCAAGTAAACAATAGCTAAAACCTAGTGTAGTTGTTCACAAAATATTAACATAAGGTATACTAGTACCAATAAAATAAATGCTAAGCATTCCAAAGCCATTAAATATGTTGGCATTAGCTATTAGGCCATAGATTTGCAAATAAAAAATAGAAAGTTATTGCTCACACTTAGTATTGTTTTAACTCTACTACCCTACTTTTTAATTAATGATATCTTCCCTTTCAGCCATGATTGGCTTGAAAAAGGGCCGTTATTATTATTACAACTATTGAGTGTTGGTGTCGTCACCATTAGCTACCTGCGCATTAGAACAAGGGCGTTAAAACTGTTTTGGCAGTTTATGACCTTAGCCTTACTGTCGTCATTAATTTCAAACCTGCTGTTTAATTTTAACATCATCAGTCATGACCTTTTACTGCGAGATTTTTTTACCCTTTGCAGCTATTTCTTTATTCTATTAGCAATAGAAACCAATCCCCATATCAATGAAACAAAAACCAATAAAAATATTAGTAGCCGTGTTGCCGCAATATTTTTTACCTTAATATGTTTTAGTTACTTCGTTTTACTCCCGGTTGAGTTTTCCAGTAATACTGAAGATAAAATCGCCTCGTCACAATTATTCCATGTGCTGATATCAGCCATAATTTTCATCAGGTTAGCAGCAAATAATTATCAGTGTCAGACTCAGTTTTGGTGTCGAATCTACCGTATGCTAACCATTGCTGCAGCGGCTTTGTTGATTGAAAATAGTATTGAATATCTCGCTAATTGGACTGACATTGCATTACCGACATACCTGTTAACATTATTAGTGCTTATTCCATATTCAGCACTAATTATTACCGCGAATAATTCCCTCACATCGTTGCACCCCCCAATGGAGCAACCGCCATCTTCCATGCCCGAACTTTACTTAATATTATTGATATCTTGCTCAATTTTAATTCACTTAATCGGCATCGAATTAAAGTTACACTATAATATTGAATCCTATTTACAATCGATGCTCATTGCGACTTGGCTTGGTATCGCCTTAAGCTTGTTAACCACGATTATTTATCGAAAAAATCGTTCAGCACGTAAGAAAAAAAAGCAGATAAAATTACAAAACACCGCCCAACAAGAGTTAGTTAAGCTTAATCAATTGCTCACTAATGCAATGCTTAATAGTGAAGATAAAGCCATTGTTAATGTCTCTAGCAATGCCATATTAACTACAACCATCGACGGTATCGTACTGTCAGCTAACCCCGCGGCAGTACAACTTTTTCAGTGCCTTGAGCGAGAAATTATCGCGACGAGTGTCAGCGATTTTTTTTCATCCGACGATCAAATGCATTACTTTTTTGATTTCAAAAGTAATGTTTACACCCTACAACGCAAAGATACCGGTATCTCAAAAGAATGTATTGCTACCCGCAAAGACGGCACCAAGTTTCCTGTGCAAGCAGAGTTACAATGGGCGGAAAGAGAAGAACAACCCTTGGTGGTTATTACCTTTATTAACCTAACCGCCAGAAAACTTGCCGAGCAACAAGCGTTAGATTTAAAAGATAAGTTTATTGCCAATATTTCTCATGAATTTAGAACACCATTAACCATTATTAATGGCATTTTAGATCGCTACTTAATAAAAGCCCAAACGGAGGACGAAGGTAAAGAGCTCAAAACCGCCAAACGCAACGGCCTAAGATTGGTGCGTATGGTTGAGCAATTGCTAGAGCTTTCTCGATTATCTGACAATCCGCAGTTGACGATCACCACCTATCGTTTAAAAACATTGATGTCGATGCCAGCAGATTCATTTAGCCGTCTAGCGACACAAAATAAGCTAACCTTAACTTGCGATATTCCAGACAATATATGGTTTGATTGCGACGCCCAAGCATTTGAAAAAATCATTTTTAACTTAATCGCAAATGCCATTAAATATACGCCAGCCGGCGGCAACATTCACGTTATTGCCCATAGTGACAGCGAAAATTTCACTATCGATGTTATTGACACTGGCATAGGTATCGATAGTGCCTCACAAGGTAAAATTTTTGAACGCTTCCAAAGAGCCGATGATGAGAAAAATCAAGGTGTTTTCGGTGTTGGTATCGGATTATCGTTGGTTAGTGAGCTGGTTAAAGCCCACCATTGGCAAATTAACGTTTTTAGTGAATACAATAAAGGCAGTAAGTTTTCACTAATAATTCCGTGTGCGCCTGCCATTTTGGCAGAAAAATCAACCCCTACCAGCATTTCTCAAACTGAGGTCGCCTCGTTATTGATTGAGCCGCACAATCCAGTTAAAGACATCAGAAATCATAGTCAAAAGGTTGTATTGGTCATAGAAGACAACTTGGATATGCAAAGTCATATTAAACAAGTTATTGAGCAACATCACCATAGTTTATTAGCGGGTAGTGGAGAGCTAGGTTTAACACTCGCTCAGGAGTACATTCCTGATGTAATAATCTGCGATATTATGTTAACCGGTATCGATGGCTTCGCGGTTTTAAAACAGCTAAAAAGTAACGAACTAACCTCACATATCCCTGTTATTTTATTAACCGCTCGCTCTGATTTAGATAGCCGTTTGCACGGTTTAAACTTACAAGCCGATGAATACCTAAGTAAGCCATTTAATCATCAGGAGCTTTTAACACGAATTAGTAACTTGATCAGCAATAGAGAGCAAATACAAAAGCGTTATTTAACTAACTTGAATAAAGATTTACAGGAAAGTAGAAAAAATAATAGTTTTGATAACGTCGCAGAGCTTGCTCATGTTAGTAGTGACGATGTAACACTTGATAATAAATTTCTCGAAAAGTTAGAAGCGATTACTGCTGAGGTTTATACCGATACCGATTTAGATATTGTTCAGTTAGCCGCCAAAATGGCGATGAGTGAACGACAATTGCAGCGTAAAATTAAAGCCTTAATAGGAATAACACCAAATAACTTTATCAAAGAATTCCGTCTTAAAAAAGCCAAAGTACTATTACAAAATGGCTCTCAAGTCGGCAGAATAGCACTTGATGTTGGCTTTTCATCACAAACCTATTTTGGCCGCTGCTTTAAAGAAATGTTTGCCTGCACACCAAAGCAATATCAGCAGCAAGAAAAGCAACCGCCATTATGATAAACCTGATTTAACAATGACTTGCTCTTTTAAGTTAACAAGATCACGTTGCTGCATTAATTGTAAATAATCAAAACTATTAGATTTAGGCCCACATAACCCCAACCACGAGAGTTGTTTACTTTCATCGGTAAAGGTAAGTGCCTGCTCTATCAAGACGCTAATTTGATCCCAGGTTAAATCTAAAGGGTTTTCACGACTAAAAGGGAAGAATGAGTAAGCCATATTCATTGATGTACTGTCATCAACCACACTCTCCAGACGTCCCGATAAACGCGCAGCCAGTTCATTGGCATTATTGCCCTTTTCATAACCAATAACAGCGAAGGTATCGTTCGACCAACGGATAACCAGGTCATCGTTATTTCGACTATAAAGCAACAAATCAGTCAGGTTAATCAGTTGGCTGTTGCTAATATCTTGGTAACTTTTCAACTGCACCATTAAAATATAAAGCCGTGGCAGCATATCTCGCTGTACCGGCAATAAATTTTGATGCATTTGATTCATCAATTGGCTAGTTTGCTCAATATAAATATCTAAATAGCGCCGGCTTTTGACCCCTGTAACCTTATCAACAATCGCCGCTTTTTCGAGTTGTTTATTAGCTTGTGCTAGCTCAAGATTTTTCGACTTAAACTTCTCTGTTTTTTCGTGAACTTGTTGCTCTAAATACAACTTTTGTTGCTGTTCTATGACCAATTTACGATTTAATAATCGAGAGTAAAACAATAAAGATAAAGCCACTGCTAAGGTATATAAAATGTATGCCCACCAAGTATTCCAAGGGGCTGATTTAACAATAATATTAAGTGATAAGCCGGGGTCACTCCATATATTGTCATTATTGCCTGCAATAACTTGTAGTTGATAATTACCTGCTGGTAAATTGGTGTAAGACACTCGGCGCGACTTGCCCGCATCAAGCCATTCTTGATCAAAACCTAAGAGGCGATATTTATATTGAGTAGAGTCTGGATTAGTATAATTAAGACCAACATATTCGAATGAAACAAGCTGATCATCATAATTCAGTGTTAGTTTCTTTACTTCGGATAACGCTGTTTCCGCTTTTATGGCGGTATTTAATTTCAGTATATTGGTTAACCTAACTTTGGGAGCAGAAAGAGTGATATTACTTTGTGTGGGTTCAACACTTGAAAAACCTTTTCCTGCGCCAAAATACAGTGTTCCCATTGAGTCTTTAAATATAGCGCTATGATTAAAATCTAAATCAACTAACCCGTGGCTTAGATCAAAATGTTTAAAACGCTTTGATGACGGCGTAAATCGAGAAACGCCTTGATTCGAGCTTAACCAAATATCGTCATACTCATCCTGTGACAAACCATAAATAGTTTGGCTTTTCATACCGTCTTTTGTATCAAGGTGGGTAAATGAAAAATTCTCTGCCACTCTATCTGCATAGTTTAATATGTTTAAACCTGCAGCTTGCGTACCGACCCATAAACTTTTATTGTTATCAATAAATAGAAACCAAGTTAAGTCACTTGAGATACTCGATACATTGTTATCGTCGTGGTTAATATGAAGAAATTTTTGGCTAATAGGATCATAACGGTTTAAGCCAGCCCCATATGTAGCTATCCAAATTACGCCTTGTTCATCTTCTAATAGGTGTAAAATTGAATTACTACTTGGACCAAACTCTGGCCTATCTTTATCGTTAACATAGCGGGTAAATTCATCATTTTTATTCAGACGATTAAGCCCTTGATAAAAAGTTGAAACCCATATATTTCCAGATTTGTCCTTAATTATATCAGTAATGCTATTCGCAGAAATTGACCTGTCATCTTTTTCATCATGCTCGTAAGCAACACTAGTGCCTGTAAGCATATCGATTTTATAAAGACCTGAAGCCCGAGTGCCAACCCACAAGATATTATCATCCGAAAATAATGTCATAATCCTCATATCTGTAAAATAACTAGAAATCGCTAATCGTTGTATACTATTTTCTGACTTATTTAAGGTGAAAATACCACCACTATATGTGCTAAATACAATTTCATTTTTATTAATTTGCGTAAAGCTTGTTACATTAGGAGCATTAAGAATGGGGAAGCGGGTTTCTGTATACTGTTTAAATGTTGTCATTGTTGGATCCCAACGATTAACACCAGTAAATGTACCAATCCACATTAAACCGTCATTATCTTCAAACAGAGTCATAATAAAATCATTACTAACACTGTATTGGTTATTTGGCGAATGATTAAAGCGCTCAAAGTTTTCCTGTTTCTCGTTATATATAGAAAGACCATTATCCGTAGCAATCCAAATTCTTTTGCTTAAATCTTGATAGACATAATGAATGGTATTACTACTCACACTTGAGCTGTCACCTTCCATGGTCTGAAAACTGATAAACTGATCCAATTTTGCATCATATTTGACTAACCCCTTATCTGTAGTGCCAATCCAAACTACGTCATCAGCATCTGTGAATAGAGAGTTTATGAATTTAGTTATGTAATCTTTCTTATTAAATCGAGAGTTCATCGTACGCTGAAACTCCCCTTTAAAATTAAAAACGGATATCCCGCCACCATTTGTTCCAATCCAAATTTCATTATTGGTTTCGGTAATCGCATGAATAGTATTGTTTGATAAGGTATTTTCATTACCAAGCTGTTGGTAAATTTGTTGGACACTCAAACGTTCGTTCTGGCGACGAATAATATTCAAGCCATTCTCTGTTCCTACCCATATTTGTCCTTTAGTATCTTCGTATAGGGTATTAACAGCATCACTGGTTAATGCTGCATCATGGGTTTTAGTCGTAATATGTGTAAAACTTTGCATGTCATCATTAAATAAATTGACACCGCCTCCACGAGTTCCTATCCAAAAATTTTGTTTTTTATCAATAAGTACCCGACTAATAACATTAGAACTTAATGAATTCTCTTTTTTTGCTTCATGATAATAACTAACGAGCTTATGACCATCGAATCGATGCAAGCCTTCTTGGGCACCAAACCACATAAAGCCATCTTTATCTTGTGCAATAGACATGGTAAATCGATAGGACATTGGATTATCAGAAGAGAAGCTCTTGAATAACCGGTCTTCGCTAGCAATACTCATCGTGCTAAAGAGAATAATTGCTAGAATATATAATATTTTTAACATCGAGTATTAAGCCGTGAGTTATAGAAAAAGTTAAGCTGCTTCAATAAAAAAGCCACTAATTTCTCAGTGGCTTGTTAAGGTCAGTTTTGCCACTACTGTGGTTCAACCCAACTATTGATACCTATAGTTGCTATATTGATGTCACTTAGACTTACTTTCCAAAGCAACCCTTTCGTTGTAACATCATCGTAATCCACCTTCCAAAGTAAGCCTTCAGTATTAACATCATCATAGTTTACTTTCCAAAGCAAACCATCTGTCTCGAACGATATTTTCCAAAGTAAACCATCAGTTGTTGCTGTATCTTGCCATGCGGAAGTATCTTCATTTGAGATCTTCCAAAGCAAACCATCACCAATAAAACTATTCTCTTCATTATCCCAAATATATTCTTGACCTAAACCTTCAACATAAAAATCACCATCTTCGTTAATATTAGCAGGACCAAAATAATGCTCCTCTTCATTTAAATCTTTAGCAATATCTAACGCTGTATTAGCACAATCATCGTTGTTACTTTCGATCGCATAATAAGCACTGATTAATCCAGCTCCTTGCTGAAAAACACTGTAACGTAAACTACCGTCCGTATTATCACCTCGATAAGCACTACTCATAATTCGGCATTTAACTTGGTCTGGGGTTAGCGTTGGGTTATCCGTCAAAATTAGCGCCACTACTCCAGAAACCACAGCTGCGGCTTGGGAAGTGCCCGACATTTCAAAGTATCGTCCACCATCATGAAACTCCGGATGTTCCGTCACTATTTGCGAATCAAAAGACATTAAACCAGAAATATGTCCTCCTGGTGCAATGATATCGGGTTTAACGAAACCCTCTACAGTAGGCCCAGCACTACTAAAGGAAGCTACTTTATCATCACTATAATTAAACGACGTATAATCATCTGTCATCGCACCAACCGTTATAATATATGGAACATTTCCAGGAACACCTATCGTCATTGGATCTGGACCTTTATTACCTGCGGAGGCCACCACAACAATGCCTGCTTGCCACGCTTTCATTACCGCTTTATTTAATGGGTCATCCCAATAAAGCGATCGTGCAGGGCCACTAAACGACATATTTAACACGCGTAAATTAATTTGCTCTTTAACTTGTAATGCCCACCCTATTCCTCGAATAACATCAGCGTAAGTCGCCTTACCCTCAGCATCAAAGGCTTTTATACCCACATGAGCAGCATTAGGTGCAACACCATATATTTGACCATTACTATCAAAATCACTGTTAACAGCGATACTTGCGACATGGGTACCATGACCGCTTTCTTCCTCACCATAATTGCTGACAGTATCGTTAATAGCATCATAAGTACCCCATGCCTTATCTCGACCATCTAGATCTGTTGATAAGCCAGGTAGTTGCTCAAGACCAGTATCTAAAAAGCCAATTGTGACACCTTCGCCAAAATTGCCTCGGTTATGCACATAAGTTGCGTCAACTTGCTCTGTTACCACAGATTTTGGCTGCCACCTGCGTTGCCCATAATTTAAACCACTAAGTTCAACTTTATGATTAGTCGTAAACTTGATTTTTTGTTTGTTTTGTAGTGTATTAAGCTGCGCTTGGGTTAACTCGACCGCAACTGAATCTATAATTTTTAGCTCGTGAGAAGGGGTGACGCCTAACTCTTTTAAATTTGCTTTTAATAAGGTGAAGTTTTTTGCGCTTATGATATAAGACTGTAATTCATTAGCTTCAAATATGGTTACTTTAAAGCCCATCAATAACGATACAGCGATTACACCACCACTTATTAATAGGACTTTCATTTTATTTATTTTCGAAGTGAACAACATTTTTATCCCCTTTTCCCTTGATATTTCTAAATTATTTTAAAACATTAGGGTGAGTAACTTCTTATGTTTTACAACTATTAACAACGACCGAAATCATGTCAACATCACTTTTTAAAGGCCTACGCGTTTAAAACTACAAGCAAACACTATCACACCACATAACAATTTTTAACTAACTATTAACTTTTATTTAAAACAAAAAATATCCAACCTTAAAAAATTGGATATTTAATTTACTTGGCTCTCATCTATTAAAATAAAGCACGACTCAACAATGTTACCCAAGTGTAATTTAAACCTAGAACATGTCCTTTTCTATAGATATATAAAAGGGTAGAACTCTGAACAGTCATTGATACTAACAGTTACGTTAAATCCACCTAGCACAAAAGCGACATTTTTTAATATAAAAGCGACAGATAACCATTAAAAGCATTGATAACAACAACTTAAAAAACCATTGCATTATCAACACTGTCGTTATTTTATTAAAAAAAGTCTGTAATTTGCTATTCAGCAGTCACTAAAAACGACAAGCTTGATATCGATGACAAATCATCCAACGATAAAAATAATACGTCCGATGTTGCACTACTTTGCTGCATTCAGCGTAAAAACAAATTCAAATTGGAGTTCTACTCAGATGAGAAACAAGAAAATACTAGGTTTAAGTGCACTAACACTTTCAATAATGGCAGCAAGCAGTGTCAGTAACGCACAAACATTCGAAGCAGCTGAAATAATTCAGCCAATTCTTATTAGTGCAAATGAAAAGTCTACAGCTGTTAATGCAGACTTTAGCCAGTGGCGTGACGAACAGCGATTCAAGAGTCATGACTTTACTGACCGTATCATTGTTAAGTATAAAGCCGGTTTTGAAGCACAAGCCTTAATTGGTTTCGCGTCAGAAAAAGCAATGCCAAATGGCTTAGCTAAAAAAGCAGGACATAGCTTAAAGCATTTGAAAAAATTAAAAAATGGCCGTCATGTTATCTCTCTAGGTAAGCAAAAAAACATCAATGATGTTAAAGCAATGGTTATGGAGCTTAATAGCCACGCCGATGTAGAATTTGCAGAACCAGATTACAAACGCTATTTAATGGCGCAAAATCAACCTTGGGGTATTGCTGATACTCAGTCTGATCTTGTTTCAGATGATGATGCCGCCAATATGACGGTATGTATTATAGATTCAGGCTATGAGCGCGCAAATCCAGATTTAAATGCCAACAATGCCTCAGGTACCAACAATTCAGGTACAGGTAACTGGTACCAAAATGGTGGTTCACACGGAACGCACGTTGCGGGTACTATCGCTGGCGTCAACAACTCTGAAGGTGTTGTTGGTATCCTGCCGAACACGAACGTTAACTTACATATTGTTAAAGTGTTTAATGCCGCAGGTTGGGGTTATACCGGCGATTTGGTTGATGCAGTCGATACTTGTGTAAATAATGGCGCTAAAGTGATCAATATGAGCTTAGGTGGTGCCGGTTCAAGTACCGCTGAGCGTAATTCATTACAAGCGGCAGCTGACGCTGGTGTTTTACTCATCGCTGCATCAGGTAACGATGGCGATGCGACATTATCTTACCCTGCTTCTTACGATTCCGTTATGGCAGTAGGTGCGCTTGATCAAGGTCGTCAACACGCAGAGTTTTCTCAGTATACTCCGCAAGTTGAAATTTCAGCGCCCGGAGAGGCAATTTTATCAACCGTTGCTGGTGATGGTCGTTTAGGTTACATCACTCTAGGTTCAACTTCTTATGGTAATGATGAAGTTGTACCACAAACACATTACATTAATAGTGGTGGTAGCTTCGTAGTTAGTAACGTAAACAGTTCAGCTAATGGTGTATTAGCCGCATGTACTCTATCAGGTGCTAGCACTTACAGTTGTTCAAATGTTGCGGGTAATATTTGTTTGGCAGAGCGTAACGATAACCAAAAAGGTAGTAACTACCCTGAAATAAACCCAGCTAAAGCCTGTGCTGACGCGGGTGCATCGGGTGTTATTGTTTATAGTAGTAGTGACCGCCCTGGTTTACAAAATCCATTCTTAGTTGATGCAAACACTGATGTTACTGTACCTACAGTATCGATAAATCGTGCTTTAGGTCTACAACTTATGGGCCAGCTAGGCGCAAATGCTAATTTAAATGTTGTTGGTAATCAAGATTATGCTTATTACAACGGTACATCAATGGCAACACCTCACGTAACGGGTGTCGCAGCAATAGTTTGGAGTAATAACCCTGACTGTTCAGCAACAGAAGTACGTAACGCTTTAAAATCTACAGCAATTGATTTAGGTGTGGCTGGTCGTGATGACAAAACAGGTTATGGTTTAGTTCAAGCAAAAGCAGCTTCTGATGCATTAGCGGCTAGTTGTGGTACAACGACAACACCTCCAACCGGCGGTAATGCGCTAACAAATGGTGTGGCTAAAACTGGTTTATCAGGCTCTGCTTCTGAAGAACTTAGCTTTACAATGGAAGTGCCTGCCGGCGCTACAGACCTTAACTTTGTAATGGCTGGTGGTACAGGTGATGCCGACCTTTACGTGAAGTTTGGCTCAGCACCAACAACCTCTAGTTATGATTGTCGCCCTTATAAAGGTGGTAATGCCGAATCTTGTCCAATTGCCACAGCGCAAGCAGGAACTTACCATGTGAAAGTTATTGGTTACTCTGCTTTTACAGGTGTTAACTTGACGGGTAGCTTCACTGAAGGCTCGACTGGTGGCGGCGCAACTGGCGGCAGTGCTTCTGTCACTGATGTTACTGTAGCTAAAGGTGCATGGACTTACTACACTATCGACGTACCAGCAGGTATGGCGACACTTGATTTTAACATGAGTGGTGGTACAGGTGATGCAGATATGTACATTCGCCGAGGTGCAAAACCAACGTCTTCAACTTATGACTGTCGTCCATACAAAACGGGTAACACAGAGTCATGCCCATTTACTAACCCTGTAGCTGATACATGGCACATTGGTATTTATGGCTACTCTGCTGCAAGTGGCGTAAGTTTAGACGTAACATACAACCCATAATAGCTTTAAAATAACTCCCAGCTAGTGTTGTAATTAGGGAAAGTACGCAAGTACTTTCCCTTTTTTATCGCCTCGATTTATATCGCCCTATCAATAACTACATCAAACTATATCCAATAAATAATGACCTAACGCTAAGATACATTGTCCAATCAATGCGGCGAATGCTATAGTGCCGAAAATCATTTTTAGGTGCTTTCGATTTGTGTTTTGCTACGCAAATCATAGAGAATAGGGAAATTGGTGAAAATCCAATACGTGCCCAACGCTGTAATGACATATTAGTTTGTAAATACTCATTGCCAATCAAAATACACTCTGTATATCGAATGGCACAGTACTAAAACCACTGGCGATAGCGCTGGGAAGGTATCAAACGTTAATTTATTGCTAATAAATTTTATGTCTTAGTCAGAAGACCTGCCTAATAATATTCACTAAGCGAAAGGCCGGTCGCTGTTAGGATCCAAGAAGGGGAATATTTTGGATTTATATAAAAAAGACAGTAAACAATCTCAAGAACAGCACCATTTTAGCGAGCAAGATCAATACGGCTTGTATAAATCAATTTTTAACCGTAGAGACGTACGAGGACAATTCTTACCCTCAGAGATCCCAAATGATGTTCTGAGCCGAATACTATATGCCGCTCACCATGCACCATCGGTTGGCTTTATGCAGCCATGGAACTTCATTGTTATTAAATCGCCAGAGATAAAAAATAGAATTCATCAAAGCTTTACACTTGCCCACCAAGAAGCACAAGCGATGTTTGAAGCAGAAAAACAAGACAAGTATAAAAACTTAAAACTTGAAGGCATTATTGAATCACCTATCAATATCTGTATCACTTGCGACCGCAATCGCACAGGAAAAACAGTCATTGGTCGAACTCATATGAAAGAAATGGATCTCTATAGTTCGGTTTGTGCAGTGCAAAATTTTTGGCTTGCCGCTCGTGCTGAAGGTCTAGGGGTTGGCTGGGTTTCAATTCTTCATCATGATACATTAAAAGAAACATTAGCTTTGCCTGACTCAGTAGTGCCAATTGCCTATTTATGCGTAGGTTATGTTAGTCATTTTAATGAAAAGCCGGAGCTTGAGTCTGCTAATTGGCTACCAAGGCGGCCTATCGATGAGCTAGTTAATTTCAATGGCTGGGAACAGGCAGCAAGTAACAACACAGAACAAGCACTAATTGAGCAATTACGTGCGAATATCGATTTTCCTCAATCATTTAATAAATAAGTATAATGCCAAAAAATCAAATAAAAACATATGAAGCGTTATAAACAAACGCTTCTATTTCTGCCACTATTTTTAGCTTGATATAAAGCCGTATCGGCTTGTTCGAATAATGCAGTCCAACTCAATTCTTCCTGCCTTTGCGCGATACCAATTGACACTGAAATTTTTGGCAAATAAGCTTTAGAGTCTCGCTGCACTAATTTTAATTGCGCTATGGCTAGTCTTATTTTCTCTGCCACTTCATGTGCTTGCGTCATAGTTTTATTTACCATAACCACCACAAACTCCTCACCGCCAAAGCGCACCGCAATATCCTTATCTGAAATAGCTGATTTGATGACTTTAGCAATACGCTGAATAACTTTATCACCTATAAAATGACCAAATTGATCATTAACATGCTTAAAATGATCAATGTCTATTGCCAATGAAGAGTGGACTTGCTCGATATCAATTTCTTGCAACTTAATATCGCAGCCGCGACGATTATATAAACCCGTTAAAGAATCAACTATTGCCTCATGACGAGCAGCTTCGAGTTTTGATTTTAAGAAGTTTACTTCGCCACAAGCTCTGGTTAGCTCAAGCGATAAGTCACTGTGTTGCTGCTGAGAAGTGGCAATATTATTCATCAAGAAAGCGACAATATTTTGCATTGATTTATGATATTCGTGCTTAGAAAGTGCCTTTTCCGCTTTTTTAAGATTTGACGCTACATTTTTATCACTATCAACTTGTATGTTAATTTTTTTTAGTGTTGATGTTAATGATTTTTCAATAGGATCAAGTATTTGTTTATCGATAACATGTGAATTAGAAATATATTTTTCAAATAAACCTTCGATAAAAACTAAATCAATTTCTTGATATGTTTGGACGTGCCGGTCTAACTCCACCGTTAGTTTTTCGTTGCGCTTACTGACATATAAATAAATAACAGAATAATTAACCGGACTCGGTGGAATTTGATAATGAGTTAAAAATTCATTAGTAGATTCACTAATTTTTAATGCCTCATCAAAATTATCTTTAATAAGCACAAACGCTCCTTAAGAGTCTTTTTATTTTTATAATTTATAAAGTAACACAAATAAAGATGTAAATATTGCGTTACTAATATTTGTAAGAATATAGAAACAAATAGCTTTCAACAAGCATTAAACGGTTAAATTTCATCGCTGTTCTCGAGCAACCTATTTAGTACGCTTGTTCGAGAAGGGTTTTAATACAGAAGTGCCATTTCTTTAACGTTAAAACTGGTTTGTTTTAACACAAATGATTAGCGGATATTTTTGACTAATCATTTGTGATACAGCACACTGCCGCTAGCTTTAAATATTAACTTTTGAGAATAATAATAATGAAAAAATTTGCTTCTTTATGCTTTGCATTAGCATCAACAGTAACCATAGCCGATGAAGGAATGTGGCAACCACATCAACTGCCTAGCATCGCAGATAAACTTGTCGATGCAGGGCTAAAACTCGATCCAAGCTCATTAACAGATTTAACTGGCTTCCCTATGGGTGCCATTGTAAGTTTAGGAGGGTGTACTGCATCATTCGTATCAGATAAAGGGCTAGTAGCCACTAATCATCACTGCGTTTATGGTTCAGTGCAATATAACTCTACCGAAGATAACAACTTACTCAAAAATGGCTTTTTAGCAAAATCGTTTAAAGATGAATTGCCCGCCACTCCAGGTAGTAGGATCTATGTGACGGAAGAAATAACACCAGTAACTAAAATAATTAATGCCGCGTTGAACTCCAACATGACTGGTGCCCAGCGTTACAAAAGCATTGAACATAGTTCAAAATCATTGGTAGCAGAGTGTGAAAGCGACAGTAAATACCGCTGCAGTGTGGTTAATTTTCACGGCGGTTTAGAGTATTACCTATTTAAGCAACTCACCATTCGGGACGTACGTTTAGTTCACGCTCCAGCGAGTAGCATAGGAAAGTACGGTGGAGATATCGATAACTGGATGTGGCCAAGACACACTGGCGATTATGGTTTTTACCGTGCCTATGTTGGAAAAGACGGACAACCGGCTGATTTTAATGTTGATAACGTGCCATATGAACCAAAACATCACTTAAAGGTCAATAAAAATAGTGTCGATGAAGATGATTACATCATGGTACTCGGCTACCCTGGAAGAACTAATCGCTATAGAACAGCATTTGAAGTAGAAAATCAATTCACTTGGACCTATCCGCAAGCAAAAGCTTATCGTGAAGAGATTATAGAACTTATTTATGATAATTCAGCTCCAGGCAGTGACGTTCGTATAAAATATGAAAGCACTTTAGCGAGCCTTGCAAATTATGCCAAAAACTACGGCAGCATGATTGAAAGTTACAACAAAGGCTCGACACTTACACGTAAGCAATTACTGGAGTCTTCGCTCAGCAATTGGATAGATAGTGATAACGCGCGTAAAAACAAATACGGTGATGCATTAAAAGGATTAAATAATTTGATCCAACAAGATCAGCAGAGCCAAGCAAGAGATCTGATACTTGGCTATATCAATTATAGTAAAATGTTTAGTACCGCTAATCGTCTATATCGCTTATCTTTAGAGAATAAAAAACCAAATATTGAACGAAAAAGCGGTTACCAAGAAAGAGATATTGCACGCTTTGAACAAAGTATGAAAGCTGTTAATCGACGCTATGATGCCGATATCGATAAAAAAATTATACTTGCGATGTTTAAACACTACATGCAACTACCAAAGTCACAGCGCTTAGCATCTCTTGATGCATTTTTTAATGTTGATAAAAATTATAACCAACAGCAATTCCAAGCTAAACTCGAAAAAATGTATCAAACAACCAAGTTAAGCGAACAAAGTAACCGGATAGCATGGATGAGCAAAGCTCCGCTAGAATTTACTAATAGCGATGACCCGTTTATCCAGTTAGCTATCGCAACCCACGCTGAGCGTATGAACATTGAGGAAGCTAGTGAAGAGCTTTCGGGTAATATTCAATCGTATAGACCTAAATATATGGAAGCGCTGATTGCATACTTTAATTCTCAAGATCTTCCTGTGTACGCCGATGCCAACAGTACCTTGCGTGTTACTTATGGCAATGTTAAGGGCTATTCACCTCAAGATGGCTTAGTTGCTACGCCATTTACCACAATAGAAGGTATTGTCAGAAAAGATACTGGCATTAGTCCATTTGATGCACCTAAAAAGCAATTAGCTTTGATTAAAGAGAAGCAATACGGGGAATATAGCAAGCAAGATCTTGGCTCCGTACCTGTTAATTTTTTAGGCACATTAGATATCACGGGCGGAAACTCTGGCTCTCCAACATTAAATGATAAAGCCGAGTTTGTTGGCTTAGTGTTTGATGGTGTTTACGAAAGTATTATTGGCGATTGGGATTACGACACAAAACTTAATCGTTCAATCCATGTTGATATTAAATACATGCTTTGGGTTATGGAACATGTAGATGGAGCAACAAACTTAATTGAAGAAATGGACATAGTCGAATAAAAGTTAAAAACGCTTAAACATATCAAAATAAAAATCCAGCTACTGCTGGATTTTTATTGCCCTCTATTCTATTACCTTATAGCGACAAAACCTCCCTAAATGCTCATGACAATCAAACAGATATTAAAAGCTACTGCGTAATATTTAGCACGTTTACGAAATAATTCGTAAACAATCCTTGCAACTACGTAGTGCTTCGTACATATTAAATGCTAACGATTATCAAAAAATTAATAAAAAAAGGAAGTCAAATGGCCCGTAGAAAACATATTCATGAACAGCAAGAAGCTGATGTAGATATGACCCCGATGCTAGATATCGTTTTTATCTTATTAATATTCTTTATTGTCACAACCTCATTTATTAAAGAAGAAGGCTTGTTAATCAATCGACCAAAAGCGAAAAATAATCCATCACAAGTGAATACACCAACTGTGGTTGTTCAGATAGCGGAAACTGGACAATTAAAGTTTAATGGCAAGTTGGTTGATATTGAACGGCTGTCTGCTCGGATAGAAAGCTTTTTATCTGAAAACCAAACTAATAGCGCTGTCGTTATTGCTGATTCGGATGCAACGCATGAAATGGTCGTCAAAGTTATTGATGAGATCAAGCCATTTGGCCAATTGACTATTTCTATTGGGAAATAAAGCCTACACCGAATCATTACTTATTAAAGCGCTATCGAGTTAATAATTCTCAGAAAACTAAAAGGCTGTCTAAATGGCGGCCTTTTTTAATGCTTAGCTTGTAGTAACCCGTCATGGAATAGCAGCCAAGCGCTCTATATGGCAACTTGTTTTACAAACTGCTGTAAATTAGTAAAGCTGAGTTCGATATATAACATTATAGATTTTAGAAAGCTGCTCAGCAGTAATAATTACCCCTCAATAGTAAAGAAAACCCCCCGCATGCTCACATACTAGAGTAACTATTCTCAAGCCTACTCTGCTATATAAGAAGTGTACTTGATACGAGCATCCTTAATTAAATAGAATGAATACCCAAAGAAGCAATAGAAAAATAGGAGTAACTACAAACGCTACCCTACCGCACGAATATAATTTACCTGTAGATATATAATTGAGTAGACACTCAACATTTCTCTATATCGTTAATTGCAAATTACTAGAGCAGATAGGGCGGTTTATAAACTATTGCCGTGGGTGAAGGATGCACAGGAGCGGTATCACATAAAAAGAAGCCCCCACACGCTCTTTACAACCGACACTAACATGTTTGACGTAATGGGGCTTACTAATGCCATGGGTCCATGGATGCACAAGAACGGTCACTCCTGCTTATCTTATATAGCAAATTTCCTACAAGGATGTAGGTCACTAGAACAACGCAGGAGCAGTTGTCGAGGGCTCAGGCCATGTCGCTGTTGTCGTTAAACAAACATGTATTTAATTTTCAAACGTCAAAAAGCAAAAAACCCGTTACATCAGTAACGGGTTTCTCTTAATAGAAGCCTAGCAA
>CAJXUN010000029.1 GCA_913061475.1 uncultured Colwellia sp. | reverse complement strand
CTGAACTAAAATTAGTCAAGGTGACCTCTTGAAATGTTGAGCCAACGCTAGAACTTAACGAAGCGCCTGCAAAATAGGTAAAATCACCGTCAACGCTACCGGTCAACGTAGGGCCTGTGCGCTCAACTTTAAGCTCTATTTGCCCAGGTGAATAATTTGGCGTAACAACGCCAAGGCTATTTTGTGCCCTAACCGTTAACTGAAAATTTTCTCCCGCCGCATGGGTAGGCCCAGCTGAGGAGCTTACCCCATTTAGCACAGTTGACCCCGTTCCAGAGCCAGAAGTAGCACTAACAGCGAGTTCAGCAGGGCTTACCCAAAACGGATCACTACTACCTGTTAGTGTAATACCACCAACATCATAATTAGCATGCAGGCGAATTTGCCCAGCATCATGGTATATCGGTGTTGAAATAATCGCGATACTGTCAGCACCAAAGTTTAAGCCGGTATTTGTAAAGCTAGGATGTTTTGCAATACTGCTGCCATTTATCGTAAAGTCGAGACCGGCAGGTGTTGTCGGCGCAACATTTTGTTGTGATAAATAGATGTTGTTACTACCAGTAAATATGCCTTCACATACGCCATTGTTATCTTTTAACGCTTGAAGCTTTAACTCCTCAGGAAATACAGTACCCGATACTTGATTAGGTAAGGTTTCACTATTGCTATCACCATACAAAAACCTAAAGCCAGCATTACTAAATACCATATTACAACTGGCGCCTACGCCATCGTCACATACTACCGGGTCTGAGGCTGAAACGGTGGCATTAGCAACAGATAAAGTAACCGTTTCAACATCGGTATTGTTAAAGCTAATATCAGTACTGCCAGTGAAGGTGGGTGAACTGATCAGCGCATTATCAACAAGAAAATCAAGCGTAACTGACTCGGTACTTAAGTTTGTACAATTTTCATCAATACAAGCTTTAATAGTGACAGTTTCAGCAGCACAGGTTAGTCCGTTACCGTCGTGAGCAATTTCATAATGATTGATTTGCGGTTCTGCGCTACAACCAAAATTTACCTTGCCGCCAAGCGCGCCGTCTCGAAGAATTTCATAACCTGAAGGTGCTTGGTTTGAGCGAATATTATTAGCAATGGATACTTCTAAATAATCAGCACCTGTGCGTTCAAAAAATATAGTCGCTATGTCAAAAACAGAATTTTGCGTCAAGGTAAAAGAGCCACCGGTATTTGAATTTCCGGTCGGTAGTTCAAATCTTAACTCATTACTTGCGCCATCTGTTGAACTGCCAAACTTATTAAATGACACCGTATCGCCGCTTACGGTATCCATAACAAAACTAAAGCCGTCATCACTTTCTACGAAAATGGTATAATCGCCAGCCGGTAAGCTAAGTGTTCCTGAGCTATGCACTAAAAAATGTGAACCATCTACACCGTCAGCAAAACCTGGATAAGGCAATGTGCCTGAAAAATCATGCTCTGAACCGCCGAAATCTATGCGGTCAACCGTACTTGTGCCACTGGCCGATACATTATAAGTACCACCGCTAATGATGCCCGTCGCTGGCGAGCCAGCCGCTAACCAAGCTGAATAAATAGCTAAGCCTTCAGTGGTAGTATTAATCTGAGAGTCACTGCCACTGCCATTAATTTTAATACCCACTGCGTTTAAGGTGCCACTATTGATGCTACAAATATTATCACACTGCACCGCATCACGAGGACCGTCAATCGCACTGGCATCATAGTTTTTACCTGCCAGCTCATTGTCATAAATGTCGTTTATTTGACCACTCGTTAATCTGGCACTGTAAATTTTAAATTCATCAAGTTGGCCAACAAAATTTTGGCTAATAGTAAAACTACCGCCATAGCTATCTTGCTCTTGTCCAATGACGACTGCATTAACATCAGTTACTGAAAGCACGCCGTTACCAACAGAATTACCACACGCTTGCGCAACTCCATTTATAAATAAACATACCTCAGTATTAACTCGAGTTAGTGCTAAATGATGCCAATTATTATTGGTCAGAACAATGTTACTGTTTAGCGCTTGGCTAACACCTTTTACTTTGATAACAACAGCATCATCACCTTGTAGGTATATTTCTAGCTCGTCATCACCAGTACTGCTTCCTAGTGCATGAAATATTTCTTGCTGTGATTTATTTACTGCCGTTTTAAACCAAAGTGATACCGAAAAATCATCTAAACCATCAACGAGGCTGCTAGGTACATGAACCCAGTCACTGGTATTGTTAGCGCTTAAATCGAGTGATTTATTAATAAGGCCATCGTCAACCGGCGATGGTATATTGTTTGAATCCGCATTAAAATTACCTGTTTGATCAATAATTTCGCCGGCAGCTTCAGTATAGCTACACTCATCAAAGCGGTAGTCAACTATCGGGATTAACGGTACTGGCGGTACAGGACAAATTCGTGCACTACCATCGTAATTGTCACCATTTAATTGATTAGAGTAAATATCACTAACTTGGCTTGGAGAAATAATTGAGTCGAAAACCATTAATTCGTCGAGTTGCCCAGTATAGTTTACGCTGCTAAAACTGTTTTCAATGCGGCCTATACTAGAAAATGGACTGCCAACGTCACCTGTTTCAGAGTTTGCTGAACCTTCCAAATTGCCATTGACATAGACCTGAACAACGCCACTAGCACTGTCCCAGGTCAACACAACATGATGCCAGCTACTATCATTAATTACCGTACTTGAAACCGCAAAGCTACCGTTACCCTTTTGTATTCGAAGGTGTCCTGATGCATCAATCGTGCCCCAAAAAATATCATCGCCACCGCCTCGCTCTTCAACACCAAGTATGCCCGGCGCATTCCACGCCGAATTATTGCCGCTTTGATCACTCTTCATCCAAAAGGAGATACTTGCGGTGCTATTTAGATACGAGCTAATACCACTTGCATCGATATAGTCTCCCGTACCATCAAACGTACCTGCACTACACACTTGCCCTGTGCTAACTGTGGTAGTGTCGCCAAACGCTGTTCCGTGATTAACATTACCGATATTGTTAAGTACTTCATTGGGTGTGCCATCCCAGCTCAACTCATCAAAATAATACTCAATAACAGGCGAGCCTACACAAGGATGTCTTGCATTCATGACCGTAAGAACTTCCGCAGTAGTCAACGTTCCTTGGTATACACGAACTTCATCTAGCAAGCCATGAAAGTCATACGATGTAGAGTTGGCAACACCACCGACTCGCATTTGTGAATTAACGAAAGCACGGCTGTTGGTGGGAGAGCCAAATCGTTGCGTTAGTACTTGTTCAACACCGTCGATATACATGCGGTTGCTAGTCACACTACCATTAGTAAACTCTACGGCGATATGATGCCAACCATTTGCCAGACCAGCACTTGAAGTACCATAAACATCACTACTCCAAGTATTAAAACCGATACTACCGTTTCTTATCCAAATGTCATGAAAGTTCCAGCCGATAGGCATGACATTGTCGGTACCATCCCAGTTCATCCAAAATGTAACCGTGGTTTTAACGCCGTTACTTGCAGTATTAAGTGGCAAGCCGGTGACTGCTATTGAGCCATCATTTTGGCTCGTGTAACCACAAGTTCCAGGTGTGCCAGTTAAAGCCGGTGAAGCTGTTGCGAGTATCGCGTTGTTATTAACACTTGCGTGATGGCCATTACCCGAACTGTCGAGTATTTCTCCGGCCGTGCCATTCCAACGAGTTTCTTCGAAGCGATATTCTAATAGTGGAGAGTCCACATCAGCAAAAGCAGGCATGGCAGTAAACACGCCAAACGTCGATACCATTAAAAGTGATACGAGGTTTTTTGACTTGAGAACATTAAGTAAAGACACGACAATAGATCGCAAATTTTTAGTCCCCTGGTGTGGTCTAAAATATTGAGCGTTTAACCCTGGCAATATACACATAGCCGCAAAGATGAGTGTGATTATTTTAATTTTAAAATATCTCTTAAGTCGTGGTGATTATAGACAAATGACGTTAAATAAACTTGATTACGTTATCATAATGAGTGCAAAAAGTAATAATGTATTATTAAGCGTTATCGGTAATCAACAAGGCATTTTCATCAACCAATAGGCGCTTAAATAGTATGGTGAGTAAAGTAGCTTAACCGGAGCTGGGGATATTTATAAGGTATTTTTCTAAAAAAGGCCAATAGCGCTTAATTACTCTATCATATGAAGATATATCAACATCCTTTTTAATATTTACTCAATAGCTGAGCCATAAATTTTCTGGAATAAAATACTAACCACTTACTGCATAAAAAGCAGCCAAGTCTTTAAGCTTCACTTTAGCGCCTAAGGGTTAATAACTCATACAATAAACATTTGAATTTATAATAAAAACCATACTAATGTCTATGCTAAATTTATTAACTTATATGGACATTAGTAAGTTATCCAGCGCGCTCAATCGTGCTGCTTTTATTTTCCGGATACCGACCTACATGGTAACAAATTCTTCTGCTGAGGTCGGGTGAATAGCAACCGTATTATCAAAGTCAGCTTTTGTTGCGCCCATTTTCATCGCCACAGCAAAGCCTTGTAATAACTCATCGCTACCAAAACCAATACTGTGAATACCGACTATTTTTTCTTCTTTACCAACACAAACTAACTTCATTCTGGTTGGATCACGGTAATCTTCGGTAATTGCTTGATATAAAGCGGTAAACTGAGAGTTATACACCTTTACGTTTTCATTGCCGTATTCTGTAATCGCTTCTTGCTCTGACATGCCAACTGTGCCAATAACCGGATGACTAAACACCACCGTTGCGATATTGGAATAGTCTAAATGTTCGTTAGGTTTATTATTAAATAAACGCTCGCATAAACGGCGACCTGCAGCGACAGCAACCGGTGTTAATTGCGCACGGCCGGTATTATCGCCAACCGCATAAATGCCGGAAACATCCGTATTTTGATACTTATCTGTTGGGATAAAACCACGCTCGTCGAGCTTAATACCCGTTGATTCAATATTAATATTATCAGTGGCGGGCTCACGACCTATGGCCCAAATCACGCTATCAACCGGCCCGATGCTTTTGCCATTATCTAAGTGAATGGTTAATTTACCATCGCTATGCTTTTCAACACGCGTTGGTACGCTCATGGTATGCAGTGTTGGACCATGTTTAGCCATTTGCTCCACTAAGGTGTCACTGAGCATGTCATCAAAACCGCGTAATGGTTTTTCTTTGCGTACCAATAAGTGTGATTCGCTGCCTAATGCGTGCAACACGCCGGCAAGCTCAACCGCGATATAACCTGCACCCACCACCGCCACTTTCTCAGGCTGTTCGGTTAATGCAAAAAATCCATCTGAATCAATACCATACTCTGCGCCTTCAATATTAGGACGACTTGGCCGCCCGCCGGTAGCAATGGTAATATGGTCAGCGGTATACAAAACACCATCAACGTCTACGGTATTTTTATCGACAAACTTAGCAAACCCCTTGATCACGGTAACATCATTACTGGCAAAACCACGCGCGTAAGCCGCATGAATTCGCTCAATATAGGCTTCTCTGTTTGCAACCAACTTTGACCAGTCAAAACCTTGTAACGGCGCTTTAAAACCATAATCATTAGCATAATGTAGCGCATCAGCAATTTGTCCGGCATACCACATGGCTTTTTTCGGTACACAACCGACATTCACACAGGTTCCACCAATATGCCTGGCTTCAATAACAGCGGCTTTTTTACCTAAACGCGCAGCTCGGTTTGCTGATGCAATGCCGCCACTGCCAGCGCCAATTGAAATGTAGTCAAAATGTTGTGTCATATTTGTTGCCTTAGTTTCTTTTAAGATCAATATATTGCTTATAATGTTTTACTAATTAGATAGATATGATTACGAATTATAAAAAACCAATAGCTTACTCATAAACATTAACCGTTAGCTGAATCAGACCCTTGAGCGACGGCTTTAATTTCATCGACGCTTTTTTTCAAATTTTCGATGAATTCTAAGGCCTCAAGTGGCTTACTGTAGAAGTAACCTTGAATATAATGACATTGCCGTTTGGCCAAATAATTTAATTGTGCTTTTGTCTCTACACCTTCTGCGATGCAATAAATATTAAGGCTTTTGGCCAAGACCAATGTCGCTTCTATGATCGCTTCATCTGTTTTCTCAACACCAATACCAGCAACAAAGCTTCGGTCTATTTTTATTATGTCCAGAGGCAATTGTTTTAAATAGCTTAACGATGAAAAACCCGTACCAAAATCATCAAGCGACAGCAATACGCCCATCTCGCTCAGGGCGTTCATCGTATTAATTGCTTTTTCTGGCTCAAAAATAAAAGCGCTTTCCGTAATTTCAATTTTCAAGGCATTCGCCGGCAAATCAAATTCTGCCAATAACACCTCAATAGATTCAATCAGATTTTTATCACTGAAATGTTTAGCTGAAAAATTAACTGAAAGGTAAAAGTTTGGCCTTAGTTGACGCCACAGTTTTAATTGCTCAAAGCCCCGTTTCATCGCTTGTTCAGTCATTGGAATAATTAAACCCAACTCTTCAGCAAGCGTTATAAACTCAATTGGCGGTACAACCACACCATTATGACGCCAACGCATCAACAGTTCAGCACCTACCGCCTTACCTTTATAGGCATCCATAATAGGCTGATAAACATTGAAAAACTCATCATTGGCAAAACCAAGTTTCAAATTAGTTTCTCGGGTCAGTCGCTGCTTTGCCTCGAGGTTCATATGTTCAGTAAAAAATTGGTAATTGTTTCGACCTAATTGTTTAGCGTGATACATAGCTACGTCTGCATTGCGAAAAAAACCTGCAGAGTCATCAGCATCATCCGGGTAGAGTGAAATACCAATACTGGCACCAATACTGACAATATTATTATTTAGCGCAAAAGGCTTTTGCACTAAATCAATAAACTTTTGCGCAATACGCCCAAGTTCTTTGGGATCACGAAAACGCTCAAGCAACACAACAAATTCATCGCCGCCAATCCTTGATAACGTATCATCAGCACGCAACGACTTCCCTAAGCGCATAGAAACTTCTTTTAATAGTCGATCACCGTATTCATGCCCTAACGAGTCATTAACTTGTTTAAATCGGTCCAGATCAATAAAAAATAATGCTACGGCTTCTTTTCTACGTTTCGAAACGGCCATCGCGTGCTCAATACGGTCAAGTAACAAGCTGCGATTAGGTAAGCCAGTTAAGTGATCATAATTTGCCATGATGCGCAGCTCATTTTCGGCTGACTTTAACGCGGTTATATCAGTGTAAACCAAAATATAATGACTTTTTTGATACTCGATATTTTTACTAATACTGATATTGGTAATGACGTGATACTCTTTACCATCAGGTGTTTCAATAAATTCTTCACCACGCCAATAACCTAGACTATTAATACTAGGCAATAGCTTACGATAAGCATTAATCTGTTTCAGAGTAATGCCCGGTAAACCCAGCGATAACTTCAACTCCTCATTTTTCCAACCAAAAGCGTCTGACATCGCTTTATTTGCTCGCCCTATTTCAAAATTTTCATCAAAAATTAGCACCCAATCTCGTGTTTGCTCAAATGCAGCACCGTAGTACTGTGCTCGCTCCTGTACTGCTTTAGATTCAGTAATATTGCTGTATGAGCCGGTAACACGCGACGGTTGGCCAACAGGGTCAAAAGTCACTATTTTTCCAACGTCTCGATACCACATCCATTCGCCATCAACACACTTTAAGCGATAAGTGCATTCAAATAGAGCATCAGCGTCGGCAGACCGAATAAAACTCTGCCATTTTGAGACAAAATCATCTCGATCTTCAGCGTGAATGAGTGCAACATGATGTGTAAAGTCCAATGCTGAATCTATGTCTTTATAACCTAAGTCATTAACAAAGCGTTTAGCGAAAATAATATCGCTATGTGCCTGCCAATCCCAAACATCACTATTGCTTGCTGACAAGGCTAGTTGTAAACGATTTTCTCTAAATTTAACTTCGTTGTGGGCTTTAACAAGCTCATTTCGACGCAATTGACGACTTCTCAACCATAAGGCTATGGCAATAATTACCACCAAAATATAACAACTGTAGGCGAAGGGTGAACGCCAGGGAGCATAGCTAACATTGATACGAATAAAAGCAGGTTGAGAATATTCTCCCGTTATAGCTGATTTAGCCTGGACCTGAAATACATACTCACCGGAGTCTAAACGTGGGAAAGTAACAAAATTTTGTTGCGTTTCTGGAAATGATACACCATTGACAAAGCCATATTTAAAAATTGGATTCTCAGTGTATCCGTAAGAAAAGTCGCTGAAACCTATACGAATACCAAAATCATCGTGCGCTAAAAATACTTGATAATCATTGGGAATAATATGAGGAGAGTTAAGGGGCCTTGATAAGGTATCTATATTAACGACACTGACCGTATTACTGCTGTGCTGATTCTTGCTGTCGAGCTCAATGGGGTCAAAAACATTGACCCCTGAAATACCGCCATACACAAGGTTGCCATCATCTAGAATGTCAAAGGCACCTGCATTAAATTCTGAGCTGGCCAAACCATCAAGTTTATTAAAACGACGTATATGCTTATCAGCAACACGAAGCCGAAACAGCCCGCTATGGCTTGATACCCATACGTTGTCTACACTGTCAACTTGAACGCCATATAAATTAACATCCAATGGACTATTGTGCTCGTCGAAAAAATACTGCACTTGGTAGTCATCAGGGCTGAGCGCTACTAGCCCTACTTGTGAATAAGAAAGCCAAATTAAACCTTGGCTATCACGCGCCCAATTGTCAACATAGCTGTAACCCTCTCTGGAAAGCCCCTTATGGCGATAAATTTGTCTCAGTTCTTTTGTTAACTGATTGTATTGCCATAAAATATCGGTGCCTGAGAAGAGTACCTCATTGGGATCGCCAGAAAACGATGCCATAAGATGCCAAATGTAATTAGCATTAAAATAGTCGGGCAAATCATCGAAATGAACAAGTTCACCGGTTTTAGCATGAATTTTATGGATACCAACTTTAGAAACCAGCCAAATATACTGTCCTAAGCTTTCAATCGTAATCCAGTCTTTTTCTGCTAATAAGTCTAAGGTTTCTTGAGGAAACTTTGTAGAAATAATTTTTTCTTCTTGCGCATCAAAAAGCAGTATTCCGTCAGCTGTTGACAGCCATAAGCGACCTAAATAGTCTTTGGCAATTTCATAAATATTGCTCTGGGTATATGAGGTTTTTTTAGTGCTATTTTCTAGGAATCGTTTAATGCTATTGGTTTCTAAATCCACTAAATTTAAGCCATCGTCAGTACCAACCCAAAGCTTCTTGTTTTGTGCTGGCACAATTGAAGTAACATTAGCACTTGATAAACTATTGTTATCTAAATGATGGTATGTGTAGGTGGTAATAATTTCGGTTTTAGGGTCCCATCGATATGCACCCGAACTTTGTGAACCCATCCACAATTGCCCATTATGGTCGGTTAATAAACTGATGATATTAGCGTCAGCTACTGAAGGAAAATATTGGCCAAATTTGAACAAAAACTCACTCTGTTGACTAGTCGTATTAAATCGGTAAAGCCCATGAGTAGAAGCTACATAGACTAGGTCATCAACTGTCAGCAGTTTATAAACGGAAGCATTTTCCACTGCAATTTGATAAGGTAAAGTGGTTGTTTGATCTTGCAAGAAGCTGAGTAAACTCTGTTCTGAAAAGCTAAACACACCATCATTTGTTCCGACATAGTAACGTTGGTTAATATAGGTTAATCCATAAACTTTACCTGCTTCAACTTCATTAAAGCTAAGCCCTGCAGTATCACTATGAACAATTTTTGGCAGTTTTATTAATTTATTGGCTTGCCTATCGTAAAAAAACAAACCTGCACGGCTAGAAAAAAACAACTTATCATTTAAAATATGTACGCCATATAACGTATCTATACTGGATAAATGTACTTGAAAGTCTATGCGCTTTGTTATCGTCTCAGATGCCAAGTCGTAGTGTATTACGGATTTTTCTGTGATAAACCAAAAGCTATTTTTTTTCTCATCTTCGATAACCTGCCAAACATCAAGCTCTTCATCATTTGGTGATGACTTAATAATTAAGCGATACTCATTACTGACAGGGTCATAAGTGTACAAACCTTCCCCGAATAAAGAAATCCAAACCAAGCCGTTACTTGCGACATAGATAGTATTAACACTAAATTTATGGAAATTCTTATCTGGACCCGCTAGTGAGGAAATATTGTAACCATCATAAATATTAATACCATTTTCTGTGCCAAACCAGATATAACCTTGCTTATCTTGTGCTAACGCCAATACTGTAGCCTGCGACAAGCCATCTTCAACGGTTACACGCTCTAAAATAACGTTATTAAGTTTTGCACTCACCGGATGGGCAAAAAAATAACCTTGCAAAATCACGATATAAATTAAAAAAGTTCGGATAATATTTAGCATATATTTGAGAGGGTTCACTTTAGTAAGTTATACAACAGCAATCACAATATTAACGAAAATTAAGTATGGCATGTTAAATAGAAAAATTGCCTAATTTACTATAAAAGATTAACAATTATGGCGTTTAATTTTGTTAGCAAGTGCAAGTTCAGCGTATTGTGGCTGACCTGATATAAAAGTTTTCACTTGAATTAAACAAATTTGCCCTTACTTCAATAACAACATTTGACTGATCAAGCTATGCTCGCAATGACAAACCCATTATTACAACATACACCATTACCGCAATTTTCTAAAATTAAACCTGCGCATATTAAACCCGCGGTCGAGCAAGCTATCAATGATTGTAAAAATACCATTGCCGAGGTGTTAGCTAGCAATACTCAGTTTACCTGGGCTAATTTGGTAACACCTATTGATGAAGTTGATGACGTATTAGGTAAATTATGGTCACCCATTTCGCATATGAACTCAGTGGTTAATAGCGATGAACTGCGCGATGCTTATGAATCATGCCTGCCACTTCTATCTGAATACGGCACTTTTGTTGGCCAACACGCTGGCTTATTTGCTGCTTATCAGCAATTAAGTGAAAGTGATGAGTTTAAACAATTAGATACCGCGCAACAAAAAGTTATCACCAATGCGCTACGTGATTTCACCTTGTCTGGTATTGCTCTGAACGATAACGACAAAAAGCGCTACGGTGAAATATCTACCCGTTTATCTGAACTTAGCTCGACTTTTGGTAATAATATTCTCGACGCCACCCATGCTTTTAGCGTTAATATTACTGATGAAAAGGCACTATCTGGATTACCTGAAAGCGCCAAAGAAGCGGCAAAAGCTTTAGCTCAGTCACAAGAAAAGTCAGGTTGGTTATTCACCTTAGATATTCCAAGCTACCTGCCAGTAATGACTTACTGTGACAACCAAGCATTACGCGAAAAAATGTATCGCGCTTATGTCACCCGCGCCTCTGAAATTGGTCCGAACGGCGGCGAATATGATAACAGCCCGATCATGAGTGAATTACTCGCTTTACGTCATGAGCTTGCCAACTTACTCGGATTTAATAGCTTTGCCGAGAAATCGCTGGCGACAAAAATGGCAAAGAATACTCACGAAGTCATCGGATTTTTAGAAGATTTAGGCGTCAAGTCAAAAGCACAAGGCGAGCAAGACCTAGCCGAAGTTAAAGCTTTTGCTAAGCAAAACTTTGCCAAAAGCGACTTACAAGCCTGGGATTTACCTTATTACAGTGAAAAGCTAAAACAAGAACGCTACGCTATTTCTGACGAAGAGCTACGCCCATACTTCCCTGAAAGCAAAGTTGTTGATGGCTTATTCGAAGTCGTACATCGTTTGTTTGGTTTAACCATTAGCGAACGTCAAGATATTGATACTTGGCATAAAGATGTTAAATTTTTCGATGTTTTTGATAGCAATCAGCAGCTACGTGGTAGCTTCTACTTTGATTTATATGCACGTGCTCACAAACGTGGCGGCGCTTGGATGGACGATTGTGTCGGCCGACGTGAATTAGCCAATGGCGATATTCAGTACCCAGTAGCCTACCTAACTTGTAACTTTAACGGCCCTGTCGGCGACAAACCGGCTTTATTTACTCATGACGAAGTGGTTACCTTGTTCCATGAGTTTGGTCACGGCATTCACCATATGCTGACGCAAATTAACGCCGCAGGCGTTGCTGGTATTAACGGTGTGCCATGGGATGCGGTTGAATTACCGAGCCAGTTTTTAGAAAACTGGTGTTGGCAGCCAGAGGCTCTTGCCTTTATTTCTGGTCACTATCAAACCGGTGAATCGTTACCGCAAGATATGCTAGATAAAATGTTAGCTGCGAAAAACTTTCAATCAGCCATGCAAATGATCCGTCAGCTAGAATTTAGCTTATTCGATTTTAAAATGCATGCTCAGTACTCACCAGAAAAAGGTGATGAAATTCAGCAGGTATTGAACCAAGTTCGTGATGACTACGCAGTGTTTAAAGCGCCAGAATTCAATCGTTTTCAACACAGCTTTGGCCACATTTTCGGCGGTGGTTATGCGGCCGGATATTACAGTTATAAATGGGCTGAAGTGTTATCAGCAGATGCTTTTTCTCGCTTTGAAGAAGAAGGCATTTTTAACCAAGCGGTTGGCCATGATTTTTTAGCCAATGTGCTAGAAATGGGCGGTTCAAAAGAACCGAGTGAATTATTTAAAGCTTTCCGGGGCCGAGCGCCAAAAATAGATGCTTTATTACGTCATTGCGGCATCACAGGTTAAAATCATGGCATTAGAAAAATTTGACGATATTTATCAACGTGCCGCTGCTCGCAAAGGTGGCGCAGCTAAACTCAATATCTTATTAGGTCCAGGTCAACAAGATCACTTTTTGGTAGCAATAAGCGACGACCGGTTTTTAGCTGAGTTCAGTAAAAAAGTATTTCAATCGGGTTTTGTTTGGCGCGTGGTAGAAAATAAATGGCCTAACTTTGAAGCAAGCTTTTTTAACTTTGATATCGAAAAGATTTTAATGATGCCAGAAGAAATGATGGAGCGAAAAGCCAGCGATCCAAAAATCATCCGTAACTTTAATAAGGTCAAAACCATTAAAGCTAATGGCCAAATGATTTTTGAAGAGCAGCAAAAAGGCCATAGCTTTGCTGAGTTTATTGCTAACTGGCCCAGTGATGACATTATAGGTCTATGGGCCTATCTGAAAAAACACGGCCAGCGCCTTGGTGGTAATACCGGACCTTATGCGCTGCGAGCATTAGGCAAAGACACCTTTATTATAAGTCGAGATGTTGAAGCTTATTTTCGCGCTCATGACATTATCACCGGTGGCATTCAAACTAAATCTAGCCTAAACGCCATTCAAGCAAGCTTTAATCAGTGGCAGCAGCAATGCGACTTATCACTGAGTCAGCTAAGTCGACTGATTGCTTACGCCACTGGCGACAATCATATTCATTTAGAAGAAGTCGCTAATGCTGAATAAAATTGCCGTTGCCTATGTTGATTCGGTTGATAGCGACAAAGCAAAGCGAATTGCTAAAAAATGGCAGCTTGATTATATCGGTGATATTGCCGCGATAAAAAACCATCCTGAACTATTATTTGCCTTACAAGTTAACCTGCAACGTTTAGAGCTAAGTAAACTTGATGAGCCAAAACTTGGCGCAATTTGCGTTGACTTTGTTGATGGTGCGACAGCGCATCGCCGCAAGTTTGGTGGTGGCCGAGGCCAGGATATTGCCAAAGCGGTTGGCTTAAAACATGGTTTTACGCCGAATGTATTAGACGCCACCGCCGGCTTAGGTCGTGACGCTTTTGTGTTAGCTACTTTAGGTTGCTACGTTACCATGATGGAACGTATGCCTATCGTCGCCGCTTTATTAGAAGATGGTTTAGAGCGGGCCAAGTTAAGTACTGAAATTAATGATATTACCGACCGCATGAGCTTAATTAATTCCTCATCGATTGAAAATATGACCTTAGCTGAGCCGCCAGATGTGATTTACCTTGATCCTATGTATCCACATCGTGAAAAATCAGCGGCGGTAAAAAAAGAAATGCGTGTCTTTCAATCGTTAGTTGGTGAAGACCTTGACGCTGATAACTTATTAGCGCCAGCCATTACCTTAGCAAAATATCGCGTAGTAGTTAAACGCCCAAGTTATGCACCACCACTGGCCGGTAAAGCGCCGTCAATGAGTATTAATATGAAAAAAAATCGCTTTGATGTTTATGTTAATCAAGCGATCCCAAAGAGTAACTAACTAAAGTGCACAGCGCTAAACTGCCCTATCCTATATACTCGCAATAAATTTGTCACACCAGTGTCATCTAACCGTAACTAAACTGTCATATTAAAACGTGAGAATTCGGCATCGTTCAGAAACGTTAGATATAGGGTAGGATGCCAGTGCGAGTTTCAAGTTTTTCAAAAGTGTCGGTTATTGCGGTTAGTTTGTTTGCCGCAGTTTTTTTAACCACCATGTACCATGTTGGTAATTCACTCACCACTAGTCGCGTGCAATTAGCCGATTACCAAGCGCTTAAATCAATAACTACCGTCAGCTTTTATCGCACCATTGCACAATATCTACAATCTGGCGATGCCGCGTTACTGACCAATGCCCAACAGCAACTGGCGCAGATCAACGAACAAAGCAAAAAGCTAAATTTACCCACGCTAACCAAGAACCTTGAAAAGAATACCGCCAAACTCGATCATGATATAAGTACTAAATATCGCGCTTTAGGTAAGCTAAGTGGTGACCCACTTGCTTTGCTTCGTAATGCTGAGCAAAGCATGCTGTCACTCACCTTCACTCTGGCTGAATATGCACAGCAAAGCAAAAAGCTAAACGCTCAGCAACGCATTGATTACCTAGCCAATAGCCAACTGATCGCCAAAAGCTTAAATGAGTTGATCCATAGTCGAGAAAAATCTTTCATCGCCAATACTAATAACACTGACCATATAAACATTATCATCGCTGAATTAAAAAATTTGATCGCCAAATTAGACAAAATGCCGAGCTTAGCAATATATGCTGATGTTGATGAGGATGATTTTTTTGCTGATGAAGAAGACAATGACGACTTAGCAGATGAAGCAATGAGTGAACTAAGTTCACTTAGCAATAGGTACCTTAGCGAGTTTAGCAGCACGTCTGCACTTAAGTTAAACAGCCAACAAGGACTGCAACAATTAGTTGCTGATGTTGCAACTTTAGAGCAAATCATACTGACCGGTGAAACCACCATTGTCGATGAACAAAAGCAATTAAATCAAAAGTTAATGTTAATTGTTATCGGCTTAACAACATTTTTAATATTTTTTTTAGTGGCTAATTATGCCTTACAACGCACGGTCATTTTAAATCCACTACGCAAATTGCGCGATAGCTTTGTCGCCTTAGTCGAACAAGGTAAGGTTGATAACATTGAAGGGATTTCTGTTAAAACCGAACTTGGCGAAATATCATCAAGCTTTAATCAAATGGTCAATAAACTCGCTAACGACGATCGACAAAAAGCCCATCAACTTGATCTCGTTGCTAATGCTTTAAAAGCGATGGAAAGCCAAGTACAAAATATCTATCAATCGTCCGCCAGCACCAGTGAACATGTGCAAGGCGCACGCCAAATTATGGCGGCACTCGGGCAGGCCACTGAAACCGTAAATGACTTATCAGGCCAAGTTGTTGGTAATGCTCAAGCAACTCAAAAAGCGATGGAGGCGAGTCAAGAACGGGTCGGGCAAGTATTGCAAGCCAGTGAGTCAACCAATATTGCAGCACAGCAAAGTAAAAGTGCGATTACTTCGCTGTCGCAATCGGTTAACAGCGTAACCTCTATTGTTGATGTTATAGCAGCCATTGCCGACCAAACTAACTTATTAGCATTAAATGCCGCTATTGAGGCTGCAAGAGCCGGTGAACATGGCAGAGGTTTCTCTGTAGTCGCAGATGAAGTCAGACAGCTAGCCGGGAAAACACAAGAGTCATTACAGCAAATTTCAGCCAAGCTCGAACAATTACAAAGTGCGACCAATTCGATTCAATCAACCATTATCGGTATAGAAGCCGCATCAGCCAATCAGCAAGTTATTGCTGATGAATTACAAAAAACTGCCATTGAAGTTACTGATCAGGCTAAGGTTTCTGCAGAAGTTGCCTTGAATACATTGCAACAAATCACCTTACAGCGAGAACATTTTATTACCTTTGAAACGGCAATGACTAATGTCGATCAAGAGGTTAGCCAATCACAACAATTAGCCGCAAATATTGCACAAGATGTTAGTAACCATGTTTCCGGCATTAGTGAAACCTTACAACAAGCGAGCTAATACCCTCCGCCTAAGAAAGCGCTAAATGGTCACTTCTTTAGGTGGAATGCGATAAGTTAAATAATTTGATGGCTATAAAGTTATTTTTATGAAGTAATAGCCAATTATTCATAGCTAAAGCTCACTATATACAGGACAAATTATGATCCAAGTCAATGCAACTATGCCTACAGGGCAGTTACAAGAATTAAAAGATGGCGAAATGGTCAGCCATAATACTGCAGAACTTTTTGCTAATAAAAAAGTGGTCATGTTTGCCGTGCCTGGCGCATTTACCCCAACCTGTTCAGTGGCTCACTTACCTGGTTATGTGGTGTCAGCGGATGAGTTAAAAGCCAAAGGCATTGATGCTATTATTTGCTTGTCAGTTAATGACGCATTCGTCATGGCAGCATGGGGCAACGCACAAAACGCGGAAAACCTGATGATGTTGGCTGATGGCGATGGTAGCTACACCAAAGCGCTAGGTCTTGAAATGGACACCGCAGCATTTGGCGGCTTACGCTCACAACGTTATTCAATGATTATCGACAATGGCGTGGTATCAAACTTAAATATTGAACAGCCAAAAGAGTTTGAAATCAGTAGCGCAGAAACTATTCTAAGCCAGTTATAAACTATGTTTTAGCGGGTAACAAGGGAGCTAGTACTCCCTTTTTTATTGCCCGTAACATTACGTACGCTTTTTAGCAGAGCTTTATTGAACCGTTAACGTAAGATAAATAAAAACCATTATCGTTTGCCTGCAGCCCTTGTTTTATAAGGATTTTGCAAATATTTATCTTGAATTTATGTTGATATTAACGCACACTGCCGTGCATAATTTATGTGAAAAAACGTACAACGAGGTAGCACAATGTTAAAACCTGAAATGGTTAAACAGTTAAACAAACAGATCAACTTAGAATTTTACTCTTCAAACTTATACTTACAAATGAGCGCCTGGTGTGAAGAAAAAGGTTTTGAAGGTGCTGCAATGTTTATGCGTAAACATGCCTCTGAAGAAATGGATCACATGACACGCTTATTCACTTATGTCAGTGAAACAGGTGCACTACCTATTTTAGGTACCATTGATGCACCGCCACATGAGTTTGAATCATTAGCCGATGTTTTTGAAAAAACTTATCAGCACGAATGTGAAATTACCGAGCATATTAACAGCTTGGCTCATCAAGCTTTTACTAACCAAGATTATTCAACGTTTAATTTTCTGCAATGGTACGTAGCCGAGCAGCACGAAGAAGAAACATTATTTAAAAGTGTGCTAGATAAAATTAATTTGGTCGGCCACGACGGACACGCGTTATTTTTTGTTGATAAAGATTTAGCTGAAATGGCGAAATCAAGTGGCGGCAGTATCATGACCGCAACAGCAGATCAGTAACAGCTACGCAAAAGCACAAAATTTTAAAAAGGCTTACTTATTAAAATAAGTAAGCCTTTTTACTCACCAAATTATAACGCTAAATCGCCGCTTTACTCACTGTCAGTTTGTTTTATCATTTCAATGCGATAACCCGTTGGTTGACTTGCATCGGCTTCAACGATTAAAAACAATTCATCTGACGCTTCATCAAGCACCATAGCAAAACTTGCTAAGATAATTTCACTACTATCCACTTCTGCTATCGCAAACACCTGATAAGTATTATTTTGTAGATACAATGACTCAGGTTGAGTATAAACGGCACTGCGATTATACAAAGCCGTTTCTATTGTTTCGTCACTGCGAACAAAATAGAATTTCACTAAATTAAAATCATCACTATCGACTAAATTTATCATGGTGATTTGATGGTCATAGATACTTTCACGAGTGCTGTTATTAACCACCAACGAATGAATAGTCACTTTAATTTCATCAACAATACCATCGTTGTTTTCGTCTACATCACCATCACCGTCAAGATCAACATCCTCTTCATTTAAGTAAAAGAATACTGTTTTATTGGTATTTTCTGCCAAGCCTAACAAATGATTACTCAGTAACGATTCTGCTGTACTCGGAATTAATAAATCCAAGCTGTAATCACCTTTATCTTGAATTATCGTTGCACTGTAACTGCCACGCTCCAGCGCTGTTATTTCAGCTTCATCGTCAACGCCATTAACATAAATATCTAGTGTGCCCGTGTAGTTGGGGATCAAATCATGTTCAGTAATCGCGTTATAAGCTCTAAACTGCGCTTCAGAGTCTCTATCTAAATACTCAGTAATTGACGAATTTGACATACGGTCAAGAGCATAAGGTGAATTGCCTGAACCTGTGTTTTCGCGCACGATCATCACATATTGTGCAGGATAAGCGTAATCTATATCGCCCGAGGTAAATAGTACCTCTTCAGAGCCCGGCCCAGTGATATAGAAAATATATTCATCTTGATCAAATTTTTGGTTATCAGATAACTGCTTATAATTATATTGACCAACTAACGTTGCCTCATTAAAGGT
Source organism: uncultured Colwellia sp. (assembly GCA_913061475.1). Taxonomy (GTDB): domain Bacteria; phylum Pseudomonadota; class Gammaproteobacteria; order Enterobacterales; family Alteromonadaceae; genus Cognaticolwellia. Next base: position 40,872 of record CAJXUN010000029.1, on the reverse strand, counting down.
TTCGTCAGACTCTGACATATAGACATCGACACCAGCAGAATCAGGATGTAAATTTAGTATGCGCAGATTAAACAAGTCATCAGCTTCATCTTCATCGTCATCTAATACTTCAATACTATAAGTTTGCACTTGTGCCGAGGTAATATCGTCCGTTAATACCAATAATTGAATGCTGTCTTTCGCGGCAATAATTTGTCCTTCAGCTACAACTTCCAAGTCATCTCGATCACTACTGTCTTCGTCTTGCCAAGCCATTTCATAGAAATAGGTATTAGGTTCAACTTCATAATTACTAAGCGCTTTGGTGTACTCAATACCGTTAAATGTTACCTCTAAATTGTTGTCGTCGTCATCATCGTCAGATTGCAAATCTTGATCAAGTGTCAGTAGAATTTCAGGAGCGTTTTTAGCGCTATTGTAAAACTTCACGTAACCAACATCATTGCTGTCATCACTACCACCACAGCCAGCTAATACCAAAGCTGACGCACATAGCAATATCGTTGAATTTGAAATAGTTGAAAATAGCTTGGATTTAGAACACATATATTTTTCCAATAAAGTTAGTTGCCATCACTGCACAGAGATTACTGGCAGCTAATCAATGCCCTCACCTGAAAAAACAGCTGAATGAGCACGTTGTAGAGCCGCATTTTAGGAGTTAGTTCGTAAGTTCACACCATCTTTGCACTTCTTTACTTATCCATACCTTTCTTTACAAAGCTTGAAAATAAAGGGCTACAGCAAAGTGGATATTAAAATTTGGCAATAATCTACAAAAGCAGCTAATCAACAAGCGTATTGAGAAGTAACAAAACAATGATTGTAAAAAATGCCATAACAAGCACTCGTTACTCTGCATTTAGCAACAAACTGTTCGACTATAGATAGGAGCACGCTAGCAACTGTTCAGTAAAAATAACTTGCTCACTTTATCTTATCGCCCTACTGAAACATCTCACGTATAATATCGGCATTAAAAGCATAAATTAGGTTGATTCGTTGATATTTTCTGACGTAGTAGTTATCGGCGCGGGTGCCGCAGGCTTAATGGCAGCAGCAACTGCTGGCTATCGAGGCCGCAGCGTTACTGTGGTAGATATGGGTAAAAAACCAGGCCGGAAAATATTAATTTCTGGCGGTGGTCGTTGTAATTTCACTAATGAAAACGCAACACCAGAAAATTATCTTTGCCAAAATCCTCATTTCACTAAATCGGCGCTTAGCCGTTATAGCGCGCAAGACTTTATTGAGCTTGTCGACCGTCACGGCCTCAACTATCACCACAAAACCTTAGGGCAACTATTTTGTGATAATAGCGCTCAAGATATTGTTGATATATTGATGACCGAATGTGAATGGGCTGGGGTTAATATTGCTCTGCGTAGCGAAGTGCTTTCGGTCAATAAAAATGACACCGGTTATGAAATAATCACCGCTGGCGAAAGCTATCAATGTGAGTCATTAATCATTGCTTCTGGCGGCCTTACTATGCCGAAATTAGGTGCCAGCCCAATTGGCTATAAAATTGCGGAGCAGTTTGGCTTAAAGGTTTTGCCAACGACTGCAGCATTAGTGCCCTTTACTTTGCATGATCACGATAAGCAGCGTTTTGACGGTTTATCGGGTATTAGTATTCCGACAGAAGTGAGTAGTGAAGATGGTACTTCGTTTAAAGAAAATATCTTATTTACTCATCGAGGTTTATCGGGTCCCGCTATATTGCAAATATCATCATTTTGGCGCTCTGGCCAGGCAGTAACGATCAATTTACTACCTGAAACACCGGTCAATGAATTACTCAATGAATGGCGTGAAACTAGCGGCCAAAAGTCGTTAAAAAATATGCTCGCAACGGTTTTACCCAAGCGTTTTGTTGAGGGTTTAGTAAAACAAAAAGATATAACAGACAAAGCCATCAACCAGATCAGCAATGACGAAATTACTTACCTCGGCCAATACCTGCATCAATGGCAAATAAAACCCAATGGCACCGAAGGCTATCGTACCGCTGAAGTTACTTTAGGCGGCGTTGACACAGACGAATTATCGTCAAAAACCTTTGAAGCAAAAAAAGCCAAAGGCTTATTTTTTATTGGTGAAGCCATAGACGTAACCGGCTGGCTAGGCGGTTACAACTTCCAGTTTGCATGGAGTTCTGGCGTGGCGTGCGGGCAAGCGGTTTAGTGTGGTCTTTAACAAAACGCTAAAAACCACATCATAAATCGCATAGATATAACCACCAAGGCCACTTGATAGAATCGCGACAGCCATACTGCTAAATTTCTTTAACTGGCTCAGAGTGCTTAGTTTGCTCTTTGGCATCAAATTGCCCAGACACTAAATGTAAATCACGCTGTGGAAATGGAATGGCAATATCATGTTCAGCTAGCGCTTTGTTAATGGCGGAATTAATAATATGGGTCAAGGGCAAACGATTTGTCGGCTGACTGACAAAGGCGCGCACTTCAAAATCCAGTGAGCTATCGCCATGTGCTAAAAAGAACACTTGTGGTGCAGGTTGTTCAAGCACATCTTTTTGCGCTTTTACTGAATTCATTAGAACTTCACTAACCTTATCAATATCAGTGCCATACGCCACTCCTATTTTAATCACAATGCGGGTTACCGCATCTTTTAAGGTCCAGTTAGTTACGTTCTCAGTAATAATAGATTTATTTGGCAGCAGCACCTCTCGGTTATCAAAGTCGGTTACAGTCGTAGCACGAATTTTAATGTTGCTGACTGTGCCGCTTAAATTGCCTATGGTAACGAAGTCGCCAACACGAATGGGGCGTTCAAATAAAATAATTAAGCCTGAAACAAAGTTGGCCACTATTTCTTGCAAGCCAAAACCTAACCCAACACCCAATGCGGCGATGATCCATTGCAATTTAGACCAATCAATACCCAGTTGAGAAAAACCAATGACAATACCGCTACCGACAATAACATAGCCCAAAATAGACATAATGGCATAGCGGGCACCAGCATCCATTTCAAAGCGTTCAAAAAAGCCAATTTCCATTACGCCACGAATATTTTTAGCCGCAACAACGCCACCAATGACAAAGGCCAATGATAAAATAATATTCCACAAGGTAACGCCACTAGAAATTTCAACACCATCGATTACTTGCACTTGCTGCCAAACTACTATGTCATCAACAATGCCTAATGCTGGCAAGAGTGGCATCCAAATAAACCATAATCCCGCCAATAACAATAAAGCGGTAAACCAACGCATAATCGATTGGCTTTGCCGTTTAACTTCTTCTTCATCAATACGGTTATCTTCTACCATCGTTGGCATTGATTCAGTGTTATTTTCTTCCTGAGGCTGTGCTATTTCTGCAGCTAATTCTTCTGCTTCTTTGTACTGCTTTCGCTGCATATAACGACGAAATGTCACCAAAAAAATGCGCTGTATAATGCCGTATATGACCGCTGCCGTGACCAATAACGTGCCGGACAAAAAGACTTTAGATTGCAACTCAACCGCAGTATCAAAATAACCAAACAGAGGTAGTATACCAATGGCAAAAGGCGTAAGGACGGCAAAAGGGAAAGCAATCATGGTTAGCGCGCTCACTGGTGTAGTGCCAACAATACTGGTGGCAACCCCATTATTTGGTTTAAAGAATTGATAACTGAAAATCGCGATACCAATCGAGCTAGCCATAAAAGCTAAAATTGCGATACCATACCTTAACTCGCTCTCACCACTGGCAATCGCAGTAGCAAAGATAAAACCGCTAATTGATTCAAGCCAAACAAACCATGACAACATCGTACGTAATTTTAGTCGTGCTTGAGCGCTCCAACCGAAGTGCTTTTCAAACATACCATTTTCGCGACACATGGAACGAAAAAATAACAAGATTAAGCTCAACGATGACACTGCAGCTAATCCGGCCGCGATTGCCATTGAAAAGCTTAACGGCTGAGCTCCTTTAGAGATCATGCCAGCGACGGTAAATAAGCATACCGGTAGAGGTAGCGCCAAGATAAAGGTTAGCAGTAAGGCCAAAGGCGTATTGAGATAGGTATCATGTTTTACACTACCAACCTTTTTAAACAGCTTCCATAACGTACGCTTAATTGGGCGGCGACTAGAAACAATTAATAGCGGGATAGTAACAAACAACAATAATAGAATAGGCGCAGACTTAGCGCCGTTAAATAGGCTATTAACTAAGCTCCACCAAGATGTTGGTGATAAGAACCATTCAATACCAACCAGCAAATTTAAACCAAAGTCGCCCGCAATACCTGAGCTTGAAGGTAGCCAAATAAGTCGGCGCTCGAGTAGCGCTCTCAAATCGGAAGTTACGATAAGTAGTTCACTAATGGCAAGTTTTTCTTCGGTAGTGCGATCGGCTTGTAGATTCGAGAGATCAATCAGCTCTTGCAACAATTCACGGCGCGTCGATGCCAGTGCTTGGGCTTTTTCAAGTTCTTCAGCACTAAAAACTTGTGCTTGAGGCCTTTTACCTTGAATATTTTTATTGATTTTTTTGGCACTATTTTCCAGTAATAAATGTTCAGCCGCTGCCGCTATGTTTGTTAAGCTGCGTAACCTATCTTGCCAAAGAATAACATCAAGTTGTTGACGAACCGTTACTTCTTCAAGTTTTTCATTGCGTTGTTCAAGTAATGATTCCACCGGTAAACTGGCCTGTAATCTACGTAATAATTCGCCCAGCTCATCGGTAACACGTCCAGTTGCTAAAACTCTAGCAACCGTTTCTGACGATTGCTGCACTTTAACGATCTGTTTTCGTAAGCTAGCGACATTGGTTTCACTTTCTGGTGCCAAGCCTTGTAGGTTTTTTAGCTGTTTGGCTAATAAGAGGTTTTCGCTAGCTATTGCCTCAAGTGCAGGCTGTTGTTTTAATTGGGCTAATATCGCACTGCTCTGCTGCACTGTCTCTTGCACTTCGCTTTGACGGCTTTTTGCTAAATAAGACTGCAATAGTGCGAACTGTTGTTCATAAAATGTACTTTGGCTGCGTAATTGGCTTAACTCTGCTTCCACTAACGATTGCCTAGCAGGGATGGTCGATATCTCATTTTCAAGTGCAGTAATAGTTGCCGCCAGCTTGCGCGCATTAGCGCGTTTTTCGAGATAGTCTGCTTTAGCTGCTAAATCAAGGTTATCAGTGGTTTCATTGGCAAGGGCTTCATCGATTGCCGTTGCATCGGCGCGCGTGGCACTTAATTGCTCGGCAATTTTATTGGCCCGTAAGCTCAAAATGGTTTGCTGGCTTTGTTTGTCAGCTAATGATGCCAGTCGTGTTTTTTGCTCCGCTCGTTTTAAAAGCAGTTGATTCTCAAGCTTATCAAGCGGCTGGCTTTTGTCTATAGTCGCATCTTGCTCGCGCAATTTTTGGTTACTTTGACGAATTAACTCTACTTTTTTAGCGGCACTCGCGGCACGATCTTTATAACTCTTTGTTAACCTCTGTTGCTCCTGCGCATTCGCTAGCATATCTTGTGCATCATCAAGTTGAGTGATTGCTTGCTGGCGTTGTTCATCGGTTAATTCTGCCGTTTGTTGAACACGTTCAATGGTGGTTTTAATTTCCTCGGCTAGGTTGGCTTCTTGGGCAATTGCTTGCGACATAATGCCACCTTGGGTAACGGCAATAGCTAACATTAGTGGTAAAGTTAATAAGGCACGAACAAAGATTTTTAGCATGAGGAAACCTACAGAAGCTACAAACACGGAAAAAGAAGAATAAACCACATGTCTTGTCTATTCAACTAAGGAAACTTTATTAACTCCCTGATGCGGATAAAAATTTTACCGGCTGTTACCCGTGTTTAAATATTCTAACCCAAGAGATTTTACTTTTACTTGTCATTACTTAAGGGTATTTACCCTTGATAAACCTGCACAACTGTAAACAGAATGTAATTAAATGTATCAAATGTGCTTTTTGTCGCATTATTTCAGCGTTTGACCCTAAGCTTAGGCGCACAACATAGTGGAACAATTTATAATAGTGTTAGTGAAATTTTTGGGACCCTAGAATGAATTTAACGCGTAATGCTTTAAAGAATCCAGCCGCCGTAATCGTTATCGTTGCTTTAGTCATGGTGTTTGGCTTAATGAGCGTTTTTAAACTGCCGATTCAATTAACCCCTGATATTGAACAACCGCAAATTACCATTTCAACGGGTTGGCGTAGCGCCGCCCCCGCAGAGATGGAATCAGTGATTATTGAACCGATTGAAAATGTGGTTAAAAACACGCAAGGGGTATCTAAAGTTACCACCAATATTCAACGTGGTTTTGGTAATATTACTCTCACTTTTGACGTTGGCGCCGATATGCAACGCGCTATGCTTGATGTCATCAACAACCTTAATCAAGCGCCCCCACTTCCTTTAGACGCAATTGAACCTGTAGTGTCAGCCGGTGGCGGACGCGGTGGCCCCAACACCGCATCATTGATGATTAAAACCTTACCTGATAACACTAATACTGATTTAGGCCTATATCAAAAGCTAATCGAAGACGTGGTAAAACCGCGCTTTGCCCGTATTCCAGGGATGGGACAAGTTAATTTAAATAGCTCTCGTCCGCGCGAATTGCGCATTACTTTTGACCCGATGCGCGCGGCTTCACTTGGTTTATCAATTGCAGACATTAGTGCAACAATTGCCCGTGCTAGTGATGTTTCCGCTGGTGTTGCTAATGTTGGGCGTCGACAATATACCGTGCGATTTTCAGGGCAATATAGCGTTGAAAATTTAACCGACATGATCATTAGCTTCAGTGGTGACCGACCTATTTATTTAAAAGACGTTGCCACCGTTGAAAACACTTTGGTTGACCGTTTTGGCTTTAATTTACGTAGTGGACAGCCCTCTTACTACTTTACGTTAAAGCGCCAAAATGACGCCAATACGGTCGCGCTATTAGATGAGATAAATATTGCCATTAAAGAACTGAACGCTGGCCCAATGAAGAGCGCAGGTTTAGTGATAGAGCTGAGCTTTGATTCTTCAGTTCATATTCGTAACGCTTTAGAACTCGTACAAAACAATCTTGGCTTAGGTGTAGTACTGGCACTAATTATTCTCTGGTTATTTTTACGTGGTATTCGCAATACCTTAATTATTGCCGCCACGATTCCAGTGTCATTAATGGTGTCATTTATCGCCTTAGCTGCATTTGACCGTAGTTTGAATGTTATTTCATTAGCCGGCTTGGCATTTTCAGTCGGTTTAGTGCTAGATGCGGCAATTATTGTCCAAGAGAATATTGTCAGGCTTCGTAGTTTAGGCATGGAGAGCAACAAGGCTGTTATGCGCGGCGCATTACAAGTTACTGGGGCATTATTTGCCTCAACGGCCACCAGTGTCGCAATATTTCTGCCCATTCTTTTTATGAAAGGCATTGAAGGACAATTATTTTCCGATTTAGCACTGACTCTTTCTATTGCTGTTATTGCCTCTTTAGTGTCAGCGATTACGATTATCCCTATTGCCAGTAAATACTGGCTGAAAGCCGATAACACCCCTGATCCTTTCGCTCATTACTGGGAGAAGCTGACCAATTTAGTGATGCGTGTAACCAACTCATCCACTAAGCGTGTGACTTGGATCATTACCCTACTCGGCGGTTCGATAATAATCACTGTTTTGATGATGCCGAAAACCGATTTTATGCCACGCGCACCTACTGATGGCTTTTTCTATAGCCTGAATATGCCACCGGGAGGCAATGTCGACTTTATTGAGCATGAATTTGCCAGTTTAGTAAAAGAACGTTTAGCGCCTTATTTAACCGGCGAAAAAATGCCAAAAATAAAAAGCTATAACTTTTATTCTTTTGGCTCAGGCTCAACTGGCGGCTTTATTTATTCAGATGACCCGATGCATGTGGAAGAATTAATGCAAGAAATAAAAACCGAGGTATTTTCGAATTTACCCGATACTCAAGTGTTTTTATTTAGAGGCTCAATGATTAACGTTTCTGGTGGTGGCAATGGCCGCACCATAGATATTGATATTAAAGGCTCTGACATTGAGCAATTAATGGCAGTAGCGCAAGCAGGCATAGATGCGATTAATACAAATATGGCTGGCACAACCGCATTCCCAAACCCTGGTTTGAGCTTATCCGAGCCAGAACTAAAACTGGAGCCCAATGACCAACGTATTTCGCAGGCAGGCTTAACTCGACGTGACGTTGCCGACGCAATTCGCGCCTATACTAGTGGTTTATTTATTGCGGAATACTTTGATGGTAACGATCGTGTTAACGTTATTCTGCGTGGCAAACAATGGAACACACCAGACGAGTTAGCATCATTGCCCATTCACTCGCCACTAGCAGGTGTACAAACTATTGGTGAGTTGACTAAGATCACTCGCACCGCAGGTCCAACACAGCTGCGACGCGTTGATGGCAAGCGCACCATAAGTATTCAAGTTTCACCACCCGCAGATATGTCACTTGAAGAAGCGATAAGCACTATTAAAACTAGCGTTTTACCCTCGATGAATGCATTACTACCGGCTGACTCATCAATTTTACTCAGTGGTAATGCCAATGAAATGGCCGCTGCCATCAACGACATGTTGAAAAATTTCATTCTCGCTTTACTAATTTTATTCTTACTGATGACCGCACTATTTAAATCGGCAAAAGACAGTTTACTAGTACTATTAGTCATGCCGATGGCCGTTGGCGGCGGTGTGCTAGCGTTAAATCTATTAAATGTGTTTACCTTTCAGTCGTTGGATTTAATGACCATGATCGGCTTTATTATTTTACTTGGGTTAGTGGTTAACAATGCTATTTTACTGGTTGATCAAACACGTGAAGGTGAAAAGCAAGGGTTGCCGACTCGTAGAGCAGTCGCACAAGCAGTGCGGATCCGAGCTCGTCCGGTTTATATGAGTACCTTAACCAGTTTATTTGGCATGTTGCCGCTGATGTTAATGCCGGGTGTCGGCAGTGAAATTTATCGAGGCTTAGCCGCCGTTATTGTTGGTGGCATGACGATTAGCGCAATATTTACTTTAGTGCTGTTTCCAAGTTTATTGCGCTTCAATGAAAAGAGCTCAACAGCAAGTAATAACACCAAGAACCAACAAAATAATGTTGCTGAGCTTAATGTTGAGCCCGCGCCATTAGCAAGTAATCATTAAGGAAGACAGATGTTTAAAACGAAAAGAGTTATTAGCGCCATACTGAGTGTCAGTATATTACTTGCAGGCAGCGCAACTGCGGCAGAATCGCCAGCACCTAAGCCAGTTAAAATTGATCAGGTAAAAGAAATGAAGCTGGCTGCCACTACAGATTTAATGGCCACCATACACAGTCGTTCGCACCTGCAAATTACCGCAGGCGTCAATGGTCGTATTGAATGGCTTGCCGAACCTGGTAGCTTAGTTCAACAAGGTGATATATTGGTAAAAATGGATTTACTGCCCTTGAAATTAATGCGATTAGAGCAACAGGCACAATTAAAACGAGCAGAGATCAATGTTCGCTATTTAAAGAATGAAGTACAACGACTAGAAAAACTTAAACAAAGTAATTCAGCATCACAATTTCAGCTTGACCAAACACAATCACAATATGATTTAGCAAAAACAGATATTGAAATTGCCGATTTAAAATTACAACAAATTGAAGACCAAATACAACGAGCCAATATAACAGCACCATTTTCAGGTGTTATTACTGAACGCATTGTGCGAGCAGGTAGTGATATAAATCGCAGCGACGTGTTACTTAAAATACTTGATACCGAACACTTAGAAGTGCGCTTGTACGTACCGATTAAGTATTTAGCGTTTATTCGAAAAGGCCACAGCTTAGACATCAGTGCTAATGGGAAAATAGTGAATGCTGGCATTAGCGCTTTAATTCCCAGCGCGGACCCAAAATCACAAACCTTTGAAGTCCGAATAAATATTCCTTCACACCTAAATGAATCTTGGGCGGCCGGCCAACTTGTTAAAGTAACCGTACCTATTCAAGCGACTGAAAGTACCTTAACGGTTCACCGCGACGCGTTAATTTTACGTAAAGATGGCACTTACGTTGTTAAAATTGACACTGACAACAAAGTACACCGCTTACCGGTTGTGGTTCAAAATGGCACTTTTGATCGCGTTAGCATTGAAGGTGAATTAAAACACGGAGATAACGTTGCAGTTAGAGGTGCGGAACGATTAAGCGAAGGACAAGCCGTTATTGTTCAATAATTCTATTTGTTCGTATATTGTACAAAAGTTTGATTGTAGGTATATTAATCAATACGGTGATGTGGTGATGGTTTAAGAGCAAATGTTCAAAAACGGGTTTCGTTATGCTTTAGTCTTACTGTTAATACTGCCTTGTGCGGTACCTGCAAAGGATGCCATTATGTGGCAAACCTATCACCGACCTCCGGGTACATTTAATCATGGTGAGCATAAAGGTCAGGGCTTTGTGCAAAAAACCTTGCAAATGATTATTGAGCGGATGCCTGAGTACCAACATAAAATGCCTATTACGACCTTAGCTCGAGCGATGTCCGACATAAAGGCAGGAAAACACGTTTGCCATCCCGCACTGTACAAAACACCTGAGCGTGAAAAAGATATGATTTTTTCTACCGCCTCAATGCTTAATCCCAGCAGCAGAATAATCGCAAAGCATAAAACTATTAGCGCTTTTATAGAAAATGAACAGGTGAGCTTAGTGCGAATTTTACAAGATGAGTCATTAATATTTGGCCATGTGCTGACCCGTTCTTACGGCAGCGCTATTGACGATAAGTTAAAGCAGCATCAAAAAATTGACAACTTTATTTCGGTAGAAAATCTTGACCTTAGCCGCCTATTCAAATTAATAGAACGCGATAGAATTGATGTCACGATTGCCTTCCCTTTCGAAATTCAACATTATGTACAAAACAATCCTGACTCGACCGGTGAATTAGTTGCCTACCCGATACAAGATATTTCTGCATACAGTGCCGGCTATATAGCTTGTCCTAAAACACCATGGGGCAAGGAAGTTATCGATAAAATCAATACCATTTTAAAAGAAATCAAACCGACGACTGAATTTCAACATGCCTTAACAACGTGGCGAGAAAGCGAACGTGAAAATCCAATGTTCAAGCAATACTATCAAGAGTACTTTTTACAGCATTAGTCTACTTTAGGTGGAAATATAACCATGCTGACTTTCAAACTAAAATAATGCTGTAATTCAATATCCAATCATCGATGCCGTGTTTAATGTTTAGCAACTTGATACTCAAGAATTCTAGCTTTCACGCACTTTTAGTTTAGCACTGTGATCAAAGTCTGGCATGGTGACAAAACACATGGTATAACCGCGCCATATTATTTAATTGTGTAGTGAATCAAGTTTACTGCATTGACAACCTAAGGCAGTAGCTTGCTGTGCTGAGCATTATAAAGGTAAGCAGAGCGCTGAAAACTAATGAATTTAACCATTGAATTTAAACAACCTGAAATTAAAAGTGCTTTTGATTGGCAATTGGCGCAAGAAATTAATGTCAAAAATGCCGAAAACCAGGTTATTGCTAAAGCTGAAATTGAAATAATTACACTGAATAAACATCGCGGTGCTGATGAAAGTTACGAGTTACTAAGTCAACAAGGCGCAACTGACTGGGAAGTGCCTTTAAACCTATTTTTTAAAAAGCAAAATATTACCGCGGATTTAGTGGAAAAATTACAAGTCAAAGTGGATGTAAAAGCTAAAGATCATATCTTAATTGAAGCACTCAGTGTTTTGCCTGAATATCGCAAGCAAGGTGTGGCTAAGTTTCTTTTAACCGAAATAGCCCAACATTACAGTAAGGTACAATCTATTTCTGTATTGAGTATGCCAATGAGTTTGTTTGTTGATGCTCAAGATTGTGAGACAGAAGACAATAAAGCTTATTATCAAGCAATGAATTTAGTAAAAGATGATTTATGCCCTGAACAGTTAAGCACGTTCTTTACACAATCAGGTTTTCACTATTTAGCCATTGATGACAGTGCATTAGAAACACCCTTGCCGTTCAAAGTCTTTATGGCTAGCCCGAAAACTATAAAATAGTTACCAGCAAATAAACTATTTCTGTGACATGGCTACTAGCGCACTGTAAACTTTTTGCGCGGTAGCCCTGTTGCGGTCTACATAACCAATGTATTGCGGTTGAGAGTAGAGTATTTCTTCGCTTAATGTCACTTGAATATTTTGTCGTGACATTTCATATTCTGCCCATGACTTATCCACTAAAATCGCATCAACAAAACCAGCTTCTAACAATTTAAACAGCCTTTTCACTTCTTCTGTGTTACTGGTGTAGAAAGATTTCTGAATTATTTCAACGGCCATTGTATTTAGCGTATCAAGTACCACTTGGGGGTAGGCGTAATCGCGAGCAATTAAAACTTTGGCTGATCGGTTCTTTTCGTTAACACTCAAGTGCTTTTGTTGCCCAAATTTATACACCAGTAATAAATCCCATGAACCAATAGGGTGATTTATTAACTCAAAATTGTCTGTTTCATCAACATGTAAGACAAAATCAATTTGACCATTTTTCACTTGTTTCAGGCAGCGCATAAAGGGCAATTCTATAAACACTGCTTGGTAATCTGTCATTGCCAAAGCCTGTTTTAACAGCTCAATATGTTCACCAGCCGCCTTTCCTGCTTCATTAACATAGGCAAACGGGTGCCAAGTCTCATAACAAAATGAAAGCTTTTGAGCAGCCTCCACCCAAGCAGGATTGCAGCAAGTACCTACAATGAAAAACCGCAACAAAAACTTACGCATAAAATCTCTGTATTTAGCTATCTTACTGTAATATTAAGTCATATTTGAAAAAGTACCATTTATGAAAATATATACATTTTGGCTTATAGCTAAAATAGCCGCAGATTTTGTCAAAAATTAGCTTTTAGATGCAGCAATTGTTATTTTCTTCATGATATTTTTTGCGCCAGCATATTCGTAAAATGAATAAATTTTCAAGTCAACAATCGATGCCATATGTTGCTCAAAAACAGCTGTTTTACCCTCTTGAACGGCTGTTAACGCTTGAATAAAATATGCCTCACTTTGATCACATTTATTTTGGCTTGCCGCCATGAGTTGCTCACTGCTGATTTGCTGATTTGCGAAGTTTAACATTTGCTTGTGCCAGGGTTTAAGGGTGATTTTATTTAACCCAGTTACGATTATTTGTTGTGCCAAATCTTCTTGACCCAACATTTTATAAGCATGCGCGCCATACAGCACGCCGTAAAAACTAATATCATTACGTGTGATGTATTCTTCCATCAACGTAGCCGCTTGTTGCCAATTAAAGTTCGTCACATTAAAGAAAATAGCTAAATAGAGATCATTAGTATTAAGGCTAGCAATAGCTTTAGTCGAAAAATATTCAGTTACCGTTTTATCATTGCCCGTCCAAAATTGCGCTTCTGCTAACGCACTTTGAAACCGAGGAGAAATAGACACAGCCTTTTTAGCTGAAAAAGAAGACATACGCATTCGTCCCATTAAGCGTAAAACGGTACTCAGTTGCATATGATAATCAGCATTTTCGGGTGCGCTCTTCACTAATAACTTATAGTCTTCAAATGCTTGATTTAATTCCACAGAAACATCACGTTCACAAGCTTTATCAAATAATCCTTCCACTCTAAATTCATTTAGTGGCGCTAAAATTTCAAGGTTATTTGGCATGTGTTTATTCGCCGTTTCGAGTAAAAACGATGACAATTGCATTTTATCGCGCGCTGCATACATTGCCGTCAGTGCTAAATATCCATTGACGAAGTATGGACTTTCCGCCAAGGTATTTTTCAAAATATTGATACGGTCGTTATTGCTCAAGCTATCTTGAGGAGCTAATAATAATTCCATATAGGAAGGCGGGGCAATATCAATAGTTTGTAGAAAAGGCTGTTGTTGATAAAACGCTTGCCAGTGCGCGATATCATAATGATGGGTAGCTAAACCTTTAAAAAGGTTCAGCCGATAAAACTGTAATAGCACATCATGATTATAAGGCTGGCGTTTTAACAACTCATCATACGAAGCAATAACTTGATTGATATAATATAAGTTTTTATTCGCTTCATATTGTTGTAAATGCAATGCCGCTAACTGAGTTAATGCCACCGTATCTTTTGGATATCTAGCGGCCTTACTTGCCAGCTGAGACGCGTTAGATTCAGCCATAGGCAAACTTGTTGAAGCTTCTTTTTTCGTACTTGCACATGCACTTAATAATAAGATTAAAAAACTGCTGTAAAAAATTTTCATCACTGCGCTCCTAAAACTGATAGCCAAGTTGCTCGGCACGCTCAAACGCCTGTTCAGACTGGAGGTCTTCACCAGTAAAACCTAACGCTAAGCCCAATAAATATTGCGCTTCTGCATTATTTTTATCTGAAGCAACAACCTCTTGAATTGCTACTAGCGCTTCAACAAATTGGGACTTTTCCAATAGGCTTTTGGACAATTGAATTTTACCTATGAGATCAGTACTAGCGACACTAACGGCACCACTGGATTGCAACGGTTTTTGATAAATGATTAAACTTTGTGAGTGACTGGCAAATTCATCAACTTGTTGGTAAAAGTCGGCATATTGCGTAACTTTGACTACCTGTTTAGGTAAAACAAACCTTGAGGTTAGATAAACTCCGTCGCTTTTTTCTTCGACCTGATGAGTTAATTCAAAATACTCATTGGCAATATTTTGGGCAGGTTGACTATAGCCAACTTTCGCATCAGGCCAAGGCTGTGGATAGTATGAATTTATAACCACGGTAATAGGCTGTAAAATAGCAAAATCAAACTTTCGATTTGCAACGGGGTCAAGGTTACTTAGAGACGTAAAAACACTGAGTATCGCGCTAAAATCGTAGCTATATCTGAAACTGTCAATGTCTGAAGTAATTTCAGCGATTTCATTAAAACTGGCTGATAAGGTAAACGGCTGCGTAATATCTATCGGGTCTGAGTTTTCAAATTTACTAATACGTTTATTGAATAACAATGGCGACATTATTTGCTCTGCCGCGGCTAAAGCATTTGGCGAAAACTGCATATAATTACGCAAGTTTGTTTCAACATGCCCGACTAAATCTAATGAAACCTGAGTATTTAATATGGTTTTATCTAAAGAGAAATCAATATTCACTGTGGCAATATTTTCGGCACTGGTTGTGGCTGGCAACTGGACAATTTCGCCTGCTTTTTCGTTAACGACAAACGATTTTTTCGCTTCTAAGTTAAGACTTATGCCTGGAAACGTACCTGTTTGGCCACTGGTATCAAGCCAATAAGTATCGGTTTTAGTTTTAACGTAAGTGATCATATGATCAAAATTTAGCATAGGTAAGCCATCATCAAACTTTGCCCCTGGATAAGTGTTGATCATCGCCGGATACGCTTGAATATCAGCTTGCTTTAATAAGGCAATTATCAGTACGGTTTGGTCTTTACAATCGCCATACGCTTGACTTAGCACTTCACTCGCTAAATGGGGTTGATAACCACCACGATTAACATGTGCTCCTATGTAACGGACATTTTTTTGCATGTAATTAAAAACCGCTTTAATTTTCTCTTCGTCGCTCATCTCAGGACGAAAAATAGTGGCCGCTAATGCGGTAATAGCTTGATCTGATTTTTGCGTCGGTAAATATAGTTCATTAAACCAATGATTAACTGTACTCCATTCGTTGATCGTTGATAGATGAACTGATGGCAAAATATCATCTAAACTCGGCATTTCTATTTCTAATACTACTTCCGGTTGATTGCTTGTTTGCCAAGTATAAGTACTATGCAGCTTGGTTTTGGTGATTTTTGGCGTAATATCAATATTATAATTAACAATCGAAATCTCAGTTTCTTTTGGCACTGTAATGCGATTAATGGTTTCCAATACGGGATCTATTCTTAACCAATTAATATTCGGTAGATATTTCACAAAATGAAAATTGATACTAGAGAACCATTCTTTGTCTATGTAGGGCTTAATTTGTTGCGTAGTTGCCTGGTATTCGATAATACTACCGGCTTTCAACTGCGGTAGTGCAAATTCATATTGCTTACCTTCGTCAAAGTAATCATCGTTACTACTCGACACCAGAATTATCGCATCTTCTTGCATCTCGATAACTTTGCCTTCCGGCGTTATAACCCGGGCAAAGTCGATTTGCTTTTCCTGATAATAAGAATTGAATTGACTGATCAACTTTGAGTAATCCTTAACCGCACTTTCATCAACAATATAAATGGCATTATAAAAATGACTTTTTTCAAAACCATTTTTATCAATAAATACCTCTCCACGACGGCTTAAAACAACCGCACTACTCGAGAATAATTTGGTCGCCATTGCACGCTTGGCGAGTAGTTGCTGAACACTAGGCCCAATACTGTCTGTTTGCGCAAAAGCTGATATAGATAGGCAAAAAAAGCCAATAAAAGTAGTAATAATGCCGCGTAGCATCATGCTGATTTCCTTATTCGTAAGACACATTAAGCGATTAACCAATTAAATTTTAAAAAACTACATCAAAGCTATTAAGCTTCACTGAGCGGAAATCAGCTTATTATAATTACTATTAGCTTACCTATATTTTTAAAAGAACTAAAGTTATGGATTGCGGTAGGTAAAATATTTATTTTTCAAAAAGATATACCTACTAGTGAATGCTAAGATAAAGCTTCAGGCTAGTAGGTATAATTCAGTTACACGCGTTAGTGTTGTGCTTTTCTTGTTAAACGCATTATCATTAACAATGCTAGTGCAAAAATCGCCATTGAACTTGGCTCTGGCACACTAACTTGACTACCAAGTTGTGCACGATCGCCTTGCGTTGAAATCGAACTTAGCAGAAAAGTAAAGTCGTCATAAACCTCAGCATTGTTCAATGAAAATTCAGCTAAACCAGCACCTTTTACGGTAAAATCAACAGAAACAAGTAAAAAGTTAGTGAACCCAATTTGAGCAAACTCTAAATCAGTAAAAAATGCTGATGCAGCTTCACCTAATGTGAAAGGTTGGCCAGCAGTAAAGGTATCTGTTCTAACACTTGGGTCTCCGAAGCTATCAACATCAAGTTTGTCACCAAAAATGACGTTATCAACATCTAACAAATTCTCATTAAAGATCAAGTCAAATGAAAACAATGAAATTAATTCTTGCGCTCCAAAGTTATTTTCAAGCTCTGAAATGTATATATCAGCAGTGAGTGTGTCATTAATGTCATAAGCTTTGTCTTCAACATCAATCGTTATCAACGCAGCGTTCGCTGTAATAGTTGCACACCATAGCGTTAAAAGTATCAATAATTTTTTCATTTTTTTTCCTGTTTTTATAATTAATTTTGCAATTACAGTGCACAACGGTAGCGAGTACAACGTTGTATAAGTAAACGCGCATCAAGCGCATTGACGATCCCATCACCACTAAAGTCATAACTTAAATCAAAACTCTCGCCGGCTCTTAATCTGTTCATAAATAGTCTAATATCAGCCATATCAATATCAGCATCGTTATCAAAATCACCGATTAATACTTCGTCAACAGCAAAAGTAAACGAAACAATAACTGGGTCATGGTCCGAAGCACGATAAGCATCGCTACCATAGTAAGACGTTAACTGCCCTGCCGACTTTTTCTCCATGTTGTAATCAAAAGCACGGGGTTCATCGGCATTGATATGCCATTCATCAACAGCATCAACTAACGCAGTCAGTTCATTAGTTGCTAACATATGGTCTAGATAGCCAACTTCACCACCGAATCCATAAGAGTAAGCACCACGCCCTACTTTTTCAGCAATTAAATTACGGTAACCGCTAGCCGTAATAGTTTCGATAGGATCTTCTTTACCATAAGCATTTAAGTCACCAATAATTAAGATGTGGTCGGTTTCAATGCTGGTGGGTTTTGAAGCCAACCAAGTAACGAGTTTTGTTGCCGCTTGTGTTCTTAGCTCATTCCAACAAGCTTGACCATCGCCTTGGTCAGCATTGTTCCCAGAAGCGCTACTACAACTGCCTTTTGATTTAAAATGGTTAACCGCTACCGTAAAGTTTTCACCACTAGCATTAGAGCTAAACGACTGTACTAACGGTTGACGATTACCAAAGTCAAATGGCGCCTCATTCGTGGTCATAGTATTGCCAACAAGCGTTACTGTACTAGGTTTATAAAGTAGACCGACAGCAATAGCGTCGCCGCCTAATTGCGTAGCATCAATGCTGATATATTGGTAGGTATTAGCACCCATTAGACTGTTTAACTTGTCAGTTAAATCAGCAATCGCAGAAAGCTCATCATAACCATCATTCTCGATTTCCATTAAGCCAACAACATCAGCGTTAATTTCGGCAATCGCTGCAGCCACTTTATTGCTTTGACGCGTAAACTCTTCAAATGAATCTGCGCCACGCGAGGTTGGAAAACCACCACCTTGACCATCACCATTAAAGTAATTTAGGACGTTAAAACTCGCAACTTTGATTTCGCTTGTCGAGCCAATAGTCGGCGATGACTCACGGATATTTGTCGTGCTAAATGTTGGCATTGTAATGGGTAAAATACGATAGGCACTGTAACTGTAATCTAAAATACCGCTTACGTTTTCAACGCTATCACCTAAACGTACGGTACTGTTATAGCTTAAACCTTCATTTGGAAAAGGAATAAACTCTGGGTACTGACTGTTATTTTTATCATCAATCACAATCGCATTTCGTGAGTTTCTATCAGCCAATGCAATTGCTTGGCTTGAGCCAGGCGTGTACACATTGGTTGGGATCATTAATCGACCATATGACAAGGTTAACTGACCATACTGCGCGAGATCATAACTATCAGATACTTGCAACGTCTGTTCAAAAGCGACTTTCATCCCCTCTAATGCTTCCCAGTCATTTAAACTAGTCACTGGCATAGTGACATTGATTGCAGCAATGGCTTCGCCTGCACCACACTCAACAACACTTTCACTAAGTGATAATTGTGTGCGATTATAAAACTCTTTTACGTCACCTTTAGCACGTACCCTTGTGCCTTCAGTTGGCGCCGCGCCTTTACCATTTAAATAAACAAAAATAGCTTCAGATGTTGCTGGATTGGCATCTGTATCAGCCGCTTCTTCCTGAATGAAGAAACCTGACAAACTGTCGACAACCGAAGTTACAACGCCTTCAACAATTTTATTTTCGCCAACGAATGGCGAAGCATCACGGCTACCTTGAATAGCACTAATAAGCTCAGCACTATCACCACACTGGCCGATTAATGTTGGTTCAGGATCAGGACCTGGGTCAACTACGGTGCCATCAAAGCTGTGCGAACCTAAAAAGCTAAAAGTATTTGACGGATAGCTATCCCACTCATTAGCAACAACGAAAGCATCGCTAACATTTTTATCACCACTAGCTACCGTAGGCTTTCTCACTAAAGTAGTATTAGCTGCCCAACTAGTTCTTTCGCCTTTAACGCCAAAAGAATCAACTAATTCGCCATCTTTTACTAATTCAAAATAGTCATCGCCATTGAAATTAACGGCGCTAACAGCCATGTCTACCAATGGTTTTAACGCACTATCTCCAGTTATTTGCGTTGAGCCAAGCACGACAACGTCATTAGCTAATATTTCACCGGATAAATCCGTCGTTACGGTTGGCTCGGTATTGCCATTACCATAAAGTTTAAGCTGATAACCTGATAACGATACTGTGGTATTGGTTGGGTTGAATATTTCAACCGCTTTGTTGTAGCTGCTGCCTTCAATATATTCTGAAATAAATAACGCTGAACTGCTTGATGGCGGTGTAGGGTCGACCGGATCAACCGGTGGGTCAACTGGGTCAATGGGATCTACAGGCGGGTCAACCGGATCCGGTGGTGTTGTTCCGTCACAGGCATCAGTAAATACTTGTGTTACCCATTCAGGATGATCTATAAACGGGTTACGGTTACCTTGAAATTCATAAATACGGTTGTTGCGCTCTTGCTCGTAACTGTCAACAGGGTCGGCAACGTGCCAAGCAAGTAAAGCACATAGTTTACCTAAGCGAGGCTGGCCTGTGCTAGTTAGCATATCAACTAAGGTTAAATCTGGCGTTTGTGGATCAGCACCTTCATAACGCACGTCCATATAGAAGGTCATACGAGCAACATCACCTTTAACCGCATCACGCGGCTCAAACGAGTTACCATCAACACGATTTTGCGGCGCTTCTGATAAGGCATTATCGCTGTAGTCAAAATCTAAATTACCACGCGATGAATTAACTGAAATATCAGTAGGTCTTAAGTGATGTATATCGGTATATGCTGAAGCACTTGAACTTGGAAAGCCGTGGCTTTTTGCCCAAACATGCTCACGATTCCAGTTATCTGGATTCGAAGACTGCGTACCACTACCGTTTGAGAATTTCGCTAATGAAAGGCCTCGGTACAATAAAATAACATTATCACTGTTGAGCGGGTCTTCATCTGTTTGCGTTAGTGCAGTCCAAACTTCTGAGTAAGTCAGCACGTTATGGTTAATGCTAATTGCGCCGTTAATTGCACTACGTAAGTTAGCTGCTGTCGCTTGGTTGGCTAAAGCGGCATTGACATCGGCATAATAAATACTGTCATCGAAATCGCTGGCCATGGCCACTTTGGTTAAATCAGGACAATTGAAACAAGCTCCAGTAATGGTATCGCCCACAGGCGGCTCTACTGGTGGATCAATAGGAGGGTCAATAGGCGGATCAACCGGTGGCTCAGTACCACCGTTATTACCTGTGACGAGAACATTGTCAAAAGTGATGTATTCAGAACCGGCATTGTTTTTCATACTAATACGAATAACGAGCGAATTACCTGCGGCAATAGCTGCGGTAACTGTTTCACTAGTAAAATCATCAACTAAGGTATTTGACGCACTGCCCTTACCTTGCCAATTCTCGATGGTAATAAATGCGCTACCATCAATAGCATAAGCTACATCAAGAAAATCAGTACCTTCATGACTGCCATTTTCAGCGGCATTTACCGATAAATTTATATCGGAAAAGCTGCTAATGTCGATAGCTTCTGACTGCCAAATGGCTGTGCCATCTAAATCTCGTCCTTCAAATTTACCGCTTTTAACTTTAAACCAATCTGATGTTGCGGTCAGTTGCGCTGAACTTACATCAATTGACCACTTGGTTACATTACTGAGGTCTATTTGATCGAAAACTGCTCCTTTACCATCGATGCTTACAGCATCGAAGTTTTCACTCCATATTTCATCCGCATTAGCCATTGATGAAGCTAGCACGCTACCGGTAAAAATAGTAAACACCGCCTTACTAGCTAGACTTGACTTAATACTGCTGAAATTTTTCCGCAAAAAAATACTCACCACACACACTCCCAATATTATTATTATGCAAAATTACCTAGCGGCATTCTGAAGTATGAATGTTAAATTATTGTTAAAGAAAAATGAAGGTTTTTTAACCGTTGACCAAATGGTAAGTAAATAAAACAGGGAATTAATCACTACTAACAGTAAGTTAGCTAAAGTATTTTTTTTAATTATATTTAGCATAAAAAGCGGCATTATTTTATCGTGGTTTTTTTCCGAGCAAAGGGCTTTTTAGTTTTGGCTTTACGCTTAAATGCTACCTTAGGCAGTTCTGCAAAAGATTGTTGCTCTGACTGCTTAATCATCTCAGTTATAGTCGCGGTTAGTGGGTTAATTAAATGCTCGTAACGGCTCTTTTTCTCACTAATATTGGTCAGTGTCGCTTCCCAATGTGCTGTCATGTCGGGCATAGTAGCGGTAATAGGTAGGGCATTGATTAGCGAGGTACCTACTACTGTGGCATGAATGCTCTTGCCTTGTCGTTGTAAGTAATCACGTTTAAAGAGTAAATCGATAATCCCCGCACGTGTAGCTTCGGTGCCTAAACCGTCATTTTCTCTTAACAGTTTTTTTATCTCGCTATCACTAACAAATCGAGCAATGCCAGTCATAGCACTTAATAAACTTGCATCGGTAAAATGCTTAGGCGCTTGTGTCATGCGACTCATTAATTCGCCATGATTACAGTGTATTTTCTCACCGGCGATTAGCTTAGGTAATAGCTGATGGCTTAGCTTGTCGTCATTATCTTGAATCGAATTGTCAGGCTTATTTTTAGTGCGCTGAAATAACAGCTTCCAACCTTGCGCTATCGGGCTTTTAGCATTGGCTAAAAATTTTCCACCCGCTATCAATACCTCTACCCGAGTTTGATTATATTGATAGGCAGGATAAAATTGCGCCAAGTACTGCCGAACAATCAGAAAATAAATCTTTTTTTCAAATGGATTTAACGACAACTTCGCCGCCGATTTTTCTGTTGGAATAATCGCATGATGAGCAGTAACTTTGGCATTATTCCACGCTTTACTTTTTAGCGAGCTATTGGCGCCTTGAGCAAACGCCGCATAGTTTTCGTTGGCGCCAGCTAACATAGTAATTATGCCCTTAGCCTGTGCGTGGTGTTCTGTTGGTAAATAGCGACAATCTGAGCGAGGATAAGTGATCAGTTTATGTTTTTCATATAACGCCTGACACACATCCAATACCAACTTAGCGTTCAAGGAATATATTTTTGCGGCATCGATTTGCAAAGCCGAAAGGCTATAAGGTAAGGGAGCCGCTTGTTGCTTTTTTTGCTCATCGACCGAGCTGATTTCAGCCGTTTGATTTTCAATACGACTGACAACATTCTCAGCTAACGCACGATTAAGCACCCGACCTTCATCATCCATATGAGGCTGACATGCCTCGCTCGGCTGCCATTTAGCAATAAACTGTTCTTGGTTATTACTTTGTAAATGCGCATGCACCTCATAAAAATTTTTCGCAACAAAGTTAGCTATTTCTTGTTGGCGACGCACCACTAAACCTAGTACCGGCGTTTGCACACGACCGACCGATAGCACACTATTAAATCCGGCTTTTTGCCCTTGTAAGGTATAAGCGCGAGTGAGATTAATACCGTATAACCAATCAGCTCTTGAACGTGCTAAGGCTGAAATAGACAATGGCATAAACAATTGATTACTTTGTAAATTAGCTAACGACCTTTGCACTGCTGGCAAATTTAAATCGCTAATTAATAAACGTTTAATATTTTGCTTTTTCTTCGCGGGCACTTTAAAAAAATCAATCACTTCATCAACCAGTAATTGACCTTCACGATCAGGATCGCCGGCATGAATAATTTCATCGGCTTGCTTTACCAGTTTTCGTAATACGGTAAGTTGTGCACGTGTTTGAGCTTTAGGTTTTAGTTGCCATTGTTCAGGTACAATCGGTAAATGCGCCATCTGCCACTTTTTAAAGGCCGGATCGTAATTTTCAGGATTAGCTTGTTCAAGGATATGACCGATACACCAACTCACGACGTCACCATTAGCCAGTGCAATATAACCTTGATGATTTTTTTGTGGCTTCGGCAATGCGGCAGCAATTGCTCTGCCTAAACTGGGTTTTTCGGCGATATATAATTTCAAAATATTGACTTATCTAGAGTACAAAGGCTGTTGAACTTATTGATAGCTTAGCACTTTAAACTGTTTATTTATACAGTTAACTAATGTACTTAAAGCATTGAGCATTAATCGAGAACTTTCTCTAAAGCAGCTAACCAACCTTGATAATGACGCGCACAACTTGCAGCACTCATTTGAGGAGAGAATTGACGTTCAACTTGCCAATATTCAGCCGCCTGTTCAACATTTTCAAACATGCCTTGCTGTAAGCCGGCGAGAAGTGCAGCACCTAGCGCGGTAGTTTCAGTGACTTTCGGACGCTCAATAACCAAATTTAAAATATCGCTAAGAAACTGTAACAGCCAATCATTAACCACCATGCCACCATCAACCCGCAGTTGCGTGGTATCGATACCATCTTGCTGCAATGCCTCTAATAAATCACGGGTTTGATAGGCCACAGAAGCTAAAGCTGCGGTAACTATTTCTTTTATGCCAGAATCTCGCGTTAAGCCGATAATTGCGCCACGGGCATCTGGCTGCCAATGTGGCGCGCCTAAACCGGTAAAAGCCGGCACAAGGTAAACATGATTTTCCGCCGTCATTGACTGTGCAACCGCTTGGCTTTGCTCAACATTATCAATCAATTTAATGCCATCGCGTATCCATTGCATGGTAGCGCCAGCCATAAAAATACTCCCCTCAAGCGCGTAAGTTATTTCTCCCGCCAAGCGATAAGCAATGGTGGTTAGCATTTTATGTTGCGAATACTGGACTTGCTTACCGGTATTCACCATAACAAAGCAACCGGTACCATAGGTACTTTTCATCATGCCTTTTGTAAAACAAGCTTGACCAACTAACGCCGCTTGCTGGTCGCCAATCATCGCGCTAATCGCGATTGGCTGGCCAAAATGCTCTACGGCAGTAACACCAAAGTCATCAGCACTGTTTTTTACTTCTGGCAGTATGGTTTTAGGAATATTAAATAGCGCTAATAGCTCTTCATCCCAACAATTATCAATGATATTAAACAACATGGTACGAGAGGCATTAGTGGCATCAGTCGTAAATTCTTTACCGCCGGTTAAATGCCAAAGCAAGAAAGTATCCACGGTGCCAAAACATAACTCTCCTGCCTCAGCTTTTGCGCGTGCACCCGTTACATTATCTAATAGCCATTCAATTTTACTGGCTGAGAAATACGGGTCAATTAGCAGCCCTGTTTTCGCTCTTACTTGCTCAACAATTTCAGCATTTTTCTGTAGGTTTTTACAACGTTCAGCGCTACGCCGATCTTGCCAAACAATGGCGTTATAAATGGCTTCACCGGTAACTTTATCCCAAACTAAGGTGGTTTCACGCTGATTGGTAATGCCAATAGCCAGAATATCTTCAGCCTGCAAAGCGCTTTTTGCTAGCACTTTTCGACAGCTTGAAAGCGTAGTTTGCCAAATTTCCTTTGGTTTGTGCTCAACCCAACCATCAGCAGGAAATATTTGTTCAAACTCTTCACTGGCACTAGCAATTAACTCACCAGTAGCATTAAAAATAATGGCTCGACTACTTGTTGTGCCTTGATCAATAGCCAGTAGGTAGGATGTTTTCATTGCAAACGTTCTCTTAATTCGCCAGCGCTAAAAAATGTTTGTTGATTTTAACCAAGGCTTTTTTCATTGCCTGCGCCAGTAAAAACTCAACTAATTTATCAGGTAACCATGTAGGAGCTTCACAAACAATAGTATAGCGAACCAATGTTGACGAAGTACTTTTCTTCTCAAGATAGATATTACCTTGATGACCACGCAGCGGTCGGTCACCGACAATGGCGTAGCGAATGTGGTTGTCATCGGCGATCAATATTTGCTCAGAGAATTTGACACCGACTACGTTTACATGACGAATAGCGCCTTTGCCACCAAGAACTTCACCTTCATCTGCTGTTTTCGCAATAGAAAACTTGGCATCAAAAAATTGCCCTGCATTTTGATGATCGAGTAATATTTTACTCACTTCATTTGGGGCTGCGGCGATTGTTTGTAGCACATCAACATTAACCATAATGTTCCTGCATTCGCATAAAGATAATTGCCAGTAACAGTAGCGGATTTAAGTACTTAGGGTCAAGATGCGTATTTGAAGTTCAAACAAGTATACAATCAATTAGTAATTACAACTTAGCTTAAATAAATATTTTGTTGTTTAGGTTAAACGAAATAATCATTGCACCTTAATGCATTGATAATAAAGATAATACTGATATATTTTATGTTGAATGTTACTGGAAATCATTCATAATAAGCTTTTAAAGCACAAATAGAAATTAAGAATAACGTATGGAACAAGTAACAAATAGAAGAAGATCCCCTTCGGTAGCGATGCGAAAGAGTATTGTTGATAAGCACAACAATACATGCGCTATGTGTTCCATATCAGGAGAAAAAATTCCTCTTGAATTAGCTTCAATAATGCCACTTCATCAAGGTGGCAGTATGACTCAGGACAACTTTCTCCTTCTATGCCCAAACTGCCATCGCTACATGGATATGGGACCTAAAGAAATAGAATTCGTTAACTTCCTTTATCAAGTGCTTAAAACATCTGATTCGAGCCAGAAAATCCAGCTCGAAGCAATTATTGGAGAATCGAGAAGAGCAAGGGCTGACATTCTCATTGAAAATAAGCAGAAAGAAATAGTCCTTATAGAATGTAAATCTAATAAGGCTATAACTAGAAGTCATAGCTCAAAAATAATCGAACAAATTTTAGAATACGAAAAACTTATTGGAAAATGCAAAAAGATATTGGCTATACCAGGAAGATTACCGAATGAAATTCGGGAAAGTGTAGAGTCTCATGGCATTGAAGTCTGGGATGCAGACTACATCGTTAAAAACTATAAAGTGGCTATTCAGCAAGCCGATAGTAGCTATTTTAAAATGCTTTTAACTGCTATTTCTGGTGAAAAGAAAATCTCTCGAGATCAGGAGGTACTAGACAAACTTAAGAATTGTAAGCCAGGCCGAGAAGATTGCTACGTTTATCAGAGCCTAGTCGGAGAAATTATAGAAGAACTGTTCTGCCCGCCTCTTGATAAGCCAATTCAGGAGAATAGTGACTTTACCAAATCCAACCGGAGAGATTTCATTGTCCCAAATTATGCAACGGATGGTTTCTGGTCTTTTCTGCGAGAAAAATACTCAGCAGACTATGTTATTGTAGATGCAAAAAATTATTCTAGAAAAGTGAAGAAGAATGACATCCTTCAAATTTCAAATTACTTGAAGCCTCATGGCGCGGGTCTATTTGGGATAATTTTTTCTAGAAAAGGCGGAGACTCTGCTGGTTGTTTACACACTATTAGAGAACAATGGATGGTCCATCAAAAATTGATTCTTGTTCTTGATGACACAGACGTTGAAAACATGCTTGTATCATCTGGTGGAGCAGAAAATGTAATTGGAGCAAAAATTGAAGAATTTAGACTATCAATGTAAATGCTCAACCAAAGTTAACTGCGCAAAAACACCCGCATCTTTATAGCCCAAATTTTTATCACCATTTTTAGGTTTAATCGCCACCGAGCCGATAAAATTTTCTCGGCTTTCGCTACCATCGTTATCGCAATAAGCGAGCATAAAGCCAAGTTCTTTATTAGCCGTTAATGTAACTGGCTTCGCGTCGTTAAATTTTTTAATACCCTCTTGGGTAGTTAGGTAAGCAAAACTGTCATCGTAAACATCTAAAGCCACTTCCCAAATAAGCTTATGAGGTGGGTTAACCTGACGACGCCATGCACTGGTTAAATGTTCGTTAAGTAGCATAAAGTCAGCCTGCCCGTCCTTGGTCTTATAACCAATATCAACTACTTGGTTATCTAGCGCGATATGGTAAGCAAAAGCATTAAAATTGAATTGATGCTCGCCACCCGATCTGTCTTCATCAATAAAAATCTCTAAACAATCATCATCCCAATAAGCATCTAATGGATTTGGGTGACTATCAAACAGGATATCGTCTTGAATTTCAGCCAGAAGGTAAATTTTATTTTCATCCCATATCACTTTAAAGCGACCTGAAAAATCTTCCTTACTCGGCATTTCCCCCAAAATATGCTGATTGAGTGGTTGCCATGGTGCTGCTTGCCACAACGTATCCATTACACCATCAATTTTGGGGGCAACATGGCTGTGCTTAGCTTCAAGCGCGTAACTGATATTCATCAAAGTAGGCAAACCACTCAATAATAATACGTTAGCAAACCCATTGAGTTTTTTTGTTTTCATCTTACCTTCCTAAGTGTTACCGATAAAGTTATTGATAAAATATAACAACGACTGAAATGGAAACAGTATCATTCGCGAGGGCAGCTCGGTTAATGAATAGCTATGCAGAGTCTATGATAAAATAAAACTATCAAATACCAGAAAAACACGCTTCGCGTATTTTAGCTGTTATCAATTGTGTAATAATCGACAATAACACGAAATGGTACATCATTTACCAAGGCCGACCCTATGCAAACTACGATTGATCAAACTCAATGCCCGCTATGCCAAGGCAGCAACCTGTGTGGTGTCAATGAAAGTGCACCCTGCTGGTGCGTTAGTAGTGATATTAAACGCGAGTTATTGAGCCAAGTACCACCAAAGTTATCAGGAAAATCATGCATTTGTAAAAAGTGTATTGATAAATTTAATCTCAAAAAAGTCATAGACAAGTCTTAACAAGCACAAATAAAGTGTTAATATGGTTGAATAAAACCGTTTAAATTCAACTAACTAATAAGGGATGTTTGTGTCACATAATAATCAACAACAAGACACTATATTCAACGCAGTCACCACACCACTAGGTGATGAACTTACTTGGCGCTGGGAAGAGAGGCAGTCGGCTTTACTTGCTGAATTTTCATGGGAAAAAAAAGATCGTATTTTAACCATACTACGTCAACTATTTCCGCAAGAATGGCATAGAAAGAATATAAAAAAGGCACCCAAAAACCTTAAAGACGAATTAGGCGAATTGGCGTTACTAACTAAAGAACAATTAATTTTTACTCGGCCAGCTAGCGATGAAACGCCAGCTATCGCTATTATTTGGTGGCCGTGGGGGCATGGCGCGACATACTCGATGCGCATTAAAATTTTAACTACTGATTATGACGATGTAGCACTGCAACAAGCGCAAGCCAGTTTGATCAAAAAAATATTCCAACGTATAGCATCACGATAAACGCCCAACTCGCTTGTTAGCAAACAATACTTAGCTACAATTATCGTAGAGAATTTTTCTATATCTACAGGATGTTCATATGATCACATTAACACTCTACTACGCCACCAACAGAAATCATATTGGTCAACGTTGGGCGCCAGAAAGCTATGGTCAGGATTTCAGCTCCGATCGCTCTAATAATTTACGATTTGGTCGAGTAGCGGTCGAAGTCGGTATTAATAAAGTTAAGCACTTCCTCAATAATCAAGTAGATGGCCGCATTGGTGATGGTGAGGGATTATCAAGTTATATTGAGAAAAAGTTAAGAAAGAAGCATCTAATTTCTGCTTTTAAAGAACCCGAGAACCCGACTGAAACTTCAAATGCCGAACTAGCTTCGACCACTGCATTCAATGAACTAAAAAAACAGATGGAAACAAAACGTGATTTAGTTGTTTTCATTCACGGATTTAACGTTGATTGGTTTGAAGCCGTAGCCTCTGCTATGGCATTAGAACTTATGCTAAATCGCCACTCATCTGATCATGACGATTTAAAAGATACCAATGTCTTTCTATTTACTTGGCCATCAGATGGCAAAATGGTAAAAAATAAAGCCTACTTGTCTGATCGCAGTGATGCTGAAGACTCCAGCCTAGCGGTAGCTCGCGGATTTCTAAAACTACGTGACTTTCTTATGACCCTTAGGCCTAAACATAACGAACCGACATTACAAGAGTGTGGTCAGCAATTGCATTTGCTCTGCCACTCAATGGGCAATTATGTTTTACAACATGCGCTTACATCGTTAATTGAACTTAATAATCAAAAGCATTTACCGCAGCTATTCCAACATATATTTATGTGCGCGCCTGATGTTGATGACAACATTTTTGAACAAGAACAGCCGATGGTTAACTTGCACCGTTTAGCTCGACAGGTGACTGTGTATTACAATAATGGTGACTTGGCGATGTATATATCAGACTACACCAAGGGCAATATCGATAGATTAGGCCACAACGGCTGTGCTAGGCCTTTGCAGTTGCATAACAAAGTTAATCAAGTTAATTGCTCTAAAATTGTTGGTGGCATTACGGAGCATAGCTATTATTTATGGGCTACGGTTAATGAGGATATACGCCAGAGTATTGACGAAACTACCAATGACGATATTTCGCGCAGAAGAAAACCCCTAAGCTCGCAAACTTGGTTCTTAACTTAATAGCCGAAGTGTGCGCTCAGCGAGTGTTGACAACCTTAACTATTAATCCAAAAATGCACGCCAATACTAGCAAAATAACCTAACGCGATAACAGGCGTCCATTTAAGGTGACTAAAAAAGGTGTATTGCCCGCGAGCTTGCCCCATAAGGGCAACACCCGCGGCAGAACCAATAGACAATAAACTACCACCTACACCTGCTGTTAACGTCACTAACAACCATTGCAATTGACTCATATCGGGTTGCATAGATAACACCGCAAACATCACCGGAATATTATCCACCACTGCCGATAATAAACCGACTAGAATGTTTGCTGTTGTTGCTCCTAATTCACCGTAGATAAAAGTTGATGTTAAGGTCAAATAGCCAATAAAACCGAGGCCACCAACGGCTAAAATCACGCCATAGAAAAAGAACAGGGTATCCCATTCCGCTTTAGCTATTTTATCAAAAATATCAAAGTCATCTTCTACTTCGTGACTGGTGGGTAAATCTGATTTGTCAATATGGGTATTACTGTATACCCGCAAGTAATAAGCATAAAATTTCAAATATGCCAGTCCTGTCATCATGCCAAATACCGGCGGTAGGTGAAGAAAGTTATGAAAACTAACGGCGGTAATAATGGTTAACAAAAATAGGCCCACGATGACTAAGCCGCCTCTTCTAACTTGCACTGGCGTTGTGGATATTGCGGCAGGCTTGCCCGCAGGTAGCGCAAATTGCATGATAAGTGCCGGTACCAAATAATTAACTAACGATGGCAAAAACAACTTAAAAAAAGCATCAAATTCTATTATACCTTTTTGCCAGACCATCAGCGTTGTAATATCACCAAAGGGACTAAATACACCACCGGCATTCGCGGCAATAACAATATTGACACACCCAATAGCAATAAACTTTTGCTGCCCTTTACCAACCGCTAATATAACGGCACACATTATCAGTGCCGTTGTTAGGTTATCTGCGACCGGCGAAATAAAAAATGCCAATATTCCTGTTAGCCAAAATAGCGCTCGATAACTAAAACCTTTAACGATCAGTTTATCTCGTAAAGCATCAAAAACCTGACGTTCAAGCATAGAGTTGATATACGTCATCGCAACCAGCAAAAAGAAAAATAGCTCAGCGTATTCTAAAAAATTATGTCTAATAGCAATTTCAGCGGAATGATCATCGCCCATTTGTTGATAAACAGCAGCAATGAGTAGCCAAATAACACCTGCAGCTAGCAATACAGGTTTTGATTTTCGTACATTTACTTGCTCTTCGAAAATGACAAAGATATAGGCAACAACAAAGATAGCCAGTGCTGCATAGCCAACCCAATGATCGGTAAGTGATACAGCGGTAGTGACGACTTCACTTGCCGAAGCCGTAAAACAAGCAAACACTAAAAAGATAAAAGCGGTAATTGTAAGTTTCATAACACAGTTACTTAATACTGAGAGATAGCATATTGAAGATGATGCCATAAAAAAGCAGCAATGAAATTAATTGTTTTATCTGGCGTTTTAATGGCTTTATTCTGCTGATTTTTACCAAAATGTAATGGTGCATGCTGAATAATACCATCTGCTAAGCGAGCAAACTACAGGCTCTACAACCAAATTGTGGACTTCACAGGCTTTATTAGACACTCAATAAGTTACGGTGTAAGTTCACAAACGATATACTTAAAAATTGAGAATCAAAGCAGTTGAGCAAAGTAATAGACTTAGTTATACTGGTGAACATGTATCGTAACAAACTGATATTTAAACTAAAACACTTTATCACTGACACAAACAGTGATCTGATGAATTTACACTGGCTAACTAGATTAATATACTCGAATTCAAGTTAATACGACTTACGAAGCAGCGATACATTCTAAAAATATCATTCACATACAACCGTTGTTTAACATGTTACATTTGAGAAAGCCCATTTTTATACTCTAGATAACATCTAGTGAAATCTGAGAAGTCCGCAAACTAAAAGATTAGGCAACACAGAAAATCATGGATCATCTATCACTTCGTAAACTTTCATTTATTATTTTAATTGCACTAAGTGCGATTGCTTTCATTCATGGTTTTTCATCAATACGCGTAACACAACAAGTAAATGAAATTCAAAAATCTTGGAGTGCATTTAGATCACAAAATAATGAAAAAGCACGCTTAGTTAACTCCTTATACCAAGTGTTGGGTTATGGTGGCATGATCCACAATTTTAAAAATTATATATTACGGAAAGATTTTGAGCATTTTTTGAAAGTTGAACGCTCAATGGGAGCGGCGCAGGGAATAGTTAAACAGTATCTTGCCTTGAGCACTTCATCAACGGAAAAATTAGTATTAACTGATATTCAAACTATGCTCGATAATTACCAAAAGGGAATTTTGAAGATTAGAGGCAGTATAACGGCAAAAAAGACCAGCACAGAAATCGATGATCTGGTAAAAATAAATGACGACTTAGCATTACGTGGTTTATCTTTATTAAAAGACGAAATTATTGCTGAACATCCCTATTTTGCGAATAGAAAAAATAAGCCTGTATTAGCCTCTGCCCTATATGCAGAATTTGGTTATGGCGGAATGATCCACAATTTTAAAAATTATATATTACGTCAAGACGTTATATATAAAGCCAATGCTTTGAGGTCGATAGCAAATATTGAGAATTTAGTTGATGAGTATAAACAGCTAAAACCTACTGTTAGTGAAAAAACCGCGCTGGAGGATATTATTTCTGTATTAACTAAGTATAAAAATAATATTGATATCATCGATAAGGGGATTGAACAGGAACTAATACCAGAAGCTATTGATGCAAAAGTAAAAATAAGTGATGCGTATGCCTTGAGAGGCTTAAGAACGATTGATCAAGATATTATTTATCAAATAGAAAGCAAGTCTGAATTATTGGGTTTTTTAATACAAGATGTCTATAAAAAAGAACAACTTAATGCTTTTATTGTTATCAGCTTAACTATACTCATTGGATTATTTATTTTTTGGGTATTTTCATCTAAAGTCATCAGACCGGTAAAAAACCTCTCACGTGTCATGCGTAAAATGTCTCAAGGTGAACTTGATGTAGAAATTGATCCGATTAAAGTGCGCTTCGAGGATGACCATACAGAGTTAGGACGTATGCATAAGTCGTTAAAAATATTTAAAGATAATGAAATTAAGCGGCAATTAGCAGAAGAAAAAATCACTCGTTTAGCCCTAACAGATCCTCTAACTGGCTTAGCTAATAGAAATAAATTTGAGGATTCGCTACATGAAATGGTGAATTTAGCTAAACGTGAAAAAAAATTGATCGCTTTATTGTCGCTTGACCTTGATAAATTCAAACCAATCAATGACGAATATGGCCATGCCGCTGGTGATTTAATTTTAAAGGCTGTTGCAAGTAACTTATTGATAATATTTAGAGAAACTGATTTAGTCGCACGACTAGGTGGAGATGAATTTTCGGTAATACTTTACGGTCCAGATAGTATTGAAGCTATTAAGAAAACGCTGAAGAGAATAGCAGCCTTAATCCCTACATCGATATCTTATGGTAAGGATCAATTATCAATTGAAGTTAGCATTGGTGTCGCTCTTCATCCATACGATGCTAACTTTGATTATGACTTATTAATGAATAATGCCGATAAAGCTTTATATGAAGCAAAAGAGGCAGGTAGAAACACTTATCGTATTTTTAGTGAAGAACCAAACCCTACTATAGCGCCATAAATAATTACCGATAATAATTTAGTTTATTTAATAATCGTTACAATTTATACAGTTCCGCTGATATTTGCACAATAGATAATATGCTTGAAGTACATTGAATGATATTAGTTCAGATTAGACAACTCGATTCTTATTAATAATACACAAAGTTAGAGTATGCCTAATGTTATTATTATGCATGCTTTCCATACCTTAGGCTCTAAGTACCTTTCTCGCTACTTTACTTTTAAAGCTCCCGTAAAGTTTTAAAATCGCATACGATATTCTCAAAGAAAACTTTCATTTTATGCGCTAACAATAACCGCCTACTGACATTAATTTTTACATTTACTAATGAACATTTAGGATTAATATTGGTCTACTTTTTCGTATTATTCACCTCTTAGAAAAAGCCTATAGCATTTCATTAAAGCTATTTATTAAGGATAAGTATGAAAAAAGTCATAAATCTCATTGCTACATTCACAATTACGCTATTACTGAGTGTCAGTTTTAGTAGTTTTTCGACAACTTTCAAAGAAGGAAAGCACTACAGTGTAGTTGCAGAAAAGAAAACCTCAGCACCTGAATTGACGGAATACTTTTCTTACTACTGCCCAACTTGTCGCGCTTATGAACCTTACCTTGATGGTTTCAAAAAGGTTATGCCTAAGCAAGCTAAGTTTAACAAAGTGCATGTCGATTTTATGGGACACACATCAGCAGATATTCAATTTATGTTGAGTAAGGCATTAATTATTGCAGAGAAAACTGCTATTGATAAACAATTTTCTTCTGCTGTCTTCAAATATCTACAAACCGATAAAGCAACAATTACTGATGAAAAAGACATTCGTAATATTTTTGTACTTAGTGGTGGTGATGGCAAAAAGTTTGATCAAGGCATGAAAAACTTTTCGGTGATCGGTCAGGCAAAAAAAGAAAAGAAAATACAAGATGATTTATCTGAAAAGCGTTACCTCACTAGCGTCCCGGCTATGGTCGTAAATGGTAAATATTTAATTGATAGTAAATCACTCGACCGTAATAACTTCTTTGCCGAATACAATGAACTAGTCGCCTATTTATTTAGCCTTTAAGGTTTTTAACGTTACGGCAACTGCACAAGCGTTATTATTCTAATATCAGCCATATAAGCCTAGGTATCTGCTTATGTTATAAAGAAGAATGCCGAACTCTAACAAGTTCGGCATTCTTCATTTTTTACAACATTTAGTTTTACTACACTTAGATTAACGGCGACGATGTTTATTATTAGGCTTAGTTTTATTCTTATCACCAAAGGCTTGTTGACGACCATGCTTTTTTTGTCGCCCTAGGGTGTTTTTACGTGCCGGTGCGTCGGTTTTAGTTAAATCAGGCTCATAGCCCGGCAACCATTGCTGCATTAAGCGGCTATCTAAAACTTTTTCTACTGCTTCTAGTAACCAGGCTTCAGACGGACTCATTAATGAGATAGCCAAACCTTCATTACCCGCACGGCCTGTGCGGCCAATACGATGAATGTAATCTTCAGCAATATAAGGCAATTCATAATTAATCACATAACGTAGATCATGAATATCGATGCCACGAGCTGCAACATCAGTAGCCACTAACGCTCGCGTTTTTCCAGCTTTAAACTCAGCTAAGGCTTTATCTCGCGCCCCTTGTGATTTATCACCATGTATAGATTGGGTTTTAATGCCATCTTTTGACATTTCTTTCGCAAGCTCATCTGCCCCTTGTTTGGTACGGGTAAAAATAAGCACCTGTTGCCAGTTTTTCGAGCCAATCAAGAATGAAGTTAATTCACGTTTTCGGTCACTATCAACGGTATAAACAATTTGTTCCACTTGCGCGGCAGCAGTATTACGCTCGCTGACTTCAATAAGCTCAGGGTCGTTAAGTAAGGTTTTACTGAGTTTAAAAATAGCATCATCGAACGTGGCTGAAAACAGTAAGGTCTGGCGCTTTGGTGGTAACCTATTAAGAATGCGATCGATCTCATCCTTAAAGCCCATATCTAACATTCGATCAGCTTCATCAAAAACAATGGTTTCAAGATGAATCAACAATACACTGCCATTAATAATATGATCCAATAATCGCCCGGGCGTAGCAATTAATACATCAGCACCTTTCTCTATCGCTTCAATTTGCGGCTTAATACTGACTCCGCCATAGGCAACAGCAATATTAAGCTCGGTATTTTCTGCATAGCTAACAAAGCTTTTATACACTTGCTGAGCAAGTTCACGGGTTGGTGTTAATACTAAGGCTCGAATGGGTCTTTGGGCTGGAATATTTTCACCCAAACGCTGAAGTATAGGTAAAGCAAAAGCCGCGGTTTTACCGGTACCGGTTTGTGCTCCAGCCATAATATCTTTATTAGCTAAAATCGCAGGAATGGCTTGTTGCTGAATAGGTGTTGGTTGCTCATAGCCCAAGGCTTTAACGGCATCAGTAAGTGACTTGTCTAATGCTAATGAAGAAAAACTCATGATTATCTATCGCTTATTGATCGAATGCTGGTGTTGTTTGAGTTCATGCTCAAGTTCGTCTGGGTAATAAACAAGCCCTTGATCATCCTGACTTGGAAATACCACAATAGCGAGTTCATCATCTGCTAGGCCGTGGGTCCAACGACTAAACCATTTATTTAAGGAGATGGCTTCTGGTTGGCAATTTTGCCATTCATCAGTCACCCAAGCTTGGGCAAACTCTTTGTTCGGCCAAACCGGCACACAGTCTTCTTCTTCTGTGTTTAGCATCACACAACCGTGTTCATCGGTTAAAATCCACAGTTCATTCTGGCTTACAGCCTCTTTGACGAAGTAAACGGCTCGTTGTGCATCGTCCATCTGCAATAATTGTTTAATTTTTTCTGGCTCTAACACGTGATTTCCTGATGATGTTTATTGATAAATCGAATACTATTCTACAAAAATTTGCATCTCTTCGCCGATTTGTTTGCGCATTTCCATTAACTTTTTCGCGCTTTCATGCTGTTTGATATCTTCTTCACTCTCCGGAATCCATTTTGGAATAGTTTCTGACTGACCATTTTGGTCAACCGCCACCATGATAACAATGCAATGTGTTGTTAGTCGGCGGTTTAACGATTTAGGATCACAGGCATTAACTTCTAATGCAATGTGCATTGAAGAGTTACCGGTATAAATAACTTTTGCCTCAACCTCAACTAAGCTACCTACGTGGATCGGGGCAATAAAACGAATACCACCGGCGTAAGCTGTAACACAATAGCGACCACTCCAGCCAGCCGCGCAAGCGTACGCAGCTAAATCAATCCATTTCATTACCGCACCACCATGAACTTTGCCACCAAAATTTACATCCTGAGGTTCAGCTAAAAATCGTAAAGTGATATCGCGTTGTGGTTTGCTCATGCTGCTTCCTATCTATTAGTGAAATTACCGTCAAATTGGCATTTAACAAAGCTTACAATAGCGCTTGTTTAAATGTACATTACCACCAGTTTAGTCATAGTAAAAATTTAAAGGATAACCATGAAAATTTGGGTTGATGCCGATGCTTGTCCCGTTGTCATTAAAGACATCTTGTTTAGAGCCGCAGAACGCACACAAACGACAACAACTTTACTAGCAAATCACTATTTAAAAATACCGCCATCTAAAGTGATCAGCTTCGTACAAGTGAGCGCAGGCTTTGATGTTGCCGATAATGAGATCGTTAAACGCGCAAAGCCAAACGATTTAGTAATAACAGCAGATATTCCTTTAGCTGCTGAGGTCGTCGCAAAAGGCTGCTTAGCGCTTAACCCTAGAGGAGAGCTTTACACTGAAAGTAATATTCGTCAACGGCTTAATATGCGTGATTTTATGGACACACTGCGCTCTAGCGGCATTGATACCGGCGGAGCACCACCGATTAGCCAAGCAGACCGCCAAGCCTTTGCTAACAATCTGGATAAATTACTAGCACAGCAATAATTACAGCAAATGACTATAAGTGCCTGCTGTATAACTACAAGCACCTTAACTTAGGTCTATTTATTAGCCGTTGGGGTTATACGGCGTCTGCTGCTATTGTTACTTTCGCTATTACCGTATGGGTTACTGCTTGTACTGTTACCTGTATGACGTTTATTTTTACTTGGTGGTTTGTGTCCACGAGCATTATCACCAGAACGTTGACCATCTTTATGTTCAACTTTTGCTTTTTTCGGACGCTTTGCTTTTAATGGTCTAAGCTTACGCGAATCAGGTAACGCGTGTACAGGTTCAAAACCAACAACAATTTCGCGCGGTAAATGTGTTTGTATGACATGCTCAACATCATTAAGTAAATCCATTTCATCAGCGCAAACTAACGATACTGCATGTCCGGTTGAGCCGGCACGACCTGTACGGCCAATACGGTGAACATAATCTTCTGGCACGTTTGGCAACTCAAAATTAACCACTTGCGGTAACTGATCAATATCAATACCACGGGCTGCAATATCCGTAGCAACTAAGACGTTAATTTCACCTGCTTTAAATTGCGCCAATGCTTTTGTTCTTGCACCCTGACTCTTATTACCATGAATCGCTGCAGCTTTAATACCTGCGGCGTCGAGCTG
Organism: uncultured Colwellia sp.; assembly: GCA_913061475.1. Classification (GTDB taxonomy): domain Bacteria; phylum Pseudomonadota; class Gammaproteobacteria; order Enterobacterales; family Alteromonadaceae; genus Cognaticolwellia. The sequence continues at coordinate 2,544 of CAJXUN010000029.1, read as the reverse complement.
CTTAGTTAATTTATTTGCGCCATGCTTGGTTTTCATAAACACAATAACTTGTTGCCAATTATTGGTTTTGATCAGATGTGTTAGTAATGGTGCTTTCTTGTTTTTATCAACAGAATAGATTAATTGTTCAACCGTTTCAGCCGTGGTATTTTTCGGGCTGATTGAAATTTCAACCGGATCATTGACGATGCCTTTAGCTAATTCGCGAATATCTGGTGAAAATGTCGCCGAAAAAAGTAAGGTTTGACGCTTTTTGGGTAACAAAGATAGGATTTTCTTAATATCACGAAGAAAACCCATGTCTAGCATTCTGTCAGCTTCATCAAGAACCAATATTTCTAATTGGCTAAAGCGAACAGCGTTTTGATTATATAAATCCAACAAACGTCCTGGCGTAGCAACCAGAATATCAACCCCTTGGCGTAAGCGTGCCATTTGCGGATTAATTTTAACCCCACCAAATACCACGGTGGAATTTAATGCTAAATGTTTACCGTACATTTCGACATTTTCCGCAATCTGTGCGGCAAGTTCACGTGTTGGCGTGATAATAAGTGTTCGAGCTTGATTGGGACGTACTTTGTCGCCCTTCGATAATAGCTCGAGGATAGGTAAGGTAAAGCCCGCTGTTTTACCCGTGCCCGTTTGTGCGGCCGCCATAACATCTTTACCAGCAAGTACCGCAGGAATAGCCTTAGCCTGAATAGGTGATGGTGTATCGTAACCTTTTTCCGCAATCGCTTTTTGAATTGGGGCAGATAAACCTAAATCGGTAAAACTCATAGAATGTACTCTTCTCGCTGGGGGTTTGAGCCAATGTCAAACGGCGGTGCAGAATACAGTATAGACAGCTTCAGTGCAATGATAGTAAGATTCTAGCGCATGAACCACGATGCGATCGAAGGGCTTAGCTGCGAGTTTAGAATGTTATCTTCAAGGCAGGAAAATCAGGAACCGAATATCACAGTAATTCTGTAATGTTTTTTCAGACTGTTGTCATCTTTTGGCTAGAATTTTATGGCAAAAATAGCTTATAAAATTTCACCTTTGTTTTGATAGCTAGAAAACCACTTCTAGCTTATGCTATTAAAAGTATTAGAAAATAACTGATTCATCAATTATCGAAAAGCAAACCTGATAACCGATAGAACGCACAGATTGAATGACATTAGCAGGCAAACCTACCGCTTTTAGCTTATTTCGAATACGCGCGACTTTTATGTCAATAGAACGATCGACACCATCATAATCTGCACCTTTCAACACCTTTAATATTATTTGCCTCGAGACAACACTGTTATGTTTAGTGGCAATAAAGTAAAACAACTCATATTCTTCTTGTGTTAAACCCAAGGCTTTTCGTTGATAAAAACAATCTGCCGACGCAGGGATAAATTTAAGCTCTCCAAACTCTAAAATATCATCGGGTTGATAATTGTTAGGCCGAACCCCTAAGCGTTTTATACGTTGATAGAGCACTTCAAAAGGTGAAGTTTTTAACACGAAGTCATCAGCGCCAACTTCAAAGCATTTTATTTCAGCCAATGGATCTTCATAACTAGTAATAAAAATAATTGGACGATGATAAAACTCTCTAAGCTGTTTACAAACGTCGTAGCCATTGATATCCGGTAAGCCAATATCTAATAAAATTAGATCAGGAAAAGTATTGATAACTTTACGTAATGCCGCGGAACCATTAAATACCTGAGTAACCCCGAAGCCTTTACTTTCAAGTTGGCTTTTTAAAGTAAGAGACACCAAGTTATCATCTTCTATAATTAATACTTCTTTCATGATGGCGTTCCCTAATTCAGAATTCGTAAATTTTATATAGATCACAATTACTTAACCTAAACAAACTTTACTTATGAATTGATTTTCCTCCTTTTATCTTCGTACAACAATACTGAAAAGGGGAAGAATTGTATCTGATATGTAACTCATGAATATAAATCAATGAATCTATAATGCCTGACTTGCTAATAAATTTACGTGTTTGATAGGAGATCATTTTAAAAAAGCAAAAAAAAACCCGTAACTTTCGTTACGGGTTTAAGAATGATGGTGGAGGGAGGTGGATTCGAACCACCGAAGGCTGAGCCGTCAGATTTACAGTCTGATCCCTTTGGCCACTCGGGAACCCCTCCACAGGGTCGAAAACCCAGCATAAGCTGGGTATTCTGAAAAGAAGCCTAGCAATGTCCTACTCTCACATGGGAACTCCCACACTACCATCGGCGCTAACACGTTTCACTTCTGAGTTCGGAATGGGATCAGGTGGGGCCATGTCGCTATTGTCGCTAGACAAAAAGGGTACAATCTTGAAAGCTGTATCAACGAGACGTTGTCTCAGTGATGATAAATACGTTTTGTTTTCTCTTATTCACACAATGCTTATGCGTGATGTGTATTCCTACACTTACCTCTCGGTAATTTTTGTCAAACTTCATACAATTCACTTCACAGTTCACTTCATCAGCAAAACTACTTGGGTGTTGTATGGTTAAGCCTCACGGGTAATTAGTATTGGTTAGCTCAATG
>CAJXUN010000028.1 GCA_913061475.1 uncultured Colwellia sp. | reverse complement strand
GCATTTGTTGGGCTTGCTTCATTAAGTTGCCCATGCCACCTTTCATCATAATTTTTCACTCCAAAAGTAATATGCCGCCAAAGATAGTGCTTAACGGCTAAAAGTTCAAGTAGCAATTAACGCGCTACAATAGTTTCTTGATCGAGTTCAGCTTGAAATTGCTCTTGCAAGGCAATAATAATTTCATCTTCAGCTAATACCTGCTTTGCATATTCATAACGCTTAGCATTAATATCTGATTGAATTTGAAAAGGATCTGAGATGGTTTTTTCTACAATATTTAGTTCTACTGTTACTTTGCGCTGTAAATACTCAGAAATTCGTGTTTCTAATTGCTTATGTGCTGCATCACTATTTAAATGTCTGATTGATTGATCTAATTGTAAAATTAACACATCATCGGTAGAAGTTTCGTCTATTGTAGCATGAATGGCTAACTGTCTCAGACGTGCAATCAAAGACATGCTGTCGATCATATGTGCCCACTTATCGACCTGATTCGCCAACTTTATGGTAGCGGGATCAATAAATTCTTCACAGTAAGGTTGTGATGGCATTTCAGTCAAGCTTACCGAATCAACTTTTTCTGCTGCAATATTATCTTTGTTTATTTCATCGCTGCTAGTGCTGCCTAGTGTTGGACGCACAATCGCGTCATTAGACTTTTTTCCACCTTCCTCCAGCGATTTTTTTCGGCTTCTCAACATATTTCGAGTCGCTATCGCTGCGGCAACCGGTGAGACAAACGTCCCTTCTTGCACTTTTTCTTGTTTCAGTTCAGACGCTTCATTCTTTGTCACATCAAGTTTAGCTTTTTCAAAATTTTCGGCCGCAAGTTGTTCTGCTTCGTCATCATTATGTGCTTGACTAATCTCAGGGGCAAACTCAACCAGTGAATTCGCCTGATGCTCAATTGCTAACATTTCTTCAGTTAAGGCTGAGTGAGTATCACTGTCAACTTCAGGGGCGATAGCAGCGCCTACGAGAGGTATTGATATGTCACCATCTACGTTTGCTTGATCTCGCGCACTATCAATTTTTTCAACACTAGTATTAGCCTCGCTTTGCTCATCATTAGCTGAGACAGGAGGATTTCCTGAATTTTTCTGATCCGCTATTGATAGCACTATATCGTTATTTGACGCTGTCGCCAAATCGCGATGCGCTGCAGGTAATAGCTCAGGTTCAGCCAGCAAATCAAGCTCTTTACTTATCAATTCATTCGATTCTGCGGATATATCTTGCGATAAATGAGTACTATTAGTGACAGGCTTAAATGCTAACAAGCGTAATAACATCATATCAAATGCCGCTTGCTCATCGTCGGCATAAGGCAAATCTTTTCTAGCGGCTAAAACAATTTGATAATAGAGTTGTACATCTTCAGGTGACATTAATTGGCAAAAACGACTGAGCATCTGTTGATGTTCTGTAGGTAAACCAAAGTTAGTCTCTACCACCTGTGCCATAGCCACTTGGTGTAATAACTGAATGAGTTCTGCTGATAACCGGCTATAACTCGGTGCATATGAAGCAATACTCAGCGACAGTTGCATTAGTGCTGATGAATCTTGCTTTAATAACGCAATTAAAATTTTGAAAACCCAATCACGATCAACGCCGCCCAACATTTGCTGAACATCAGCCCGAGAAATATTTCCGTTGCCTTGCGCGATACTTTGATCAGTCAAACTTAAACAGTCTCGCATGCTACCGCGTGCTGCTTTTGCTAAAAGTGCAATGGCCTCATCGTCAAATGACACTGCTTCTTTTAACAAAATCTCGCTAATCTTATCGCTAATTTGTTTTATCGTTAGTGCCTTGAGATGAAACTGTAAGCAGCGAGATAATACCGTTACCGGCAGTTTTTGAGGATCTGTTGTCGCCAAAATAAACTTAACGTGCTCAGGTGGTTCTTCAAGAGTTTTTAATAAGGCATTGAAACTGCTTCGAGATAACATATGCACTTCGTCGATCAAGTAGACTTTATATCGACCACGTGTTGGAGCATATTGTACGTTATCCAATATTTCGCGAGTATCGTCTACTTTAGTACGAGAAGCGGCATCAATCTCAAGTAAATCAACAAATTTACCCTGATCTATATCGATACATGCATCACATGTTCCACAGGGTGTTGCTGTAACACCTAATTCACAGTTAAGGCTTTTAGCAAAAATTCGGGCAATGGTTGTTTTCCCCACACCGCGAGTTCCAGTAAATAAATAGGCATGATGCAACCTTTGCTGCGTTAACGCATTAACTAATACGGTAACAACATGCTCTTGGCCCATTAATTCATTAAAGGACTTAGGACGCCATTTTCTTGCTAAAACCTGATAACTCATTATTCAGCCTTAATCACCAGCATATTGTAATAAAGAAAACACAGATAACCCCATGCTTTCGAGTTTATTTTCACCGCCTAGGTCTGGCAAAGAAATAACAAATGCAGCATCTGTTACCTTAGCACCTAAACGTTTTATTAATTTAGTTGTTGCTTCGATGGTACCACCAGTAGCGAGTAAATCATCAATAATTAATACGTTATCATCTTTTGTTAAGGCGTCTTGATGAATTTCTAAGGTGTCATTACCATATTCTAATTGATAATCTTGTGCGTAAGTTGCTCTTGGTAACTTTCCTGGCTTACGCACGGGAACAAATCCAAGTCCCATGGCCAATGCTAATGGTGCACCAAATAGAAACCCACGCGCTTCTGTACCGACAATTTTTGTGAAGCCGCCATCTTTAAATTTATCAGCTAAAATGTCTATAGTGAGTTTGAAGGCTTCAGCATCATCTAATATACCGGTTACATCTCTAAACATAATGCCGGTTTTTGGATAATTTGGAATGGTGTGAATTGCGGATTTAAGTGTTTGAATTTGTGTTTCAGTCATGTTCTATAAGTCAAAAATAATTTTAGCTACAGAATAAAGCAATTCACTGAAAAATTATAGTAACTGGTAGAGAGTATTTGGCGATAGTAGTTTATTTATCAATTTAACTAAGTTTTGCTCATCTATCGGCTTATCGATTACCGCCGTAAATAAATCAATATTACAGAGTGACTTCACTGCACTATGCCCCTGAGTTGTCATAAAAATAATCGGAGTGTTTGCAAAAACTGCGCCTTGTCGCACGTGCTTAGTTAACTGAATGCCATTCATAATAGGCATTAAATGATCAATAATAAGTAAATCATAATGCTTATTTTGTAACTTTTCAGATGCAGCTAATCCGTGAATAGCTAAATCGACAAAATAGCCTTGGGAGGAAAGCAATTTTTCAAGACTATTCAATATTGCTTGTTTATCGTCAACTACAAGTATTTGCATTTTATCACTAAACAAGTTGAAATTTAATTGGCAAGAACGGTAAACCAGCCAGCTAGCATTGGCAATAAAGGTGCGGCAAACATCACAAGTATTCCAACGAATAAGTGGCGCTTTGATGAGCTATCTTTGAAATTTTCTTCTGACATGATAAATCCTAGACATTGATTAAACGGCGCGGATTGTAGTCTAAAAAGGCGATTATGGATAGCTTTATTTGATCTAGATCAAGGTATTAACCTACTCGATCAAATCTATAATAGGTTAATAAGGAGAGTAATTTTTATTACAAACAACCTACTGGGTAACAAGATACCAACATTCTAATTGACAGTTTTTTTCTGTTCAGACTTTAATCCTCATTAAAGCTAGCAGATGGATTTAGCGGTAATTTACGTTTATAACTATCGAATCAGCAGGTATAACTACAAAATAGAACATAAAAAAACCAGCCTAATTGGCTGGTTTTTATTACTAAATTTTACTAACTATATAGAGAAACGTTAGATAGAAACATTCTTACGTTGCGCTGTATCTTTAATAAAGCCTACCCAACCCTTTGCAGACTTGCGGGTTTTAGGATCTTTCATCGCTAAATTAATAGCCTTATAAGCTTGTTTATACTGTTCCAAATAAAAGTGCGATTCTGCAATACTCATATGCAGTCGTCCTTCATTTTCAACACCAAGCTCCAAAGCTTTATTCAAGGCAACGATAGCTGGCTTAAATTGTTCACTTTGCTTTAACAACATACCTTGCTTGCTATAATGCTTGGCAAGGTTGGTCATTTTAGCTAGCTCACCATAATACTTCGCAGCTTTATCAATATGCTGAGCAGCATGCCAAGCGTTAGCTAGTGAAGACAAGTTTTTATCATCACGTTTCACTAAACCTGAATCAATATGCTTTTCTAATAGCAAAGCTGCTTTATAAGGCACACCATTTTGAGAGTATAAACTTGCAAGCGTTTTAATTTCAGACTCTTTCACAAGGTAACCTTGTTTATAAGCAAGATCTAATGTTTCTAGGCCTTTCTTATAATCCTCAACTAGCAAGTAAAACATGCCTAATTGAGTCCACCAAGTTTTATCTTCCGGAAAAATTTGAATGACAGTTTCTAACGTTTTAACCGCATCTTGATACTTTTTAGTTTCGTAATACGAAGTAAGCTTCAAGATATATGGGTTTTTGTTTTGCTTGTCACCATAAGCTGCAATGGCATTATCTGCTGGAACAATCATTTTATCTAATTGTTTCAATGCATAATACGCATTTGCTATTTTAGTCCAAGTATCACCGTCTGATTCGCCAGTAAAATCCATCCAAGCTTTATAACTAACAAGTGCTTCTTCATAAGCCTTTGTTTGCATTTGAAGATCAGCTAATAATTTAATTGACCCGCCATGATCAGCTTCATTTAAAACATCAGGCTTAACCGCAGCTTTTAAATACTCAATAGCTTTGGCTTCTTCATTTCCTAACGTTGCATACATAACGGCAATAAAGCGATCTACGTAGGCTCTGTCATAAACTTTATTCGCTTCGATATCCAAAAGTAATACAAGAGCACCTGGAATATCATCAGCAGAATAAAGCTCGAAAGCCTTACCTACTTTTTTACCTACCGCAGGTCCAACTAGCTGTGTTTTACGCTCTGGTTTTTCAGACTTTTCAGCGCTAGCTGCAGAGACTTCTGCAGCAATTGGCAACTGAATTAGAACAACTGAAACAATTAACAGTAAAGATGAAAATATCTTATTCATTACTAATTCCCTCCGTCCATTTTAAAGTCAAGTCGTACAGTTAGACCCGGTTGTCTCATGGCTTTACCATCAACAACTTTTGGCTTGTACTTCCACTTACGTAATGCACGCCTAGCTTCTTTGTCAAAAATGCGTTTAGGCTCTGCTTCTACAACCTCAACGTCTTCAACACCACCAATTTCGTTGATAGTAAATGATAGTGTTACCCATCCTTCTTTACCATCACGAGCTGCTTGTATCGGGTACTTAGGCTCGATACGCACAATCGGTGTTGCATCACCATCTCGGCCAAAACCAGCACCAGGTGCCGAAATACCTGCGTTTGCTCCAGCTAACTGTACACCAGGCATATTGAACGTTAAGCCACCTGTATCGTTGTTAGTCTCAGGCTCAGGAGCCTGTGGCTTAGGCGGCGTTTTAGGCGGCGGCGGCGGCGGCGGCGGAACACGTTGACGGCGTTCAGCTGCTGACTTAGGTGGCGTGGTGTTAACTTCCACAATGATATTTTCTAAGGCTTCTTCCTTGGTTCTATCACCGCTAGAAACAAGAAATGCCATAAAAGCAAACAATGCAAATGTTACTGCCGCGCCTAGTAGTATAGATACTAAAAAGCGAACCATAGACTACCCCTTAGCTGCAGCGATAGAAATTCTGTCTATGCCCGCTTCTTTGATTGCATCCATTACTTTAACAACAACGCCATGTTTTGCGTCTTTGTCAGCTTGAATGATTACAACATCAGTTGGTTGCTCAGCTAATAATTTTTCAATGTTAGCGGCAACGCGTTCAACATCTACACGACGTTTATCTAGCCAAATTTCACCGTTATCTTTAACTGCAATAAAGATATTGGCTGACTTTTGTTTAGATTGATTTGCTGCTTTTGGTTTATTAACTTCAATACCAGCTTCTTTTACAAAAGAAGTAGTAACGATAAAGAAAATCAACATTATGAATACGATGTCGAGCATCGGCGTCATATCTATTGCTGCTTCTTCGTCTTCACGAATACGTTTACGTGCCATTCGAATATCTCTCTAGTGATGAGGTAAACTGTCAACCAGTTTAGCCTTTGCTAGTTTAACTTTAGCGTCTAACCTTGAACTGAAAAACACACCTGATAATGCAGCAACCATACCCGCCATTGTCGGAATTGTTGCCATTGATATACCAGACGCCATCAGACGCGGATTACCAGTACCTTGTTGTGCCATTACTTCAAACACACCGATCATGCCGGTTACGGTACCAAGTAAACCAATTAGTGGACACATTGCCACCAAGGTTCTAATTGTGAGCATACGTTGCTCTAGTAGTTCTGTCGCTTCGGAGATCCAAGTATCTCTAATTCGATGTGCATACCAAGAAGTTGTGTCTTCTCTCGCATCCCAACGTCCGACAATATCGTCTTTCATCTTTGGATAAACTTTAGATAAGAACCAGTAGCGTTCTATCATCATTATCCACATCAATAAGAGAGCGAAGGCAACAACGTAAAGTACGTTACCGCCAGTCGCTATAAAACTCCTGACAGATTCCCAAAGCTCTATCAGGAATAACATTATTTAGACTCCTTCTCGGCAATCGCAGCGATTAAGCCAGCGCTTTGCTCGTCTAATTTTTGTAGTACAGATTTGCTCTTACCAGCAACAACACTGTGGATTAAGATAAGTGGTAATGCACAAATCAAACCTAATGCAGTTGTTACGAGTGCAAGAGAGATGTTACCCGCCATAATTTTCGGGTCACCTGTACCAAATAATGTAATCGTTTGGAAGGTCATAATCATACCGATTACTGTACCTAATAGACCCATTAATGGTGCAATTGCAGCGAACATTTTGATTAAGTTAATACCGCGGTCCACTTTTGGTGTTTCGCGTAAAATAGCTTCATCAAGTTTAAGTTCAAGTGTTTCAGCGTCAACAGTCTTGTTGTCGAAGTAAACTTTTAATAAGCGACCAAGAGGGTTATTCTCGTTCGGTTGATCAAGGTTCTTCGTTTGAGCATTGATTTTAGAACTCATGCTACCAAGAACAATCATACGTTCTAGAGCAATAAGAAGACCAATAACAAGAAGGACTGTGATGGCATAGCCTACTTCTTTACCTTCATGATAAAATTCCATCAATGTTTTCTTACGCGTTTCAAGCGTTAAGATAGCACCACGAGATGGATCGACATATAAAGGAGCATAACCAGAAGTTTCGCCAAAGAAAGAAGATGCTGCACCAGCAATATAACCAGCAGGTTGCTTAGCTAGAGGCTGAACTTGACCAACTTCGTCGTTGTAGTTTAAGTAACCGTTTTCAGATACTAAGTTAAACGTACCAACACGAACTACTGATTCAGTTGATTTAGAACCATCTAAGTTAGTAACTTCCGTAGTAAACTTAGAAACTTCACCTGATTGAGTCATTTCAGTTTGTAAAGCAAACCATAACTCTTCAAGTTGTTCAAGTTGCGGGATTTCTTTAGAATTAGCAATGGCATCTAACACTTCACCACGACCTGGATATTCTGCTGAAACAATTGATGTTGCAATTGAACCGTAAGCGTTAGCTGCTGCTGCACGACTTACGCCGAACATTTCACCTAAAGTACCTTGAGCGTTGCTTAACTCTACAGCTTTTTGCGCTAAGGTAATTTCGTTATCAGCATACTCTTTAGTTAAACGTGTATTACGTGCTTGTTGATTCGCTAATTCTTTTTTCGCTTTGTTTAATAAGGCTTGCTTATCTGCACGAGCGGAAGTGAATTCAGCTTCACGTTTTTTATCAATTTTAGCTTCAGAAATACGATCATTTTTAACTTGCTTTAACAAGTCATCTAATTGATTTGCTGATGCTGATGCCGCTACTGACATTGAAGCAGCAAATAATACAAAATTAATAACTTTTTTCATTATTTTGCTCCTGCTGCAAATACTGGTAGTTTAGCTAAATCAAGTGGTAATTGCTTACGAGCCATACGAACAGCATCGGTCACAGGTTTCAAGTATTCATCACCTAAAGCATCCCAAGCACGCTTATCATTGTTCCAAACCCAAGCATTTTTCATGTCAAGAGATTGAGCAACAAATGAAATACGTCCCATATGAACGAAATCAGCTGTGATCATACGATCGCCTAAGTCAAGTTCACCTTGATACACACCGAATACAGTGCCGTAATTAGCTTCTATTTCATATGCTTCAAGTACTAAACGAAATTGTTCAGAAACTGAAACATCTGAGTCGCCCATTACATCACGTAAACCAGCAATACGCTCTTTACGTGCATCAATGTTCATAGGAACATCAAGGTCAACAAACTTTTCTAAGGTATCAATCATTTTGTACATCAACGGCACGACACCTTGCTTGGTTTTATCGATACCAGCAATTTGACTTTCTAATGATTTGATATTGGCTTTTTGATCGTCAACCATAAGTTGTACGTGATCGTTATAGCCTCTTAATACATCGCCTTCATCAACCGTATTACGATATTCAGCTAATAAATCCTGAGTTTGCTCGTAAATATTATCGATTTTGCTTTGTGATTTACTTGAAGCTTTAAAAATCTGAGCTTCTGCTTTTTGTAGTTCTGTTAATGCATCTGCAGAAGCGAAGTTGCTTGCTGAAAATGCTAGTGCGCCAATTATCGTCGATGCGATAAGGCTTTTCTTGCTTAATTTGGACATAGTTCCCAACCAATTGCTATTGAATTTTGATAACAAGCGTATTTGTTAACGCAAATTTAATAATCTGCCATTTTAAGTTTTAATTTCTCTAGAATAAAACCATGCAATATTCCCAGACGACAGCCTAACTGTCAACTAGGTACACTAAAAAGACTTTCTAATTCGTTCTAAAGAGCGAAATAAACTTGTTTGTAACGTGAATTGAACAAAAACATTCAATTAATAACGAATATTAGTGATTTAACCTTTATTACAGACGTCCCTCTAAATTGTAAAAATATATGCTACCTATGTTTTACTAACTCTTTCGTAGTAAGTCAAATATTATTAGCCAATTGCAGACTAATTCCCTTCATTTGGTTTTTAATTAACCAAATGCAAATATTTTAGCTATATTCCATTCTATTACCAAAGCGTAATTTCACAAATGATTTTGCTAAAATCACATAGCGAAGCCATTAATAGGCTTTATAACTAAAATATAAACTTTCGCTTCAGTATTAATGGAGGGGGCTTAACTTCTAAACCACCCTGTTATTGAGTACCTACTTTTTAACGCGAAAGGCGCGATAGAAGTCACAGAGTGCACTTTATCGACATCAAATAACGTCAGTGAATTAAAAACTGGTGACCAAGATTTTGTTGGTGTTCCATCTCTTTCATAAAGTTGTAAAAGTCCACCCCAATCTGGATGCCAAGCAGGTGTTAACCCTAAAACATAAGCAATACGGCGAGTTTCTCCAGGAACATTATCAATATGTCGAGTTAGAAAATCACCTCTGCGAAACCTTGTTGCTTGGCCATCTGCAGACTTCAAATCACACGATCCTGTAATTTCGTTGATTAGCTTCAAAATACTCTCGGAATTAAGTAATTGAAGCGTATCTTTCAAATCCAACAAAGAATCTTGATCTATTTTATATCGCCCGTACAAAAAACCAGTTCCCCGTGAAGCTGCTTCATGAATATCTTTGTAAAGTTGCTGCTGTGTTACCACTGGTAGCTTTTGTATTTCAGCATCACTTACTTCTCTATTTTGACCTTCCAAGAAAAATGCATTAACGTAACTCACGTTTTTTTCCATCGACAAGCTTATTTTTTCAAGGCTAGTTTGCTCTAAAAAATCAAAAACTCTAACAATGCCATTTTTCAAAAACTCATCTTTTAATTCCGACATGTTTAATATGTCGTTTATCTGAATAGTCATCTTCTTCCTATAATTTTTTTGGATTTTTACCGCTTCTAAGCCAGCCCGTAATCGATAATCGTTCGCCATTCGCAAAGGGAGATACATAGCCAACAACATGGTCTACGGGAACTTTAAATATATTTATTTCGTTAAATGACGGGACAAAACTTTGCTCAATTTCTAATTTATTATTAAGTATATGCAGCGCTCCCCCCCAATCAGTGCGCCATTCTTTAGATAAGTTAATCACAAAAGCAGCAACCCTGTTTTTTCCTTGAACGTCATCATTATGTCGATTTAAAAAGTGCCCGGCCTTAAACCTGGTAATTTGAGCATCCAAAAAGGTAATTTCTGGCGCCGCGAGTATTTCTCTAAAATAATTTAATGTGTCTTCATTATTCAGAAACTCGACAATTTCGTTAAAAAAATGCCCAGGCATTAAGTTATCATAGTAAATATCGTAGACGGGAATCGTTTCATAAAAGTATTGAAAGTTTTCTTTTGCTTGGTTATGAATTAACTCAATAAGATCATCTTTATGCTTCTTATCCCACCCCTGAACATCTATGCTATTAAAATCTTGATGAATCCCTTTATTTCTAAAAACTAAATTCCACTTTTCTTGCTTAGCTATATTAAGGTAAAGCTCCTCAGCACACTCAGATAGCAAGGCATTTTCTACCTTGACATAACCATTATCCAAATATCTATTTTTGAGTTTTTCAAGCTTTTTAGATTTATTCAATTCTAATTTCATTGTTGCCTTAATCTCTATTACTTAACATTTTATTAGCGTGTTATTTTACTGTATTATCCGATACATATATCAAATAACTATTATAGTAAGTTGCATACGCGACCTACATCAAATAAATTTTATCATTATGACTACAAATCAAGATCTGAAAAAAGCGGAAACAGCCCATCAGCAAGGTAATTTCGAGGTCGCTGAACAAGCTTATATAAAGATACTAGACCAGTATAAAAATAATGACGCGACTTATGGTTTAGCAACCTTATACTCGCAGAATAAACAATACGAACGTGCGATAGAGTTATTTACCATCGCCTTAGCCGCAGAGCCTTTCGCTATAGATATCACACTCAATTTTTCGATGTGCCTAAGAGCGGCAAATCAAGCCAAACAGGCAATAAAATTAATTAGCAATATAAAACCACACCTGCCAAACGATGTCTATATACTAAATTCATTTGCTCATTTAGCCTTGTCATTAAAACAACCCGCCTTAGCACTTGAAATAGCGTCTAAACAACAAACAGATAATTCACAGACACTTTTTATTGTCGCTCAAGCCCATATGCAAATTGAAAATTGGTCTTTAGCTATCGCAGCATGGCAAAAATTATGTACTTCTGGCTTAAAGCAATCAGAACTACAAAAAAATCTTTCAATATGCTTTGCAAAGCTAAGGCAGTACGACAAGGCTATTATGGCTTTTAAGCAGTATTTAAATAATGCCAAACCTGATAGCTTAAATTTATTGAAATTCGCCGATTTATATATTCTTGCTCGAGATGTTACACAAGCTAGAGTTCAACTCGATAAAGCTATTTTATTAGGTGATGTGAGCCTCACTCGATATGAAATTGAAATACGCGTATGCCGGTTTGAAAATAACAATGATGTAGCGTTAATTGCAGCCGACGCAGCTCTAAAGCTCAACCCTTTTAGCTATGTTGCTTGGGGCGCAAAACAAGAAATAGGCAAACAACACAAACAGACGGCTGAAAATTTAGCACACCTTATAGACGAACCCGCCACCCATGATTATGAAACTCAACAAAATTTATTTATTCTAGCTAAGGCTTATGAAAAGTTGGAGCGATACTCGCTTGCGTTTCGTTGTTTTAGTAAAGCAAACGAGCTACAAGAAGATGTCATAAGAGAAAACAATATCTCTTATGATTACCTTCATGAAACAAAGCATATTAACTTTCTACAACAGGTTTATGCCTCGCCTTTGCTTAACCACGCGACCTTGCCAGCAAAAAACATTTTCATCGTTGGTATGCCACGCTCAGGTACAACATTAATGGATCGTATACTGTCTCAACATCCAAAAACAAAAAGTAGCGGCGAAAATGAAGCGTTAGCGTTATTCGTTGAAAATAAAATCAACGCTCAAAAAGACAATAAAGCTATAAATTGGGAGCTGTTTTTTCAAAAAAACAGACAAAGTTTTGCTAACTCATATGTAACTAAAACTGCACTCGATGCAGAAATAATAATAGATAAAATGCCACATAATTTTCGCTATGTCGGCGCTATAGTATCAATTTTTGAGCAAGTAAAAGTCATTCAAATGAGAAGAACGCCTGAAGATTTAGCTTTATCTATTTTCTCACAACCTTTTGCACCACATCATAATTACGCGGCAAACTTAAAAAACATAGCGCATGCTATTTTTCATGCGAATAAGTTAATGGACTTTTGGCGCGATAGCTTTCCTAATCAAGTGATTGACGTAGATTATAACCAATTAACCACAGGGCCAGAAAAAGAAGCTAATCGCATTTTTGATTTTTGCCATTTAACCTGGAATGATGATTATTTAAACTTCCATGCTAAGCACGTTAATAGCTTTACCTTTAGTGAGCTACAAGTAAGGCAGCCGATTAACACCTCAAAACAAAATTTTTCCCGTCATTATGAAAACGAGCTATCTATATTTAGAGAGCTTTATAGCGAGTTATCTAAACCTAAAGCTGAGTAACGATTATTTAACCAAGTAGCGCGAGCAGAAAAGCTGGATAAAATATCTTGCTGCTCTGCTTTCGATAGTTCAGGATGCCAAATAGAGAATATTAGAACGACTCGATCTTCATTTGACGGATTAATCGCTTCATGCTCGAAAGAGTCATCAAAGACAATGGTTTTTCCTTTCTGCCAAACTACTTTTCGACCCGCTACCGTTAAATAGCCCCCTTCAGGCACTATGATAGGTAAATGTACGGTCAAACTGTGATTAGATTGGCCAAAGTGCGGAGTTATATGCTGACCTGGTTTTAATAAAGAAAAAAACACTTCAAACGGATTATCGCCCATTTTATATAAAGGTAGCTTCTCTAATATTTTTGCAGTTTTAGGCATTAACGACAGCAATGGTTGATTTTCAATGCCGTCTTTATAAAAGTTTAGCGCGGCCCAATTTTTTGAGCCTGCGAGGGATTTAAAACCTTTAGCTTTATAACTAGCATCCAAATAAGGCATGCCGCTTTCATTAATTAAGCTTACTAGCTCAGAAAACTCACTCGTTAGCTCATCAAAGCTTTGTTCGAGTAAATTACACCAACCAAAGCTCGCACTATTATAAAGTGGCTTAGCTGTTAGCTCAGGAATATAAAAAAGGTGAGGCTGTTGCTGCTCAGTAAAATAACGAACCGTGTCTTGATGTGTTTGCGGCCATATAGCTGCAGCGACTCTCGAACTCCCTTGACCATTTTTAACACTGAGCGAATGAAGACGACTAAAGTGCTCTCTCAACGCTACATCTGCTGCGTGAGATCTCAATCGAGTTTCATACGATACGCCCGCGTTTAGATGTAATGAACTCAACCTAGCATCTTGATCATTACCAAGTGAATATAAAGCAAGTGCTTTGTCCATTTGTCCAAGTTGCTGAAAAAAATAGCCTGCGTAAAGATAAGCCTTCAAAAAGCTGCGGTCATTTTTTATACATTGCAAATATGCAATAGCCGCATTTTCTGCAAGGCCTATTTGTTCTTCAATCACCGCTAATCGGTAAAACTGCTCATTATCTTTTGGGTTTTCAGCAATATATGCTCTAAGTAGCTTCAAGCCGTATTGATTATTATGCTCGCCAAATGCTTGGTCAACTTGTTGAAGTAAATTTGGCTGAATCATAGCTTAGTTCCTTTAATTTTCCAGCCAAGCACCCCTCGCTCTTGAGGTAAATCTATGGTGCTGAAGACAACATTGACGCCCATACTCTCAAGTGAACTACATAGTGCCGTTACATCCACTTTCGACAATGACGCAGATATTAATTGTTTTAACCGTGACATTTCGGCAATAATTCGCGATTTCATCGTAGTATATATTTTTATCAGTTCAGCAATATCCTTTCCTTGCTCCTTCATTTGAATCAGCTTATCAATCGCCGCAAATATTTGACCAGTTATCGCTTCACTTTTGCTCATGGTATGCTCTGCAAGCACTTTTTCTCCTAAGGTATTAAGTTGTTGTAAATTAATACCTGCATTTAAAAATGCTTCAAAGCCTTCCAATATACCACTATCAAAAAGCAGTTCAAATTCTTGAACTTTAGCACGTGCAGGCACAACCACTTCACTATCTTTATGATGCATAATAAACAAAAAATGGCCTTGCGGTTTTAGTACTCTTATCAGTTCACTCGTTGATAAGTTAAGTGCTGAATACTCCAAGCCAAATTGACTAGTAATGGCATCGAAGGTGTTTTCATTGAACGGCAGGTGAGTAATATCTATATTAGGCATAAACATTACTTTTTGTAATAATGAGTTTTTTTCAATATGTTTCTGTGGATTTATATCAGCGCGATCGACCGCGGTGATCTGCAGTAGTTCATTAAAGGATAATAAATTATGGGGTACGCTGCCATTTCCTGTTGCAAGGTCAAGTACGGCTGAATTATGTGCTAAACTTACGGCAAACTCCTGCCATATGTCCGATAGAATAAACTGATCTTCAGTACTATCATTTGCAATACAACTCTCTTGATGACCTCCTTGCCAATATAATGACCAAGCATCATTGTGTTTCATCTTACTCTCCCATTGGCGTGATATCGCATGGTGCTGTTAATCTAAATGCGTCGGATGGACCGTTGAATGGGAACGTACCATGCCAGACATAAGACGGAAATATAGTAACTAATCCCGGCTTAGGCTTGACAATTCTGGAGATTTTTTCACGTGCACTTAAATTCATTGAGCTTTCACCAAACTTTATTGCTCCTGCATGTTCTGATGCTTGCGAATAGCTCGAAAAGTTTGGTACATGTATATAAAAACATGAACTTAACCACCCTTCTGGATGCACATGATTAACATGAAAACCATTAGGTTTTAGCTTAACAGACCAAGAACCAGCAAAACTCACTTGTGATGTTTTTCTTGAGAGAAGAGGATGGGAATTATCTTCAGGAAGTGCTGATATATATTCATGTGTCACTGCTTCAAATGCATTTTTTAATTCAACAATTTGCTTAATTGGCTTATAAAAAAGTCGGCCTGGGGTCTGAGTACCAAATCTTAATGTTTGTTTTAATGGCTCATGCTCTGTTTGGTGCATTGCCAGCAAAACACCTTGTAACTCATCTAGGAACATAGCCCTTGAACTATAACCTTTAGGGACGGGAATATCATAAGTTTGAATATGTTTTTGGTAGTCAATTAACCAGTGATATCGTTCATCATGAGTTAACCGCCAACACGTGCTTTTATAGGCTATTAACAATTGATTTTTGGGCGCAATTTGCTCCGCATAACTAATTTGAACTAACGCTTGTTCATAGTCGAAGTTTCTAATCAGCAACTCGATTAAATCTAAGGCATTCGACAACTTATAATGCTGCAGCAATGATGATTCAATAAGCGATATCGCGGCTTTGATATCACCACTTGAAGCGACTAACTTTCCCTTTAGGTGCAGTAAGTCTGGTGTTTTTTCTAACTTTAATGCCTCATCTACCACTATTTTTGCATTTTCTTGATTGCCGGCAGACAATAAGCTTTCTGCATAGGCTTGTCGTAATAGCGAATTATTTGGCAGATGTTCTATGGCCAACTTGAAACTTTTGCCAAACTCGCTTTTTTTTCCTGTTTGCCAATAAAACTCGTTGAGTGTTTCATGTACTTCGCAATTGTCAGGCGCTTTGCGTAATGCACGCCAATAGGCTTGCTCTGCTTGCTGATAATTACCCATATCAAACTGTGTATTTGCTTCATTGAAATCGAGTTCAGCTAAATTTGGCGCGATAACTTGCGCTTTTTTAAAGCATTCTAGCGCCAATAAAAACTCGCCATTCATGCGATGAGAAACGCCTAGGTTATGCCAAGCATTTATATAGTTTGGATTAGCACTAAGTGCTTGCTTGTAAAACTTAATAGCTAGTTGAAAATCTTGCTCTACTTTATAGATATTTCCTAGCGATGTTAGTGCTGATACATCATTTTTTGATAAGGAAAGTACTTGCTGAAAACTTAATTTTGCTTGCGCATACTTTTGTTCACTTAAGTAAAGTAAACCGAGGTTTTTTAACGCATCAAGATATTGGGGGTTTAAGCTAATGGCAATTTTATAGTGTTTTTCTGCTAACACTACATTCAAATTTTGCTTATAAGTATTACCAAGATTGTTATGAACTTGTGGTTGGTTTTTATTAATACGACTCGATTCAATAAAATAGCTAATAGCCTTATCAAGTGAGCCATCTGCTTTATGTGCCATTGCCGCCAAATGCATCACATCGGCATTATTACCGGCATTGTTATCGGCACGAGTAAGCAGAGCATCTAACTCTTTAATTACCGTTTTAGCTTCGCCTTTTTGTAATAAGGAAAAAAGGTGTTGGAGTTTTATTGTTATATTGGCGGAGCTAACATTAGGCATAGTTAATCCGTTTCAGTATTTATAGGTAAAATTTAGTTAAGACAAGTACTTTAACTGCTTATTGTCATGTTTAGCTTAACGTTATGTAAAAAAAAAGTGACCAACATAGGTTGGTCACTTTTCAATGAATTAATGCTTAATAAAGCTATAAATTAATATAGTTTTATTAGTGATTAATTAAACGTGTAAGAAGCACTTAAGAATACACGTGGACCAATAACATCATATGTTTCAGGGAACGTGTTAGCTTGTTGCTGTGAATCACCTAAAGCAGTTGGCTCTTCGTCAAATACGTTTTTAACACCAAAGTTAACGTTTAAGTTTTCGCTAAATACGTAGCTTGCACTTAAATCAACATAGATAGCTGCATCAATTTCAGAAACAATTAAATCATTTGCTGACAACGTTTTATCTGTCATTAACTGGTCATCTTCAGTGCTACCAATATAACGAACTAATGCTGACAATGTTAAATCGCCTGTAGTCCAGTTAACACGTGTGTTAGCTTGGAAATCAGGTTGTGGGTTACCACAAGTGTTACCGTAATAGCCAGCACACTCATTTTTAGTTGGTAAACCAACTACTGGTACAACATCAGCAGTATCTAGGAACGTTGAACGGAACTGAACATTTAAGTCTGAACCACCACCAAAGAAGCCAAATTCAAGCTCGGTGTTGTACGTAACGTTGAAATCGACACCAGAAGTTTCAATAGAAGAGATATTAGCATTTAATGAGCTAACAACATCAACGTTACCATCAGCGCGACGAGTAATTGCGCTACAAGTTTCGTGTGAAGCATCTTTTGCAATGTTGTAACAAACATTAAGAATGTTATTTACACCATATGATGAAATTGCATCTTCAATTGAAATATCGAAATAATCGATAGTGAAATCTAAACCTTCAAATGGTTGCACAACAAGACCAACAGTAAAGGTATCTGAAGTTTCTTCTTGTAGTTCTGAATTACCACCAAAAGCACCTTCAATTTGCGAGTTGGCTTGAGTAAACACACCAACTTGGTCAGCAGCAACACCTGAGGCTACACAAAGCGCTCTATCGGTAATACCTTCTTGGAAACCACCAACAGAACATGGATCTGATGCACCTGGGAAACCAGCAGCAGAACCTAGAAATAATTCAGAAACATTTGGCGCACGTACCGCTGATTGGAGACCTACTCGTGTACTAATCCAATCTGTTGGAGCCCAGTTTAATGCGGCAGCAAATGATGAAACTTGACCAATGTTTGAGTAATCAGCAAAACGTGCTGCACCCCAAAGGCTTAAGTCTTCAGCAAAATCCTTACCGCTAAGTAGTGGTAATGAGAACTCTGTGAATATCTCATCTGAAGAGTACTTACCAATTGTTGGTTTACCAGCATTAAAACCTAACACATCACCACCAGATAAGAATTCATCTGGACGGAACGAAGACTCGTCTTGACGTTTTTCATAACCAAAAACAAGGCCTACTGGCTCAGATGCACCTGGGAAGGTAAATGGTAATGAACCAGATACTGTTGCCATAAATACTTCTTGAGTAAGTGACGTTACGTTAGTCGCACCGATATTAATAAAGCCGACAGCTTCCTGTGTAATGTTACCTTCACCAAAGATGTTAAGTGGAACACAACCGTTTGATGTATCTTGACACTCTGTGCCTGCATCGTTAACTAACAACGCTTGCTTGAAACGTGAAGCAGCAACGTCATTGTTTAATAAGTTTGATTGATCCATTTGTGAACGACTGTAGTAAACATCGTATGACCAATCGTCATTAAAGTAGCCATCAACACCGACTAAAAGACGCATTGCATCACGTGTATCGATTGATTGGCGTGAACCATTTTCAACCATACGACGACCAACAAACATATCATAAGTGCCATCTGCGTTTAATGCTGACTCAAGAAAATCATCTGACGCATCATCTGGAGTACCATTATTATTATTTACTTGAGCATTTAGCATTGCATCTTGAACATCAGCAGCGAAGAATGCGCTATTCGGATTTACTGTAATTGTAGTAAACGCTGGTGTTGGTGCTAATTCTTGTGGTACTTCGTTACGAATAAAAGAAATTTCACTGTAGATACGAGTCTCATCATTAATGTAGAAATGAGAGAACGCGCTCATAGTCAAACGCTCTTGTGGTAACTGTAAGAAGTTATCAGGTGCATAGTTAAAACGATCAGCTGCAGTAAATGCTGCACCTGAACCATCTTGATTGAAACGACCTAGACTTGAACCTGCATTTGGACCAATGTTAATTGTTGGACCACCAAAAACACGCGTACCTGGAATACCAGAAGAACCACCTGCAACTAACTCATCAGCACCTTCTGTTAATGCAACAGAAGCAAAATCACGATCGCCTTGGAATAAAGCTTCACGCTTTGAGTAACCGATATAAAGAACTGCGTTACCGCGGTCATCTGCAAAGTTACCACCCATAGTTAAATCAAGGTTGAATTTTTCTGCGTCGCCTTCAGTCGTTACATCATATAACGTTGAAATTTCTACACCTTCAAAATCATCTTTTAACTTGAAGTTAACAACACCACCGATTGCATCTGAACCGTATACAGCAGAAGCACCACCAGTGATGATTTCAACATTTTCAATTAAAGAAGCTGGGATTGTGTTTAGATCGACAACACCATCTTGACGCGCTGGAACCCAACGACGGCCATTTACCATAACTAAAGTACGAGAAGTACCTAAACCACGTAAATCGACTGTTGCAGTACCATCACCTGGGTTATTTGAACTAGGGCCAAATGAAGGTAAAGTAGAAGGTAATTCAGCAAGTTTTTGCTCGATGTTAAGGTTACCTGAGATTGCAAACTCTTGAGCATCGATTTCGATGATAGGTGTTACAGCAGTTAATTCAGAACGACGAATACGTGAACCAGTTACCTGGATACGTTCAACACCCTTTTCTTCTGCGGCTGCGTCGTCAGCAAATGCCATTGCACTTGGTGCAGCTAAGATGGTTGTTGTTGCGCCAGCTACAAGAGCTAAGCGAACAGCTTTAGTAAGCTTGTTACTTTGATACATTGATTTACTCCCTGGACCACTTTCGCGGTTCTAGTGTTTTAATTTCAAGGCTATGTTGCCTTGTTTAGTGATTTATTTTGGTCATTGACCCAAACTGTCGGCTAAGATATTAAACTTAATCTTGTTAATTGGTCAACACAAACAGTTACGTTTTAATTACATTATTCACAGTTAAGATCTAAACGCAACGACAAAGCGGGACAATAACAGTTAAAAACAATAAGATAACAAAATGACGCTATCAATGAAGATGATAACAATAAAACACCAACACACTGCGCCTCGCCCACCACAAAATAAACAATTAATACCTTTAAAAACAAAGGGGTAAATATTTTTCGTATTAATACTAAAAATTATTTTTTAAAAAACTCTAAGACTAAAACTTATAGAAACCCGCAAACGCCGGCAAAATCAAAAAAAATTAAAACCAATAAATACAATAACTTAAAACCAATCAAATAACGTAAACATAATTAAACAGTTTTACATATTCAGAGACATTTATTTTTGTAACTGAGTAAAAATATACTGTTCTATACACACTTCTGACTTTAAGGCTCTTTCTGGCTTTAAGCGTCACAACAGAAGATTAGATTATTTAGCAACACAAAACGGTATATAGCGTTGTCATTATTCACTTTATGTAAAAAACAAAACTTAGCTCATTAAAGTTAAAATTAAAAACTTAAAAAAAACAATTAGTTGACACATCTAAAATCAAAATGAATTGGTTTGTTTATATATCGTTTCAAACTAAGTGATTTGAAACTTAGTCAATATCGAGCAAGTGGATGAATAAATGTAGGGAAAACCAAGCTTTCACTGTGGTATAATAACGGCCTAATTTTCAAGGCAAAAATTTCTATGGTTATTGATCCTGTCCTAGACATCAGTTTATGGATAACCTTATGCAGTGTCGGTTTTATTGCTGGGCTAATTGATGCTATCGCAGGTGGTGGTGGCATGCTAACGGTTCCAACATTATTAACTTCAGGATTACCTCCTCACGTAGCGTTGGGAACCAATAAATTAGCCGCTTCTTTTGGCTCATTCACCGCTTCATTTACTTTCTATCGAAAAAACCTCTTCAATCCAAAGTATTGGCGATTAGCGATTATAGCTACGGCGATTGGCGCTATATCAGGAACCATAATCGTAAACTTCCTTTCGGTTGAATTTTTAGATAAATATATTCCGGTATTAGTGGTATTGACGGCGATATATACACTATTTTCTCGTTCAACCATTAATGATACTTTGGGCTTACCACTAAAGACAGCCTCGGTTAAATCGAAACAACTAATTCAAGGATTAATACTCGGGTTTTATGATGGCATAGCGGGCCCTGGTACCGGTGCTTTTTGGGTGAGTTCCTCGAATGTTTTATACAAGATAGATATTTTGTTAAGCTCTGGTTTAGCGCGTTCTACTAATTTCGTCAGTAACTTTTTCAGTTTATTGACTTTTATTTATTTAGGCCATGTTAATTTTGCTTTAGGTATTTCAATGGGCATATTTATTATGCTTGGTGCTTGGGTAGGCGCACATTGGGCGATTAAATTTGGCGGCAAGTTTATACGACCTGTTTTTATCACTGTCGTCATTATTATGTCGGTTAATTTGGGCTATCAGGCTTGGCTGAGTTAATAAAGGATATCTATGCATAGCGCGATTATTAAGATTCATGCCGTTATTGAACAACTTAACCAACAAGCGATTGTCGTTGATCAACAAAATAAACACTCAAAATCACATAAAATAATTCAAGAGAATGACATTTTTTCTGAAAAATTGTTTCTCACTCATAGTGATATGTTTCATCCTTATATTATTGAAGTGAAAAACAAAACTGATGAACTATCGCGGTTACTCGCTGCCAATAAAAATACCCTTGCGCACAGCCGTTTATTATTAATTGAACAACAAATATCTGCATTACGTACAGCCTTAAACTCAAATAGCACCTTGCATAAGGAGCCAGAGCAAAGGCTAGTCGCGATGAAAGCTAGACGCTATAAAAAAGCCGCTCAAGCTGTCATGCAATCGAGTCATAATTTGCATAAAAAGCTCAACGAAACCTTTGAGTTCGAGCGACGGTTAATTGAAATGATACAAGATCGTGAATTACAAAGGCAGAATGCCAATGTGAAGCGCAGCAAACAACTATCTGAAGAAGTACTGGCTCTGCATCAGCGACTTGGCCGCTGCCGCCAAGCAATTTCTAAGCTTGAGCGTGAAATAGCCCAAGCAGAAAAGTTCTAATCAAGCTCCTCCCAGTCAATTTTTTATAAAAATTAGCCTTAACAGATAAAAAAGGTTGGTGTTTTCATTGCACTAGCATTACGCTTGAAAATATCAACTTTATAATAGAGTCACATATATGAAAATTTCTGATGATATTCACAACTACTATGAAAAATTAGTTTCTCAGCACTTTGCCGCATTAAAATTAGAAGATAAATACGATGATGAGTTTATCGCCGATCTCGTTTGTGTTGTTCTAAATCAATTACCTACACGTTATATCAGACATGAAGTAGACATGGCCTTTTACTTACCTGCGTCGGAACGTTTTGAAATGGAAAATAATGTCAAAGTCGCCGTTGCAAAAGCGTTAGAATTTATGAAAGAGCATAATTAATACCTGGATAGTTTATCACTGACATAACGCCGTCATGCGAAGACTAGTGCAAACTGCAAAATAATTAACTAACTTGGTAACAGCTTTTGAATATTCCAGAACTTCCCAATAATCATGCCTTGGCTGTTTTATTAATTACTGTACTGGCATTATATTTGTTTCGTCGAGAAGATACGCCGTTAGAAACTTCTTCGCTCGCCGTTATCGCAATATTATGTCTGATGTTTGCTCTTTTTCCGTTTTACCTTGACGGCGTACATTTCGAGCCAAGCTCATTATTTTTTGGCTTTGGTCATGAAGCCCTAGTTACCGTATGTTCATTGATGATCATTGGCCATGGCATTGTACGAACCGGAGCTTTGGAGCCTATTGGTCGGTATTTAGCTAAGCTCTGGAAAATAAGCCCAACATTATCTTTATTGATCACTCTCGTGCTTGCTGGTGCATTAAGTGCCTTTATTAATAACACACCTGTAGTGGTGTTATTACTACCGATTTTGATCAGTGTTTCATTACGCACAAAAACCGACTCATCTCCAATGTTGCTGCCGATGGGATTAGCAACTTTGGTGGGCGGCATGGCAACCACTATCGGCACTTCCACTAACTTGTTAGTGGTTAGTATTGCAAAAAATATGGGCGCAGCAGAATTTGGACTCTTTGATTTTATTCAACCAGCCCTTATTGCCTCAGTTGTTGCAATACTCTATTTATGGCTAATTGCACCTAAGCTACTGCCCAGCCGGGCACCGTCAATGCCTGACACGTCTCCACGTTTATTTAGCGCGTATCTCAACATAAATGAAGAAAGTATTGTTAACGAAAAAACTATTGCCGAAGTCATTGCCTTAACTGACGGTCAGTTAAAAATTGAGAGTGTGCAACGAGGTAAAGATTACCGAAATATTATCCCTCTACCTGATACTGTGCTTGTGGTTGGCGACCGTTTAAAAGTGCATGACTACCCTGATCGTCTAAAAGAATACGAAACTGTTTTAGGGGCAACGCTGTTTTCTGGCCTGCATAAAGTAGATGATGAACACCCTTTAAAAGCAGATAAACAAACATTAGCAGAAATTGTTATTATCGCTGGCTCTGGTGTGGAAGGTAGAACGCTACAACAAGCCAATTTCATACAAAAACACGCAATTTCAGTCGTTGCCCTACATCGAGCCGGTAAAGCAATGGAAATGGGGCGCAGTAGTATAGGTAATACGCGTTTACAGATTGGCGACGTCTTACTGGTACAAGGTGAAACAGAGCAATTAAGTTTATTAAAAGCCAAGCCCGGCCTATTAATTATTGATGGTGCAGAATCGCTACCACAAACCAGCAAAGCGCCCATCGCATTAGGCACATTACTCGCCGTAGTTGCCATCTCAGCATTGGGCATTTTACCCATTAATATTAGTTCAGTATGTGGTGTGTTGATACTATTACTAACTAAATGCTTAAATTGGCAGGAAGCTTCTTCCGCACTGAGCACTCAAGTTATTTTAATTGTTGCGGCATCATTAGCGCTTGGCTCTGCAATGATGATGACAGGGGGCGCTGAATATATAGCACAGGTATTTGTAGCTTTATCATTTGGCTTGCCACCAGGGGGCGTGTTAGCAGCCTTAATGTTATTATTAGC
The DNA here is from genome assembly GCA_913061475.1 of uncultured Colwellia sp. GTDB lineage: Bacteria > Pseudomonadota > Gammaproteobacteria > Enterobacterales > Alteromonadaceae > Cognaticolwellia. The sequence goes on along the minus strand of CAJXUN010000028.1, from coordinate 36,089 downwards.
TATCTTAACCAATATTGTTTCCAACAATGCTGCGGCCGTTATCGGTACACCTATCGCTATTTCGGTTGCAAGCCAATTAAACCTTCCTGCTGAGCCTTTTATTTTGGCCGTATTATTTGGTGCCAACTTAAGCTACGCCACACCGATGGCCTATAAAACCAATCTTTTAGTTATGAATGCCGGTGGTTATAAGTTCTCTGACTTTATGCGCATTGGTATTCCACTCATTGTATTAATGTGGATAACACTGTCACTGTTATTAAATTGGTTATATTTATAATATTAAACAATTTGATGGCAAAAATAATCTAAAATGTTTGGTGTTTTACTCGCTGTCATTAACACAGCTTGTTGTTGAGCGATTTTTTGGTCGTTTGAAAAATGAATGGTTGTTAAATATTTATCATTTAACACGCCAAGGTATGAAAGAAGATGTTGAAGCTTACATTACAATCAAATCAGGCTGCACACATCAAATGGTGACTTTTCTCCAATTGAGTTTGAACAATCCACAATAAATCTGTCTTATGCTGCTTGACCAGATCTGTTTGGAAAATTCAAAATGGAAGCACGAATCATATTCTAGAGAAGATTCAACAACGATCATTTTCCCGCATTTTTTATTGGAAAATTTTTGACTATTTTTTACTGTTGATTTCTTTAAGGTACGTTTGTACATTTAAATTCCAACATATATACGTAATAAACTTACTGAATAACTGGTCAAAAAATAAACTTTGCTAAAGTATGGTTGTATTTTGTTAAGGTAGGGTTATATCGACAGCTTTAAAATATTGGGTGGCAACCCTAATAGCCACACTCCGGCACATGAGTCGTCTGCTGCGGTTGCTTCCTTCCGGACCTGGCCGAGTTCACAGAGTATCATTGCGAAGGGACCAAAAGGGTCACCATAGTAGCGCTAAAGAATACCTCTAACGCGGCGCGAATTATCGCTAATCAATTGACGAGTTGCAAGCGCTAGTTGCTAAAATCAAACTGCTTGCGGATTTTTTGCACAAACATTAGAAAATACTTGCTTAAACTCAACTAATTCTTGTTTAATTTCTCCGGTAATAGCGCAAGCAGGATGAAATCGTATTTCTTTTTTTGCGAAATCGAAACTAACCGGTACTACCGGTACATTTGCTTGTTTGGCAATTTGTAAAAAGCCAGTTTTCCATTCAAGTGTTTTACTACGCGTGCCTTCAGGCGCCAAACCTAAGATAAATTTATCGTTTCGCTTAAACTCTTCGACAATTTGTCCGACAACACCATGGCTATGGCTACGATCAACAGCAATACCACCAATAGCTGTTAAAAGTGACTTTACTGGCCATCGAAAGATGCTTGCTTTACCGAAGAACGATACTTTTATATTCAATGAAAACATGGCCGCGATACCGAGAAAAAAATCCCAATTTGACGTATGAGGTGCTACCGCTAATATCAACTTGGGTTGTTCTGGCAGCTCGCCGCAAACGGTCCAACCATTCAACACTAGCGCTTTGCTTGCTAATCGCCTTAAAACACCATAATTACGCCTCGGAATACAAGCGGGTACCGTAGGTATTTTCAACAGACTCATTACTCTAACGCGCTCTTGCTAACTTTTCGTTAATCTCTAGCAGCACTGACTTGATGACAAGTAAATTCTCTTTGCCTAACCTAAGTAATAACTTCTCTGCGTCATCTAAAGATTCTAAAGATTCATCTTTATATTTATACATAACGCTAGGGCGTACTAATTCTGGTTGAGCTTTAGGTATTTCCATATCCAACACTTTTGTTATTGCACTGTGAAGCACTTCGGTAAACTCTGCATCAGGGTAGCCTAATTCTCCATACGCTTGGTCAATTAAAGGTTTTAACTCAACATACCACTGGATTAGCATTTCGCTATCCATCGAACGCAACAGGTCAACATATAAACTAAAGCGGCGAGCACTGCTTTCATCCCACTGCCATTTAGTGCCATTTTCAGTTTGCGCTTCAATTGCCGTAAACTTTGTATTAGGGCTAATTAGCGGCATGTGTTCATAGGCCAAGGTTCCTTGACTAAAATTATCAGTAAATACCACAAATCGGCGGACCATATCATCAGTTACGACTAATTTAAGTAACTCTTTACGCCAAGTTAAATTCGGTAATTTAGTGGTGAACCACTGGTCACTTTCATCTAATGTCGGTAAGGCTATTTCAGGCTCAAGCTCAACAACGTCTTCCACTGCTGGCTCTATAATCGCTTCAGGCTCAATTATCTCAGGAGTCGTTTCAATCTCAAGTTCGGGCTCTGGCGCAACAACCGAAGTCGCAACCTCAACAGGGGCTTCTTTATCATCCGCTGCAATCACATAGTAGTAAACTACAAAAGCAATAATAGCGGCAACAATAATCGCAATAACAGCCCAAGGTGTTTGTTTTTGTTCAGCATTTTGAATTGACATAATAACCTTAAATTTTTGTAAGTAATGACATAACAAATGTTTAATTTCTACAGATTAATTTTAAACCAAATTGTAAGTTAATGCTGTGCATCATTCTGATTTTCGGGTAATGCGGCAACAAATGCTGCGTGCTGATTACAATTTTCAGTAATTCGGCAAATATTCGGAAATTCATTCATATCAAGATTAAAGCGATAAGCGTTATATACTTGAGGTACTAAGCAAATATCTGCCATAGAGATATTATCACCAAAACAATATTTACCTGCGTTGACCTCTAGTTGTTTTTCGATTGCTTGAAACCCTAACTTCATCCAATGATGGCTCCAAGTCAGTTTATCACTTTCTTGTAATGATAATTGCTTCGCAAGATATTGTTGCACTCGCAAGTTATTAACAGGATGAATTTCACAAGCAACGTCTAACGCCAACGCTTTTACTTTTGCTTTCGCGACAATGTCTTTAGGGTATATCGCTGTTTCGGGAAACTTCTCATCAAGGTACTCAATAATGGCGATAGATTGATGTAAAACCACATCATCATCAACAAAAGTCGGTACTAAGTGTGTCGGGTTTAAGTGCGTGTAACTATCTTTATGTTGTTCGCCTCCATCTTTTACCAAATGCACAGGTATTGATTCAAATTCCAAAGCTTTTAAATGTAGGGCAATTCTAACTCTATAGGCAGCAGATGAACGCCAGTAACCATATAATTTCATTTTTCATACTCAAATAATTTTTATAGTAAGGCCGCAATATAGTTACGGCCAATTTAGCGCTAAATTTTCACTGTTTTCTTGTTAATATCGTAATCACGTAATTTATTGGCAATAGCCGTATGACTAAGGCCTAGTTTTTTGGCTAATTGGCGAGTACTTGGATACGCAGGGTAAAGCTTACGTAGTAAATCGGCTTCAAAATTCTTCACTGCCGCGTCCAATGTCCCTTCAAAATCTTGTTCCAAATAACCATGTTCACGTGTATATGCTGGTAATTGTAGATGAGAAGTCATGATGATATTTCCCTCAATGAGTGACACAGCTCGAATCAACACGTTCTCTAACTGTCTCACATTACCTGGCCAAGGGTAATGTTCAATAAACTCAAGACATTCGCTATCAAATGAAATATGCGTTTTACCTATACGTTGACCGAATTTAGCAACAAAAAGTTCCGCCAGTGGAACAATATCAGAACGTCGTTCCCGTAAAGACGGAATATTAAGTCCTAGCACATTTAACCGGTAGTATAAGTCTTCTCTAAACTCACCAAGCGACACCATACTGAGGAGGTCGCGATTTGTTGAACCGATAATGCGCACATTCACTTTGATTTCTTGTTCGTCATCAATGCGCCTAAAAGTTCCATCTTGAATAACACGTAGTACCTTAGTTTGTAATTTTGCCGACATTTCGCCGACTTCATCAAAAAATATCGTACCACCATCAGCGGATTCAAATATGCCGCGTTTACTATTTATTGCGCCAGCTGTGCCTGAGCCAAATAACTCAGTTTCTGCCGCATCATCAGGTAATGCTGCACAACTTAAGGTCATAAAGGGCTTATCAGCGCGGTCACTCGCTGCATGACAAGCACGTGCGAGTAATTCTTTACCGGTACCTGTTTCTCCAACAATCAACATCGAGGAATCAAGCAAAGCCATACGTTTAGCTTCACGTATCAATTTACGCATTGAGCTACTGTTGGCCTGAATACCAGTAAAGTTATTTTCGTTGGCTTTTTTAAAGGCACTGATTTGTTGACCCAGTCTCGCCTCTGATTTTAATATCAATACCGCGCCAGCAAGCACCTGAGCTTCGTCACCTTCAGCAACATGAATAGGAATAATATCAGCAACAAAATCATCTTCTTGAAATTTAATACGACGGGTTTGAGCCAGCACTTCTTCACTATCTAACCAGCGGGTAAAATTGAAGCCTTTTAGCCATTGCCCTACTTGCTCACCAACAATGTTTTCAAGTGAATCACACATGATCTGGGCTGCCGCATTATTAACCATGCGTATTTGCCCTTTACTATCAACCGAAATAAAGGGATCGGGAAAGGTTTTTACTAAGGTTTCAAATTCATTTCGTTCTCGTTCAGACGGCATATAAGGCGTGGTCTTAACGTCTAAAACACCGTCAATTAAACGTAATTGTGGCATAAAATCTTGTAACTCAGAAAACGCTAAGTCAGGTATATTTATAAAGATTTTACCCGGTTGTTTTAATTCGATACCACGAAGATCAATCCCGCGGTCAACAAATATTGCCAAAACACTTTGTGCGATACCAACTCGGTCGTGACAACCAATTTCTAAACGCATTTAATAACCTCAAGCAAACAACAAAATCTAGTAGCGCTATTGTAAACTATTTTTTACAAAAAAAAAAAGCCCCCTTTAATAGGAGGCTAGATATTATTGTTGTAAGAAAACGTTACAGAAGTTGATCCGTTTTTGCTGCACAGATAAAGTCATTTTTATGCAGCCCTTTGATAGCATGGGTCCACCAAGTAACTTTCACTTTACCCCACTCTAATAAAATGGCCGGATGATGAAATTCTTCTTCTGCTAATTCCGACACTTTATTTGCAAACGCCCAAGCTAATTTATAGTTTTTAAACTTATAAACACGCTCTAACATCATAACGCCATTATTCACTTCAGGTATCCAATCAGGAATTTGCGCTAATAAATCCGCTAATTCATCATCGCTAACCTTTGGTGCATCAACTTGACATGCTTCACATTGTTGATTCGATAATTCGCCACTCATAAAATTTCCTTAACTTGCTTTTGAGGTTGTTTTTAATTCAAATTTAGGTGGGTGTAAACCAATTTCTTTTGCTTGTTCTACCAACACCATAATATCTTCTACTTCTAATTTTCGTATATTATCTAGATCACTGACTTTCTCGAGCATAAAATAAACCGGCTGCATAATATCAATGCGATATTGCGTCCTCAAAACATCTAGAACATCAAGATTTTTTCTTTCAACATTTTGATCATGTAATGCATATTCTGTTTCACTTGGTGACGACAAAATACCGCCGCCATAGACGCGTAAACCTTTAGGGGTGTTAAGTAAACCAAACTCTACGGTAAACCAATAAAGTCGAGCCAAAAATACGCGATCTTCTTTCGAGGCATTTAGGCCCATCATGCCGTAAGCTTGGGTGTAGTTGGCAAATGACTCATTGGTCAGTAACGGGCAGTGACCATATATTTCATGAAATATATCTGGCTCTTGTAAATAATCAAATTCTTCTTGCGAACGAATAAATGTCGCGACAGGGAACTTTTTTTCTGACAGCAAGCGAAAAAACTCACCAAAACCAATTAACGCTGGTACCGGTTCACAACTCCAGCCTGTGGTTGCTCTTAATACCGTACTAACTTCTTCTAATTGTGGGATACGGTCTTGAGGAAGGTTTAATATACTCAAACCCTCAATAAATTCGTCACATGCGGTATTCTGCACGTTAGCAAGTTGTCGGGTAATTAACGCTTGCCAAATTTGGTTTTCTGCCGCTGACCAGGCAATATTGCCATGTTCATCTGCAACTTTTGAAACATACTTAGTCGCCTTCGCCATTGTTTTAACCTTACTTAGTGAATATCAATTTTATTTTTAATGTTATTTTGATATTTAAATCTGCTTTAGTTGCTTCAATAGTAAGGCAACAAGTGTAGAAAAAGCACGACTTTCAAAGTGGCTATTTTTCGACCATAACAAAAGAGTGTAAAATTTGTGTTACATCTGAATATACAAATTCAAAATTAACACATACTTTCAATGACTTAGCGTGACTTTTTGACCAACTGCTGCACTTGACTCACAATTTTTTGACGTATATGACCCAGTTTAGGCGCATCATCGGTAAAGGGAATAGGTCGACATAAGTGCATGGCTTTTAAACCTAAGCGCGCGGTTAACATACCGGCACCTAAGCCCTGCGCCATTCGGGCTGATAACTTGCCTAAGAGTTCTGCACCGAGGAGGTCGGCACCTAAATCGGCAACTAGTTCACTTGCCCCAGCGTAAGCCATATTAATAATCACTTGTTTAATTAATTTAACTCGGCTCCAATAACTTAATTGTAAGCCATAAAGTGAGGCTATTTTATTGACCAAGCGTAAATTTCGCCAGAGCATAAGTAACATATCAATAATAGCAATGGGGCTTAGCGCAACTAACACGACTGACTCTGAGGAAAACTTGGCAATTTCCTTCATCGCTTTCTGATCAACCTGCGCCAAGACATGACGAGAATACAACTGAATTATTTCAGCATCGTTATACTCTTCCAGCGGTAACTTATGCCACGAACTATGATCAAATTCAGCTAGATCGCACGGTAAACGTTGAGATATTTTTTCACAAAGCGCGGCCGCATCAACGTGCCCTTCTTCATTAATAATATTTAACGCCTGTTGCTTAATGTTTTGCTGATATTTAAATTGCCTCAACCCCGAAATCTCACGCCAAATACTGCGAGCACAAACTAGCGATAAACCGGCCAGTAAAATAGCATATAGGCTTGCGATAATTGGTGATTGGCTAAAACCGTCAATAAAAAACTGTGTCGTTTCTATGCCGACTAAAGTAACAAAAACAAGACCTAAAGTACGCCAAAGCCAACTTGGCTTTTTAGTTTCTATCGCTATGTTATCGTCTACGACTTCTTTTTGCTCATCGCCTATCCAGTCTTGGTCATTGACAATAATTTGTCGTGTGTTGTCTTCTAATCCATTGCTATTCACTTCAACTTCATCAAATAATATCTGTTGCTGGTATTTTTCTTTTTGTTCAATCATTTTAATTTGTCCCCAAGCAAAAATTGCAACATTTGATCCATGCGTAAGTGTGGCAAGCACTCATCGTGGTTTGCCGGCTCAATAGGTGAAAAGGCAACGTAATTAAAAGCTTGTGATTGCCAATAATCAAGCGTTGGAATGCTAGCAGGAACCGTTCCTGGAAATAAGGTAATCATTTTATCATTACTGAGCTGACGCCCTTTAATTACCGGGATATTTCGGCCTTGATATTGACTCTTACCTACTTTGGTTGCTTTAACAGAAGCCAGTGCAATAGTTTTCATTTTAATAGCATCAAAGCTTAATTGCTGCTTTGTTTGAAAAACTAACTTATTTAAAAATGACACTAAATTACCGTGCTGTTCAGGTGTAACATGATCAGCCTTAGTCGCGGCAAACAATAAGCGATCAATTTTTGGCGAAAATAATCGCGACAGTATGCTTGATTTACCATATTGAAAACTTTCCATGATCATCGCCATGGCGTTTTGTAAATCCGCAAAACTCTCAGGCCCTTTATTTAATGGTGTTAAGCAATCCGCAAGTACGATTTGTCGGTCAAAGTTAATAAAATGCTCTTTATAAAAACGGCGCACAACGCGCTCTTTATATTCGATGAACCGAGCTCTTAACATACCAATATAACAATCATCCTTGGCATTTTGGTAGTCATTGCTGTCAATATCATCAAATCCGTTGTACGGAAAAAACTGTAATATTGGCGCATCTTCTAACTCGCCGGGTAAAATAAAACGACCAGGTTGAATAACAGAGAGGCCAAGTTGATGACGAAACAGCAGTAACAGCTCTGTATACTCTTGTGAAAGTTGTGCTAAAACATTTTCATCGACCATGGCAAAGGGATCAAATTTAGCTAATTTATCGAGAAAATCTTTTGCATGTTCATTTCTCGGCGCTTGATTAAGCAATGCTGTTGTTTGCTTTGACCATTCTTCGAAAGTCAATGACAACATAGGTAAATCAAGTAACCATTCGCCCGGATAATCCGTTATGTCAATATAGAGTGTGGCTGATTCCGTCGCGTATTTTAACAATGAATCTTTCGGTTGGTAGCGAACAGCTAAGCGCAACTCACTAATACCGTTGGTTGGCTTAGGCCAAGTGGGTGGTGATTCGCATAATGCCGATAATGCACCGTCATATTCAAACCTCGGTATATGGAGGTGCTTCTGAGGCACACGTTTAGCTGCAATGTACCGGCCTTGATGCACAACATTAAAGAAGCTTAATTGTGAATTACTGCCTTCATTCAGTAGCTGGTTAACTAGCGAAGTAATAAATGCTGTCTTTCCACTCCGGCTTAGCCCAGTAACCGCAAGGTTTATGTGTTGGTCGATAGAGCGATTAACTAGATCACTGGCTTTTTGTTTTAACTTTTCTAATTGAGCTTTATTAATAAATGCCATACAGGGACGCTATTTTGAATTTCATAAACATAAAGGAGATCAGTGGCTGCGACGTTTAGTACAACGAGTGTTCGCTGATTTGAAACATCTCAACTACAATATTATTGACTTTGATACTAGCGGCTTTTAACTTTTGATAACAGCACTTTATCGCGATAAAGTGCTGACAATAAAAAAGCGGCTTAGCCGCTTTTTTCTTATAACTTATTTATTTCTCGTGACACAGTAAATTCTGGTGATGTGACATAACGTTCAATAACTTGTAGTTCTAACTCTAAAGTCTTAAATTTTCGTCTAATATCATGAAACGCTTGCTTAGGTGGCTCACCTGCTTGCCAAACCCGTGATTTCACTTTAATCGACTCATTGGTTATGTCTTCATCAAAACTGTGCTGCTCAGTGGTTTGCTGCTGCCGTGTTTTTGCTTGACCGTGATGACCTTGTTGAGCATTGCGATTAACATTAGTAGCGCTCGACGATTTTTTGTCTAATATGAACCATGCTGCAATATAGATAACAATAAACCATCCCATGCCTAACAACACGCCTGAAACTACTAATATACGTACCAGCCAAGTTTCCCAGCCAAAGTAATCTGCAATACCTGCGCAAACTCCGGCTAATTTTCCTTGGCTCGTATTTCGATATAACTCACCTCGGCCCTTGCTGGTCATAATTTATTTCTCCACTCCGGCGTTTCAGCATCTAAAATCGCTTCTAAGGTTTTAATTCTATCCGCCATTTTATCCGCTAGTTGAGACAGTTCAGACAATTGAACATACTCTTCTTCGCTAAACCCCTGACTAATTTGTCGTTTACTGCGATAGTGTAAAATCAACCAAATAGGTGCTACTACTATCATGAATATAATAACTGGAGCGACAATAATCTCTTCCACAATACTTCTCCTTACTTGCACCTAATTCAAGGTATGCGTTGTTAACGTCTGACTATTTACTTTTAGTTTTAGTCTCTGATTTCATTTTAGCTTTTAATTGCGCTAATTCATCATCAACTTTCTCATCAGAAGCTAAATCTGCAATTTCATCGGCTAATGATTTACTGCCCATGTCATAAGATTCAACTTGTGCTTCAATATCGTCAATTTTGCGTTCGTAACGATCGAAGCGGCTTAAGGCATCGTTAACACGATCACTGTCGATATTCTTTTTCACTTTCAATCGAGAGTTCGCAGTTTTCTCACGCATGATAATCGCTTTTTGACGTGATTTCGCATCAGCTAACTTGTCTTGTAACTGCGAAATCTCGTCTTGAAGCTTGGCAATATGGCCATCAACATGCTCTAGTTCGTCACGCAAAGCGCCAGCACTTTCAAGACATTTTTTCTTTTCCATCAATGCGGCACGCGCTAAGTCTTCACGGCCTTTACTTAACGCTAATTCTGCTTTGTCTTGCCACTGCGATGCATCTGACTCAAAGCGATTGGCTTGCCGCGCTAATTCTTTTTTATCTGCCAATGTTTTTGCTGATGAAGAACGCACTTCAACTAACGTGTCTTCCATTTCTTGTATGATCAAGCGCACCATTTTTGCAGGGTCTTCTGCTTTGTCTAATAAGTTATTAATATTAGAATTAATGATATCTGTGAACCTTGAAAAAACACCCATAATTACTTCCTCGTTCAAAAAATGACTTTAATTGTCTTGGGTTTTACTATTCATGTTTTACGCCAAGTTTTAAAAATACAATAACACCATGAATAATAGCACTTTATTATTATTTAAAAAAAGGCTTCTCTCTTAGCTATTAATAAAATACACTATTTGTTAGTGAAAAAAACCAATTATTAGGTCAGTAAATGACGCGCTTTAAACAACAAGATAATCTCATTGGTCAATCTAATAACTTTTTGGAAGTTTTAGAGCAAATATCGCAAATCGCTCCTTTAAGCAAGCCGGTACTTATTATTGGTGAGCGTGGTACCGGCAAAGAGCTGGTAGCTGCACGACTACATTATTTGTCAAAGCGTTGGGATCAAAATTATCTTAAACTCAATTGCGCCGCATTAAATGAAAACTTATTAGAAAGCGAACTGTTTGGCTATGACAGCGGCGCCTTTACCGGTGCAAGTAAACGCCATGAAGGCCGTTTCGAGCGAGCAGATAACGGCACCTTGTTTTTAGATGAAATTGCCAATACCTCGGGCTTAATTCAAGAAAAGCTATTACGTGTTGTTGAATACGGTGAATTTGAACGTGTTGGTGGATCAAGAACGATCAAAACTAATGCTCGTCTTGTCGCGGCAACTAATGAAGACTTACCATCAATGGCAGCTGCCGGTGAATTCCGAGCGGATTTGTTAGATAGATTAGCGTTTGACGTAATTACCTTGCCACCACTGCGCGAGCGCTTAGATGACATATTGGTATTAGCCGAACATTTTGCCATTAATATGGCCCGCGAGCTTGAATTTGAACTGTTTAGCGGTTTTACTGAAAAAGCCAAACGCGGCCTGCTTGAACATCAATGGCCTGGTAATATTCGTGAATTAAAAAATGTTGTTGAACGCAGCGTTTACCGCTGTAACAACCCGCATTTACCGGTGCATGAATTGGTTATTGACCCATTCGAGTCACCTTATCGACCATCTAAACGGATAAAAACTCAAGATCGTATTGTTGCCAGCGCGCCGATAGCAGAAACAGTCGATAGTAATGTTGAGTCCGCGCAGAACTTAACGCAAAAAATTCAACCGATGACAAAAGCGCTACAGTTTCCCTTGTCATTAAAAAACATGTCACAAGACTACGAAGTCGATTTGATCAAGTCAGCATTGGCCAATTGTCAATATAATCAAAAGAAAACTGCTGAAGCCTTAGAATTAACCTATCATCAGTTAAGAGGCTACTTAAAAAAATATAATTTACTTGATTCAAGTAGTGCAGATGAAGAATAAGTGTTCGCTATGACTTACTGGAAATTTACCTACTATAACTGCCTTGCGCTTTTTGTTTTTCTGCTATCAGGCTGTGATACTAACGAAGCACTGTCCTTAAGCAAAAAAAGCATCATTTATTGTAGTGAAGGTGCACCCGAGAGTTTTAATCCTCAAACCGTCACCTCAGGAACCACCATAGATGCGACAGCAAATCAGTTATATAATCGTTTAATAGAATTTAACCCAACAGATAACTCGATTATCCCAGCCATCGCTAAATCATGGCATGTCACACGCGATGGTAAAATGGTGACCTTTTACCTTCGTAAAGACATTAAGTTTCATCAAACCGCTTATTTTACCCCAACACGTGACCTCAACGCCGATGATGTGCTTTTTAGCTTCAATCGCATGTCAGATGTAACGCACGAATATCACTCAGTGTCTGGCGGTAGATATCCTTTTTTTCAGAATGCTCAGTTAGTTGATTTAATTGACAGTATAGAAAAAATAAATGACCACACGGTGCGTTTTCGACTATCACATTCTGATAGCTCGTTTCTTGCCAACATTGGTGGTAATTCCGCGGTTATCTTATCCAGAGAATATGCTGACCAATTAACTAAGCTAGATACAAAACAAGAAGTCGATACGCTTCCTATAGGTACTGGGCCATTTAAATTTAAGCAATATAGCTCTGGTGCATTTATTCGCTATGAGCCCCATTCAGGTTATTGGCGTGGTAAGTCTGAACTTAAACAATTACTATTTGATATCACTCCTCGCGATACCGGGCGTTTAACGAAATTATTGGCGGGCGAATGCGATATTATTGCCTACCCAATTGCCCATGAAAAAATTAAACAGCATCCTAATCTCATTTTAGAATCCGTGACCTCTTTTAATGTTGGCTATTTTGGCTTCAATACCAGTAAACCGCCATTTAACGATCCTCTGGTACGCAAAGCCTTATCTTATGCGATAAATAAGCAGGCAATTCTGGAAACGGTTTATACTGGTCAAGCAGAAATTGCCGATGGCTTGATTCCAAATTCTTCTTGGGCCTACGATTCTTCAATCACAAGCCAAGAATATTCAATCGCTAAAGCTCGAGCACTATTAGCTGAGGCTGGCTACGGTGATGGTTTTGCCATGGACTTATGGGCGATGCCTGTGCAGCGAGCTTACAACCCTGACGCAGTCACCATGGCTAAGCTTATTCAGGCAGATTTACAAAAAATAGGTATAGAAGTGGATATTGTTTCTGATTATGAATGGTCTACTTTTTTACGAAAAATCGCTGACGGCGAACATCAAAGCGTTCTATTGGGTTGGTCTGCCGATCACCCAGATCCAGACAATTTCTTTTCAACATTACTCAGTTGTGCATCTGCTATTACTGGCAGCAATAGAACCTTTTGGTGTAATGATGAGTTCGACCAACTTATCCAAGATGCATTACAAACCAATAATATTAACCGTAGAAAAGCATACTACTCAAAGGCATTAAAATTGATTAATCAAGAGGTCCCTTTAATTCCTATTGCTCACTCTAAAAGATATCAAGCCAGAGCTAATAACATAAACGGTACGGTATTGCGCTCAATAGGCGGTATCGATTTTAACGGGGTTACTAAAAACTAATATGCTGATTTTTACCCTACGCCGATTTAGTTTATTCTTTTTTACGATGTTGTTATTAACAATATTATCATTTAGTTTGAGCTTTTTATTTCCAGGAGAACAGTTAGTTAACCTAACAGGGCAAATAAATGCTTCACCAGAACAATTAGCTGCTCTGGCCTATGAGTATCAACAGCAAGCAAGTTTGTTGACACAGTACTTTAGCTATATAAATCACCTTTTTCACGGCGACATGGGTTATTCAATGACCAGTCACCTGCCAATAATGACCGAAATACTCAACCGTTTACCTGCGACCGTGGAATTAACCTGCGTTGCACTACTTCTCGCGATGTTCGTTGGTATCCCTGTCGGCTTTTGCGCCGCAATTTACCATCGAAAAGCTGCAGATAACATCATATTAGCGATAGCCATGATTGGCTATTCAATTCCTGTTTTCTGGCTAGGGATTTTAGTTATTTTGGTATTTTCTATCCAATTAGGCTGGCTGCCATCTGCAGGACAAATCAGTTTGCTATTTGAGATCCCACATATTACTGGCTTACAATTAATTGATATCCTACTAAGTGACAGTGAATATAAGTGGCAAGCTTTTCAAGACGCTACGCGACACCTTATACTACCGGTTATCGTTGTAGCCTTAGCACCAGCGACTATTTTTATGCGTTTGGCCCGCTCGGCAATGTTAGAGGTTTTAGATACGCATTACATCAAAGCAGCAAAGGCTAAGGGATTAACATTTAGCCAAATTATCTATCGCCATGCGATGCGCAATGCCGTCATTAAAGTTATTCGAGACGTAGGTTTACAGTTTGCCCACCTGATAACCATTGCCATGGTTACCGAAGTAATTTTTAGTTGGCCTGGCATTGGACGTTGGTTAATCGAAAGTATTTACCAACGTGATTATACGGCCATTCAAGGCGGACTTATTGTGCTATCAACCTTTATATTCATTGTTCATATTATTATTGATTTTGTTTATGCAGCGCTTAACCCCTTAGCTCGGGAGCCTAATAATGGCACGTGATAAGATTTATCTAGAAGAAGAGTTTCCAACACCATTAATGCAGTTGTGGCATAACTTCAAAGAACCGCCAGTGGTATTAATTGGTTTTGGCTGTTTCTTATTTTTAATTGCCTTAGCGGTATTAGCTAGCGTCATCACCCCCTACTCTTCGGTAGAAAACCACCTAGATCACTTATTACTGCCGCCCGCCTGGAGTGATGAAGGTAATGTTAGCTTTTTACTCGGAACAGACAACTTAGGTAGAGATATGTTATCGCGCTTAATGCACGGTACCTCATTAACCTTTGGCTTAAGCATTATTGTCGTTATGGTTTCGTTAGTTATTGGCGTGATTATCGGCTCACTATCAGCCTTAACAAGTGGCATTAAATCAAGCGTTTTGAATCACTTTCTCGATGTTATTTTATCCATACCATCGCTGCTACTAGCCATTATTATTGTCGCCATACTAGGGCCTGGACTCGAGAATACGCTATGGGCGATTATTATGGTGCTGATCCCACAATTTGTTCATATTACCCGTAATGCCGTAACAGAAGAGTTTGCGAAAGATTACGTACTGGCATCACGTCTCGACGGGGCTAGCTCGATAAGAATATTACGTTATTCTATTTTTCCTAATATTATTGAAAAATTGATTAGCCAAGCAACACTTGCCCAATCAGCGGCTATTCTCGAAATTGCGGCACTCGGATTTTTGGGTTTAGGCGCCCCGATTCCGATGCCTGAATGGGGGGCGATGTTAGCCAATGGTATAGATTTATTCTATATTGCTCCTTGGACCGTTTACCTACCGGGTTTAGCGATTTTATTTTCAGTTATCGCGACAAACCTCGTCGGCGAAGGCATGCGCCATGCGCTCAAAGTGCGCAAGGAACACTAATGAATTTAATTGATATCCGAAACCTCTCTATTGAGCTACAGACCACAACAAAGCCAATACTCGCCGTCGACCGGGTTAACCTAACGATGAAAGAAGGTGAAGTACGTGGCTTAGTTGGCGAGTCTGGCTCTGGAAAGTCTCTATTAGCGCAAGCAATCGTCGGTGTACTTGATGAAAAATGGAAAGTAGATGCTGACCGTTTTCATTGGCGCGGCAATGATCTTATGCGCCTCTCTGCTGAAGAAAGAAAAGCGATTATATCCAAAGATGTTGCGATGATTTTTCAAGAGCCTATGGCATGTTTAGATCCAACAACCACTATCGGAGAACAATTAGAAGAAGCCGTAGATGTTGAACAGTTAAGCGGTTTTTTTTGGCAAAGACGACAACAACGTAAACTTGCTGCGATTAATTTATTGCATAAAGTGGGTATTAAACAGCACGAAGTTTGTGTCAAAAGCTTTCCTCATCAATTAACTGATGCCTTATGTCAGCGTGTCATGATAGCTATGGCTCTAGCACGGCGCCCCATGCTGCTCATTGCAGACGAACCAACAGCAGCTATGGAAAGTACTAATCAAGGACAAATCTTCCGCTTATTGGCTAGCCTAAATCAGCTGAAGAATATGTCAATACTATTAATCAGCCATGATTTAGAAAACGTTACTCATTGGACCAATACCATTACCGTTATGTACAGTGGCCAATTTGTTGAGGCCGGTACCACGGAACAAATATTTAACCAACCTTATCACCCTTATACACGGGCACTGGTTGATAGTAGTCCAAAAGCCAATAGAATGATCCCTAACAAGTCTCGACTAATGACCTTACCCGGTAGTATTCCTATTTTGCAACATTTACCTATTGGCTGTCGCTTAGGACCTAGGTGCCCTCGCGCACAGCAAAAATGCGTCCACGCACCAAAAATAAAAAACTTTCATGGTCATCAAGTGAGTTGCCATTTTCCGTTAAAGGATAGTTACTCGTGAGCGAAGTATTATTACAAGTTATTAATCTCAGCAAAAACTATAAAGACAAAAATTATTGGTTTAACCGCAAGTGTGTTGCCGCATTAGAGCCATTATCTTTTGATATTATGGCGCATAAAACCTTGGCAATTGTTGGCGAAACTGGCTCAGGTAAATCAACTTTAGCCAAGTTATTGGTTGGCGCTGAATTACCGACAACCGGTCATATTCGTTTGAATGGTCAAACATTAGCACCTGGAAATTTTAGGCAGCGTTGTCAGCATGTCCGAATGATTTTTCAGGACTCTGGTACGACGCTCAACCCCAGTCTGACTATTGAACAATTACTCGATGAACCACTTCGGCTTAATACCGACCTTGATGAGACCGAACGTCATCAATTGATCAGGGAAACTTTGCAAAAAGTTGGCTTATTGGCTGAACATATGAGTTTTTATCCGCATATGTTTTCTGGTGGGCAAAAACAGCGTATTTCATTAGCGCGAGCAATCATATTAAAACCACAAGTGATTATTCTTGATGAAGCCTTAGCATCACTCGATCCATCCTTACGCTCTCAGATGATAAATCTGCTATTAGACCTACAACAGCAGATGGGTCTAGCATTTATATTGATTTCTCATAACCTTGGCATTGTCAGGCACTTTAGTGACGATATGATGGTGCTTTGTAAAGGCAAAGTATTAGAATTTGGCAAAACCAGTGCTATTTTGCAAAAGCCTCAACACAAATATACAAAAAAACTCATTATGAGTCAGCACTTTCAACTGCTTCATCGCTAATTTTACCTTTTATAAACAAAAACCAGCCTATTGGCTGGTTTTTGTTATACGCTTTATAACTTAATATTGCGTCGTTGGCGCTACCACTTCTCGGCGCACGATATCTGCACCCGCTTTTAGTGATTCAACATAACTTAAATAAGCTGCTTGTGCTAATTGCTGAGTTAATTGCTCTGGTAAATTTGGCGATGTTTTAGCTTCACCAGCCTTAACAGCCTGTACTTTAAGCAATGCTAGGTTGCCGTTACTAAGATTAACCGTTGTTGCTGATACCACCCCTTCACTAGGGCGAGCCAACTTAAAGGCTTCACGTGCTAAACTTGCGTCTAAACCGCTACCCGTGCGCGTTACTGATGACTTTACTTCCATCGTCGCACCAATTTTAGTTAATTGCTCAGTAATATCAGTGCCCGCTTTAAAGGCAACAAGCAATTCATCGGCAACAGCTTGTGCTTTTTCAGAAGCTTTTTGCGCTATTAAAATAGCTTTAATTTGCCCCGAAACTTCAGTAAGCGCTTTGACACTTGCTTCTTGGTATTCATTTAAACGCATAACTATCGCTAAATTATCACTTACTACCACAATGTCAGAGTTTAATTGTTCGCTGACAACAATATCAGAAAAAGCAGTTTCAACAACATTGCTCACATCAAATGGGGCAGCATTCGTACCACGAGTTAACCAGTTAGAAGTTTTTACTGTTGCGTTAATGGCATTTGCTGCGTCGTCTAAACTGTCAGGAAACTCAAAGCTTAAGCGAGCAACCTCTTGTTGCAGTTCAAAAAATTTATCTTGTGCTTTTTCTTTTTTAGCTTTAGCTACTAGTTCTTCACGAACTTCGTCTAAGCTTTGTACTTTTTCAGCTTTGTAATCAGTCAGCTTAATAATATGAAAACCAAACTCAGTTTTAACCACGTCGCTAACGCTGCCAACATCTATTAAGGCAAACGCAGCTTCATCGAAGGCTGGATCCATAACACCGGCATCAATCCAATCAAGATCTCCGCCATTTTCACCACTGAAAGTATCTGCAGAATTTTCTTTCGCCAATGTTGCGAAATCTTCACCGGCATTGATTTTAACCAATAACGCTTCAGCACGTGCTTTAGCGTCTGCTTCGTCATCACCTACCTCGATTAGAATATGAGCAACACGGCGTTGTTCTTCCTCACGATATTGATTAATGTTGTTTTGATAATAAGCTTCAACATCCGCATCTGTTAACACGATTGTTTTTGCGATATCACTAACATCAAGCGTAATGTAGTTAACTTTTACTTGCTCTTGATTTTCAAAACGCGATTGATTAGCAAGATAGTAGTCATTAACTTCTTCGTCAGTTAATTCAATCGTGGCTTTAAACTGCTCAGCATTAATGGTCGCAAAGCGAATATCACGTTGTTGATTTTGTAACGCGGTAAAAATACTTTCCTGATAAGGTAAGCTAAATTCACTGGTAACTAAGGCTTGTGTGATTTGACGACGCGTCATTTCAGTGCGTAAGTAATCACGAAAATCCGATGATTGATAAAATCCAGCTTGATTGATCATCGCTAAATAACGGTTGTTATCAAATACACCATCCACCTGAAATTCAGGCATATTACGAATGGTACTTTTAATACGTTGATCCGCTACACGAATGGCCAGTGTTTCTGAGTTTTGATCAACAAGCTTTTGATTAATTAAACTATCAACCACACCATTGCGAAAATTACTCATGTAACCAGGATCAGCTGATAATGTCTCAAACATATCACCAAACTGCTGCGCCATGCGATTACGCTGTGCTTGATAAGCTTTGTTAAACTCATCTTGTGATATCTTTTCACCATTGACATCAGCGACTGATGAATCAACTGAATTGCTATAACTACCAATGCCGGCAACAGCGAAGGTTAAAATAATAAAACCAAGAATAATCTTAGCGGTTAATCCTTGAGAGCTTTCTCGAATATTTTCTAACATCTTTATCTCTTTACACGAGGGTATTGTACTTTCGGTGCGATTTAGCTGCGGTATTAATTTACCACTATCTATACGTTTAAATTAATTCAGTAGCCGTTTGAGTAAAAAAGTGAAACTCACCTCAATAACAAACTAACATGGCTATTTTACTAACTTATACGCTTTAAAATCACAATTGAACGGGCATGTTAGCCCAATAATAATGAAAATGAAACTCTTTTACTCTGGCGATGAAATAACGGTCAAATAACCATCAATTAGTCTTAAAAATTGGGGGATTGAAGACTTTAATTTTCCTGATAAAAAAGAGCAAAGGATAATTAACCCTTTACTCTTTTTATCATCACAAAAATAAGTCCAATAGGATTTATTTCTTATTCAGAATATCGTCTAAGTTTGTTTGCTCATGTGATGACAAGTTAAGCTCACTTGCTTTAACTTTACTACGCTTTCGTAAAACAACAACCAAACTGATAATAAAACCCAAAAGGATGATTAGTGGTGCAAACCACAGGATCAAGGTTTGTTTTTTCATTTGTGGACGATACAAAACAAAATCACCATAACGATAAACCATAAAATCGATAATTTCTTGATCGCTCTTGCCTTCTTGCAATAGGTTGTAAAGATTTTTTCTTAAATCTACCGCAATTTTAGAATTTGAATCAGCTAAATTTTGATTTTGACACTTAGGGCACCGTAGCTCTTTTGACAATAATTGAAAACGTAACTTAGTCGTTTCATCTTTAAATTGAAAAATATCAACAGGACCGGCATTGACGTTATTAAGCCAAATGGCACTTAGCAACATAACACTGACCAAAAAACGCATCAGTCGTCGCAATGCCGCGCCATTTATATGTATGGGGACATACATCATTAAGCTGCTCATTGTGCCATTTCCGCTTCAATCGTTTCAATCAAGGGTAGGAACTCTCTTTTCCACACCGTATCATTGATTGGACCTGCGAAGCGTTTACGAATAATACCTGTATGGTCAATAACGAAAGTCTCTGGCGCGCCAAATACGCCAATATCTAAGCCAAGTGCACCCTGTTCATCAAAAATAGAAAACACATAAGGGTCTTGGTATTGCTTTAACCAACTCAATGCGGCATTACGATCATCAGTAAAGTTAAGCCCGTAAAGCTTAATACGCTCATCTTTAGCAATATTAAGCAGGTAAGGATGCTCATATTTACACTGTATACACCAAGTAGCCCATACATTAAGTAAAACAATATTACCTTGCAGATCGTCTCGGCCTACCAACTGCTCTTCTGATTTAACACGAGGCAACTCAAATTTAGGCAAAGGCTTACCTATCATAGCCGACGGCATCGCTTGCGGATTAAGAAACAAGCCGCGATACAAAAGAGCACCTAATAAAACAAATAAAATTAAGGGTATAAAACGAATAATACTTTTCACTAATTTAAGCCTCTTATAAAACCATAGGATTAGATTGATTACGCTTTTGCTCTGAAGCCAACACACGTTTGCGATAACGTTTACTCAATATTGCTAAGAAACCACCTATCGCCATCAGGAAGCCACCTAACCAAATCCAGACAATAAAGGGTTTATAATACAAACGCATTGACCACGAATTGTTGCCTAGTGGATCGCCTAGTGCTACATAAATATCACGCAATAAGTTGGTATGTATGCCGGCTTCTGTCATACCCATACTTTGTACTTTATAGGTGCGTTGTTCAGGTTTTAATAAGGTGACAAACTCGCCATCAAGCAAGACATTAACCTGCCCTTGAATAGCACTGTAGTTAGGCCCTAAAACATCTTTTGTTCCTGCAAACTCAATGGTATAACCAGATAAATTAACATTCTCTCCAGGAGACATTTTTACGTTAATTTCTTGTTCATAAGTCGAAACCATAGTTACGCCGATAACGGTAACAGCAATACCCGCATGAGCAACGGCCATACCAATATGATTCAGCGGCACAGCAGAAAACTTCCAACGTCCGTCAGCCTGTTTAGCATTGTTAAGCACATCTTTTAGAACGGCTAAGACAATCCAACAACCTAACGTCATGCCTACAAATGCCCAAACACTAAATTCTCCAGCAAACAAAAATGGCCAAGCGATACCGAACAAAACACTAAAAACAGAAATCTTATTTAAATGTTTAGACAGCTCTCCCTTACGCGCTTTTTTCCAACGAATTAGCGGCCCGATCCCCATAAAGAGAAACAATAGGATCATCAGTGGAATAAAAACAAGATTAAAGTATGGTGCCCCTACTGAAATTTTGCCTAATCCCATTGCATCAATAATCAAGGGGTAAAGTGTGCCTAATAAAATGGTGACGGTTGCCGTTATCAATATTGACATGGCAATTAAAATGGCACTTTCACGTGAATAAAGTGTAAAGCGACTCGGGCTACTAACCTTCGCAGACCTAATAGCGTATAGCGTTAACGAACCACCGACGGCGATAGCTAACAATACCAATAAATACATGCCACGCCCAGGATCTACAGCAAACGAATGCACCGAGGTAATAACACCTGAACGAACTAAAAACGCGCCGAGCAAATTCAGTGAAAAAGTGAATATGGCGAGTAGCAAGGTCCAATGTTTAAAAGTATTGCGTTGCTCGGTTACCGCAAGCGCATGTATCAAAGCTGTGCCGGCAAGCCAAGGCATAAATGAAACATTCTCTACTGGATCCCAAAACCACCAACCGCCCCAGCCAAGTTCGTAGTATGCCCACCAACTACCTAATGCAATACCGACAGAGAGAAATGACCATGCAGCTACTGTCCATGGACGTGACCAGCGAGCCCAAGCGGCATCCATTTTTCCAGCCATCAGTGCAGCAATAGCAAAAGCAAAGGCAACAGAAAATCCTACATAGCCCATATATAACATCGGCGGATGAATAATTAGACCGATATCTTGTAGCAGAGGATTTAAATCTCGACCTTCAGCAGGAAAGTTAGGTAACAAACGTTCAAACGGATTAGAGGTCAGTAGCGTAAATAAAATAAATCCCACCGCTATCATACCCATGATAGCTAAAACGCGCGCGACAAACTCTTTCTCTATTTGCTTACTAAAAGCACCTACGGCAAATGTCCATGCTGTTAAAGCAAATACCCAAAACAACATAGAGCCTTCATGTCCACCCCACACCGCACTTATTTTGAAGTAATAAGGTAATAAACTATTAGAGTGGTTAGCGATATATTTAACGGAGAAATCATCAACGGTAAAACTATAGGCTAACAGACAAATACTAATGGTTAAAAATATAAACAACCCAAGACTCAGTGGCTTGGCACTATTGATTAATTGCTGATTGTTTTGTGCGACACCTATAAGCGGCACTATGCTTAAACATAATGCAAATGCTAATCCGATAATGAGGGCGAAATGGCCGAGCTCTGGGATCATGATAATTCCTGTAAATCAATGTTAAACATTATTTGCAACTAAGTGAGTTAACTTTTGCTAATCAAATTAGTGCTAAATTTTCTATAAGTGAATGCTGAAATAAATATCGTTAGTTATTAGATATTCTTTAGTACTCAAGCGTTACGGTACTGCGATTGAAATTTCCATCTTAATGGCATTTTTTTCTTGTGTGTCAATATTAAGCGCTTGTGCTTTAAAATCTCCCGATTTAATGCCAACACTACCTTGCATCGATACAACCGCATAAATGTGCACTTTATCAACGCTACTCAAGCGCATTTGCGGTGTCATTGCTTGCCCATCATCTAGCACAATACTGATCGGCAAATCACTCGCTTTGATTTTTACTGCTGCCAAAGGCATACGAGGACCATCTGCTGCAATGGCGTAAATAAATACCGTCTTATCTTCGCCATTAGCTAATGCTTTTTGAACGTTGGGCGCTAAAGACACATCCACCATAAGCCGAGGTAATGACGGATCAATTTCATCGGCAACACCTGCCAATGACGTGTCATCATTACTCATACGTAATTGATTTTTAGCTTCCTCGACAGCGCCCATTAACGCTTGTGGGCTTATTCCAGGACGGCCACTGTTTAAAACGGTTTCCCAATATTTCACTGCCTTAGCAAAATCTCGATTGCTAAAACTATCCATACCTAACAAAATATTGGTAGAGGCATCAAGCGAATCTAATGCTAATGCTTTATCAATTATCACTTGAATATCGCTATTAATTTTTTGATCATTTTTATAATACATTGCTTGAGCTTTTGGCCCTAACAACTCAGCATGCTCTCCTACCTGTTTCATGACACGGTCAAACGCCTCGATAGCGTTATCAAACTCACCTGCTGAGATGTAGGCTTGGCCTAAACTGAACCAGGCTTGTGAATTAGTCGGGTCATTTTTTACTTCACGCTGTAGTTGCTGCAAACGAAAAGCCAGCATTTGCTCTGGATTCAATTCGCTATGGGCGTCACTTTCATTGATTGCAACTGGCGAGTTTAATTGTGGATACGCACCAAGAATCATATAGCTATATAAACTAAAACTGACAATGGCAAACGCGATACCCACTGGCCACATCCAAGATTTTTGCTGTTTCTCAACAACACTGTTGCGACTTAGTTCAGCGTCTTGTAACAGTGTTTTATCTAATTCAGCTTTTAACTGCACATAACTCTCTTGTTCGATACTGCCTTCTGCTAAATCATTATCAAGCTGTGATAAATGCTCGTGGTAAAGCGTAATATTAGTTTCTTGTCTAATATTCTCATTTTCTGCCCCAATGGTGTTGTGAGGTACTGTAAAAATTCGCCATACAATAAGTAATGCAATTACTATGAGTAATAAAATTGCTAGCCAGAATGTCGTCATATTATTTAATTTATACCTATGATTGCCGAGTAAGCCGTCTCAATTAAACTAATTCAAACGAATAACTCATGTTCCACGATGTGCTAAAAAGCGCTGTAAGATTAACAATTTTGACTTACTTTTCCTAGCTATATCATCAGGAAAAACGTCACTTTACATTATGTATTAAGGTGAATACAAGCCAGTTAAAAACCCAAAAGGCCGATCCTACCGATGGTCTCTATTATGCAAGCTAATATACCACAAAATATCCACTCACTACGTTATGTTCATCAGTACTAAGAGAAAACTTGATTGAGGTCAAAAAGCAGATAAATTGATTAATATCACAAATTCAGGTGGTATTGTGAGAAGAGGTTATTACTTGAATTTTTAGTTTATTGCGCTAAGCAGTTGTCATCTGCAACTTTATTTAACCTTACTTGACTGCTTAATATTTTGTTATTTACCCTACGCCAGAAACAATTAAGCCGCTTATAAAAGCGGCTTAATCAGCAATCTTTAGCAATAGCTATTGATTAGCCATTACATGCATCTTTAAGCGCTTTACCAGCTTTGAAAGATGGAATTTTAGCTGCTGCGATTTCGATAGTCGCACCAGTTTGTGGGTTACGACCTGTACGTGCTGCACGGTCACGTACTGAAAAAGTACCAAAACCAACTAAGGCTACTTGCTCGCCACCTTTTAACTCTTCCGTAACTGCTTCGATAAATGAATCTAACGCACGACCAGCCGCAGCTTTAGAAATGTCAGCACCAGCAGCAATTTTCTCGATTAATTGAGATTTATTCACAGTGTATTCCCCTTCAATTGTTATTATTCAGCGCTATCTTTTGTTTTTAGCGTCCTGCAGAAACTTTTATACCAAGCTTCTTTTTGAACATCAAGCGCTGAGTTAAAGAAAACTAAAAATATTGATAATTATTTTTATCTCTACTATACCCCTTATGTATAGGGGTTCTAGCGTTATCAGCGTCATTAACTTAACATAGTTTCAGCGTTTGAAAAGCGTTAATTACATTTTTTTCAATTTTTTTGCTGTTTTTTTATATTTTTTAACAAAAACAGCTGTTTTTCTACTCATTTAACGATCTGACTGCCACTTTTCGACTGGATGTTCTAAGGCTATTTTTAGCACTTCATCAATCCATTTTACCGGATAAATAGCTAAATCAGCTTTAACATTGTCAGGAATTTCGGCTAAATCGCGCTCATTATCCTTAGGGATTACAACCGTTTTAATACCACCGCGATGTGCTGCAAGCAGTTTTTCTTTTAAACCACCGATGGCAAGCACTTCGCCTCGTAAGGTTATTTCGCCAGTCATAGCAACATCAGCTTTTACAGGATTACCGGTTAAACTTGATACTAAGGCCGTGCACATGCCGATACCTGCGCTTGGCCCATCCTTAGGTGTCGCCCCTTCTGGTACATGGACATGAATATCACGTTTTTCATGAAAGTCTTCATTAATACGTAATTTTTCAGTGCGACTTCTTACCACGGTCATCGCTGCTTGAATGGACTCTTGCATTACATCACCAAGCGAGCCGGTATAACTCAACTTACCTTTACCTGGCACGGACGCGGTTTCAATCGTGAGTAATTCTCCCCCCACTTGTGTCCATGCAAGGCCAGTTACTAAACCAATACGATTTTCGTCGTCCGCCTTACCATAATCAAAACGTTGGACACCAAGAAAATCTGACAAATTATCTTGATTTACAATGACTTTTTTAACTTTTTTATCTAAAAGAATTGCTTTAACTGCTTTACGGCACAACTTAGAAATATCACGTTCTAATGCTCGCACCCCTGCTTCACGCGTGTAATAGCGAATAATACCGATAATGGCACTATCTTCTATTTCAATTTCACTGCTCTTTAAACCATTGCGTTCAATTTGTTTATCAAGCAAGTGGTTTTTTGCAATATTGAGTTTTTCGTCTTCGGTGTAGCCCGATAAACGAATAACTTCCATGCGGTCAAGCAATGGCCCTGGAATATCCATACTGTTTGATGTTGCGACAAACATCACATCTGATAAGTCGTAATCCACTTCTAAATAATGGTCATTAAAACTACTATTTTGCTCTGGATCTAACACTTCTAATAATGCTGATGCCGGATCGCCACGCATATCCGAGGCCATTTTATCGATTTCATCCAATAAAAATAATGGGTTTTTGACGCCGACCTTAGCAATTTTCTGAATCAGCTTACCTGGCAATGAACCAATATAAGTTCTTCTATGACCGCGAATTTCTGCTTCATCACGCACACCGCCTAGCGCCATCCGAACATACTTACGTCCGGTTGATTTAGCGATAGATTGCCCTAATGAGGTTTTACCAACCCCAGGAGGTCCAACTAGGCACAAGATAGGTCCTTTTAACTGACTCACGCGTTGCTGCACGGCCAAATACTCTAATATCCGTTCTTTAACCTTATCTAGGCCATAGTGGTCTTTATCCAGGACATCTTGTGCTAATTTAAGATTGCGTTTTAATTTGCTACGCTTTTTCCATGGGACACTGATCATCCAATCGATATAACTACGCACAACCGTTGCTTCTGCCGACATTGGCGACATCATTTTCAATTTTTTTAATTCTGTTAACGTTTTATCTTTTGCTTCTTTTGGCATTTGAGCAGCTTCAATTTGCTTTTCTATCTGCTCAACTTCATTTGTACCTTCTTCATCATCGCCTAGCTCTTTTTGAATAGCTTTCATTTGCTCATTCAAATAATACTCACGCTGGCTTTTTTCCATTTGCTTTTTAACGCGAGTACGAATTTTTTTCTCAACTTGCAGTAAGTCGATTTCCCCTTCCATTAGCGCCATTAAAAACTCAAGACGCTCTGAAACGTGGGTGATCTCTAATACCTTTTGCTTATCAACTAATTTCAGCGGCATATGAGCAGCCATGGTATCAGCCAGTTGCTCAGCATCATCAATGCCTGATACTGAGGTTAATACTTCAGGCGGTATTTTTTTATTTAACTTAACATAGCCTTCAAACTGAGAAATAGCCGAACGAATTAGCACTTCAGTACTATCATCTGGAACACCTTCAATGTTCAAAAAATCAGCATTAGCGGTGAAGTATTCATCAATTTCAATAAATTCAGTAATATGCGCGCGACGAACTCCTTCCACCAATACTTTAACTGTGCCATCAGGCAATTTAAGCATTTGCAAAATAGTGGCGATAGTACCGGTTTGATATAAATCGTCCTGCGTTGGATCATCCACAGCAGCGTCTTTTTGCGCTACAAGGAAAATTTGCTTGTCGTTTTCATTAGCAATATCTAAACAACGAATAGATTTTTCGCGACCAACAAACAATGGGATAACCATTTGTGGATAGACTACAACATCACGTAAGGCTAATACGGGAATTTCAACTACGCCAGATAACTCTTTAGTCATTGGTTACTCTCTCGGTGAATAGTATGATGTGATTTTATAATACCAACAGGCGTGCTTTTTGCCATTGGCTATTAAAGTATATGTAAATGTATATGGGGTGTTTGTAAAAACTTTCAACAGATGAGCAAAAAAAAGTGACCTTAACCTATCGGCTAACGTCACTTTTTAATATAACTTTCAATAAAATTTATTCTGAAGACGCCTTATCTTGCTGCGTTTCATAAATAATAATCGGTTGAGACTCGCCCTTAATTACCGTTTCATCGACAACAACTTTTACCGCGTTTTCCATCGAAGGTAGTTCATACATGGTTTCTAGTAATACACCTTCAACAATTGATCGTAGACCACGAGCACCAGTTTTTCGGGTCATCGCTTTATGTGCAATTGCTTTTAACGCATCTTCTCTAAACTCAAGTTCAACCTTTTCCATATCAAAAAGCGCAGTAAATTGCTTAGTTAAGGCATTTTTAGGCTCTTGTAATATTTGAATAAGGGCGTCTTCATCAAGTTCAGTTAAAGTGGCTACCACAGGTAAACGGCCAATAAATTCAGGGATCAAACCGTATTTAACTAAATCTTCCGGCTCTACGTCTTGGAAGCGCTGCGTTAAGGTTTTTTCATCTTCTTTACCACGAACCGTGGCGCCAAAGCCGATGCCCGTACCGGTATGACAACGTTGCTCAACAACCTTATCTAAACCAGCAAATGCACCACCACAAATAAAGAGGATCTTAGAGGTATCAACCTGTAAAAACTCTTGTTGCGGGTGCTTACGTCCACCTTGCGGCGGTACAGAAGCAATAGTACCTTCAATAAGCTTTAACAACGCTTGCTGCACACCTTCACCCGATACATCACGAGTAATCGATGGGTTGTCTGACTTACGAGAAATTTTATCGATTTCATCGATATAAACAATACCACGTTGTGCTTTTTCAACATCATAGTCACATTTCTGCAATAGCTTCTGAATAATGTTTTCAACATCTTCACCAACATAACCCGCTTCAGTTAATGTTGTGGCATCGGCCATGGTAAATGGTACATCTAACAAGCGCGCTAACGTCTGTGCTAAAAGTGTTTTACCACTACCTGTTGGGCCAATGAGCAAAATATTACTTTTGCTTAGCTCTACGCCATTATGTGAATCGCCATTGCGCAAACGCTTATAATGGTTATACACCGCAACAGCGAGCACTTTTTTAGCGTGTTCTTGCCCGATAACATAGTCATCTAAGCTTTCACGAATTTCGATTGGCGTTGGTAAGCTTTCTTTATCTTGCTTGGGCGCGATTTCTTTAATCTCTTCGCGAATAATGTCGTTGCATAACTCAACACACTCATCACAAACAAAGACAGACGGCCCGGCAATTAACTTACGTACTTCATGCTGGCTTTTACCACAAAATGAGCAATACAGTAACTTACCGTCATCACCGTCACCTGTTTTCATATCGGTCATACGGTACCTCTAATATTTAAAATTTTTACAAACTAATACTGATCAGTATTTCATAAATCGCGCAAATAACAATGCGCATAACAAAGTAGACCGTTATTTATCGATTCTTTGTTCTAATATGGCATCAACTAAACCATATTCAACCGCACTTTCTGCACTTAAGAAATTATCACGGTCAGTATCGCCTGATACTTTTTCTAATGGCTGACCAGTGTGTTCAGCCATTAGGCGATTAAGTTTATCTTTAATATACAAAATTTCTTTTGCATGTATTTCAAAGTCAGATGCTTGACCTTGGAAACCACCTAATGGTTGATGGATCATCACACGGGCGTTAGGCAAGCAATAACGTTTGCCTTTTGTACCACCAGAAAGCAAAAATGCCCCCATACTCGCCGCTTGACCAATACATACGGTACTTATATTTGGTTTAATAAACTTCATGGTATCGTAAATAGCCATGCCTGCCGTTACTGAACCACCGGGAGAATTGATATACAAATAAATATCTTTGTCTGGGCTTTCTGACTCTAAAAATAGCATTTGGGCAACGATTAAATTTGCCATATGGTCTTCAACTTGACCACAAAGGAAAATAACGCGCTCTTTTAGCAGTCGTGAATAAATATCATAAGAGCGTTCGCCTTTGGCGGTTTGCTCAACAACCATTGGTACTAAAGCACTTTCGGTCATACTAGTTAAATCGTGAGAATTATTGTGAGAAGTAAACAACTAACTTTCCTTTTGATAAAAAAATGGCTCATATGTCCCCATATAAGCCATTTAAGCGATTGCTCAACAGAATGTCAATCTAAAAGGTCTATTTACCTTCAGGATTCATGATATCTTTGAAACTTGCTTTTTTGTCTTTCACTTTTGCGCTTTCAAGTAACAATTCTACGGCTTGTTCTTCTAATGCAACATTCTGCATTTGTTGAGCAAGTTCTTTGTTAGTTTTGTAATACTCGATAACTTCAGCTGGATCTTCATATGCAGAAGCAGCTGATTCAATTAATTCAGTCACTTTAGCTTCGTCAACTTTTATTTCGTTAACTTTGATCACTTCACCTAAAAGCAAACCTGTTTTAACACGACGTTTAGCTTGTTCTTCGAACATTTCAGCCGGCAATTCAGGTAAGTTGTTTGGATCCATTTGACCAGCAAAACGTTGCATAGCTTGCTTGCGCAATACATCAACTTCTTGCGCAACAAGTGCAGCTGGAATGTCTAATTCGCTAACTTCAAGTAGGCCTTCAATAACTTGCTCTTTAACTTTAGCTTTAACAGCTTGGTTAAGTTCGCGCGCCATATTTTTACCAACTTCTTCACGAAGGGCTGCAACACCACCTTCTTCTACACCGAATAATTTCGCAAATTCTTCGTCAATTTCAGGTAAAATTGGACCTTCAGTTTTATGTACTACAATATCAAACTCTGCTTCTTTACCTTTAAGCTTTTCAGCATGATAATCTTCAGGGAATGTTATTTTAATAGTTTTTTCTTCGCCAACTTTCATACCCGTGATTTCTGTTTCAAAACCTGGGATCATGCGACCTGAACCTAATTCAAGTTCAAACGCTTCAGCTTTACCGCCTTCAAACTCTTCACCGTCAACACGACCATTAAAGTCGATGGTTAATTTATCGCCTTTTTTGGTTTTACGTTTATTTTCTTTCCACGTTTTATGTTGGTTTTGTAATGTTTCAAACATTTCATCTAGATCGGCGTCTGTTACGTCAACAGCTGGACGTTCAACGGCAATTTTATCTAAATCTTTTAAAACAACTTCAGGGTAAACCTCAAATGTTGCTTCAAACTCAAGTGCTTTACCATCTTCATTGCTTTTTGCAACGAATGCTGGACGACCAGCAGGGTTTAATTTTTCAGCAACAATCGCATCAACAAAGTGACGTTGCATTAATTCACCAGCTACTTCTTGACGAACAGATTGGCCATAACGCTTTTGGATAACGGTCGCTGGTACTTTACCTGGACGGAAACCATTAATACGTTGGGTCTTGCCAATATGGCGAAGACGGTTTTTAACTTCAACATCTACTGTTTCGGCAGGAACAGAAATCGATATACGACGTTCCAAGCCTTGTGTAGTCTCAACTGAAACTTGCATTTAATTACCTCAAAAAATTTAGCGTATGCACGCTTTATATAACGCATCTAAATATAATCAACAAAACTTTTTATCAAAGCAATGCATTCAGCTTACTTGTCTTAACAAGTGAAGCCCGGAAAATCCGAATAAAGATGTTCAGATTAAAATAATGACGCGAAATTATAGCGGTGCTTTAAACAAGAGTCGAGCATAGAACGAAAATAAATTGAATTTATAATTGAATTAAAGAAAAAATTATTGCTTTAGAAGTAATTAAGAGTATTAGAATATTTTTAGAGAAGAATTATAAGAAAGTGGTCGGTGATGCAAGATTCGAACTTGCGACCCCTTGGACCCAAACCAAGTGCGCTACCAAGCTGCGCTAATCACCGATATACTTTTACTACAACCCATACAGAAAAATGGGGTGGCTAAAGGGACTTGAACCCTCGACAACCGGAATCACAATCCGGGGCTCTACCAACTGAGCTATAGCCACCACTGTATGGCGCGCCCTGCAGGATTCGAACCTGCGACCCACGCCTTAGAAGGGCGTTGCTCTATCCAGCTGAGCTAAGGGCGCACATTTACCTACAGATGCTGAACAAACTTAACTATATAAAGTTTATTCCTTTTTTACTTATAAAGTAAAAAAGTGGTCGTGATGAAAAATTCAAACTTCGACTGAACTTCAGTACACCCAAACCAATACTTGCCTTTCAAATAACTTAACGTAATAAGAAAGAAAAAGTGGTCGTGATGAAAAATTCAAACGTGCGACTGAACTTTAGAACACTCAAACCAATACTTTGCCTTTCAAACTATATCAAATAATAAGAAAGAAAAAGTGGTCGGTGATGCAAGATTCGAACTTGCGACCCCTTGGACCCAAACCAAGTGCGCTACCAAGCTGCGCTAATCACCGACATTCCGTCTAAAACGCTTGCGTTCTCAACGGGTGCGGATATTACCTAGTTGCCTCTTGCGCGTCAAACACTTTTTTTAATTAAATGTTTGTTCGCTCATTTTTACAGCATCTTGGTCAAAATAACAGTGATATTACTATTTAAAAGTGAATTACTGTAAAAAAAGAGCAGAATGCTGATTAGATAATTTTCATCACTCATTATATAAATACCTATTTTAATGTGCGAAAATAACCCCGTTTTTTAACCTCTTTGTGAAGTATTATGACTGCAGCGCTTATTGACGGTAAGTTGATCGCACAACAACTACGCCATTCTATTAAAGATAAAGTACAACAACGTATTAAAAAAGGACTTAGAGCTCCGGGTTTAGCGGTAATTTTGGTCGGCTCAGATCCGGCTTCACAGGTTTATGTCGGTAGTAAACGTAAAGCCTGTGAAGAAGTAGGTTTCGTTTCTCGTTCTTATGATTTGCCACCAACGACCTCACAAGAGCAACTTTTTAACTTAATCGATGAATTGAATAACGATAATGCAATTGACGGTATTCTTGTTCAATTGCCTTTACCTGAAGGTTTAAATGCAAATTTAATCATTGAGCATATTAACCCATTAAAAGATGTTGATGGTTTCCATCCCAACAATGTTGGCAAATTGGCTTTACGTCAACCCGGCTTACGCCCATGTACGCCAAAAGGTATTATGACATTGATTGCCTCGACGGGGGTTGATCCTCACGGTTTAGAGGCTGTTGTTGTTGGCGCATCAAACATTGTCGGTCGCCCCATGACACTAGAATTATTACTCGCAGGCTGCACAGTAACCACTACCCATAGATTTACCAAAGACTTAGAAAGCAAAGTAAGAAATGCAGACTTACTGGTTGTAGCGGTTGGAAAACCTGAATTTATTCCGGGTGAATGGATAAAAAAAGGCGCGATTATCATCGATGTCGGCATTAACCGTTTAGATAATGGTAAGTTAGTTGGTGATGTTGGCTTTGCCAAAGCTAAAGAAAATGCAAGTCATATAACCCCCGTTCCTGGTGGCGTCGGCCCAATGACAGTAGCGAGCTTGATAGAAAACACGCTGATCGCCTGTGAAGAATTTCATCACTAAAGTGAGCTAAAATTAACTTAACTAAATTGAGCATAATTTAGTTAAGTTCAATATAAAAAGCCAGTATCTATGATACTGGCTTTTTATATTCAATGAACAATATGGCGCTCAAAAACGTCTATTCTATGCTTTGCGCCATGTTGTACCGCCGGCACTATCTTCTAAAATAATATTGAGTGCAGCTAGCTTATCACGTGCATCATCGGCCATCGGCCAATCTTTATTTACGCGAGCATCATTACGCTGCTTGATTAACGCTTCAATTTCAACAACGTCATCACTGTCAGCGCCACTACCTTGTAGAAAGTCTTCTGGTGAGCTTTGCGCAACACCTAATACTTCGCCTAGCGAAACTAAAATAAACGCTAATTTTCCAGCTTCATCAATATCTGTTGCTTTGATACGGTTAATTTCTTTGGCTAACTCAAATAAAACCGGCATAGCTTCAGGGCAATTAAAGTCATCGTTCATCGCTTTTTCAAAGCGCTCTACGTATACGTTGCCTTTTAATTCAACCTTTATCGGTGTGACATCACGCAAAGCCGTATAAATACGCTCTAAGCTAGCTCGTGCTTGGGTTAAATTGTCTTGTGAGTAATTTAATTGGCTACGATAATGGCTTGACGTTAAAAAGAAACGCACACTTTCAGCATCATATTCATCAAGTACACTACGCAAAGTAAAAAAGTTATTTAGCGACTTTGACATTTTCTCTTTGTTTATTTGTACCATGCCGCCATGCATCCAGTAATTTACATATGGCGTATCATAAGCACAGCATGATTGGGCAATTTCGTTTTCGTGATGCGGAAATTGTAAATCAGAGCCACCACCATGAATATCAAAGTGCTCTCCTAAATGTTTGCTGTTCATGGCTGAACATTCAATATGCCAACCTGGTCGGCCTTTTCCCCATGGCGAATCCCAGCTAGGCTCATCAGGCTTAGCCATTTTCCATAAGACAAAATCTAATGGGCTACGTTTAGCTTCGTCAATGTCAACACGAGCACCGGCCTGTAACATATCTAAGTTTTGTAAACTCAGTTTGCCGTAATCTTTATAGCTGCTAACATCAAACATTACATCACCATTACTGGCAACGTAAGCATGTTCTTTTTCAATAAGACGTACCACTAACGCGATAATTTCATCCATATGGCCGGTAACCGTTGGGGCAATATCTGGGCGCATGATATTTAGATCATCAAAATCTTGATACATTTGTTCGGTCATACGTAAGGTTAATGATTCACAGCTTTCGCCATTTTCATTAGCCCGTTTAATAATTTTATCATCAACATCAGTAATGTTACGCACATGTGTTAAGTCGTAACCTAAGTATTTAAAATAACGGGCAATAATATCAAAGGCAACATAGGTTCTTGCGTGGCCAATATGGCAGCGGTCATAAATAGTAATACCACAAACATATAAGCCTACCTTGTTGGAAGTGATCGGTTTAAAAACTTCTTTTTTCCTGCTTAAGGTATTATAAATTTGCAACATAACGTCGATTTTTCCTATGTAATATCAATACTTGATTAAATGAATAGATTCTCAAGATGAGAATTATCGCAATTGTACCCCAAGTGCAGAGACGAATCATTAGCTTGAAGTCATTTGCTGTGAAATTTTGCCGAGAAATGTTTTTTTTATTGCGTTACAATTTACCCAGTTAAATTTCCTTTAGATTTATGAGTAAATACAATGATCACATTTAAAACAACCTTAGGCGACATCAAAATTGAATTAGATTTTGAAAACGCACCTGTTACCGCAAAAAACTTTCAACAATATGCTGAAGACGGCTTTTACAATGGCACTATCTTTCACCGTGTTATCAAAGGTTTTATGGCACAAGGTGGCGGTTTCGCATCGGGCATGGATGAAAAAGACAG
The DNA here is from genome assembly GCA_913061475.1 of uncultured Colwellia sp. Taxonomy (GTDB): domain Bacteria; phylum Pseudomonadota; class Gammaproteobacteria; order Enterobacterales; family Alteromonadaceae; genus Cognaticolwellia. Next base: position 1,418 of record CAJXUN010000028.1, on the reverse strand, counting down.
CCGTGCTGCAATTCAAAATGAAGCGAATAATGGCTTAGGTAATGCACGTGGTACGCTAGCTATGGCACGTACACAAGACCCGCATTCAGCGTCAGCACAATTTTTCATTAATTTGGCAGACAACGACTTCCTTAACTTTAAAAGTGAAGACGTACAAGGTTGGGGTTACTGCGTATTCGCAAAAGTAGTTGAAGGCATGGATATTGTCGACAAGATGACGTTAGTTGACACCGGCCGTATGGGTTTTCACGATGACGTGCCAAAAGAAGAAATTATCATTGAAGAGACAATTGTAGCGTAACTTGAACTTAACAACGTTAACGCTATGAGCGAAATCTCTCATTCGAGTAAGAAGTCAGCTTTAACTTATTTTATTGCTGACTTGCACCTCGCACAAAACAGGCCCGATATTACGGCCTGTTTTTTGTCATTCTTAAAAAATGATGCAACAAAAGCACAAACGCTTTATATCTTAGGCGATCTTTTTGAATATTGGCTTGGTGACGACGACGATAGCCCTTTTATCATGGAGATTTCTCAAGCAATAAAAAGTTTAGCGGCTTTAGGTTGTAAAGTATATTTTATCCATGGTAATCGTGATTTTTTGCTTGGTCAACGCTTTGCAAAGCAATCGAACATGCAACTATTACCTGAAGTCACCTTAATAGATTTGTACGGTAAACCCGTGGTTATTATGCATGGTGATACGCTTTGTACTCGCGATATTGGCTATCAAGCTTTTCGCAAGAAATCGCGCAGTTGGTGGTGGCAAACCATCATTAAAAGCCTACCGCTATTTGTGCGACGCAAAATTGCCAACAATTACCGCGATCAAAGTGCTACGGCCACCGCGATAAAATCACAAGATATTATGGACGTAACCCAAGGCGAGGTAATTCGCTGCTTAGAACAACATCAAAGCCAATTATTGATCCATGGTCATACTCACAGGCCGGCCGTGCATGAAATAAAGGCGAATAAGAAAAATGCCCAACGCATTGTTTTGGGTGATTGGTACGAGCAAGGGGCTTGGCTAAAAGTAACCCCAGAGAGTATGGAATTAATGAATAGTCCATTAGAGTTGAATAAGCTTTAATGTCGTGATGTCATCATTAACAATGAAGCTCACGTGAGCGCGGCATTAAATATAGCGATGTATATAATTAGTTTTTGTCTTGAACTAAAAAACTGACTATTCTTCCTGAATATCGCCGCTCTTTCATCTGACATGTAGGACACATTAATGTCGTGATGCCATGGATGGCAAGGAACGACCTTGTGATCGTGGCATTGCTTACAAGGATGTAAGTACTTAGTTTTTGTCTGGAACTAAAAAACTGATCATTCTTCCTGAATATCGCCACTCTTTCATCTGACATGTAGGACACATTAATGTCGTGATGCCATGGATGGCAAGG
>CAJXUN010000027.1 GCA_913061475.1 uncultured Colwellia sp. | reverse complement strand
GTATTGTTCGTGGTCGAATGCCAACACTGGAAATGGTTAATGAACGCTTTGCTCGCCATATGCGAATTAGCCTTTTTAATATGATGCGCCGTACCGCTGAAGTTTCTATTAATGGTATTCAAATGATCAAGTTTGGTGAGTACGTCCATACATTGTTTGTACCAACAAGCTTGAATATGGTGCGCTTTCGCCCATTAAAAGGCACGGCACTAATTACCATGGAAGCGCGATTGGTATTTATTTTAGTCGATAACTTTTTTGGTGGTGATGGCCGATACCACGCGAAAATTGAAGGCCGAGAGTTTACCCCGACAGAACGTCGTATCGTTCAGATGCTGTTAAAAATCATCTTTGAAGACTATAAAGAAGCATGGTCACCTGTGATGGACGTGTCGTTTGAATATCTTGATTCAGAAGTTAACCCGTCAATGGCCAATATCGTTAGCCCGACAGAAGTGGTGGTGATTAGCTCTTTTCATATCGAACTTGATGGTGGTGGTGGCGATTTTCACGTCGCACTGCCGTACTCAATGTTAGAACCCATTCGTGAGTTACTTGATGCTGGTGTGCAAAGTGATAAAGAAGACACAGATATGCGTTGGTCAAAGGCATTGCGTGATGAAATTATGGATGTGCCCGTAGAGCTTTCAACAAGGTTTTTAGAAGTAGAGTTATCGCTACAAAAGATTATGGACTTTAAAGCGGGCGACATTATTCCAATTGAGATGCCGGACCATATTACCGTTTTAATCGAAAACTTACCTTCATTTAGAGCGAAGCTTGGCCGCAGTCGTGATAATTTAGCATTGAAAATTGAATCAAAAATTAAACGCCCAGAGTCAGTTAAATCAGAGCTGACTATTTTAACTAAAGGCGGTAAGCGTTTGGATAGTGACGCAGAGCTACATTTATTAGAAGATGATTTATAAACAGTTGTTTTGAATTGGTATATAAATCGCATCATTAGCAAATACTAAACAAGTCGCGTGGATCTTTTGACGCGACTTGGTAAAAATTAAGGCGAAGTAATATGAGTACAGAAAACGAAGGTGATTTAGGCATGTGGGACGAAGCGATGGATGAGCAGGCTGCCGCAGAAGCTGCTGAAACTGTCGAATTAGAAGATTTGCAAGAAGATAATGAACCTATTACCGGCGAGGAGAAACGTAAGCTTGATGCTATTCTCGACATACCTGTTACGATTTCTATGGAAGTAGGACGCAGTCATATCAGCATTCGAAATTTATTACAGCTTAACCAAGGCTCAGTTGTTGAGCTTGACCGTGTAGCTGGTGAGGCACTTGATGTACTGGTTAATGGTACCTTAATTGCTCACGGAGAAGTGGTGGTCGTTAACGATAAGTTTGGTATCCGCTTGACTGATGTTATTAGCCAAGTTGAACGTATTAAAAAATTAAAATAGTGCTAATGAAAAATATTCTTTCAGCATTTATTATCTGGTGCGCTTGTTTGACCTTGGTTCATGCAGAAGAGGCGACCAAGAGCGTGACTTCGCTAGAGGTTGCCCCTGTAGAGGTTGGTAAGCATGTGACAGCGAATATGGATGCCATGAGCATGATCATGTCATTGCTGATGGTATTAGCAGTGATTGTTGTTAGTGCTATGGTGCTAAAGCGTTTTCAAGGCGCACAACATGCTATTAATGGTTTGAAAATAGTGACTAGTCTGCATTTGGGTTCAAAAGAAAAGCTTGTTGTCGTGCAAGCCGGAGAAAAACAATTATTACTTGGCGTGACTCCACAACAAATTAGCTTACTGAAAACGCTTGATGAACCTTTGGTAACGAGCAAAGAAAATAGTGGCGATTTTGCTCAGTCATTAGCAAAATTACTTAAACAAAAAGCGATAAAAACTTATGATAAACAAAAATAAAAAGTCATTATTATCGTCGCAAAAAATCGTAATTTTTCTGGTGACGATTTTGTCGTTTATGTTGATGAGTAATACTAGCTTTGCCGCCAATGATCTTTCATTATCGGCTTTGACTTTGACAACGAATCCCGATGGCTCACAAGAATATTCTATTACCTTACAAATACTGATTTTTATGACCGCGCTGAGCTTTATCCCAGCAGCGGTAATTATGATGACATCGTTTACCCGTATTGTGGTAGTAATGGCTATTTTACGACAAGCATTTGGTTTGCAACAAACGCCGTCAAATCAGGTGATTATAGGTATTACGCTCTTTATGACCTTGTTTATTATGACGCCAGTCTATAACCAAATTAATGAACGAGCAATTCAGCCATATTTACAAGACCAATTAACCTCAGTCGAGGCGATTAACAAAGCTAAAGTGCCATTGCGAGCATTTATGTTAGAGCAAACGCGTATCAAAGATCTTGATACCCTGGCCCAAATGGCGGGAATAACGAAAGTTGATAAACCAACTGATTTACCGATGACGGTAATCATCCCAGCTTTTGTCATTAGCGAATTAAAAACTGCTTTTCAAATTGGTTTTATGCTCTTTATTCCTTTTTTGATCATAGATTTAGTTGTTGCGAGTATTTTGATGGCCATGGGTATGATGATGCTATCGCCGATGATCGTTTCATTGCCTTTTAAGCTCATGTTATTTGTACTTATTGATGGCTGGAATCTGGTGATAGGTACGCTAGCAACAAGCTATGGTATGGGAGCCACGTAATGGGTCCTGAGGTCTTTGTCGATATTTTACGAGACGCTTTGTTTTTAGTTATCGTCTTGGTTAGTGCTGTTATTGTCCCGAGTTTACTTGTCGGCTTAGTCGTTGCGGTATTTCAAGCGGCGACCTCAATAAACGAGCAAACTTTGAGTTTTCTGCCGCGTTTAATCGTGACTTTACTTGCTTTGATTATGGGCGGACATTGGTTGGTGCAAAAACTAATGGATTACGCTATTCGCCTGATTGGTAGTATTCCTAGTGTGGTGAGTTAACCATGGAGTTTACTGAGTCAGTTATCAATCAAACTATGGCTGACTTTTTGCTGCCGTTGGCGCGTATTTCCGCGATGGTGATGTCGATGATTGGCTTAGGGGCAAAAGCTATCCCTGGGCGCATAAAACTGTTTTTTTGTTTAGCGATAACGGTCGCTGTTATGCCTGCGCTACCACCAACACGTGTCGGCGATTTATTTTCATTAGCGACAGCGTTGTTAATTGGCGAACAAATGATTGTTGGCATTATGCTAGGTTTTGTAACTGTCATGGTGGTAAACACCTTTACGCTTGCAGGGCAGATTATCGCCATGCAAACTGGTTTGGGCTTCGCATCATTGGTCGACCCTGCTAGTGGTACGAATGTACCCGCGGTAGGACAGTTTTTTCTCATCTTGTCGTCACTGCTATTTTGGGCGATGGACGGTCATTTGGCTTACTTACAGTTTGTTGTGGCTAGCTTTGATACCATTCCAATTCCTGCGACCGAATTTTCTAGTGTTAAGTTTAAAGAAATTGCCGAGTGGGGGGGTTGGATGTTTGCCACTGCGTTGTCGTTGGCAATTGCGCCTTTAACGGCGATGTTATTGATTAACTTTTCCTTCGGCATTATGACGCGGGCAGCACCACAATTGAATATTTTTGCTATTGGCTTCCCGATTACTATGTGTGCGGGTTTGTTGATCATGTGGTTAACCATGGGGAATTTTTATAGCCATTTTGTTATGCAATGGCAGCGGGCATTAGACTTTAGTTGTTATTTGATTAATTGTGGAGCCGCACCCTAATGGCTGAATCGGATAGTGGTGAAAAAACTGAAGAACCGACGGCAAAAAAGCTCTCAGAAGCGCGTAAGAAAGGTCAAATAGCGCGTTCGAAAGATCTTGGCACTATGTTTGTACTCGTTGGTAGCGCCGCAGCACTGCTGCTGATGGGAAATTCTCTTGTTGAAGGGCTGTCGGTGATGATGAAACGTCTTTTCAGCTTAAATCGTCGAGAAGCCATGGATCCACATGCGCTATATCAAGTAGCGAGCGACGGCGTTAGCGCAATTTTGGTGCCCTTTCTTTGGATACATATTATCATTGTCGTTGCTGCATTTATTGGTAATACCTTACTGGGTGGTATGAGCTTTTCATGGGAGGCCATGGCCCCTAAAGCTAGCAAGCTTTCCCCTATTGCAGGCTTCAAACGCATGTTTGGCGTGCAAGCCTATGTCGAGCTTATTAAGTCGATTCTGAAGTTTTTTGTTATCTTTATTTCAGCATATTTGCTACTAAACAGCTTATTTGGTCAGATAGTGAATTTAAGTACTGAAAATATTCCGCACAACTTTTCTCATGCGGTTTCTTTATTACTTTGGATGTTTTTAGCTTTAGCGTTATCGATTGGCATTATTGTGGTTATTGATGCGCCATATCAAGTGTGGAATCACAATCGACAATTAAAAATGACCAAGCAAGAAATTAAAGATGAAATGAAAAACTCTGAGGGTAGTCCTGAAACAAAAGGTCGCATAAGGCGAGCGCAATATGAAATGTCACAGCGTCGTATGATGCAGGAAGTTCCAAACTCTGATGTGGTGATCACCAACCCCACGCACTATTCCGTAGCGCTTAAATATGATGCTGAGGTTGGTGGTGCTCCTATATTAGTGGCAAAAGGTATTGACGAAATGGCTTTGCATATTCGTACTATAGCCAAAGAACACAATGTTGAAATTGTAGCATCGCCTGCGTTAGCAAGGTCATTATATTATACCGCTGAACCCAATGAAGAAATTCCGGAGCAGCTATTTGCTGCCGTGGCACAAATATTAGCGTTTATTTTTCAACTCAGTGCCCATAAAAAAGGTAAGGCCCGACGCCCGAAAGCCGTAGCTAAAAATTTACCAATTCCGGACGATTATCGCTATTGATGTAGGTATCTGATAAAAAATAGTCGTATTGTTTAAAAATCCCTCACTACAAATTTAATTAGCTGCCCTTAGTGCTAGATGGTCTGATTATTGCTGAACGTACTACATGTCAAAAAATTATCACTAAGAGCTCATGCAGTTAACGGCAACTTTTAATAATTTAAAGAAACAAAAACTTAACGCACTGTCTGGTTTGGGTACGCCATTTCTTGTAATGGCGGCACTTGGTATGGTCATTTTACCGATGCCAGCATTCTTGTTAGATATTCTTTTTTCTTTCAATATAGCCTTGTCTCTCGTTGTATTATTGATCACGGTCTATACCCTCAAGCCACTCGAGTTTGGTTCATTTCCTGCTGTGCTATTGATAGCCACTATTTTGCGTTTAGCGCTTAATGTTGCCAGTACTCGAGTCGTATTGCTCGAAGGTCATGAAGGACCCGCAGCGGCAGGTAAAGTCATAGAAGCCTTTGGATCTGTGGTTATTGGCGGTAATTACGCCGTTGGTCTTGTGGTATTTCTTATTCTTATCATCATAAATTTTGTCGTAATCACAAAAGGTGCGGGACGTATTTCAGAAGTTACTGCTCGTTTTACCCTGGATGCGATGCCGGGTAAACAAATGGCCATTGACGCGGATTTGAATGCAGGGTTTATTACTGCAGAACAAGCCCGTGAACGTCGAGTTGAAGTCACCAGTGAAGCGGATTTTTATGGTTCGATGGATGGTGCGAGTAAATTTGTCAAAGGTGATGCGGTTGCTGGTATTTTAATTCTTTTTATCAATATCATCGGTGGTCTAGTAATTGGCATGGTTCAACATGATTTGAGTTTTGACACCGCGGTAGAAATTTATACCTTATTAACTATTGGTGACGGTTTAGTGGCACAAATCCCTGGACTGCTTTTATCAGTGGGTACCGCGATAGTTGTTACGCGTCAAAATACTTCGCAAGATATGGGGGAGCAAGTCAGTAGTCAACTTGGCCAAACAAAATCACTTTATATTGCAGCCGGTGTGATGTTTGTCATGGGCATTGTTCCAGGTATGCCACATGTGGCATTTTTGATTTTTGCGGTATTGATCGCTGGTGTTGCCTTTTTTAGTAGTAAATATAAAACCGCAAAAGCGGCGCAACTAGTGGAGCAAGGCCAAGCGGCTGATGTGCAAAATCAGCAACAAGAAGCAGAAGTGAAAGACTTAGGTTGGGATGATGTCAATCATGTCGATATTATTGGTCTTGAAATTGGTTATCGTTTGATCCCTCTCGTTGATAAAGCCCAAGGTGGAGAGCTGCTTAATCGTATTAAAGGCGTAAGAAAAAAACTTTCTCAAGAGTTTGGTTTTTTGGTGCCTGCCGTGCATATTCGCGATAATTTAGATTTAGACCCTAACTGTTATCAAATATCATTGATGGGGGTGACCATAGGGGAAGCTGAAATTCGCCATGATCATGAGCTGGCAATCAATCCTGGGCAAGTATTTGGTAAACTTGATGGAATTGCCACAAAAGATCCTGCTTTTGGTTTAGATGCTGTTTGGATAAAACAAGAGCAGCGGGAACATGCACAGTCACTTGGCTATACCGTTGTTGACTCTGCAACTGTGCTAGCAACACACTTAAGTCAAATTTTAACTAATAATGCCGCGCAATTATTAGGACATGAAGAAGTACAAAACCTACTTGATATGTTGGCTAAGAGTTATCCTAAGTTGATTGAAGGCTTGATCCCTGATGTATTGTCACTTGGTAGCATAGTTAAAGTATTACAAAACCTAATGAATGAAGGCGTTGCAGTACGTGATATGCGTAGCATAATACAAACATTAGTAGAGTACGGTCCTAAGAGTCAAGACCCGGAAGTGCTAACTGCAGCTGTACGTATTACACTGCGAAAATTCATTGTTCAAGAGTTAGTTGGACCGACGGTTGAAGTGCCCGTCATAACTTTGTCGCCAGAGCTGGAACAGATGTTGCATCAGTCAATGCAAATGGCTGGAGACGATGGCGCAGGTATCGAACCAGGTTTAGCAGAACGGTTACAAAAATCATTGACCGATGGTGCACAACAGCAAGAAATGGCTGGCGATACACCAATTTTATTAACGTCAGGTATTTTACGTTCAGTACTCGCTAAATTTGTTAAATATACTATCCCAGGGTTACGGGTAATTTCTTATCAAGAAATTCCTGATGACAAACAAATAAAAATTGTTAGTGCTATCGGTCAGTAAAAAATATTTCAATGTAAGTTGTACTGAATTATAAGGGGTTGGCTGTGAAAATTAGACGTTATGTAGCAAAAGATATGAGAACTGCACTAGCACAAATTAAAGAAGAGCTAGGTGCTGACGCAGTGATTATGTCTAATAAAAAAATTGCTGAAGGTGTCGAATTAATGGCAGCGGTTGATTACAACCAAAACGTTAAGCCAGCGCAGTCAGCAACAACTCAGAATCAAGAGCTTCATGCTGCACCTGAAGAACGTGCAGATTTTACCGAAGATACAGTGGCAATTAGCCAAGCACCTGATTCAGTAGCGCAGTCTGCAGCAGCACCAGTAGATAGCTTAGCAGCATTGCTCAGTCGACAAGTACAGCAAAATGGCTACGATAAAGCACCTGCAACGCGAGCATTTAATAGTCAAATAGAAAATTCAGCAGCCAAAGTAAATAATAACCCTGCAAAAAGTAATAATATTGCCGCACCCGATATTGAACAGCAGTTTAAAAACTTCACTTCTCGTTTAGAACAATCTAACCCGTTAGAGTCCGCAGAGCAGTCAACAGCTGCTAGCCACATTGAAGAAAATAGTACATATTTTAATGAGACAATAGCTAAGTCGAATACGTCCTCTGAACAAAATAAATCGAGTAGTGATCATCGCGTGAGTAGCGCTGAATTTGATAATATGCAAAAAGAAATGTCGTCAATTCGTCAGTTATTAGAGCACCAAATGTCTGGTTTGATGTGGCAAGATATGGCGCAAAAAGACCCTATGCGCGCAGTCTTGGTTAACAAATTAATGGCGATGGGCCTCAACGAACAAGTTGCTGATCAAATTGCTGGTTATATTCCTGCGAATACTCATGAGCAAGATGCTTGGCAACAAGCAAAACATATCATTGCCCAGCAGCTAAATACGACTAATAACGATATCATCCAACGTGGTGGTGTTGTTTCTCTTGTTGGACCAACAGGCGTTGGTAAAACCACCACTATTGCGAAACTTGCGGCTCGTTTTGCTCAAATTCATGGTGCAGATCAAGTGGTGTTAATTTCGACGGATAGCTATCGTATCGCTGGTTTTGAACAGCTTTCTACTTATGGTCGTATTATTGGTTGTCAAGTCAAACTTGCCAATGATGGCAATGAGTTAGATAGTCTTTTACAACAATTTTCTCAAAAGAAATTAATCTTAATTGATACCGCAGGCATGGGCCAAAGAGATATGCGCTTAGCCGAGCATTTGACTACCTTAATCGCTAATGCTCGTGTTAGAATTCGGAACTACTTAGTGTTATCTGCTAATACTCAACAGCGTGTAATGCAAGAAAACGTCGAACGATTTAAACGCATCCCTTTAGCGGGCTGTATTTATACCAAGCTAGATGAAAGCCTGAGTGTTGGTGAAATTATTACCACATCACTGCAAAATGGTTTAGCTATTGGCTATCTTACTGATGGCCAAAGAGTTCCAGAAGATATTAAGGTTGCAAATGCTGAGAAATTGGTTACGCTTGCAGATAGAATGGCGATAAAATCTCAGAGTTCAGTGGCTGCCTCATGGCGGACACCCGCAGCAGCTGCCGTATAGCCGTCTTACGTTAAGCGGCGTGGTTATATAGAGAAGTTAACTAGATGATAGATCAAGCGAGTGGCTTAAGAAAGATGCAAGATCCCCAACATATAAAAGTCATAGCAGTTTCTGGTGGTAAAGGTGGCGTAGGTAAAACTAACGTATCATTAAATACCGCTATTTCTTTAGCTAAATTAGGCAAGCGGGTATTAGTACTAGATGCCGATTTAGGTTTAGCTAATGTTGATGTGATGTTAGGTTTGCGTGTCCAGCGCAATTTATCTCATGTGTTATCAGGTGAGTGTGAATTGGATGATATTATCATTCAAGGCCCTGCTGGTATTAACATTATTCCTGCAACATCAGGCACGCAATCTATGGTGGATTTGACTCCGTCTGAGCATGCTGGCCTGATTCGCGCTTTTAGCGATATGCAAACCAAATTTGATATTCTCATCGTTGATACCGCTGCGGGTATCTCTGATATGGTATTGAGCTTTTGCCGAGCTTCGCAAGATGTTTTACTAGTGGTATGTGACGAGCCAACATCAATAACCGATTGCTACGCATTGATGAAGCTATTAAGTCGAGATCACGGTTTATTCAAATTTAAAGTTGTTGCCAATATGGTACGCAGTGCAAAAGAAGGTCAACAGCTATTTGCTAAACTTTCAAAAGTCACCGATAGATTCCTCGATGTTACTTTAGAGTTAGTTGCTGTCATACCTTACGATGAAAATATTCGCAAAGCGGTTAGAAAACAACAAGCCATTGTTGAAGCATTTCCAGATTCTCCGGCGTCAATTAGCTTTAAATCACTCGCTAAAAATATCATTAGTTGGCCAGTGCCACAGCAACCTTCAGGGCACTTAGAGTTTTTTATTGAGCAATTGTTAGAACACTAACCAACAGAAAAGTGAGCTATAGTGGTAAAATTACATACTTATAGTGTTGATAAATCGGCTTTGTTGGAACAACACACTGTATTAGTTAAACGAATTGCTTATCATTTACTGGCCAGATTACCTGCCAGTGTACTCGTTGATGATCTTATTCAATCGGGCATGATAGGTTTACTCGAAGCGGCAAATAATTTTGATAATAGCAAAGGTGCAAGCTTTGAAACCTTCGCTGGCATTAGAATTCGCGGTGCTATGTTAGATGAAATACGTCGTGGAGACTGGGTTCCACGCTCAGTGCATAAAAATAGTCGCACTATCAGTGAGGCAATAAAAAACTTAGAAGCTGAACACGGCCGTGATGTCACAGATATAGAAGTTGCTGAAAAACTTGATATTTCGATGAATGACTACCATCATATGCTTAATGAAGTTAGCTCAGGGAAAATACTGGGTATTGAAGATTTAGGTGTTAGCGAAGATGTTATTGAAATAGAACATAGTCATCATCAAGATGAACCATATGCTAACATTGAACATAGTTTCTTTAAAAAATCGCTGGCGGAATGCATTTCCTCTTTACCCGAGCGTGAAGCTCTAGTACTGTCGTTGTATTATGATGAAGAGCTTAACTTGAGAGAAATTGGCCAAGTACTTGATGTCAGTGAATCACGGGTAAGTCAAATACACAGTCAGGCGATGCATAGATTAAAAGCTCGTATGCAATCGTGGCAAAGTTAAGTAGAATACTAGTATCGTTAGAATTTTAAATGTTCTCACCGGAGGGTGCCTTGGATAAAAATATGAAAGTGCTTGTTGTTGACGATTTTTCAACAATGAGACGTATAATCAAAAACTTGTTACGTGACTTAGGTTTCACCAATATCTCAGAAGCGGATGATGGTAGTACAGCGCTACCTATGCTTAAAGAAGGTGATTTTGATTTTGTTGTCACCGATTGGAATATGCCTGGAATGCAAGGTATTGATTTACTAAAAGCGATTAGAGCTGATGGTAAATTGTCGCACATTCCCGTATTGATGGTGACTGCTGAAGCGAAAAAAGAGCAAATTGTTATGGCGGCACAAGCTGGAGTCAATGGTTATATTGTAAAACCATTTACTGCTGCAACGCTAAATACTAAGCTTGATAAAATTTTTGAACGCCTTGGTTAACCACTGATTGTATTGGTTGAACATCAAATTTTGTTACGCAAGGACGTCATATGAATACAAATACTAGTGTCCATGTTTCTTTGGAACAAGCAAAGCTATTAGTTGAATACATAGAAACAGACCAACAAGATAAAGCTGATGAGCTCATTGCAGAGATTCAAAGTCCGATAAATACAGCGCTATTTGCAGAAATAGGTAAGTTGACTCGGCAGTTGCATGACTCATTGAATAACTTTCATCTTGATTCGCGTTTGAATGATTTAGCTACCGCGGATATTCCTGATGCTAAAGAAAGGTTGAATTTTGTTATTAGCCGCACAGAAGAAGCGGCTAATAAAACTATGGATGCTGTGGAGGCTATCTTTCCGGTTGTCGATAGTATACAACAACAAATTAGTATGGTTAATCCGCTGTGGCATAAGTTAATGCACAATGAACTTGATATTGGTGAATTCAAAGTATTATGTCGCGATATCGACGTGTTGCTGAAAACGACAGAAAAAGAAACAAATAAAATTCATGGTTTGATGACTGATGTTTTAATGGCGCAAGATTTCCAAGATCTCACTGGCCAAGTAATACGAAAAGTTATTGATTTAGTGCGTGAAGTTGAAGATAGTTTGATAAACATGCTGACAGCATTTGGTCTTTCTTCTGAGGAAGAAAAACCGAGTTATATGCCAAAAGTGGGCGAAAACTTAGTAGAAGGCCCAATTATGAATAGCGAAAGTCGTAGCGATGTGGTGTCAGATCAAGATGATGTCGACGATTTATTATCAAGCTTAGGTTTTTAATAGGAGTAACTGAATGTCATTTGAACAAGATGAAGAAATTCTTCAGGATTTTTTAATTGAAGCTGGAGAAATACTTGAGACCTTGTCGGAGCAATTAGTTGAACTTGAAAATGACCCTCATAATGCTGAGTTGCTCAACGCAATTTTTAGAGGTTTTCATACGGTAAAAGGTGGTGCCGGCTTTCTGTCACTTACCGAACTAGTTGATGCTTGTCATGGTGCGGAAAATGTTTTTGATACGTTAAGGAATCAGCAACGCTCAGTGACTTCAGAGCTGATGGATGTCATATTAAAAGCGCTTGATACGATTAATGAAATGTTTGTTCAAGTGCAAAATCAAGAAGCTTTATCTAGCGCAGACCCAAGTTTACTAGCCGAACTACATAGACTATCAGAGCCTGAAGGCCAAGAAACAATAGCTGCTCCTGCGGCACAAGCTCCTGCTGTAGAGCCTGCTACTACGAGTAGTTCAAGTGATGAAATGTCAGAAGATGAATTTGAGCGCCTTTTAGATGAATTACACGGTGGAGGAGCACCATCAACAAATGTTCCTGCACAACCAACCACATCGAATAGTAATGATATTTCAGATGATGAATTCGAGTCATTATTAGATGAGCTTCATGGACAGGGCGCTTTTTCTCCGGCTGTAGCAACAGCAAATGATAAAAAAGTTAATGCAAAATCGTCAGAAGAAATTGATGATGATGAATTTGAATCATTGCTAGATGAACTTCACGGTAAAGGTCAAAGTCCTAAGGCGCAGGCCCCAATAGAACAACCTGCGGCAAAAGTTGCTCCAGTTGTTAAGGCCACTACTCCTGCTCAAAATCCTCCACCAGCTAAGCCTGCAGTGAATAAAGCCGCGCCAACAAGCGAACAAAAATCTACTCCGGCAAAAGCTTCACAAGGTGAAACAACGGTTAGGGTAGACACCAAACGTTTAGATCAAATTATGAATATGGTCGGCGAACTAGTGCTAGTGCGTAATCGCCTGACTAGTTTAGGCATGACAAAAGAAGATGAAGACTTAACTAAAGCAGTATCAAATCTAGACGCAGTGACAACAGATTTGCAAGGCGCGGTAATGAAAACGCGTATGCAGCCTATTAAGAAAGTTTTTGGTCGTTTCCCTCGTGTTGTGCGTGATTTAGCACGTAGTTTAAATAAAGAAATTAAACTTATTCTGGAAGGTGAAGAAACGGATTTAGACAAAAATTTAGTCGAGGCTCTTGCTGATCCATTAGTGCATCTTGTGCGCAATTCTGTTGATCATGGCATTGAAGATCCAGATAAACGTGAAGCATCTGGTAAACCACGTGAAGGTATTGTGGTATTGTCGGCATCACAAGAAGGCGATCACATTCTCCTCACCATTCGCGATGATGGTGCCGGTATGAATGCAGAGAAATTGAAAGAAATTGCTGTAGAACGAGGTGTTTTAGACGCTGATGCTGCTGCTCGTATGCCGGATAAAGAAGCTTTTAGTTTGATTTTTGCACCTGGATTTTCAACAAAAACTGAAATTTCAGAAGTATCAGGTCGTGGTGTTGGGATGGATGTTGTAAAAACAAAAATCACGCAACTCAATGGTACCGTTAATATCGACTCAGAAATGGGTGTTGGCACCGTGCTTGAAATCAAAGTGCCATTGACACTTGCGATATTACCGACACTTATGGTGGTTATAGGTACGCAAACTTTTGCATTACCGTTAGCCGCAGTTAACGAGATTTTTCATCTTGATTTAACTAAAACCAATATGGTCGACGGGCAGTTGACGATTATTGTTCGTGAAAAAGCTATTCCACTGTTTTACCTTGACCAATGGTTAGTGCGTAATTATGTTGAAAAACCACGAGGTCGAGGTCATGTGGTTATTGTTCAATTAGGAAGTCAACAAATTGGTTTTGTTGTTGATAGCTTAATTGGTCAAGAAGAAGTGGTTATTAAACCGCTCGATAGATTATTGCACGGAACCCCAGGTATGGCGGGTGCTACAATAACAAGTGATGGTGGTATTGCACTGATAATTGATGTACCTAATATGTTGAAATATTACGCAAAAAAATCGATAGTGAATAAAAAATTGCGCTCGTAAAGCGTTATAAAGACAGGAAAGAGATGGTAAATGTCCTTTAAAGTTTTGGTGGTTGATGACTCCAGTTTTTTTCGACGCCGAGTAACGGATATTCTCAATAATGATCCTGAGCTTGAGGTTATTGATGTCGCAATAAATGGCATTGACGCAGTAGAAAAGGCGATAGCCTTGAAGCCTGATGTTATTACTATGGATATAGAAATGCCTTTACTTAATGGCATTGATGCGGTTAAACAGATAATGGCAAAAGCACCAACCGCCATTATCATGTTTTCTTCTCTAACTCACGCGGGTGCAAAAGCAACACTTGAGGCATTAGATGCGGGGGCGTTAGATTTTCTGCCTAAGAAGTTTAATGAAATTGCTAAAAATACTGAAGATGCTGGTAGTTTATTGCGTCAACGCGTTGTGCAATTAGCAAGGAAGAAAGCCACAAGATTACCGCGCATTTCAACTTTTCGTTCTCGTGCCCTCAGCGACGTAAAAACTAAAGTTGTTACATCAACAACCTTAAAACCATCAAACGTGTTAAGTTCACGACACAACTCTGTAGTAAAAAAAAGTTCCGGAAAATCATACAAATTATTGGCGATAGGCACTTCAACTGGTGGGCCTGTTGCACTGCAAAAATTATTAACTCAATTACCTAAAGACTTCCCATTACCAATTATTATGGTTCAGCATATGCCTGCGGCATTTACTTTAGCTTTTGCTAACCGTTTGAATACACTTTGTAAAATAGATATTAAACAAGCAGAGTCTGGTGATATTTTAAAGCCTGGTTGCGCCTATTTGGCTCCAGGTGGCAAACAAATGATAATCGATGGCACAGAAAATGCTGCAAAATTGAGAATACTTGACGACGATTCTGAGCGGATTGCATTTAAACCCAGTGTTGATATTAGTTTTGGTTCTGCTGCTAAGGTCTTTGGTGGTAATGTTTTGGGCGTTATACTTACGGGTATGGGCGCTGACGGTCGTGAAGGCTCCCGACTGTTAAAAGCCAAAGGCGCAACTATTTGGGCACAAGACGAGGAGTCTTGTGTTGTTTATGGTATGCCGCAAGCGGTAACCGTTGCAGGAATATCTGAACTATCACTGGCACTTGAAAGCTTTCCATCTGCAATTCTTAAGGAAATACAGCATGGATAAACTGAGTATATCAGGACTGATTATCGCTATTTTGGCCGTTTATTTAGGCTTTATTATTGATGGTGGTGCAATATCTTCGTTATTAGAGTTGCCAGCCTTTATTATTGTTTTTGGTGGAACACTTGGCGCTGTAATGTTGCAGTCATCACAAAGTCAATTTTTACACGCACTTACATTGCTAAAATGGTTGTTTATACCGCCTAAATATGACATTGAACAAGGTATTGAATCTATCGTACTTTGGGCTGAAAAAGCACGAGAATCTGGATTTTTATCGCTTGAACATATCGCAGAAGAAGAAAATGACTTTTACGTTAACAAAGGCTTAAATTTACTCGTTGATGGTGTAGAAGTTGAAAATCTTAGGGTATCTCTTGAGCTCGACTTGGACTTATATCGAGAACACAATTTGCGCTCGGCGCATGTTTTTGAATCAATGGGCGGTTACAGCCCGACAATTGGTATCTTGGGGGCGGTGCTTGGCTTGATCCACGCCATGTCCAATTTAGCTGATCCACAATTACTGGGGCAAGGCATTGCCACAGCATTTGTCGCCACCATTTATGGCGTTGGTTTTGCGAATCTAATCTACCTGCCAGTAGCAAATAAAATTAAAGCAATTGTGCATCAGCAAACTATGTATCGCGAAATGATGACTGAGGGCATTATCGCAATTGCTTTAGCAGAAAACCCGCACGCCATTGAAAATAAATTATCGGCATTTCGGTTGGAACAATGAACCGTTTACGTGCCCGACGCCACTCAGTAGAGCATGACAATGTAGAGCGTTGGTTAGTTTCATATGCTGATTATATGACCTTACTATTTGCGCTTTTTGTTGTGCTATATGCTATGGCTATGGTCAATGAAGAGCCGTTTGAAACAGCAACTGAGTCTATAGGTCGTGTTTTTCAAGCCAATGATGAGCAGCCTAAAAACCGTGGTCACGGTGATGATATTTTGCCGGTTAATAGTTCAAAAACCAATAAGCGCTTATTTGGCAATGGTATTTTAGAAGATGCAGGTCCTGAACTTGTCTCAGGTGAAGTGACACTGTCTAACGTTTCCGATGCTCAAGTCGGCACTACATTAACATCGCTAGAAAAAGATCTTCATGAAGCATTATACGAGTTGGTTGAGTCTGGCTATGCGCAACTTCAAATAGATGGCGATTGGTTAGAAATAGAATTAAACAGTGGTTTATTGTTTCCTAGTGGCTCATCATCGCCAACTAACGCTGCAAAGGACATATTATCAGTTATCTATCAGGTAATTGCTGACTCAAGTAATTATATTCGTGTGAGAGGCTATACTGATAATCAAGTGATAGCGACGGAGATATTTTCTTCGAATTGGGAACTATCAGTTTTTAGAGCTACGGCAATTTTAAGAGTGTTAGAAGAATTAACGTTGAACCCTGCTCGAATGGCGATAGAAGGTTATGGGCAATATTACCCCAATGCTGATAATAATACCGCAACGGGCCGGGCAAAAAACCGACGCGTAGTCATCGCGATATCTAAATATGGTTTAGAGAAAGCCAATTTATTGGCAACACCGAGTATTTCAGTAAAAGATGTTGAAGCGATTAAAAACATAGATACAGAAAGTGCTGCTGACGATGAAATTCGTATTATTAGGCTTGAGAGTGGCGGTATTCGCATTACAACTCGTGCAGAAGCGAATGCTAGTAATGAAAGCGCTAATCCGCCCGAACAAAAAGATAATGAACAATAGGAAATACACTTGGTAGTTTGGACAGTTGCAAATCAAAAAGGCGGCGTAGGTAAAACAACCTCGACCATTGCCTTAGCAGGTTTATTAGCGGAAGAAGGTAATCGAGTGCTTTTAGTCGATACCGATCCGCATGCATCATTAAGTTATTATTTTGGTATCGAATCAGAGGACTTGGAATTAAGTGTTTATGATTTGTTTTTACAGGTGTCAACCAAAGAACAAATTATGCAAAGCCTGTGCCCAACACATTATAATAATATCGATATACTACCTGCTACTATGGGCCTAGCAACACTGGATCGTTCGCTTGGTAATAAAGGTGGTATGGGATTAGTATTAAAAAAAGCTATGCGAGAGATAGCAGATGAATATGATTATGTTTTGATTGATTGTCCGCCTATTTTAGGGGTGCTTATGGTAAATGCATTAGCGGCTTGTGATAGAATTATTGTCCCAGTACAGACTGAGTTCTTAGCGTTAAAAGGCTTAGATCGTATGATGAAAACCTTGGAAATAATGCAAGGAGAACAAGCTGAGCCATTTAAGTATACTATTGTCCCGACTATGTTTGATAAACGAACTAAAGCTTCATTAATGACTTATCGAAAGTTACAAGAACTTTACGGAGATTTCGTTTGGCCTGGTGTTATACCAACCGATACAAATTTTCGTAACGCCAGTGTTGCTCAAAAAGTGCCTTCTGATTATGCGGCAGGTTCCCGTGGTGTCATTGCCTATAAAAATTTATTAAAATGTTTAGTTAATTTAAACACAGTGAGTAAGTAAGCCCATGTCAAAGTCTTTAGCTGCAAGTAAACAATTGATGCAGACCTATTTGTCAGAGCTACTTACTGAAGAAGAAGTAGCGCAGAAAACCCTGTCAGTAAAAGAGAAAGAAATTAAGCCACTAGAAAAATTACTTGCTAGTGCTACTTTTCCACAAATATTTGAGCAAGAAAATACCGAAGCGTTAAGTTCGACGAAAGCAGAACAAAAAAGTTTTTATCAAGAAAACCGTGCGGAACAGGCTAAGAATATTATTAAGCCAAGTCAGGCAAATATTGAACCTAAGGTTGCGCTAAGAAAGTCAGTAGAAAGTAGCAGCAAAATAGCGCTAAATGACATCAAAACCCGTAAAAGCTTAGGTGGCTTTGAAGCGATAGATCAACGTAGTTATCGTCAAGGTGATTTTCAAGCGATGTTTTTTGAGGTCGCAGGTTTAATGATTGCCGTACCACTTATTGAGTTGGGTGGCATACTAAATAACGATAAAATAACGTCATTAATGGGCAAACCTGATTGGTTTAAAGGTGTTATGCTACATCGTGAAGATAAAATAAGTGTTGTTGATACAGCACGTTGGGTAATGCCTGAAAAGTGTGATGAAGCATTGATTTCTGCACTAAGTTATCAATATATTATTATGTTAAGTGATTCATCATGGGGTTTAACGGCTGAAAGTTTGACAGATACCGTAACGCTTAAGCAAGAAGATGTTAAATGGTTGGATACGCCAAACAAGCGACCTTGGCTTGCCGGATTAGTAAAAAATCGTATGTGCGCTTTACTCGATGTTAAATCTTTGATTAAGTTATTGGAAAAAGGCGTAAATATTACTCAAGAATAATTGATGAATTGAAACTTGCCAGTATACTTAGTAGATAAGTATTCTAGTCATTAAAATAGTACACAAAATTGAAAGAGGCCAGCGGTATGTCTGATGAAAGACGCAATGCGAATGAAAGTGTAGATACTAACGATGAAGTAGTGCAAAGGGTAACGTTTAAGCTAGGTAATGAAACATACGGCATTAACGTTATGCAAGTGCAAGAAATACTCCGTTATACAGAAATAGCGCCCGTACCAGGCGCTCCAGAGTATGTAATGGGTATCATTAATCTACGAGGCAACGTAGTAACGGTTATTGATACACGTGCTCGTTTTGGCATGGAATCAGCTGAACTCACAGATAACACACGTATTGTTATCATTGAAGCAGAGACCCAAGTTATCGGTATTTTAGTGGATAGTGTTGCTGAGGTCGTGTATTTAAAAACTTCTGAAATCGACATAGCACCAAATGTTGGCAATGATGAAAGCGCAAAATATATT
Organism: uncultured Colwellia sp.; assembly: GCA_913061475.1. GTDB lineage: Bacteria > Pseudomonadota > Gammaproteobacteria > Enterobacterales > Alteromonadaceae > Cognaticolwellia. The sequence continues at coordinate 43,042 of CAJXUN010000027.1, read as the reverse complement.
CAAGGAGTTTCAAATCGCAATGATGAACTATTGATCCTCGTTGATTTGAATAAACTGCTTTCTGATGTTGAATGGGATGAATTAAAACAATTCTAATGCTTGTCAATAAGCCTGCTGAGCAGGCTTTTTTAATTTCAGCGGCCTTTTTATACTATGGAAAATATACCTGCTAACTTGATCAGTTTGATTGCATTTGCCATTGTGATGCTTGTTGCTATGTTATTGCTAGCACTCAAAAACCGCTTTAGTCGACAAATCGAAGAATTACAGCAGAAGTTACAGAACCAAGAAATACAGTTAGTAGAACTGCAAACTTTACTTGCTGATAGCCAATCTCAGTTAGATGACAATCTGCAATATTGTCAGGAATCGCAGAGAGAAAATGAACAAGTTAGCAAACAGCTAGAGCATCGTATTAAAGTGACTCAAGAGCTGTTTAATAGCCAAGTTGAAGTCATTGATAAGCTTTTACATCAACAACCCGAAGATAAATTATATACTCGAGCGCAAAAGTTGGTTGAGTTGGGAGCTGATATTGCTGAAATTATGCAAGAGTGTGATATTCCAAAAGCTGAAGCAGAAATGTTACTTGCTGTTCATCGCCAGAGAGTTGTAAAATAGTAGTTAAAATAACCTCAATACTTCGATAGTCATGCGCTTGCAATACCAAATAGACTATTACACTTTTTAAACAAAACTCTTAATGCTAGCGTTTTGCTGTCCATGATAAACTGTGGATAAAATAAAACTTAATCGCTAGCTTATTAATTACCACGACATATTTATAGCATCGTTATAAAACAAGGATTCTGAAGTGAAGATAAATAGAAGTTTAGCATGGCAAAAGCAACCCATTTATAGTTTTAAACTTTTGTTAATATTAGCGCTTTCGTTGTTTTTAACCGCTTGCTCTAGCACACCATCATCAGAACAAGGCTTATCTGATCCAAAAGATCCCTTGGAATCTATCAATCGACCATTTTGGACTTTTACTTGGGATTATGCGGATAAATATGTCTTCAAACCTGCTTCTGAAGGTTATGTCGAATATATGCCGATAGAATTGCGTTCAGGTGTGCATAATATGGCGCTTAACCTAAATGAACCATCGACAATTATTAACCATTTATTACAAGCAAAATTTACCGATGCAGCGGAATCAACTGGTCGTTTTGTGCTGAACTCAACAGTGGGGTTACTAGGCTTTTTTGATCCAGCAAGTGATTTTGGCTGGGACCGAAAACAAGAAGAATTCGGTGAAGTACTTGGCAGTTATGGTGTTGGTGATGGACCTTATATAGTCGTCCCTGCGCTTGGTCCTTCATCTGTGCGGGAAGAAGTCGGTGATTTTGTTGACCGCTACTACTGGCCACTTGCCGTTATTGATTTTTGGCCAAATATAGTTCGCGCTGGTATTTTAGGTTTAGAAGCTCGAGCTGCATTTGCTGACCAAGAAGCCATTTTAAATGATGCAATCGACCCGTATGAGTTTGTTAAAAACGCCTATTTTCAAAATATGCAGTACAAAGTATATGATGGTAATCCTCCAGTTGAAATTAACCAAGAGGAAGAAGCTAATATTGATGCTTACTTAGAAGAGCTGCAAGAAATAGAGCCTTAATATATTAGTTTTGGGTATAACAATAAAAAAAGTGAACTTAAGGTTCACTTTTTTTATATTGACGAATAGCTTGGTCGAGATGCTTGTGTGCAAAAAAGAGCATGATTGGTCTTAATATTATGAAATAGGCGATTAGCACGATTATAATTGCTGCTATCAAAGCAAAGCCTTGTAAATTGGCGATAAAAAGAAAGGGCGGGATCAGTAAAAGTAACTTTATGATATTTAAAATAAACTTTTCAGGTGCAGAAAGCTTTGCTTGTGCCAGAGTCAGAATAGCTTGGCGTTGATGTAAGCTAAACGCTTGTAGTGCAGGGATTTTATTTGAAGAAAAGTAAATGGCCATAAAATTCCAAGTGGGTCTTGATTAAAGTTAGATGCCACTATGATACAAAAATGCTGCTTAATGTGCCATGAGCAAATTGATTTAGCGTAACGCACAGGAAACGCATCCATTTTTGAGAACGACTAATTTTACGCATTAAAGCGAGTTGGCTATAAGACATTGATACTCTGACGCTTTGATTAGGCACGATCACCGAAAGAAACCATTGTAATCGAACTATCGAAAGGTATTGAAAACGATACAGAATCACCGTTGATATTATTTACCTAATGCTAAAGTTATCGACTATTACTATAAAATTGTTAAAACGAGTTCCTCAGTCGGCTGCAATTTGCTAGAATTGCGGCAATTTTTATCAGTAGGTGATTTTTAAATGAATGTCGTAGAAGCTAACTTTGACGCAACCGGTAAGAAATTCGCCATTGTCGTCTCTCGTTTTAATAGTTTTGTGGTTGAAAGTTTACTTGAAGGTGCTGTCGATGCCCTTAAGCGCCATGGCAATGTTGCAGATAGTGATATTACCGTTATTCGTGTTCCAGGTGCTTATGAGCTACCAGTGGCAGCGAAGAAAATAGCAGCTAAAGGCGGATACGATGGCATTATTGCTATTGGTGCTGTTATTCGTGGTGGTACGCCTCATTTTGACTTCGTTGCTGGTGAATGTAATAAAGGTCTAGCGCAAGTTGCTATGGAATATACTATGCCAGTGGCATTTGGTGTCATTACTACCGACACTATTGAACAAGCTATTGATCGTGCTGGCCTAAAAGTGGGCAATAAAGGCGCTGAAGCTGCACTAAGTGCTTTAGAAATGGTTAACGTGCTAGATAAGTTATAATAGGATACTTTTGTGAAACCATCACCTAGAAGAAAAGCTAGAGAACTAGCGGTACAAGCGGTATATTCATGGCAGCTAAGTCAGAACAATGTGACTGAGATTGAGACGAATTTTTTGACTGAAAACGGCGCACGTCGTTTTGATATTCCTTATTTTCAGCAATTATTTCGCGGTGTTTCAAGCCAGGTTAGTAGCATTGATGAAAAAATAGCACCTCATGTTGATCGCCCATTAGCTGACGTTGATCATGTAGAAAAAGCTATTTTACGTGTTGCAGTTTATGAACTTTCTGATTGTCGAGATGTACCTTACCGAGTGATCATCAACGAAGCTATTGAATTAGCCAAGTCATTTGCTGCTGATGACAGCCATAAGTTTGTCAACGGTGTTTTGGATAAAGTTGTTAAGCTTGTTCGCCCGAACGAATAATCATCATTTGGTTGTAATATGAAAGAGTTCGAATTGATCAAGCGCTTCTTTACTGAGCAAGTGATTAAACGTAAAGATGTTGTGCTTGGTATTGGTGATGACTGTGCCATTGTCAGTCCATCAGAGCGTCAAAATATTGCAATCACCACAGATACCTTGGTTGCTGGTGTGCACTTTCCTCATGAAACGAGTGCACAAGCCATTGGTCATAAAGCCATTGCCGTTAATTTATCGGATTTAGCCGCTATGGGGGCTGAGCCTGCATGGATTTCTTTGGCAATCACGATGCCGGAAGTTGACCTGAAATGGGTAGAAGGTTTTTGTCATGGTGCTTTTGAGTTGTGCGAATATTATAACGTGCAATTAATTGGCGGCGATACCACGCAGGGACCATTGGCTATCACAGTGACAGCCCAAGGGCTAATACCAATGAATAAACACCTTACTCGCTCCGGGGCGAAGGCAGGTGATTGGGTATATGTGACGGGTGAAATAGGTGATGCTGCTTTAGCGCTTAAAGATGTTTTTAACGAGATAAACCTTGCAACAGAATATCGTGAAAGCGTACGTCGGCGTTTAGATTATCCAACACCAAGAGTTTTAGCTGGGCAAGCGTTACGTGAGTATGCCAGTGCAGCTATCGACTTATCTGATGGTATAATTTCTGATCTTGGTCATATTTGTCGAGCATCTCAGGTTGGCGCAAACATTGTGCTAGATGATTTACCGATATCAAACGCTTTGCGTGATACCGTTAGTCTCGAAGAAGCTTTTGAGATGGCATTGGTCGGCGGCGATGATTATGAATTGTTATTTACCGTTTCTGAAGATAATAAAGTCGGCATGGAAACAGCCTTAGCAAATAGTGGCAATACAATAACCTGTATTGGTCAGCTAAATCGAAGTGAAAAAATTACCACTACGCTTAATAGTAAAGCGATTGCTATTAATGCAAAAAGCTTTGAACACTTTGCAAGCAGTAAAAAATAGTCATGGCAACATCTACAGCAAATTTTCGTCTCTCGAACCCGATTCACTTTTTGGCGTTAGGTTTTGGTAGCGGTTTAGCACCGAAAGCACCGGGCACCTTTGGTACCTTAGCGGCAATACCACTATTTCTTTTACTTGCACCACTCGATAATATGATTTACTTAACGCTGATTATTTTAATGAGTGTTACTGGCGTTTATATTTGTGGCAAAGCGGCAAAAGATGCCGGTGTTCATGATCATGGCGCTATAGTTTGGGACGAATTCGTCGGTTTGCTCATCACGATGTTTCTTATGCCGGTTACGTGGCAAACTATTCTTGTCGGATTTGCACTTTTCCGCTTCTTTGACATCTTAAAGCCTTGGCCGATTTCTTATCTAGATAAAAACTGTCATGGTGGCTTAGGTATTATGCTTGACGATATAGTCGCAGGCATTGCAGCCTGGGTTTGTATGATGCTAATTTTTTATTAATCGTACTGATAGTCGGTATTAAGTTAATTTACTTAGCCTGAAAAACAGAGTTAAAAAAGCCAAAGCAATTGCTTTGGCTTTTTTGTTTTAAGTACAGGTTGTTTTTAATAACAATACTGTATTGCGCAGTGTGATCAATGTAATAATCTAGTTCTTATTGTTGCATCAATTTGCTTTAACTCTTTTAGCGCAAGTTCGCGATTTTCCGCTTCAATGTCAATAACCACATAGCCAATTTGATCGGCCGTTTGCAAGTACTGAGCCGCTATATTGATATTGTGTTTTGCGAACGCTTGGTTAATTTGCGTTAAAACACCGGGCTGGTTACGATGAATATGTAACAAACGACTGGTGCCCGTGTGTTCTGGTAGCGATACTTCCGGGAAGTTAACCGCTGATAACGTTGAGCCATTGTCCGAATATTTAGCAAGTTTGCTGGCCACTTCTAGGCCGATATTCTCTTGTGCTTCTTTGGTGCTACCACCGATATGCGGCGTTAGTATAACATTGTCGAAGGCGCGTAATGGGCTGATGAACTCTTCATCATTACCTTTAGGCTCTACTGGAAATACATCAATTGCCGCACCAGCGACTTTTTTGCTTGCTAAAGCTTCAGATAACGCATCAATATCAACAACCGTTCCGCGAGATGCATTAATAAAAATAACGCCGTCTTTCATGACTTCAAATTCGGCGGCACCCATCATATTTTGTGTTTGTGGCGTCTCTGGAACATGCAAGCTAATAATATCAGCTTCTTTTAATAATGCTGTCATGGTTGGGGCTTGGCTAGCATTACCTAAAGGTAGCTTAGTTTCAATATCAAAGAAGCGAACTTTCATACCGAGTGTTTCGGCAAGTATACCCAGTTGCATACCAATATGACCATAGCCAACAATGCCGAGAGTTTTACCTCTAGCTTCAACTGAGCCAACAGCAGATTTGTTCCAAATACCACGGTGCGCTTGTGCGCTTTTTTCAGGAATACCGCGAAGTAATAATAATGTTTCGCCTAAAACTAATTCTGCCACTGAACGGGTATTTGAAAACGGTGCATTAAATACCGGAATACCAAATGCTTGTGCAGCAGCTTTGTCTACTTGATTGGTACCAATACAAAAACAACCAATGGCGACTAGCTTTTTAGCATGACTTAAAACATTTTTATTTAAATCAGTGCGAGAGCGTATGCCGATGAAGTGTACATCGGCTATTTTTTTAATCAGCTCGTCTTCTGAAAGTGAGGTTTTAAGATATTCTATATTTGAGTAGCCTTTGGCTTTTAGCTCTTCAAGGGCGCTTTGATGAACGCCCTCTAAAAGTAATATCTTTATTTTGTCTTTCGCTAGTGAATTGTTGCTCATGATAGTTTAACTTCTCTCAATCAAACATTGCTTAATGCATGCTATTTTAGATGGCTAGATACCTAAACTACCATATAGGGTATAAACTCTAAAGTGTTATTTTATTATTTTTGTACCATCTACACTGCCGATAATTAAGACGTTTGCCGGACGATTTGCGAACAGACCGTTAGTCACCACTCCGACAATAGCATTTATGCTATTTTCTAGCGCTTTGGGATCGAGAATTTCTAAGTTATGAACATCAATAATAACATTACCATTGTCGGTAATAACACCCTGGCGGTAGGCTGGATCGCCACCTAGCTTGACTAATTCTCTAGCGACATAGCTTCTTGCCATCGGGATCACTTCAACCGGTAATGGAAAGCCTCCTAACATTGGCACTTGCTTGCTATCATCAGCAATACAAACAAACGTTTTTGCTACCGCAGCAACAATTTTCTCTCTTGTTAAAGCAGCACCACCGCCTTTAATCATGTGCATATGTGGGTTAATCTCATCAGCGCCATCAACGTAAACATCAATACCATCAACATTGTTTAGATCAAACACTTCAATGCCGTATGACTTTAAACGCTCAGTTGAAGCGTCAGAGCTTGATACCGCGCCAATAATTTTGTCTTTGATGGTGGCAAGAGCATCAATAAAATGATTGACCGTTGAGCCTGTACCTACACCAACGATGGTATCTGCTTTGATATAGTCTAGGGCTTTTATTGCTGCCGTTTTTTTCATTTCATCTTGAGTCATAATAGGCCTTGTTTACCGTTGGTTTGAGTGGTTGTTCTGTAAGCTTTAAATAGCCTAGTTAAAGCATTATATAATATCTGTCGCTAAGCAACTAATCGAATTTATAATGTTTAGCAGGGGTAATAATTTCTGGTAGTGGTATATCCCATTGCTGAGCGGGTAAGGTCTCAACAAGTTGGCAATTATGGGCTAAACCTATCGGGTAAGGCTTAGTGAGTTGTTTGCTTTCATAGGTAATGTACCAATCAGCTAAGGTACGATCATAGAATCCGCCCCCCATACCAAGTCGAGCACCACTTTTATCAAAGGCGACTAATGGGGTACAAATTATGTCGAGTTGATTAACCGGTATAATGCTTCTTACATCAAGTTTTGGCTCGGCAATTCCGTATTGATTCTTAACCAATGTCGTCTGTTGCTCGTAATGCAAAAAAAGTAAGTGCCCCTTTGCGAAAGGGTGTAAAACCGGTAAATAAACTTGCTTACCTTGCTGCCAACACCAAGCAATTAACACTTCAGTATTAAGTTCGCCGTCATTTGTTAAGTAAATGGCAATATGTGTTGCCTGTAATATTTTAGGATCCGTAATAAAGTGCTGCAATAGCTGCGTAGCAAAATGATCTTGTTGTTGTGATGTAAGTTGCTGACGTTGCTCACGAATGTGTTGTCGAATAGCACTCCGGCTTTTCGGCATTAGGCTTAGGTTATTTGACGCTACAGATTCACTCACAGTAGTTTCTTATTGTATAAAAATATAAGCCGTACTTTATAACAGAAAGGAGGTCAGTTCCATTGTCTGGTATCTTACGTTGAAAACTGAAATAGTAGGGGGAATATAAATAAAAAAACGAGCAATAACTTAATATCGCTCGTTTTTTATAAAAGAAAAATTAGGCTAATTTTCCTGATAATGAAAATTATTGCTTTTCAGAAATACCTTCATGAGTTCCTGTTACAGCAATTTCTTCTTCAATTTTTTCTTCAAGGTCGTGAGACTCATTACCTTCAGCACCATGCATCCATTGTACTAACTTACCCGCTGACATGAAGATAATAATACCAGTAATTAAGGCAGCTAAACCAACACCCATAAATATATTAGCCGCATTGTCGACCATCTCTTGACCTTCGCCAACAAATGAACCGATAAAACCAGCGAGTTTGTTTGATAACGCAGTAAATAAGAACCAAATACCCATTAATACTGAGGTAAACTTAAGTGGTGCTAATTTCGTAACCATAGACAGACCGATAGGTGATAAACACAACTCACCTAAGGTATGGAAAAGGTAAGCAAACACTAAGAACAGCATGCTAACTTTCACTGTTACATCACCACCTTGAACCATGGTAGCCCAGAGCATCACGAAGAAGCCTAAAGCTAAAAATACCATCGCAAGTGCAAACTTCTTCGGGGACGTTGGTTCGTTAGATCCCATTTTAACCCAAACAGAGGCAACAATTGGCGCAAGCATAATAATAAACATGGCATTCAATGATTGAAACGATGAGGCAGCGACTTCAAAGCCGAAGATAGTACGGTCAGTAAAGTCAGAGGCATAAATCGTAAATAAACCGCCAGCTTGCTCAAATCCTGCCCAGAAAATCACCGAGAACATGCTCATAATTAAAATGACTTTCATGCGATCAATATCTTGTGAAGTAATAGGTGCTTGAGTTGCTTGTCCTTCGGTTATGCGTTTAGCCGAAGGTACTACACCGATATCACCTAAGTATTTCTTAGCGAATAACAGTTGCAGTGTTAAACCAATCAGCATACCACAACCGGCTAAAATGAAACCGTAGTGCCAGTTAACTTGCTCACCTAGAACACCAACAGTGATCGGCGCTAAGAATGCTCCTAAGTTAATACCCATGTAGAAAATAGTGAAGGCACCATCTCGGCGATGATCGCCATCTTCATATAAATCACCAACAAGGCTTGAGACGTTGGCTTTAAACAAACCGTTACCGATAACGATTAACGTTAAACCAATATAGAAAACAGTTTCTTCCATACCCACAAGCATGGATTTAGGAATACCTAAAGTAAAGTAACCTAATGAAAAGATAATACCGCCAAGGATAATCGCTTTACGCTGGCCAATAAAGTTATCGGCAAGCCAACCACCGAGTACCGGTGTTAAATAAACTGCCATAGTAAAGGTGCCGTAAAGACTTAAGGCTTCACCTGGTGTCCAGCCGAAACCGCCATCTTGAACGCTTGCTACCAAATAGAGCACCAAAAGCGCGCGCATACCGTAATAACCAAAACGTTCCCACATTTCAGTACCAAATAAAAGAAACAGTCCTTTCGGATGACCGAAAAAAGTGCCTGCTGTAGGTTTTGTCATTTAAAAATTCCTTAAAAAAGTATGCTCGACATCATAATTATTATTATTTAGCTGATTTGCATTGTTAGTTAATGCGGCAATTTGTTGAGCAAAATTGTGTTAAATAGCTTTAGCTAGCCCGTTTTATACCTTTGCTAGCCGTGAAAGGCAAGTATGTCAGGTTAATCTCTGCTGCAGTGAGTGGAAAGTTATATGATTTTTATATTTCATTTGTAGTATTTATCAGCACTTTTATTCACTGAATAGAAATATACAAATTCAATTTAGTTAGCTAAAGACTAGAACGTCAGTGGTTTTTCTCTCTATCTTAACGTTAACATTACGACATTCGGCTTTTGTCGTCGCGCTGATTAGTTGTTTTTCACTATAAGGCATAAATTTTAACGTTGAGGATAATAGCGAGCAATCTATTTTTAAATAAACATTACCGTTTTGATAAATAGCATAATTATTTTTTATTTTGGTGATTATTTAGTTAAATCATAAATCACTAAAACTGTGCATAAAAAGTTACTTTAACCTCAGTACACTAACTGATAAACTCCACGCTGTTTTGTTTTAAGTTTTATTCACGTATATATAGGAATAAATACGTTCAAATGATTAATTTTCTGCGCCAACTGGCAACACTACTAGTTTTTTATACGCTTTCTTCTACTGCGGCATTTTCACAAATTAGTCAGCAACAAATCGAACAGTTTAAAAGTCTTCCTAAAGCTCAACAGCAAGCGCTCGCGCAAAGTATGGGTGTTGATTTAGATGCTGTTATGGGACAAATATCAACTAGTAAACAGCCGACAAAATCATCGGTTACACCTGTCTCTCCTAGACCTAATTCCGAGTTAAATGACGATAAACAAGCCGACACTTCTTTATTTGACAGCGATGCAGAATTATTTAGGCCGCTAGAAAGGTTCGGTATGGACGTTTTTGCCAATGCGCCAAGCACGTTCACACCAACCATGGATATTGCGATTCCTGAACATTATATTTTAGGGGTCGGTGACCAATTGTCGATTCAAATATACGGAAAAGAGAATAGCGAACATATATTACCTATTACGCGAGAAGGTACTATTTTAATACCTGATGTCGGGCCGGTGAAAATAGCGGGTTTAGCATTTACAGAAATGAAAAACTTCCTTTCTGAACGAATTAAGCAAAGCATTATTGGTGTCAATGTGGTGGTCAGTTTAGCGGAATTACGTTCAATGCGTATTTTTGTCTTGGGCGATGCATATAAGCCTGGCCCCTATACTTTAAGTTCATTGTCGAGCGTCACCCATGCAATTTTTGCCGCCGGTGGTGTTAGTGATATTGGCTCATTACGTAATATTGAAGTAAAACGTGCCGGTAAAATTGTACAAACTGTTGATCTATATGATTTACTTATTAATGGCGACTCTTCCAGTGACATTTTATTGCAATCAGGGGATGTGGTTTTTATTCCAAGCCAAAGTAGAAGTGTATCAATACTTGGCGAGGTTAGACGCCCAGCCATATACGAAATAAAAGCCGATGAGGACTATAATGCCATAATTGAAATGGCCGGAGGTTTATTACCGTCAGCTTACCCACAAGCAACTACAGTTGAACGTTACAATAAGCATAGCCTGCGCAGCATTATTAATGTTGATTTAACTGAGCAAAGCGAGCGTAAACAGTTGCTACAAAGTGGCGACTATATTCGTGTCCTTAAAAGTTCAGGAGTATATCAACAAGCTATTACCGTTATTGGTGCTGTAACACGACCTGGTAAATATCAGTGGCAGCAAGGTCTAAAAATTGCGAATTTATTACCCAATTTAAATTCTCATATTTTACCTTATGCCGACTTGAGTTATGCCTTAGTTGTGCGACAAAAGGACCAAGCCAGAAACATCGAAATTTTACAATTTAATCTCGCAAAGGCACTTGATGTTAAGCAAGTCGACTCTGCCGACAATTTAACCTTGTTGCCAAATGATAAAGTTTTGGTTTTTTCTAATGTCACCAAACAAATTGACGAAGCATTGTCGTTAGACGAGTTAGCATTCACGCAAGAGCAATTGTTTGCCAAAGAGCGTGAACAAGCGAAAAACAGCTACCAAGAAAAGTCGTTTTGGCAAAAGTATGATGGTCACTCTTCAAGAATCGCGCTTAATGATAGCGTTGATGAAGACGCTGAAAGTTTGGTCAATAAGTCGTTAGTGGAAATTACCAATAACGCGTTAGACAAAGAAATTAGCATCCGTGAAATGGCGTTGTTTTCTCGTCAACGCTTGTTAGAACCGGTGTTGAGAAAGCTGCGTCAACAAGGTGCATCAGGTCAACCTATTCAACTTATTGAGGTAGACGGGCAAGTTAAATTTCCAGGTATTTATCCATTAGCTAACAATGCCAAAGTTCGTGATTTATTAGCTGCAGCTGGTGGCGTGAAAGAATCTGCTTACCTCGCGCGCGCTGAAATTACCCGAAATGTATTAACTCAACGTGGTGCTAGTAAAGTGTCATTAAATGTTGACTTAAAGTCAGCGTTAACTGGTGACACTCAAGCCAATATCTCGTTAAAAAGTAAAGATCGTTTAAACGTGCATAAAATTCCAGCTTGGAGCGAAAACCATGTGGTTGAACTGCGCGGCGAATTCGTTTTCCCTGGTAAATATACCATTAGACGCGGTGAAACGTTGGCCGAGATAATTGTTAAAGCTGGCGGATTAACCAAGTATGCTCATCCAGACGCTTCAGTATTTACTCGTAAGCAACTCAAAGAATTAGAGCAAAAAAACTTAGTAAAACTTGCTAGCGATTTACGCATCGAAATGGCATCAAAGTCATTAACTGAAAAAGGCACGTCAGCGAATTATGACGATGCGCAAAAATTACTGGCAGACATTACTAATTTAGAACCAGTCGGACGTTTAGTGATCAACTTACCTGACGTTATCGCGAATAAAAGCGAACAAGTATTGCTTGAAGGTGGTGACGTGCTTTATGTACCAACCATGAAAAACTCCATCAATGTTATTGGTCAAGTGCAAGTGGGATCATCGCATTTATATGACGCAACAATGTCTGCTGAAGATTATATCGCACAGAGTGGCGGTATCAAAAAGCGTGCTGACGCAGAGCGTATTTACGTTATTTCAGCCAGCGGTCGTATTAAAATGGTTGAAGAAAGTAACTGGTTTGCAGGCACAGCGGATACTTCATTACAACCCGGCGATACTATTGTAGTGCCGCTGGATTCTGAATACATGAGTGATCTAACATTGTGGTCGACAGCAACACAAATTATTTATAATGCCGCCGTCGCTGTTGCAGCCATTAACGGTATTTAAGCAAGCTTTAGTTATTCGAAAGCTTGCTTACGATTAAAAAATAACAATAATAACTAAAATTATCAGCAAGCATAGGGCAAGGGTTCTAACAATGATACATGACTTAAATGATGTAAAAATAGCCATAATAGGTTTAGGCTATGTTGGTTTACCATTGGCAGTAGAGTTTGGCAAAAAATATCAAACTTTAGGCTTTGATATTAACCAAACGCGTATTGCTGAATTGAAAAGTGGTACAGATTGTACGCTTGAAGTTAGCGACGCAGAACTGGCTGACACTACGGGGTTGAGTTTTTCGTCCGAGGTAGCCGATTTACAAAGCGCTAATGTTTATATTGTTACCGTACCAACCCCTATCGATAAACATAAACAGCCAGACTTAACGCCATTGATAAAAGCCAGTGAAATGTTAGGTAAAGTGGTTAGCAAAGACGATATTATTATTTATGAATCAACCGTTTACCCAGGTGCTACTGAAGAAGCATGTATCCCTGTTGTCGAAAAAGTATCCGGCTTAACTTATAACCAAGACTTTTATGCCGGTTATTCACCCGAGCGTATTAACCCCGGTGATAAAGAACACCGAGTGACTAATATTTTAAAAGTCACTTCTGGTTCAACGCCAGAAATTGCAACATTTGTTGATGATTTGTATCGTTCAATTATTACTGCCGGCACACATAAAGCGAGCTCTATTAAGGTGGCAGAAGCCGCTAAAGTAATTGAAAATACCCAACGTGATGTCAATATCGCACTGATCAACGAATTGTCGATTATTTTTAACAAACTTAATATCGATACGTTAGAAGTATTAGAGGCCGCGGGAACCAAATGGAACTTTTTGCCATTTCGTCCAGGTTTGGTTGGCGGCCATTGTATTGGTGTTGACCCATATTATTTAACTCATAAAGCACAGTCTGTGGGTTATCATCCTGAAATGATTCTGGCAGGACGCCGTTTAAATGATGGCATGGGAGCTTATGTTGTTTCTCAGTTAGTTAAACATATGTTACACAAGCGCATTCAAGTAGAAGGCGCAAATGTGCTAATAATGGGGTTAACTTTTAAAGAGAATTGCCCAGACCTACGTAATACCAAAATCGTTGATATTGTCAGCGAACTTAAAGAATATAATATCAATGTTGATATTACTGACCCTTGGTGTTCAAGCGAACAAGCCGAACACGAATACAACTTAAGCTTGACTGAGAAACCTGATGCTGGCAATTATGATGCGATAATTTTAGCGGTATCACACAATGAATTTAAAGCTTTAGGTGTTGATGAAATTCGTAAGCTCGGCAAAGAGCATCATGTACTTTATGATTTAAAATATGTTTTACCAAAAGAGTCAGTTGATATGCGCTTGTGAATACGAGTGAAAAGAATATATTAGCTGTCAGTTTTAAGCTATCAGTAAAAATACAGCTGCTTTAAAGGCAGCTGACAGCTCAAACGGGTAGTTTGTTTTAAATAGTAATAAAAAATGGAAGTGATGATGTCTAAGTACGATGAAATAAAAAAGCAACTTAAAAAAACACCGAAAGTTTGGTTAGTCACTGGGGTTGCGGGTTTTATTGGCTCCAATTTGTTAGAAACATTATTACTGCTAGATCAAAAAGTCATTGGCCTAGACAACTTTGCTACGGGTCACCAACATAATTTAGATGAAGTTCAAAGCCAAGTGAGTAGCGAGCAATGGCATAACTTTTCCTTTATTAAAGGCGATATTCGTGATTATAGTGATTGCGAAAAAGCACTAACATTTAATAAGCTAACCGTTGATTATGTTTTGCACCAAGCCGCTTTAGGCTCTGTCCCTCGCTCGATTGCCGATCCTATTTTAACCAATTCGGCTAATATTACCGGCTTTGTTAATATGCTGACCGCGGCAAAAAACGCTAAAGTCAGTACCTTTGTTTATGCCGCGTCAAGTTCCACTTACGGTGATCATCCCGCATTACCAAAAGTGGAAGAAAATATTGGTAAACCATTATCACCGTATGCGGTAACGAAATATGTTAATGAGCTATATGCCGATGTATTTCATAAAACCTATGGTTTGAATGCTACTGGCTTGCGATATTTTAATGTTTTCGGTAAACGTCAAGATCCAGATGGTGCTTATGCTGCGGTAATTCCAAAATGGACAGCCGCTATGATTGAAAATCAAGACTTATTTATCAATGGTGACGGAGAAACTAGCCGTGATTTCTGTTTTGTCGAAAATGCCGTGCAAGCCAATATCTTGGCAGCAACGGCGAATGACGAAGGGAAAAATCAGGTCTACAATGTCGCACTTGGCGATAGAACAAGCCTCAACGAGTTATTTAGTAGTCTAGTAACCTCATTAAGCGCTAACGAGGTTAGTTATGTAAAGTCGGCAATTTACCAAGAATTTAGAGCCGGTGACGTAAGACATTCGCAGGCGGATATTTCAAAAGCTAAAGTTCTACTTGGCTACCAACCAGAGTTTCGCATTCAACAAGGTATCGATAAAGCCATGCCGTGGTATATTAATTTTTTGACAACCTGCAATAATTAGTCTACTGTTCTTCGCTGCTTTTAGGTATGAATTATAGATTGCAATTCATACCTAAACTTATTGTTATATGGATATAATTAAAGCTCCTAAGTGTTTTTAAAGCTCATTTGACTATCCAATAATTAAAACTAGAACACCTTAATTAGTAGAAGTTATATAAACAAATGAAGTTACTTTTTACCAAATTCACACTCGCATCATTTCTTATTACTTGCACGTTCAATGTAATGTCTGCTGAAATAAGCCAAGCACAAATTGAACAATTCAAACAATTATCTCCTAGCCAACAACAAGCGTTAGCAAGTAGCATGGGAATAGACTTATCTACCATTAATGCTTTAGGCAATAGCAGTGCAAATAACAAACAGCAAAATTCACCATCGTTAAACGAGCTGGTACCCGCACGTGATAACGCGGTAAATGAACAAGTTATAGCAGAAGAACAAGTCATCGAAGAAGAACAACCAGTTGAAGTCGATAGCTTACAATTTACTACAAGTGAAGATACCCTTGAGTTGAAGCCTTTTGGCTATGATTTATTTGCTGGTGAACCATCAACTTTTGCGCCAGTTTCTGACGTACCTATTCCTTCGGAATATAAGGTTGGTCCAGGGGACAGCTTATCAATTCAACTTTATGGTAAAGAGACTGTTTCTTACAGCTTAACGATAAATCGTCAAGGCAATATCAATATTCCGCAGCTAGGCCCTATTAACGTAGCCGGACAAAGTTTTAGCGACGTTAAAAATTTAATCAACAGCATTATTCAAGAACGAAAAATTGGCGTTAAAAGCAATATTTCAATGGGCGAGTTACGCTCAATTCGTGTATTTGTTTTGGGCGAAGCCTATCGCGCCGCTTCTTACACGTTAAGCTCATTAGCCACAGTAACGCAAGCGATATATGCGGCTGGTGGTATTAACGAAATTGGTTCACTACGCAATATTCAAGTTAAGCGTCGTGGCAAAGTTGTGGCAACACTAGATTTGTATCAACTGTTATTAGCGGGCGATACCTCTGGCGATGTAAGCTTAATGGCCGGCGATGTGGTTTTTATTCCTACCGTAGGTGAAACGGTAGGAATAAAAGGCGAAGTCAGTCGCCCGGCAATTTACGAGCTTAAAAATGAGCAAAATATCAATCAGGTTATTAAACTTGCCGGTGGTGTAACAGCAACGGCTTTTGGACAAGTAGGCAAAATAGCACGTATTAATGATAGCGGCTTACGTTCAGTGCTCAGTGTTAACCTCAACACTGAACAGAACAACAAAGTTAAAAATGGTGATGTAATCGAAGTCGGCTCAGTATTATCAGCACTAGAACACAGCATTACCGTAAAAGGCCATGTGCAGCGCCCGGGTATATACGGTTGGCATAAAAACAGTAAGTTAAGTGATATTCTTGCCAATATTAACGATTTTAAAGCGCAACCCGACTTAGAATATATTCTAGTGACACGTAAAAATCCAAACACCGGCAAACTCAGCAGTTATAGCGTCAATTATTCACAATATATAAAAAACCAACAACCGTCAGCAGACTTTGTTTTACAAGCTGAAGATACTGTTTATGTGTTTAACAAACAAAGTAACCGCAGTGAAAGTTTAGCACCATTGCTAAAGGTGCTTAAAACACAAACCGAATTGGCAGAGGCAGCAAAGGTAGTAAGCATTCATGGTGCAGTACGAAACCCAGGTGATTATCCATTAACTGAAAATGCCAGCGTTAAAGATTTACTCAATGCCGGAATGGGTTATACGCAAACCTCAGAAATCCAATTTGCCCTACTAGCGAGAAAAAATCAGCAATTAAATACTCGAGTTTTTTACCTCGATTTAGCTAACCAAGCAGCATTAGATAAACCTTTAGCCGCGTTAGATCAACTGTATTTATTCGAGCGAGATCAACCGAGAACTGAATTATTAAAAGATTTGATCATCGAATTGCGCCAGCAAGCAGATAAAACCTTAGCGCAAAACATAGTCACTATTACCGGTGACGTACATTTTCCAGGGCAATACCCGTATGTTGTCAACATGACCAGTAGTGAGTTAGTTAACTTAGCTGGCGGCTTAAAAGAATCAAGCTACATGGTTGACGCTGATTTAGTGCGCTTTAGTCATGACGGCATTGAAAATGCTGAAATTAGCCATCAAAACATCAAGCTTAATGCTGATTTTTTACTACAGTCACTTGATACTTTGCATGTTAAGCGTATTCCTGAATGGCAAGAAAAACGAGAAATTAAATTGGTGGGGGAAGTGGTTTTCCCCGGCAGTTACACTTTACAAAAAGGCGAAAAATTAAGTGACATAATATCGCGTGCTGGTGGCTTAACCTCAGAGGCTGATGCATCAGCCGCCATTTTCACTCGCGCAGCATTAAAAAAGCAAGAAAGCGAAAAAATAGCACAATTAAAAGCGCAGCTTGAAAGCGAAACGGCACAAATAAGCTTAACCAACGATAAAAAAGATGTTGCTGAACTTGCAGAATCAACTGACTTGATCAGTAAACTAAATATAGCTGAAGCTGTTGGCCGTTTGGTTATTGACCTACCTCAAGTATTAGAGAGTGAAGGTATCGAAGATATTCGTTTGGATAACGGTGATACTTTATATATTCCAAAAACCAAACAGTCAATTAGTGTGATAGGTGAAGTACAATACGCCACTTCACACCTTTACAAACCCGGCTTTAACTTAGATGACTATATTGATAGATCTGGCGGTTTAAAAACACGAGCTGATCATGAACGTATTTATGTCATTAAAGCCGACGGTTCAGTGCGATTAGCAAGCAATGATAACTGGTTTACAAGCCAAGGTGAGCTATTAGCGCCAGGCGATACTATTGTTGTACCACTAGATTTAGAATATAAAGATGGCTTAACGCTTTGGTCAGCAGTAACGCAGATAATTTATAACTCTGCGGTTGCGGTTGCGGCTATAGGTAGCTTATAAGCAGACGTTTTTCGACTGTCTGAAAGCTATATAAGCAAGAATGCTATGATTTGCCCAATATAACTCGCAATATTCCTTTATTAAAGGTAAATATGCAAAATAGCTATAAATCAGCCATAATACCGAGTGATTATTTAATAATAAATTGAATAATCACTATTAAAAAATTGTCATTACTTGCTATAATACGCGCTACTTGGGCGTCTAAATTACTTAACTTGATGCCAAAAGAAATAGATATTAAAATGAACTTAAATGTGAACTATTGTGAAAAATCATAAATTGCAAGGAAGTACTTCAGCAGAAGTCGACGCAATGAATTCAAAAGAATTTTATCCGCACCACCTTCCCGAAGATGACGAAATTGACCTGGCAGAACTTTGGCATGCTATTTGGTCAGGTAAGCTACTGATTATTGCTATCAGTGGCCTGTTCGCGATCGCATCAATTATCTATGCCATTAATCAACCGAATATTTATCAAGCGACAACACTATTAGCACCGGCAAGCGAACAAGGTGGCGCAGGCGGCCTTGCAAAAATGGCGGGGCAGTTTGGTGGTTTAGCTAGCCTTGCAGGTATAAACCTTGGCGGTGGCGGCACTGACAAAACTGGCCTTGCGCTTGAAGTATTAAAATCGCGTGTTTTTCTCGAAAAATTTATTAATAAACATCAGCTTTTTGCACCGCTAATGGCTGTTAAAAGCTGGGATGTTAATACGAATAAATTAATATTTAATGAAAAAATTTATAATTCGACAACTAATACATGGTTAAGAGACGTTAAAGCACCGAAAAAGCCTGAGCCATCTTCATGGCAAGCTTATAAAGCATTTAGGGCTATCTTATCAGTCACAACCAACAAAGAAAATGGACTTATTACTGTGGCCATTGAACATTATTCACCGGAAATTGCCAAACAATGGCTATTATGGTTGGTGAGTGACATCAACGCGACAATGCGGGATCAAGATAAAGCAGAGGCGCAACGTAGCATAGATTACTTAACGGCAAAGTTGCAAGAAACTCAGCTCGCAGATATGCAAACGGTTTTTTATCAACTAATTGAACAGCAGACTAAAACCATTATGTTAGCTGAGGTATCGCAAGAATATGTCTTGAAAACTATAGATCCTGCTAACACCCCTGAGGAAAGAGTGAAACCAAAACGCTCATTAATTGTAGTGCTGGGCACTATGCTGGGTGGAATTTTTTCCGTGTTAGTTGTGTTGGTGAGATATTTTTTTAATAAAGGTCGCGCTAAAGTACTAACTTCTTCGATACCTGATTCTTCTGTATGTACTCAAACGCCAGTCAAAACTATGAGTAAATAGGGGTGTATACAATGATAGTCGCTGCTTTAACCGCTTTTTGTTTTGCTTTTATCGCGATAAAGTTATTTAAGCCAATTGCCATTGATGTCGGTTTAGTTGACAAGCCGAACGCACGTAAACGTCATGACGGTCAAGTGCCACTAATTGGCGGAATATCTATATTTGTTGCCGTATTAGCGGCAAGCCTGCTCTGGTTACCTAATACCTTAGAATTACGTATGTATTTAATTGCCTCTGCAATGATGGTGTTTATTGGTGCATTGGATGATAAATATGACCTTAGAGTTCGCATTCGTATAGTTGGGCAAATTATTATTGCAAGTTTAATGATCTACGGTGTTGGTGGCTATATATCCAATCTAGGTAATTTATTTGGTTTGGGGGATATTCAGCTAGGACCAATCGGTATAGTGTTCACCTATTTGGCCATTATTGTGGTGATCAATGCCTATAACATGGTGGATGGTATTGACGGATTAATAGGCAGTTTAAGTTTAAATACCTTTACCGCTATCGCGATATTATTTTTAATGAAGGGTAACCAAGGCTATCTGACATACCCGTTAATTTTAGCGACTGCGACTTTACCCTATTTAATGTTTAATTTGGGCTATTTCAAAAAATATAGCAAAAAGATATTTATGGGTGATGCCGGAAGTATGTTCATCGGTTTAAGCGTTATTTGGTTGTTAACTATTGGTACACAAGGTGATAACTCATCGTTTAGGCCAGTAACGGCGTTGTGGATATGTGCCATACCCTTAATGGATATGCTAGCGATAGTTATACGTCGTTATAGTAAAGGAAAGTCACCATTCAAACCAGATCGAGATCATTTACATCACATATTGCAACGTGCAGGTTTATCCCAACGTCAAACATTGGTTGTTATTTCAATATCTTCTGTAGTGATGTCATTGATAGGAGTATTAGGGGAGTATTTTCAAGTCCCCGAAAGTGTAGAGTTGGGCTTGTTTGTATTAATCTTTATTTTATATAACAAATATGCTCGACATTTTAGTTGGAAGTATGACGAATAGTAAGCTTTAGTTGATATTAAAGATTAAAGTTAGTTGTACTTTTTACTGCGCTCTAAAATTGTATGGTGAGTTGCCCGTAATTATTTTTGAAGTAATTCACGTTCAATTAAGCCTTAAGTTAAAAATGAATATTCAGGTGTGTAAATGTTAAATAATAAAGTTGTTTTAATCACAGGTGGTACGGGCTCATTTGGTAAGAAATTTATTGAAACTATTTTAGATAGGTATCCAGATGTTAAAAAAATCATTATCTATTCACGAGACGAGCTAAAACAATCTGTTATTAAGCAGAAGTATCCTGCGTATGACTTCCCTCAACTTCGCTTTTTTATTGGTGATGTTCGTGATAAAGATAGAATGACACAGGCATGTGAAGGCGTTGATGTCATAATTCATGCGGCGGCTATAAAGCAAGTAGATACGGCTGAATATAACCCGACAGAATGTATTCGTACTAATATTGATGGTGCTGAAAATGTAATTCATGCTGCCCTCGCTTGTGGTGTTAAAGATGTTGTCGCTTTATCTACC
The DNA here is from genome assembly GCA_913061475.1 of uncultured Colwellia sp. Classification (GTDB taxonomy): domain Bacteria; phylum Pseudomonadota; class Gammaproteobacteria; order Enterobacterales; family Alteromonadaceae; genus Cognaticolwellia. The sequence continues at coordinate 22,146 of CAJXUN010000027.1, read as the reverse complement.
GATAAAGCTTGTGCACCAATTAATTTATATGGCGCTACAAAATTAGCTTCAGATAAATTATTCGCTGCTGCAAATAATATCCGTGGATCGAAAGATATTAAATTTAGTGTTGTGCGGTACGGCAATGTGATGGGCTCACGTGGTTCGGTTATTCCATTTTTTATTGATAAAAAGAAAGAAGGGATGTTACCAATTACCCATGAAGAAATGACCCGTTTTAATATCTCTCTTCAGGATGGTGTAAATATGGTGATGTATGCTATTGGCCATCACATTGGTGGCGAAATATTTGTCCCTAAAATCCCATCTTATAAAATTACCGATATAGCGACAGCTATAGCACCAGACTGTGATACAAGAGTTGTAGGTATTCGTCCTGGTGAAAAGCTTCATGAAGAAATGATTACAGATACTGATTCTTTGAATACGATAGATTTAGGTAAGTATTACGCTATATTACCTTCTGTTTCATTTACTTATACAGAAGCAGAATATATAAAACACCATAAAGCAGTAAAAGTACCGTTTGGTTTTAAATATAACTCAGGTACGAATACAGAATGGGAAACAGTTGAGTCATTAAGAAGCTTAATTGTTGAGCATGTAGACGCAAGTTTTTCAGTTTAATTCTCAGTAAGAATAATTTTATGATCCCATACGGTAAGCAAGAAATAACTCAACAAGACATTGATGCAGTTGTTGATGTATTAAAATCAGATTTTTTAACACAAGGGCCACAAGTGCCTTTATTTGAACAATCTATAAAGTTTGCCGTAGATGCTGAACATGCACTCGCTGTGAACTCAGCAACATCAGCATTGCATATAGCTTGTTTAGCATTAGGTGTTGGTAAAGGGGATGTTGTTTGGACAACCCCTATAACTTTTGTTGCTTCTGCAAATTGTGCTTTATATTGTGGAGCTGATGTCGATTTTGTTGATATTGACCCTTTAACTTATAACCTGAGTGCAGAAAATTTAAAGAAAAAATTACAGCACGCAAAAGAAAATAACTTAGCACTGCCCAAAGTAGTTATACCTGTTCATTTATGTGGCCAACCCTGTGAGATGGAAAAAATCCATACATTAGGTCAAGAGTATGGCTTTGCTATTATTGAAGACGCTTCACATGCTATTGGCGGCAAGTATAAAGGCAACCCTATAGGGAACTGTGAATATAGTGATATTACTGTTTTTAGTTTTCACCCAGTGAAAATTGTCACTACAGCCGAAGGTGGTGTGGTTACAACTAATAGTAAGGAATTAGCTGCTAAATTGGACTTACTTCGCAGTCATGGTATTACTCGAGACAGCTCTTTAATGGCAAATGATAGCCATGGTGGTTGGTATTACGAGCAGGTTGATCTAGGTTTTAATTATCGTATGACAGAGATGCAAGCAGCTTTAGGTGTGAGCCAAATGTCACGATTACATGATTTTGTTGCGAAACGTAATGCCTTAGCTGCTCGCTACGATGAACTATTAAAAGGTTTACCTTTAGTTACGCCATATCAAATTGAAGACTCATACTCTGGTCGACACTTATATGTTATTCGTTTAAATTTAGATGAAATACAGAAATCTCATAAACAAGTTTTTGATGAATTAAGAGGAAAAGAAATTGGAGTGAATCTTCACTACATTCCAGTGCATATTCAACCTTATTATAAGCAATTAGGTTTTAATATTGGCGATTTTCCTGAAGCTGAGAAATATTACCAAAAAGCAATTTCAATCCCACTGTACCACACCATGAGTGAATTGGAACAACTTCAAGTTATTAAAGTAATCAAAGAAACTTTATGAAAGTCATTATAATACAAGCTCGTACTAACTCCTCACGATTACCAGGGAAAGTACTATTACCTATATGTGGGTTGCCTCTTGTAATTTTAGCGGCAAAGCGAGCTTCTAATACGGGTATACCCGTAATAATTGCGACATCAAATGAGAGAACAGATGATTTACTATCATCAATTATAATGCAGTATGGCTTCAGTGTTTTTCGTGGCGAATTAGATAATACACTTGACCGAGTAGTTAAAGCTATAGACGCAGTAAGTGATGAAGCGACAGTCGTCAGACTTACTGCTGATAATGTATGTCCGGATGGCCATCTTATAGATGAAGTTATTAGTAGTTTTATTGATTCTAAAAGCGATTATATGTATTGTAATGGCGTAGATTCAGGGTTGCCTTATGGAATGAGCTTGGAAATAACAAAAGCTGCACATTTAAGGGAAGCCAATCGATTATCTACTTCTTCTTATGATAAAGAGCATGTTACCCCATATATAATTCGTAAATATGGAAAAACTCCATTTGATACATATAAGTATCTTCAGACAGGACATCTTCAATGTACTGTTGACAACTTAGATGATTACATATCGATAACAGATATATTTAGTAATATTAATGACCCAATTAACATTAACTTTTTAGAATTGACTCAACTGATAGATAAAACACGTTCACTTGAGCTGCACTCAATCCCTGAAAAGTTTGTTCTCGGGACAGCTCAGTTAGGATTAGAATACGGTATTAATAACCTAGTTGGCAAGCCCCGCGCTCAAGAATCAAATAAAATACTATTAGCAGCTTTACAAAATAGAGTTCCATATATTGATACTGCGAGTATGTATGGTGACTCTGAAAAAATTATTGGTGATTTTATATCTACAGGTTGGGCAGGCAGAGCGCAAATTACAACTAAGCTTTACTTAACAATAGAAGAATCAGAAAGCCAATGCCTGTCTGAAGTTGTAAGAAATAAAGTTTACAAATCGTTACTTAACTTAAACACTAAAAGTTTAGATGTTTTATTACTTCACAGATCAGAATATCTAAAATTACAAGATGGCATTGTCTGGAATTCTTTGTGCCAATTGAAAGTTGAAGGTGTAATCAAGAAAATAGGTATTTCTGTACAAAACCCGAAAGAACTAACTTTGGCTTTAAATTTGGAAGACGTTGAGCACATTCAATTACCATATAATATCTTAGATTGGCGTTGGGAAGATTCAATAGCAGCAATAAAGAAAGTAAAAGTAGAACGTACACTTACAGTCCATTGCAGAAGCATATACTTACAAGGCCTTTTATTTTCGAAAGGACAAACAGCATGGGCTCGTGCACATGTAAGTGACACATTAAATGTATTTAATTTCATAAAAAGATTAGAGCAAGAATTTAACTTGCCACTACATGAAATCCTTATGAGCTTTGTCGCCCAACAAGAGTGGGTTGACGGGGTAGTTGTAGGGATTGAAACTTTAGAACAATTATATTCGAACTTAGAAAGTAAGGTGTTTTCAGGACAAATATTGAATTTTTCAAGGGTTTTAACGACTATTCCCAAGTTAAATGAAAACACCTTAGACCCAAGTCAGTGGAAATAACTTATGTTCAATTTGAAAAATAAAAATATACTTATCACTGGCGCGACGGGGTATTTAGGTAAAGAGATGGCTATCGCACTAGCCAAGCAAGGGGCAACTGTATTTATAAATTCCCGTTCAAAAACAAATGCACAAGAATTAGTTAATGATATAAAGAATAATGGTTTTAAAGCTATTGAAGCTTCATTTGATATCACAAATAATGAGAGTATTGAATCTTGGATAAAAAAACTAAAAACAAATCGCTTTCATGGCTTAATTAATAATGCATATTCAGGGAAGCCTGGCTCTATAGAAACATCTAATGAAGATGACTTTCGTTCTAGTTATGAAATTACAGTTGTTTCAGCTCAAAAATTATTCAAGAGTTTATTACCATTTTTTCGTGAAGCAACATCCCGCCAAGAATTAGTATCGATTATAAATGTATCTTCTATGTATGGTTTTGTGAGCCCTGACTTAAAAGTATACAAAGAAAAGAAGCTGGCTAACCCTCCTTTTTATGGGGCATCGAAAGCAGCGCTACACCAATGGTCTAAATATGGTGCATGTGAGTTCTCATCAGAAGGTATCCGATTTAACACATTGTCGCCAGGACCATTCCCAAATAAAGAAGTGCAAGAGAAAAACCCCGAGTTTATTCATAAGTTAGCAAATAAGGTCCCAATGGGAAGAGTTGGTCGATCAAATGAGATTGGGGGGCCTGTAGTTTTTCTAATTTCTGATGAATCTAGTTTTATAAATGGGGCTAATCTTGAAGTAAATGGTGGGTGGACATGTTGGTAGTGAAATCTATTAGACAGCCGAGTTACTCAGTATGAACATATTATTTAGGTCCGATGCATCTGCACATATAGGTAGCGGGCATATTATGCGTTGTTTGGTATTAGCAAAGATACTAATAAACAACGGGCATAACGTAACCTTTTTTACACGGCCACAAAAAGGTGATTTTGTAGATTACATTAAGCAACAAAATATTCGAGTTGTAGAACTTAAAAGAACAAACGACGCTATAACGCCAAAAGCCAATAATGACTATAAAGCATGGTTACAAACTTCTTGGCTGGATGATGCAAATGATTTTATTGACAAAGCAGGGAGTTCAGACTTAGTTATTGTTGATCACTATGGAATAAATAAAGATTGGGAAAAATATGTTTCCCAATCTTTAAGTTGTAAGATTTTTGTAATCGATGATTTAGTAAGAGGGCATTGCGCTAACTTAATTCTTGATCAAACTTTTGGCAGACAAGAACAAGAATATATTACTGCTAACAAAGAAACTAGAATACTTACAGGCAGTCAATATTCTTTATTGGCACCGCAGTATAGCGAGTTACGAATACAAGCAGAGCAAAAGAAGAGTGTAACAACTCAATGTAAAGTATTGGTAACTATGGGCGCAATAGATACTCCTAACGTAACTTTAAACGTACTGCAGGCATTATCAATAATACCTAATATAAACGTTACTGTCTTATTGAGCCCTAGAGCTCCACATTATGAAAGTGTGTCATTATTTTGCATAAATATGCCTTCAATAACACACATAGACTTCTCAGATGACGTAGCGACTTTAATGCTTGAACACGATGTTGCTATTGGAGCCCCAGGAAGTACATCATGGGAGCGAGCTTGTTTAGGATTACCAAGTATCATTATACCGATAGCAGACAATCAAGCAGACATCGCAGAAAATATTGCTAATGCGGGGGCTGCTATAAAGCTCGCCATTGAAGATATAGAGCCTGGTTTTCAAGCAGCCTTTAAATCACTTACTGATAATTGGTTAGACTTCAGAATCAAAAATTTTAAGATTACTGACGGATTAGGCGCATTTCGCGTAGTAGAACAAATAGAGAAATTAGAGCGCTGATGACTTCAATAACTTTACTCTGTAGTGATATAAATCATCCTATTTTTCCACTTTTAAAAGTATGGAAAGAAAATAATGAAGATAAATATCAAATCAACCTTTTAAATAAAGTTGAAGATATAGTGCAAGGCGGAGAAATACTTTTCTTAATTTCTTGCAGCCAAATTATTACAGATAAAACTAAATTGTTATTCAAAGATACCTTAGTATTACATGCGAGCGACTTACCTGTTGGAAGAGGTTGGAGCCCTCATGTTTGGGATGTTATATCTGGTAAAGATGTAATTACTCTTTCATTATTGGAAGCAAAAGAGCCTGTTGATACTGGAGATATTTGGAAAAAAGTAAAAATAAATTTAAATGGCACAGAACTTTTTGATGAAATAAACACATTACTGTTTGATGCAGAACTAAATTTAATTGAATGGGCTTGTGAAAATCATAACAATTGTAAGCCTATGCCTCAAAGTAGCCTAAAGTCGACTTACTATAGAAAAAGAGTGCCGCAAGATAGTGAGTTGGATTTAGATAAAACATTAGGTAGTCAATTTAACCTTTTAAGAGTATGTGATCCAAATAGATTCCCTGCGTTTTTTTATAAAAACGGCCAAAGATATAATGTGAGAGTTGAAAAAGATGAAAACTAAATTTGTTGAAATAGATAATAGAAAGATAGGCCCTGACTTTCCACCTTATATTATCGCTGAATTATCAGCTAATCATAATGGTGACATAAATAGAGCCTTTGAAATTTTAGAAATGGCTAAACGCTGTGGTGCGGACGCAATTAAGTTACAAACCTATACCCAAGATACGTTGACAATTGATTGTGACAAACCAGATTTCAAAATTGAAGGCGGCCTCTGGGATGGAAGAACATTGTACGACCTTTACACTGAAGCACACATGCCTTGGGATTGGCATAAGCCACTTTTTGCGAAAGCAAAAGAATTAGGCATAACAATATTTAGTTCACCTTTTGATACTACTGCAGTTGACCTGCTTGAAGAGTTAGGAGCCCCAGCTTATAAAATAGCGTCATTTGAAGCAATAGACTTACCACTGATAGAATATGTTGCAAAAACAGGTAAACCTTTAATTATATCTACTGGTATGGCGAACAAAGAAGAGATACAAGAAGCGGTTGAAACTGCAAAGAATGCAGGTTGTAAAGAGTTAATCGTACTACATTGTGTAAGTGGCTACCCAGCCCCTTCAGGAGATTATAACTTAGCGACAATACCTGATATGGCCCAACGTTTTGATGTGCTTACTGGCTTATCAGATCATACTATTGATAATACTACAGCAATAGCATCAGTAGTTCTTGGTGCTTGTTTAATTGAAAAACATGTGACCCTAGATCGAAAAGGTGGTGGGCCTGATGATAGCTTTTCACTAGAAGAGCCAGAGTTATTTCAACTATGTCGAGATGCTAAAATCGCTTGGGAAGCGCTTGGTAAAGTTAATTATGAGCGTAAAGAAAGTGAAAAAGGTAACTTAGTTTTCCGTCGTTCTTTGTATGTTGTTAAAGATGTTAAAGCAGGGGAAATATTTACACATGAAAATATCAGAAGTATAAGGCCAGGCTATGGTTTAGCACCCAAGTTTAGTAGTCAAATTATAGGAAAGAAAGCTATTGGCCCTCTTAAGAAAGGTACAGCAATGAGCTTCGAGTTTATACAGGACGAAACTGTATAAATATAGCTTGCATCGGTTAATAGCTCAATTATGAGCTTTGTATATTAAAATTCTTAAAATGAAAGTTATATGAAAAAAATACTATTAGTATGTAAAGAAACATATTCATATCCAATGAACTTTGTAAAAGAAGAACTTACTTCTTTAGGGTATGAAGTTGAGGCTTTATTTATTCATTCGTCTGAAGCATTAAGCGAGGATGATACTTACGTTAAGTTCGTAGAGCGAAATAATGATATTAAGATTCACTCTATTCAAAATATTTGTCTAGAGTATATAAATGGTCGTAATAATTTAGATGAATTAATTGATTATGAGTACCTAGAATATGTGGAAAGCACATATTGTGCAGAAATACCGCTGTCGCTTCTTCAAATATCTTCGCAACTATTTACTACGCCATATCACTATCGCTTCTACTTTAGACATATGTCCGAAAGTGAAAAACTATATTGGGTACAGCTTCTTTTTAAATATTGTGAAAATTTATTAAAAAGCACAAAGTTTTATAAAATTTGCGATTTAGATATAGCTGAAATTGGGCGGAGTATTTTGTTGCAAGTTAGCCAAAAGATGTGTGTTCCTTATGTTTCGTTGGAGTTTTCGCGTTATGAAAGTATAGTTTTGCCAACCTATACTTTAGGCAGAAAAACAGATGAATATTTTGTCGACTTTTGCAATGAGCATAAAAATCAAGTTGAAGATACTTACATTAAGGAGGTTGATAAATATAGAAGTAAGCAGGTAATAATGAATGCGGATTATAAGCATAATCAAACAAGTAAAATAAGTGGTAATCCATTAAAAAAAGACTTATCACGTTTGGCGCATAGTTTTAAATATATAGTCAAAACTATTCCTGACTGGTTCAAATATCATAGAACGCCTATTTTAGCCAATCCGTTTAAGGCATTATGTTTTTTCTTTTTATGGTTTTTAAGGGAAAGACTTATATTTAATAAGTTTTTTTCATTATTTGAAAAGCCAGTTTTAGGCGAAAAATATGTTTACTTCCCTTTGCATTTAATACCTGAATCTACAACTTTGAATAAAAGTCCATTTTATCCAAATGAACTTTCTGTAATTGAAGCTATATCAAAGTCGTTACCTTTGGGCTGTAAGCTATACGTAAAAGAGCACGGTGCAATGGTGGGTGAAAGGCCTTTATCTTTTTATAAAAAAATAAAAACCTTATCAAATGTAAGAGTTGTAGATATTGCATTTTATAATGATCCCAAACCTTGGATAACTAACTCATTGGGAGTGATTACCCTTTCTGGAACGGCTGCTTTTGAAGCTGCCATGTTGAATGTCCCAGCTATTATGTTTGGGAGTACGTTTTTTGAACGAATCGAGGGGATCACAAAAATCGATAGCTTTCAGCAGCTTCCTGAAGTCATAAGTAGTTTTAGTACGCCAAAAAAAGATAATAAAATATCACTAGCACTGTATCTTAAAGCTATTGATCATTTCGGAGAAAAAGTACAAATAACATGGTTAATTAAGGAAAGTGAACGCTTAGTAAATGAACGTAAGTCTATCAACAAAAAATTAAGAGCAGAAGTAACTAATATCATAAAAATTTTCGGTTTAAATTAATGCTTCGATTGCTTATTGCGAAGAGTAAAAACTTCTCGATTATTACGTTTTGTAATGTAGGGGTACAAATAATATCATTACTGTTCTTTGCTATTATTGCTAGGGCCTATGAACCTGAAATACTTGGTGAATACATTATTTATTTATCGTATGTTTCAATTGTTGTCATTATGTGTACTGGCTTTTATGAACAGGCACTTTTTATAGACAAAAAGGAAAGAAGACAATCATATATTATTGCAGCAACAATCGTGGTAGCTATTATTCTTTCGTTATTGAGCCTTATCCCTTTATATTTCATAGCCCCTGAGTATGCCATTTTTTTATGTTTTGCAGTCTTTGGTGGTGCGCTAAGAGTGCTTTCGAGAAGTTATGCTATTGTCAATGGTAAATTGAAAAATATTGCAATATTTGATTTGATAACATCACCAATTATGCCACTTCTCTTGGTTTTAGGTGCAAAATATTTTGCTCAGAGTACCAGTACATTTTTGATATCTGTAAATGCAATTATGACTCTGTTAATCGGCGCTACTTTGTATGTTTACGTTATATATTTAAATAATATAAGATTTATTTACTCACTTAAGAAAGGAGCATGGTTATCATTTTTAATATTAAAAAGATATAGTAATTTGCCTAAATATAAGATGACGGCTGAGCTAGTCGCAGTTTTTTCATTGAGGCTACCTGTTTTAGTTATGGATAAATTTTTTACTGCAAATATGGCGGCTTTTTATGGTGTAGCATTCCGCATAGCTATTACACCTGTAACCGTGATTACTTCAACAGTTGCTCAAATGTTTCTTCATAAAATAAGAAATAATCGCATAAATAATGAATCGTCATTTAATGTTTTTATTAGGTATAGCCTTGGTTTACTCGTGCTTGCATTAATATGTGTAATGACTATTTTTACGATATCTGAATGGGTAATTGTCCAGCTTTTTACAGATAAGTATAGATTTGTCGCGTATATTTTAAAATTAATGTCTCCATATATCGCAGTTTTAATAGCAATTATTCCATTAACAAGTACGTTTATCGTTTATGAAAAACAAAAGTATTTATTGTTGATACAATTAGCATTGTTAATCCTTACGAGTGTAGGCTATTTCTTCGCAGTACAATTTGATAATATTGATTTAGGGATAATTTTTTCGTCTATTTCATCCTTTGTCGTTTATGGAGGCGCCTACTACTTAATGTATAAGAATTATAATAATGAAAGAAACTTCATGATGAAGCTATGATGTATTCTTATTATAGTGTGATGTATAACTTTAGTGTGTTCAATATAGCCAAACGTAACCTAGAAGAACCATTTAAAATTGACTGCAGTGAAAATAATGAAAGATCAAACTGGGCATCAAAATAGTCAATTTTAAATTATAGAATGGCAGCGTAATTTTATAGTGTACATTTCTTGTAAAAGCCGCCAATTAGAAATCTATAATAAACAGCAGGCAAAAAAGTATGTCATGCATGTAATTACTTAATCTATTTTCATCGAAACTTTACCACATCAAAAAGCAATAATTGCTTTTTGATGTGTATTATTTTCTGTCGAATTATTTTGATTAGTGTATTTAAGGGCAAACTATGGCTTGAAAGTTATTAAACTTTTAGTCCTGCTTTATCAATTTTAAGCATATATAACAAAGGAAATTTTCATGGTGAAATACATCAAGAGAATTATTAAAATATTTTTACTGAAAAGACGTGGAATTAATACTGATGTTAAGTCTGATGTTTGGATTGAAAATATTAATGACGTTAACGTTAAACACCCTATTACAATAGTCGACTCAATTTTGACTGCTAAAACAGTTGGTGAAGGGTGCCGTTTTTATAAATGTTCTTGCTATGGAAATGTTTCATTTGGTCGTTTTACGTCGGTATTTGGAGGAGGGACTGTTTTGAGCTCCATACTTTCAAAAATTACTGTTGGTAGTTTTTGCTCAATAGGTCAAAATGTTAATATACAAGACTCTAGCCACCGAATTGATAAAATATCATCATATTTTATGGGGCGAAATATATTTGGAACTGAAATAACAAATGATGTGGTAACTAAAGGCGATATTATAATTGAAGATGATGTCTGGATAGGATCTAATTCTGTAATTCTTTCTGGGGTTCAGATTGGAAGAGGCTCGATTATTGGCGCTGGTAGTGTTGTCACCAAAGATATACCTCCATACTCAATAGCAGTTGGTTCTCCAGCTAAAGTTTTAAAAAAACGTTTTAACGACGATACTATTGAATATTTGGAGTCGCTTCAATGGTGGTGCTGGTCAGTTGAAAAATTAAAAATGAATAAACAGTTGTTTTTTATCGATATTGAAAATCAAATAAAAGAAAACTTACATGTTTATTGAGCACAGAATTTGTGGGAGGCTAGCTTGAATATCGGTAAAAAATTTCAAAATAAGGTTAATCAACTTTATTGCATTTTAAAAATTTTAATGCGAAAGAGGGTTATCATAGGCCGAAGAGTCAAGGTTAACGCTAGTACCTGTTTAGAAGATAATGTTAAAATATATAATGATACAAAAATATTAAGCTCTTCAATAGGTGGAGGAACATACATTGGGTGGAATTCTATTTTAAATGGAGTAAAGATTGGCCGGTTTTGCTCTATCGCCCCCTTTACAGAAATTATTTATGGGAGGCATGCTGTAAATGAATTTGTGTCATCCCATCCCGCATTCTACTCTACAGCGAACCAGGCAGGCTTTTCATTTGTAACAGAATCTAAGTTTGATGAATTTGTTTTTGCGGATAATGCTACTCGGCATAGTGTGGTTATTGGCAATGATGTATGGATTGGTTACGGTGTGAAAATTATTGAAGGTGTTAGAATTGGTGACGGCGCTATTATCGGTGCAGGATCTATAGTAACAAAGGATGTTGAAGAGTACGGTATATATGTTGGTGTACCAGCTAAAAAAATAAAGGCTAGATTTGATTCTGAAACCGTTAAGAAACTACTTGAAATTCGATGGTGGTCAAAAGATTTTGCTTGGATAAAGAAAAACAGTGGTCTATTTGAATCCCCGGAAAAAATTATATCGGCTTTAAAACTAGATGTTTAATATTCAAAAATATATGTAAGGTAAGGTTTTTTCATAATATGTGTGGTTTATTTACAGTAGTTAATAACTTGAATAAAAGTTACAAAATAAACAAGCATTTAGCTTGTATCGATAATCGTGGCCCTGATGACTTTGGTTGGGTGAACTGGAAAAATGGACAGGCGAGTTATAGCAAAGAAGATGTAATTATTTCAGGAGAATTGATCCAAGGTCACACCCGACTTTCGATACTAGACTTAACAAGTTTGGGCTGGCAACCTATGAAATCGAACTGTAATCGATACTCCTTGGTATTTAACGGCGAAATTTATAATTATATTGAATTAAGAAATGAACTGAAAAAACTGGGAGTAAATTTTTATACAGAATCAGATACTGAAGTGCTTCTCAATGGTCTGATTCATTGGCAGGAACGTTTGTTACCTAAACTTCGAGGCATGTTTGCATTTACTTTTTATGACTCAATAGCTCAAGAGCTGCTTGTTGCACGTGATCCTTTTGGAATCAAACCTCTTTTTTATTCAGAGATAGAAAGTGGGCATTTATTTTCATCTGAGGTACAGCAATTATTGTTATGCGATGAAATATCTTCAGAGATGAACCCGCAATTAGTCTATGAATATTTACATACAGGTGCAACAGAACAAACTAATGACACGATGTTTAAAAATATTAAATCATTTCCTGTTGCTAGTTTTTCCAAAATTAAAGTTGGATCAGATTCTGAGTTGAGTATAAAAAAATACTGGGAAATTGATTTAACGAAACAAATTAATCCGACTTTTGCAGAGGCTACAAAAAAAGTTCGAGAATTGTTTTTGGAAAGTGTTCAATTACATATGCGTAGTGACGTAGATGTAGGTGCTGCCTTATCAGGTGGTATTGATTCTTCTGCAATAGTATGTGCGATGCGCTATTTAAACCCTGAGCATAAAATTCATACTTTTAGTTATGTTGCGGATGATAAATATCTCAGCGAAGAAAAGTGGATTGACATTGTTAATGATCATACTAATGCAATCGTTCATAAAATTAAAATTACAAAAGAAGAGTTAGTTGAAGACCTTGACGACCTAATCAATACACAAGGTGAGCCTTTTAGTGGAACAAACTTATACGCACAATATCGAGTATTTAAAGCTGCTAAAGAAAACGGTATTAAAGTTATTTTGGATGGCCAAGGAGCTGATGAAATGCTTGCTGGATACGAGTATTATCAAGCTACAGTCATTGCGGCATTAATCAAAGCGTTTAAATGGAATAAGGCATGGCGCTTTTTTCAGGTATGTATTAAAAATACCAGTTCAAATAAAAAATCATTAGGGAAATCGGTAGTAGCAGAGCTTTTCCCCCTGTCATTACTTACCTTATTAAAGAATGCATTAGTTAAGAGGAAAAAAATAAAGTGGTTATCAGTAGATTGGATTAAAAGCACTAAAGTTACTCATAATAAATTTCACAAACCCAAAAAATATAAAGGGTTAGCGCTTAAGTCACAATTGAAAAGCAGTTTATGTGATCTAGGTATACCTATGCTACTAAGGTATGAAGATAGAAACTCTATGAGATGGTCTGTGGAGAGTCGTGTCCCATTTCTTCATGTTGATCTCGTTGAGTATTTATATTCATTACCAGAAGAATTTTTATTAAGTGAAGACGCAACAAGCAAGTATGTTTTTAGAGAAGCGATGCGAGGAATAGTGCCGGACGTTATATTGGATAGAAAAGATAAAATTGGGTTTGCAACACCGGAAAAAAATTGGCTGACTAAAATGGATTTTTGGGTGGTTGATAAACTTAAAAGTAGTGAATCCATGGCTGTCTTTGATACTAAGGAGTTAACCAATGAATGGGTGAAAATTATTGCAGGGCAATCATCATTTGATTTTAGGTGCTGGCGTTGGTTAAATCTAATTAATTGGATAAAAAATAATGATAAATAAGCCAACTATAGTTGTAGTTGCGTTTAACCGAGTTCATTCGCTTTCTAGATTACTTAACTCTTTGATTACTTCTAAGCTTGAGGCTGATACTCGCTTAATTATAAGCATTGATTATAGTGGTGATAATTCGGTAGAAAATTATGCTGAAGCTTTTGATTGGAGCTTCGGAGAAAAAATTGTAGTAACACATAAAAAAAACCTTGGTTTACGCAAGCATGTGCTGCAATGCGGTGATTTATCTCAAAAATATGGTTCTATAATTTTATTGGAAGATGACTTAGTTGTTTCCCCCATGTTTTATCAATACACTAAAAAAGCACTTAATCACTATGAAGAGAATGATGCTGTTGGCGGTATTTCACTTTATAATCACAAGTATAATGTTAATGCTAAACAAACCTTTGAACCGTTAATAGATGGTTATGATAATTATTGGTTGCAATTTGCTAGTTCATGGGGACAGGCATGGACAGCAAAGCAATGGCAATTATTTAGGGAGTGGTATGGAAGTACTGCTGTTGCTTTATTGGATAGCGACGCTATTCCGCAGAATGTAGTAAACTGGCCAGAATCGTCGTGGTTAAAATACTATATAAAATACTTAGTTGTGACGAATAGGTATTTTATATATCCAAGAGAAAGTTTGACAACTAATTTTAGTGATTTGGGTACACATGTCACTAAAAGAGATTATACATATCAAGTGAGTTTATCATTGAGTAAACAAAACTTTAATTTTTCGACACTTACTGAATCAAATGCAATTTATGATGTTTTTTTTGAAATAGAGCCTGCAATCATTAAAAAATTTAATAAAGCTCTAGCATCTATTGATTTTGAAGTTGATCTGTATGGGACTAAAAAGATAAGTAATATAAATAGAGAATTTACTTTATCTAGTAAAAAATTTATTGGTAATTCTATACTGTCTTTTAGCAGAGAACTCAAACCGCATGATCTAAATATTATTTCAAATTTCTCATCTGATGAGAATCATGTTTTTAATATTACTGCGTCAAAAAGCTTTATATCAACCAAAAATTGGGAATCGAAGAAATCGGATAACGAGTATTATTTCTATTCTCTTCCAATTAAGAGTTTAATTGGAATATTGATTGAAAGACTAAAATACAAGACAAAAACTTTACTTAATAAAAAAAAATAAGAGTACATTTAAAGTGTTGAAATTTATAAGATATATCGTTTCTGGTTATTGTTTTATTTACAATTATATGTTTTTTTTTCTTATGGGGATTAAGTTCAAAGGACTAAAAGTTAATGGGAAGTTATTTTTTAGATGCTATGGTGAATTTAATTACGGGAGTAATGTGATTATCAATTCATCACACGCTGCTAATCCTATAGGGGGAAATACATTTTTTTCAATTGTTGTCTGTGAAAAAGGCTGTTTAACTATTGGCGATAATGTTGGAATGTCTAGCTCTGCAATATATTGTATAAAAAATATTACTATCATGGATAATGTTTTGATTGGAGGCGATTGTAAGATATACGATACTGATTTCCATTCAATAGATCCTACTACTCGATTACAAGATAATGATAAGGGGCTATCAAAACCTGTACTTATCAAGTCAGGCGCTTTTATTGGAACGGGAACTATCATATTAAAGGGAACAGAAATAGGTGAAAACAGTGTAATTGGGGCCGGTTCTGTAGTTTCAGGTATAATTCCTTCAAACCAAGTATGGGCTGGTAATCCCGTTAAATTTATAAGAAATATTTAATGGACACGTTATCTTTATTTCTGTTTTCTTTTCCATTATTGACCTTATTTTTAAGTTTCTCAAAGAATGCCACTGAACGTTTTGTCTGGATAGCTTTTACGTCTTTTTTACTGTTTTTTATTTTAGCTTTTCGTCATAATTTAGGTTATGACTATACGAGTTATGTTGAAATTTTTAATCTTGATGTAGAGTGCTATTATGAGCCAGTTACGTGTAGTATTCTTGGCGTATCTCACTTTTTTAATAGCTATATCTTGTTTTTTGCTATTTATGCTTTATTAACGATAAGTTGTGTTTTTTTTGTCTCTATTTCTGAAAAATCACCCTTTATAATGCTTAATTATATTTGTCTTCCTTGGTTTTTTATTGAATCTTTTTCAATTATTCGACAAGAGTTATCAATTGCATTTGCTATAGTTACGTATTTTTATTTTCAGAAAAAAGATAAAAATATACAATTTTTACTATTTGCATTATTAAGTATTCTAAGTCACTTATCGTCAATTTTATTTGTGTTCTTACTCATATATTTAAAATTTTTCGGAAACAATAAAACCGTCAAAAAACTCTTATTTGCATTTATTGCACTCGTTTCTCTTTGTTTATTTTTCTTTTATGACAATTTAATAGCTTTTTACCCTCTATTGAAATTTTATAATAATGGTGGGCATTTTGGTTATACAATGTATTTTTTATTTGTACTTTTATACTGCATATCATACAAAAGCATTGCTCAGAAAGAGTCAACTTATATTCTGTCATTGGTGATATTTATATATCTTGGCACTCTATCTGTAGACTCAAGTCTTGCAAGAATTTCAATACCTTTTATAATACCTTTAATATGGTTTCGTTGGGATATTCTATTTAATAGGATTCGTTTAAGAGAGTTCCAAGTCTATCTATCTTACCTTTTATGTATATGTCTTTATATAGTTGCTTTATACGTGAAAAGTCATGACCCTATTTCAGCATTAATCCCATATAAATCATTCATTCCCTTGATTATATAAATAGCTCTTTAATGATAGATTTATTCATAACAATACTTAAATAAGAACATAATGAAAAAAATAACAATTATTACAATCGTTTATAATGATTTAGATGGTATAAGAAAAACAATGGCTTCAGTGTTTTCTCAAACGTATCCTAATGTTCAGTATGTTGTTGTTGATGGTGGTTCAAATGATGGTACGTATGATGAAATTCAAAAGCATTCAAATAAGATTGATAAGGTACTCCATGAGCGTGATGAAGGAGTATATGATGCTATGAATAAGGCTATTGATATGTCAGAAGGTGAATATGTTATTTTTATGAATAGCTCTGATACCTTCTATGCTCCCAATACCGTCCAATTGGCCGTTGATTTAATTGGTGAAGAGGAGAAAGAAGCATATTATGGGGATCATATTTTGCTTTCTGAAAAGGATACTCAAAGGTATATTAAAACCCCTGAAGCCCTAGGGGATTTATGGAAGAAAATGCCCATTTGTCACCAAGCACTATTTGTGAAATTGTCTTGGCATAAAAAAAACCTGTTTGATATTAATAATATAGCTTCAGACTATGAAGTGGTTTGTAAGTTATATAAAGATGACGAAATAAAGAAGCTAGATTTACCTATTGCTATTTATTTGGAAGGCGGGTTATCTGAAAAAAGTATATTAATATCTACATGGGAAAGGTTTAAATTAGCAAAGAAATTTGGATTACATTCACAGCTTTTTATTTTTTGCTATTACTCTATTCTCATGTTGTATCTGTTCAGTAAATTTAAAATATTAAGAATATTGAAAAGGAAATAAAATGCTTTTTTTTAGTTCATCAGTAGGTAATGGCTTTGGTGGCGATTATATATACACTAAGCAGATATCTAACACAATAAATTCGATGGAGGATTTATTAATAATTAAAATTGAACATATAAAGTTAGCGTATATCCCTATTATATTTATTTTTTTTCCGTTATTGGTATTTATCCCTTTTATGTGGAGACCAATGTATCGTTATAAAAACATAGCTACAGTATTCCGTAATATTAGTAAAGGAGATGATACACTAGTAATAGATCACTTTAGGAATGCTTGGATCATATTGTTTTGTTTTTTATTCAAAGCTAAAAAGGTTATTTTGCTCACTCATAACATCGAGAATCAAATTGCTAAAGAATGCTATTTAAATAAAAATATTTATGTTCGTGTTTTTTATTATTTTGAATACTTAAAAATCAGATTTTGGGAAAACCTAATTTTTAAGTATGTAAGTTCGATTACGACAATAACAGAAGAGGATGCTGTGAATATAAAGCAGCATGTTGATAAGATAACGGTAGTAAAACCATATTATGATTGTCGAAACATTAATGAAAATATAATTTTGAATGAAGGTATGAAATGCCTGATCGTAGGTAGTTTTAATTGGAAAATTAAACAAGAAAACCTTATGGCCTTACTAAATGAGTTTCATGTATCTGATAGACCTAAAAACTTTGAAATTTTAATTGCAGGTACTATGCCTGACTTTCTTTCAAAGTTAATAATTAGTAGTTTTGAATTCGTTACGTTGCGACTTAATTACTCTAGCCTTGATGATTTAGTTAATATATCTAGACTTGCAATCGCTCCTGATCAGGTCGGAGGTGGGTTTAAATTAAAAATATTAGATTATTTTTATTTAGGATTGCCGGTCTTTGGCTTAAAGGGATCTATGAATGGAATAAGCTCAAGCGCTAAAGGGGTGAAGTCATTTAGCACCTACCCTTTATTGGTTCAAGGAGTGTTAGCTCAAATAACAGAGCAGGCCAATTTATCCGTTATGTCAATAAATAATCAGCGGTTATTAAGAGATTGCTTTAGCGAAGATATGATGGAACAACAAATAGAAAATTTATTAAACAGGACAAATGAAACATGAAAAAAGCATTAATCACCGGAGTTACTGGTCAAGATGGTTCGTATTTAGCAGAGTTTTTATTAGAAAAAGGCTATGAAGTACATGGTATTAAAAGAAGAGCATCATCTTTAAATACACAGCGAATAGATCATATATATCAAGACTCGCATGAAGAAAATCCTAAATTTTTTCTTCATTACGGTGATCTAACTGACTCATCAAATCTGACGCGTATTTTAAAAGATGTTCAACCAGATGAAGTTTATAACCTAGGTGCACAATCACATGTAGCTGTTTCTTTTGAATCACCTGAATATACGGCTGATGTTGATGCTATAGGTACTTTGCGTTTATTAGAAGCTATACGTTTTTTAGGTCTTGAAAAGAAAACGAAATTTTATCAAGCTTCTACTTCTGAACTTTATGGTGAAGTACAAGAGATTCCGCAAAAGGAAACAACACCTTTTCATCCCCGTTCACCCTATGCTGTAGCTAAGATGTATGCTTATTGGATAGCGGTAAATTATCGTGAGTCTTATGGGATGTATGCTTGTAATGGTATTTTATTCAACCATGAATCACCTCGCCGTGGAGAAACCTTTGTTACTCGTAAAATTACTCGGGCATTAGCCAACATATCACAAGGCTTAGAAAAGTGTTTATACTTGGGTAATATGGATGCACTTAGAGATTGGGGTCACGCTAAAGATTATGTTCGTATGCAATGGATGATGTTGCAACAAGAGCAACCTGAAGATTTTGTTATAGCGACGGGTAAACAAATTTCTGTTCGTGAATTTGTTCGTATGTCAGCCGCAGAATTAGGTGTCGAGCTTGAATTTACTGGTGAAGGGCTTGAAGAAATTGCGACTGTGAAGTCAGTTGCTGGTAATAATGCTACAGCATTAGACGTTGGTGATGTAATTGTTAAAGTTGATCCTCGTTATTTCAGACCTGCAGAAGTTGAAACACTGTTGGGTGATCCGACAAAAGCCAAAGAAAAATTAGGCTGGATACCTGAAATAACTGTAGAAGAAATGTGTGCCGAAATGGTATTAAATGATTTAGATATAGCTAAGCAGCACGCTTTACTTAAGAAACATGGCCACAATGTTAGTGTATCAGTAGAGTAGGTTTTCAAAGTTATTTTATCTATTAACCACTACCAAATAGCTTGTTAGTGGTTTTTCTTTTGTTTTTCAAGTAGGACATGTACATGATAAAGGTTTTTGTTGCAGGCCATAAGGGTATGGTTGGCTCGGCAATTGTACGTCAATTACAGCAGCGAGATGATATAGAGTTAATATTACGTAATCGAGCAGAATTAAATTTACTAAACCAGCAAGCTGTTTCTGATTTTTTTAAAGAAGAAAGTATTGACCAAGTATATTTAGCTGCTGCAAAAGTGGGCGGTATTGTTGGTAATAACACATATCCTGCTGATTTTATCTATGAAAACTTAATGATTCAATGCAATATTATTCATGCAGCTCATTTAACTAATATTGATAACTTATTGTTTTTAGGTTCATCTTGTATATATCCTAAATTTGCTTCGCAGCCAATGGCTGAATCTGCATTATTAACAGGAACATTAGAACCAACTAATGAGCCTTACGCAGTGGCTAAAATAGCAGGAATAAAGTTGTGCGAATCATATAACAGACAATATGGGCGAAATTATCGTAGTGTAATGCCAACTAATCTATATGGCCCAAATGATAATTTTCATCCTGAAAACTCTCATGTTATCCCCGCTTTAATAAGACGGTTTCATGAAGCAAAGCTAAATAACTTATCTGAAGTCATAGCATGGGGCTCAGGGAGACCAATGCGAGAATTCTTACATGTTGATGATATGGCAGCAGCCTCTATATTTGTAATGGATTTAGCGCAAGAGACTTACGACGAAAATACTCAACCTATGCTAAGTCAAATTAATGTTGGTACAGGTACTGATTGTACTATACGTGAATTAGTAGAAACGGTAGCAAAAGTAGTGCAATTCAAGGGTAATATTTTATTCGATTCAACTAAGCCAGATGGTGCTCCAAGGAAATTAATGAATGTTGAACGATTAAAAGACTTAGGTTGGGAATATACTATTAACTTAGAAGACGGTTTGACCCAAAGTTATCAATGGTTTTTAGAAAATCAAGATAATTTCAGGAAATAGTGAAGCCAGATCATGGATGGACTAAATGTTTTTAAGTGAAGATACTTTCTCTACTGTTATTAAAAGTACCCCCTTAGTCTCAATAGATCTTGTGGTAAAAAATAAACAAGGTCATGCATTATTAGGTAGGCGTTTAAATAAGCCGGCTAAAGATTATTGGTTTGTCCCCGGCGGAAGAATTCAAAAAGATGAATCTTTATCTGATGCTTTCAAAAGGTTAACGCATGACGAATTAGGGCAAAAATTTAATATCAAGCAAGCGGAGCTATTAGGGCCTTTTGATCACTTTTATAGTGATAATGTTTTTGGACATAAATTTTCAACACATTATGTAGCAATAGCGTATGTTCTGATTGTTGATAAAGATTTATGTCAATTACCAATAAATGTACAACATGAACGCTATCAATGGTTTGAACGTGATGAATTGTTAATAAGTGATGAAGTACATCTTCATACAAAGTGGTATTTTAATGAAAGTAAGTATAATAACAGCAACATATAATAGTGAAAGTACCATTATTGATACTATTAAATCTTTAGAATCACAAACATATATAAATATTGAATATATTATTGTTGATGGTCTATCAACAGATTCCACTATTGAATTAATAAAAAAACATAGCTCTAGAGTCTCAACCTTTATCATTGAAAAAGACAAAGGCATATACGATGCTCTTAATAAAGGCTTAGCAGTTGCGACAGGTGATATTGTTGGTTTTTTACATTCTGATGACTTATTTGCTACAGATTTCTCAGTTTCTAACTTAGTGGCAGCATTTCAAAATCAGTCAGATGCTGTTTATGCTGATTTGGAGTATGTGGCTAAATCTGATCTTAATAAGGTCATAAGGTTGTGGAGGAGTGGGACTTTCAATTTAGCTAAAATTAGAAGTGGCTGGATGCCCCCTCACCCGACATTCTATATGAAAACTTCGCTTTATAAAAAGTTTGGTGGTTTTAATCTTAATTATAAAATAGCTGCAGACTATGATTCTTTACTTAGATATCTTTGGGTAAATAAAATTAAAGTTTCTTACTTGCCAGAAGTATTGATAAAAATGAGAGTTGGTGGGGCAAGCAACAGAAGTTTGAAAAATATTTACAACAAATCTTTAGAAGATATAAGCGCATTAAAATTAAATGGTGTTCCATATTTTAGAGCTTTTATTATCAAAAATTTGTCTAAGATCCCGCAGTTTTTTTTTAAAAGTCACAAAAAATAACTTCTGAAATTTAATATTCATTTTTTACAATTATATAAAAGGTTTGTAAATGATTTTACCAATAATTATGGCTGGAGGTTCAGGATCTCGTTTATGGCCACTGTCTCGTCAAATGTTCCCAAAACAGTTTTTAACATTACACGGCGAATCATCAATGTTACAAGCAACTGCCGAGCGCTTAGCCGGTATCGAACATTCACCAGCTATTGTGATATGCAATGAAGAGCATCGGTTTTCAGTTGCAGAGCAATTTCGTTTAAAAAACATTCCAAATAGCGGGATAATATTAGAACCTGTTGGTCGTAACACGGCACCCGCAATAGCTTTAGCCGCTTTACAAGCAATGAAAAAAGGAGAAGATCCTTTATTATTAGTGCTTGCTGCCGATCATGTGATAAAGAATGAGGAAGCCTTTACTGCGTCAGTCGAGCAGGCTAAAGTACATGCTGAAGCTGGGAAGTTAGTAACTTTTGGT
>CAJXUN010000026.1 GCA_913061475.1 uncultured Colwellia sp. | reverse complement strand
ATAAATACCCAACAAACTGCTGCAAAAACAATCTCGAAAGATCAACAGACCCTAGTCTAACGATAAGTTTTGGCAGTAAATGCTTGACTTTAATGATTACGGTTGTAATCTTGGTGGTGTGATTACAGGTGTAATCAATTATGTTTGACGTGTAACAGTGTGAAATATTCAGCAAAAAGAGTAGGTCTGTATGAAACAGCAAATGGTAGATATTAGTAAAGCAGAATTCGATGTGCTTGAAGCGTTATGGCAACAGCACCCAGTCGGCGCAAATGACATTATCGAGAGATTAAATCAAACAAAACCTTGGCATGAAAAAACCGTTAAAACTTTATTAAATCGCTTGGTGAAAAAACAGGCGGTAAGTTTCGTAAAGGAACAACGTCGTTATTTATATTCGCCATTATTTGCACGAGAAGATTACACCAATGAGGCAAGCCAAAGCTTAGTCGAACGGTTATTTAGCGGTCGTATTTCACCACTGGTTGCCGGTTTTGCGAAAAATAAAAACTTAAAAAAAGAAGATGTTGATGAGCTTAAGTCACTGATCGACCAATGGGAACAAGAGCATGAGTGAATTAATAGTCGCGGCAATTGTGCCACTAACACTCTTGCTGAGCATCTTATTGCTTGTGCACACTATGGTTTTGCAAAACTTGGGAGCTAATGCGGCTTAACTAAGTTGGCTAGCTGTACCAATGGGGCTGATGATTTATACCTTGTTACAGCAATTGTTATTTGTTGATCCGATAGTAAGCAGTACTAACAATTTTGAACGGATATTGATCTATTCGACAAAGGCTATTCAACAAGTTAGCGATAGCCATTGGTTAGTATTATTTAGCACATGCGTTAGTGGCTTGCTGATATTATTCTCGTTCATTAATCACCTTTATTTTAAACACAAGTTATTAGCTAAAAGCCGCAAGTTAGACCATTCAAATTTACCGGTAAATAGCACTGACATTATCGCAATGCTAGGTAACCGGTCACTTGAAGTTAATATCAGTAAGCAAATTCAAAGTCCTATAATTCTTGGTGTCATGAAACCATACTTGGTATTACCTGGTGATTTTTTTACGCTGTACAACTTAGAGCAGCAGCAATTGATTTTGAGTCATGAAATTTGTCATTTTGATCGTAATGACATTTATTGGAATCTTTTAGCGTTTGCTTTTTTAGCGCTGTTTTGGTTCCACCCCTTGGTTTGGCTGGCTTATTTTAGGTTTCGCCGAGATCAAGAGCTTTCTTGTGATCAAACAACGCTGGCGCGCAAGCCGTTTGAAAGCAGGATTAATTATAGTCGAGCATTGCTTATTACGGCGCAAAAAACGCCCAAGTTAGCATTCGCTCACTTATCGTTTAATGAATATGGAGATAAAGCGGTTATGTTAGAAAGAATTAAACAAATTAAAAGCACGAGAGTATTAGGGAAAAGCGTTTATGCACTCTTTGGACTTATTGCGGCAACGTTAATAAGCAGTATCAGTTATGCCAGTTATGTTGG
Organism: uncultured Colwellia sp.; assembly: GCA_913061475.1. GTDB lineage: Bacteria > Pseudomonadota > Gammaproteobacteria > Enterobacterales > Alteromonadaceae > Cognaticolwellia. Next base: position 62,072 of record CAJXUN010000026.1, on the reverse strand, counting down.
ACAAGAGGGAATTGTTGGCGCTAAGACAAAGCAATTTCAAGTGATGAAAAATGTTTATCCCACGATGAGAGTAGAGCCAATATACCCAGGACACGCAGCAAAGGATAATATTGAAGGTGCTGTGTTATTGAAGTTTGATGTTGATGCCCAGGGTAACACGACAAACATTCGTATTGTTGCCTCTGAGCCTGAGAATGTTTTTGATCAAGTCTCCATTGACGCTTTAGCACAATGGCAATACAGCTCAGAACAAAAAATGCTCAGCCGTAATCATATGGTGCAATTGGATTACTTATTAAGCGCAGAGTCGAAACCTCGACACCTCGTTGAGAGAATTCAAGTTTCGCATTAAAACGGGAAATCAAAATCAGTAAAAAAGGCCACATTTGTTGGCCTTTTTTTGTACTGGGCTTTATAGAGCCATACGAATGTTGTTGAGGGCGATAAACAACGGCTGCTCATATCGTGTTTTCTACTTTTATGTTAAGTCTAATCCTTACTTTATTTAGGGGGCCTGTGCTAAGTGCTAGATAAACTTGATTTACATCAAGAAAGCTAATGCTTAGATGCTGTATCTTCAACAGATGATATCTGCTGTGATAAATGTCACTTAAGTGTCGCTTCTTTATGTTTATGTATTAGGAATTTATGGTTGATTTAAGTCGTCGTAATTTTATGCGCGCTAAGAGTGTCTCTTCGCCACCCGCCATTAGGCTTCCTTGGGTCGCGGATGAGCAATCATTTACGCGAGGCTGTACGCAATGTGGTGACTGCATCAATGCCTGTGAAGAAAATATTATTATTAAAGGCGATGGTGGCTTTCCTGAAATTGACTTTTCTGCTGGCGAGTGCACGTTTTGCCAGGCGTGTGTCACCGTTTGCAACGAACCATTGTTCAATCCGCTGGACACGTTACCTTGGAAGTTAACTATTGAAATTCAAGCTGGTTGTCTGGCTAATAAACAAGTTCATTGCCAAATTTGTCAGGACAGCTGCGAACCTGAAGCGATCGTTTTTGATTATCAGCACGGCAGTGTGCCTCAACCTAATATTGCATTAGATGATTGCACTGGTTGTGGGGCCTGTGTCGCTGTTTGTCCAGAATCGGCCATTAAGTTGTCACCATCCATTTTAGGAGTAAATCATGAGTGATTTAGAACAATTAATATGGAATGTATTGGGCTACACCTCAATGCCATTCATATTTTTATTTGGTTTTGTCGCAACTGCGTTAGTCGCTGTTGTTATTTTAAAAATATTTGGTGCTAAACCAAATAGCTAATTATTTCAGTTAGCGTTTACGCTAGCGATAAGAGTGCAATAGTGTGATTAACCTTTTAGAAGAAAGCCCAGTAAATATAGCTGGGGTTATGTTTATGGCTTATCCAGACAAAGCAGACAAAGTTGCTGATACATTAAAAACATTTCCTGGTGCTGAAATACATGCAAAGGGCGAAAATGGCAGCTTAGTATTTACTGTGGAAGGGCTTGAAGGTGAAACCAATCAAGCCAAACGTATCATTGATACCATTACTGATATGAGCAATGTTTGTGGCGTTATTTCATCGTCGCTCATATTTCACCATAACGATGCAGGGTTAGAGCAGCATCAGGGGAAAAAACTATGACGTTAACTCGACGTGACTTTATTAAAGCTAACGCTATTGCGGCAACTGCAGTAGCCGCTGGTGTCGCTGTGCCCGCCTCAGCGTCCAACTTAATTACCAAATCATCAGAAAGTGCCATTAAATGGGATAAGGCGCCGTGTCGTTTCTGCGGTACAGGGTGTAGTGTTTTAGTCGGTACGCAACATGGCAAAGTAGTGGCAACACAAGGTGATCCTGAAGCTGAAGTTAATAAAGGTCTAAATTGTATTAAGGGCTATTTTTTATCGAAAATTATGTACGGTAAAGATAGGTTAACTCAACCGCTATTAAGAATGACCGACGGTAAATATGATAAAGAAGGTGATTTTGCTCCGGTAAGTTGGGATAAAGCCTTTGATGTCATGGCTGATAAATTTAAAGCAGCTATCAAGAAAAAAGGCCCAACATCAGTTGGTATGTTTGGCTCAGGGCAGTGGACCGTTTGGGAAGGCTATGCTGCCTCTAAGTTAATGAAAGCGGGATTTTTAACGAACAATATTGACCCAAATGCGCGTCACTGTATGGCCTCTGCTGTTGGTGGCTTTATGCGCACCTTTGGTATTGACGAGCCTATGGGCTGTTACGATGATTTAGAACATGCTGATGCTTTTGTGCTTTGGGGTTCTAATATGGCGGAAATGCATCCTATTTTATGGTCGCGTCTAACTGATCGTCGTTTGAGTGCGCCACACGTAAAAGTGAATGTATTATCAACCTACAAGCATCGTAGTTTTGAACTTGCCGATAATGGCATGATTTTTACACCACAAACAGATTTAGCCATTTTAAACTTTATCGCCAATTACATTATTCAAAATAATGCCGTTAATGAAGATTTCATGAAAAAACATGTCAATGTTCGTGAAGGTGTTACTGACATTGGTTATGGTTTACGTCCGACCCACCCATTAGAAAAAGCCGCTAAAAATGCCGGCTCTGGTGCCTCAACACCCATGAGCTTTGAAGCTTATGCTAAATTTGTTAGTACCTATACTGTTGAATCTGTTTCTAAGCTTTCGGGTGTTCCTGAAGCTAACTTGATTGAAATGGCTAAGTTGTACGCGGATCCGAAAGTGAAAGTAACGTCTTTCTGGACTATGGGCTTTAACCAACATACCCGTGGCGTTTGGGCCAACAACTTAATGTACAATGTGCATCTATTAACCGGTAAAATTTCAGAACCAGGTAATAGTCCATTCTCATTAACGGGTCAGCCTTCAGCTTGTGGTACAGCGCGTGAAGTGGGTACATTCTCCCATCGACTACCTGCTGATTTAGTGGTTAAAAACCCTAAACACAGAGCCGTAGCAGAGAAAATTTGGAAGCTACCTGAAGGGGCAATTCCACCAAAGCCTGGTTATCATGCGGTAATGCAAAACCGGATGCTAAAAGACGGCAAGCTCAATGCTTATTGGGTAATGTGTAATAACAATATGCAAGCGGCTGCCAACATTAATGAAGAAGCCATCCCAGGCTATCGTAATCCAGAAAACTTTATAGTGGTTTCAGATCCTTACCCAACCGTTACCGCACAAGCAGCGGATCTGATTTTACCAACAGCAATGTGGGTAGAAAAAGAAGGTGCTTACGGTAATGCCGAACGTCGCACACAATTTTGGCATCAACAAGTTAAGGCGCCAGGTGAAGCTCGTTCAGATTTATGGCAATTGGTTGAGTTTTCAAAACGCTTTAAGATTGAAGAAGTTTGGCCTGAAGAACTTATTGCAAAAATGCCTGAATACCGCAATAAAACTATGTATGACGTGCTGTTTGCTAATGGTCAAGTGAATAAGTTCCCGATGAGTGAATCAAAAGGCGACAATAATTTTGAAGGTGACTATTTTGGTTACTACATTCAAAAAGGCTTATTCGAAGAATATGCTGAATTTGGTCGCGGACATGGCCATGATTTAGCACCATTTGATCGCTATCATGAAGAGCGTGGTTTGAGATGGCCGGTTGTTAATGGCAAAGAAACCAAATGGCGTTTTAGAGAAGGGCACGATCCTTACGTTGAGAAGGGCAGTGAAGTGCAGTTCTACGGTAAAAAGGATAACAAGGCTATTATTTTTGCTCTACCTTATGAACCGGCAGCAGAATCACCCGATGAAGAATATAACTTATGGTTAAGCACCGGCCGTGTGCTTGAACATTGGCATTCAGGTTCAATGACATCGCGAGTGCCTGAACTTCATAAAGCGTTTCCTGATGCCGTGATATTCATGCACCCAGATGATGCGAGAGAGCGAAACCTTCGCCGTGGCGACAAAGTGTTAATGGAGTCGCGTCGCGGTGAAGTTGAATCACGTATTGAAACGCGAGGCCGTAACAGACCACCAAGAGGTTTAGTGTTTATGCCTTGGTTTGATGCCAAGCAATTAGTGAATAAATTAACACTCGATGCAACTGATCCGTTGTCAAAAGAAACCGACTACAAAAAATGTGCGGTTAAAGTGACAAAAGCCTAATCTTGACGAATTAATGCATCGGTAATATCCATTATCGGTGCGGTGGAGAGAAAAAATGAAATTATTATCTTTACTCGTTGCCGTGGCTGCTTTTGCTATTACGGCTAATGTTATAGCGCAAGAAACGGTAAATCCGGGTGGATTGGCGACTATTCGTGGTGCATCACCTATTGATGAAACGCGTCCTGCTGAAAAGCTAAAACGTGTTATCAAAGACAAAAACCCAATAGCGCGTAATTATGTTCATCAACCACCGGTTGTTCCGCATCAAACACGAGGCTACCGCGTTGATTTAAATAGTAACAAATGTTTGAGTTGCCATAGCTGGAAACACGCGGTAGAAACGGGGGCAACCAAAATAAGCTTAACGCACTATGAAACTCGTGACGGTAAAACATTGTCTGATGTTTCTCCTCGTCGTTATTTCTGTTCGCAATGTCACGTTACGCAAGCTGATGCTGCTCCATTGGTAGAAAACACCTTTGAACCAGTTGAATCATTAGGTAACGAGTAAGCGCTTGTAACGTTAAGGAGCATAAAATGCTAAAGAATTTTTGGACATTTTTAAAGTCACCCAGTAGTGCCGCGTTATGGTTTATTCTCGCTATTGGTTTTGCTGGTGGTGTTATTTTTTGGGGTGGTTTTAACACTGCGCTAGAAGTGACGAACACAGAAGAGTTTTGTATTAGTTGTCATGAAATGCAAGATAATGTGTATGAGGAATACCGTGAGACAATACATTATGCCAACCGTTCAGGTGTGCGTGCTACGTGTCCTGACTGTCATGTGCCGAAAAAATGGACTGATAAAATTGTCCGTAAAATTGCCGCAAGTAAAGAAGTTTGGGGGATGTTAACGGGTGTTATCGACACACGAGAAAAGTTCGTTGATCACCGTCGCTCTATGGCTGAACGTGAATGGAAGCGCATGAAGGAAAATGACTCATTGGAATGCCGAAATTGTCATAACTTTGAGTACATGGATTTTTCTGAGCAAGGTAATCGTAGTGTTAAAATGCATTCTGATGCGTTAGCGTCAGGTGAAAAAACCTGTATTGATTGTCATAAAGGTATTGCTCATGAACTGCCTGACATGAAAGGTGTTGAAAACTGGTAACGGATAAATACTCACTAGGTAAAAGTAAAAAAGCAAACCACTAGGTTTGCTTTTTTAGCTTTAAGATATGCTTTATCGCGATTATGTCAAGGAAAAATATGACGTTACAGCTTCTTCGACATCACGATAGCGTCTTCGTAGCCGAAGCCGGTGTTACTTGGATAATAGCCGGTCCTACGTGATATTTCGGTAAATCCTTGATTGATATATAGCATTTGTGCACTGATGTTTTTTGCTCGCACTTCTAGGAAAATGGTTTTAGTCGCTTGTTGCTTACAATGCTCAAAAAACTGCAATAACAGGATTTTACCGTAACCTTTTCCTTGTTGTTCAGGGGCGACACAAATATCCATTAAAGTTGACTCACCTGCTACGTGCTCAGCAACGTAAAAGCCGACGGTATTATTGTCAACAGTCAAGTAATTACCAAAATAGCGGCCGTCGATACAACTGCGAAAAGTCTTCTCAGTCCATGGATGAGGGTGGCAAGCAACTTCAATGCTCATAAGAGACTCAACGATATCTTGAGTAATAGGGCTGAACTGAGCGTTAACTAATGATGTCATATTGCGCTTAAAGGTCCAATAGATTGCCATAAAGCCTTTTTTAAGGCCGGCGAGTTAGTCAGGGTATCTAACGTAGGTGTCGTTAAACAATTATGGGAAAATTCTATGCGATCAGCGCCAGTAAATTTCCAGTTTATGATGCCCAAATCAAGCTGATTTTGACTCATTGATAAATCGGTACTGCTTACCCCTAAACAACGTATGATATCGTTAAATAATGGTTGTTTGAGTAAGGTTTTTAGATCTAGCGCAGGTTTTTCATCATCAGTAGATGTTTGAGGCTTATTCTGCTGTGGACTTGAGGGTGACTGAGTGACATTGCTATGGACAGACTCTTCAGCTTGAAGTGAATTTTGACTATCTTCAGGGGATTTTATCACCAAGGCGTCATGCTCGGATAATTCACGCCTCTGCCAAACAGTAATCCCCATGGCTTGTAATAAATCAAACTGTCTTTTGTTAATGCTCATATCATTTCAAGTAGGTTAAAAATCATGTTTATCATGACAGAGTTTTGAAATAGGAAAAACTAGAATTCATTAAAATTGTGAAAATAAAATGATATATATAGAAAGGAAAATGGCAGGGGTGGAGAGATTCGAACTCCCAACCGTCGGTTTTGGAGACCGCTGTTCTACCAATTGGAACTACACCCCTGCAACAGATTCGGATTATACTGATGCAAGGCTAAAGGTAAAGAACAAATTTAAAATAAATGACTGTTCGGCTAAATAAACAGCATATACAGTCATTTTAAGTCGTTAAAGTAAAGTTTTGTTGCTTTATTGACCGCTAATTATTTTTCCAATGACAAAAACGTGATTTTTCAGGATAGGGATAAACATCGGCAAACACCCCTTTAGCAACATTGGCCTGACAATTCTGCCAATACTTTGCTTCGAGCAAATTAGCATGGTGGCGCAAAAATGCTTGGCGATAGCGATTATTAGCTAAGGCAAAGGTGGCAATTTCTTCTGGAAATACATCGCCCGGCGCAACAGAGTACCATGGCTCTGAAGCATAAATTTGTTCTTCAGTCACGGCTTCTGGTTTGACACGAAAATTAACTTCGTTCATATACGTAATTTCATCATAGTCGTAAAAAATTACCCGGCCATGACGGGTAACACCAAAGTTTTTTAACAACATATCACCCGGGAAGATATCAGCGGCAATTAATTGTTTAATCGCTTTACCGTAACCATACATTGCGTTGTCGACTTCTTCATCGCTCGCTTGTGCTAAATATAAATTTAGTGGCGTCATTTTGCGTTCAATGTACATATGCTTGATGATCACTAAGTCACTTTCATAGCGCAGCAGTGATGGCGCAACCGTGTTAAGTTCTTCGAGTAGTTCAGCTGAAAAACGCTGTTTGGGAAATGCGACTTCAGAATACTCCATGGTATCGGCCATTCGACCTACGCGGTCGTGTAATTTAACCAAGCGATACTTACCTTTTACATCCGCTCGGGTCATATTTTTGCTGGGCGAAAACTTGTCTTTAATAATTTTAAATACATAGGGGTATGAGGGCAGGGTAAATACCGACATCACCATACCTTTGATACCCGGGGCAAGTTCAAGTTTATCATCGCTGTTATTAAGATGGTTTAAAAAGTCTCGATAAAACTGGGTTTTTCCTTGCTTGTGAAAGCCAATAGCAGAATATAAGTCAGCACGCGTTTTATGGGGAATTAAGCGATTAAGAAAATCGACTAAGGCATGTGGATGCTGACAATCAACAAAGAAATAAGCACGAGCAAAACCGAATACCACCGCCATATGTTCACCTTCGGTGATCAAGGCATCAATAAATAGTCCATCTTTTTCGGTATTTAATAAGGAAATAATAAAAGGCGTTTCACCGGCTGGCGATATCACTCGACCAATGATATACGCCCCTTTATTACGGTAAAAAACTGAATCGAGTATATCGAATTGTAAATCGGATAATTGATAACGGGTTTTGTGGGCTTGCTGACGAAACTTGGCAATCAGGGTATTGATATCTTTTTTCAAATGCGCAAATGGCAGTGAAAAATTTTGACTCTTTATAATATGTGTAATGGTTTGAAAAAGCCCATGTTTGTCAGGATGATAGCTAGTGAATATTTTCGGGGTCGGTAATGTATCGAGTCGGGTAGCCGTTGATTGCACGAAAATATAAGCGTTGTGATAATACTTTCGCTCAAATAAATGACAAAAAACCGAGTTATAAAAACTTTCTGCTAATTCTGGTTGCGGATGTAGGCTGAGTAACTCGATATAACAACTTTTAACATATTGCCAAAGCTCATTGTCAAGTTTGGAGATGTGAAAATCTTGTTTGATGGTATCTAACGTTTCGTCAATACGTTGGTCATAAAAGTCGGTGCGCGCTTTTGCTGCTGCCTGTATATCGTGCCAACGATATTGTTCAAAACGCTGTTTGGCTGTTTGAGTAATTTCACTGTAAAGATAAATATGGCGCTCGAAACCGTTAATAATAGTTTTAGCGATGGCGAAAGCAAGATTTTTCATGGGCTTACCTAGCAGTAGAGTTTGATTTCAGCATACGCCAAAATAGCGGTTTTAGGTGATTATTTTTAAATTATAGTCGCTATTAATAACAGTGATACTACTATAAAGCTTATTGCGTGATCTCGTCATTCGCTCAAGCCCAGTTTTACAAGTTAATACTTGCTATTCGTTACATGCAGCACTAAAATTACGCGTTTTTTAATCTTTAAACTAGTTTATTTATCATGCGCGTTGCCGATTTTTCATTTGACTTACCAGAAGAGCTTATTGCTCGATATCCAAAAGCTGACCGTTCTGCTAGTCGCTTATTAACACTGAGTGGTAATAGCGGTGAATACCGCGATGAAACCTTTACCGACCTTATTAATCACGTTGAACCAGGTGACTTGTTGGTGTTTAACAATACCCGCGTCATTCCAGCACGTATGTTTGGTCAAAAAACCAGCGGCGGTAAGTTGGAAGTACTGGTTGAACGCTTATTAGATGAACATAGGGTGTTAGCTCATATCCGCTGTAGTAAATCGCCTAAAGCCGGTAGTGAAATACTATTGGAAGGCAAAATTAAAGCTACAATGGTGGCAAGGCATGATGCTTTATTTGAACTAGAGTTTCATAGTCAGCAAACGGTGTTGTCGATATTAGATGACATTGGCCACATGCCATTACCGCCTTATATTGATCGTCCAGATGAAGACAGTGACCGTGAACGTTATCAAACGGTATATAACGAAAAGCCTGGCGCCGTAGCAGCGCCTACGGCAGGTTTGCATTTTGATGATGCATTAATGGCAAAATTAAAAGCCAAAGGTGCTGATTTTGCTTTTGTAACCTTACATGTTGGTGCGGGAACTTTTCAGCCCGTGAAAGTGGATGAAATTGCCGATCATATTATGCATGCAGAATATATTGAAGTGCCGGCAAGTGTTGTTGAGCAAGTAAAACAAACCAAAGCCAATGGCGGCAAAGTGATTGCTGTTGGTACTACATCAGTACGTTCACTAGAAAGTGCCGCCAAGATAGCGAAAGATCAGGGCAAGCCGTTCAGTGAATTTTATGGTGATACCGATATTTTTATTACCCCAGGTTATGAATTTCAAATTGTTGATGCCTTAGTGACTAATTTTCATTTATCGGAATCAACGTTGTTAATGCTCGTGAGTGCCTTTTCTGGCTACAATAATATTATCGCTGCATATAAACACGCCGTTGCTGAGCAATATCGTTTTTTTAGCTATGGTGATGCGATGTTTTTAACAAAACAAGATCGCCCATAGATTAGTAACAGATTAGTAATAGATTATAGTGGCCGAGTGCAATAACTTAGCCGCTGACATTGATAAGCTGCTAGCCTGTTTCGCTAGTGGGCAAAGGATAAAATATGACAGATATGACAGATAAGAAAGCTATGCAATACGAATTGCTAACCACTGACGGTAAAGCAAGGCGTGGTCGCTTAACCTTTGAGCGTGGCACCGTAGAAACCCCAGCATTTATGCCGGTAGGAACTTACGGCACAGTAAAAGGCATGAAAACTGAAGAAGTTGCTGATACTGGCGCTGAAATCTTGTTAGGTAATACCTTTCATTTGATGTTGCGCCCAGGTACAGAGATTATTGAGCAACATGGTGGTTTACATGGTTTTATGAATTGGAATAAGCCTATTTTGACTGACTCTGGCGGCTTCCAAGTCTTTAGTTTAGGCAAAATGCGTAAAATTACCGAAGAAGGGGTTAAATTTAGCTCACCGGTTAATGGTGAAAAAATTATGCTAACCCCTGAGCGTTCAATGGAAGTACAGAATAGCTTAGGCTCAGATGTTGTCATGATATTTGATGAATGTACGCCATATCCAGCCAGCCATGAAGAGTCAAAAGTTTCTATGGAACTTTCATTGCGCTGGGCTCAGCGTTCAAAAGATGCCCATCAAGGTAATAAAAATGCCTTGTTCGGCATTATTCAAGGTGGCATGTATGAAGATTTACGTGAAGTATCGGTAAATGGTTTAACCAGTATTGATTTTGACGGCTATGCCATCGGTGGCCTATCCGTAGGTGAACCTAAAGAAGATATGATTCGAATATTAGATCATACCGCGCCCTTGATACCAGAAAATAAACCCCGATATCTTATGGGAGTAGGCAAACCTGAAGATTTAGTGGAAGGCGTGCGTCGCGGCATTGATATGTTCGATTGTGTTATGCCAACGCGTAACGCTCGTAACGGACATTTATTTGTTACTAATGGCGTGATAAAAATTAGAAACGCTCGTCACAAAACAGATACAGGTCCATTAGACCCAGAGTGTGATTGTTATACTTGTAAAAATTATTCACGTGCTTATCTACATCATTTAGATAAGTGTAATGAAATTTTAGGGTCACAATTGAATACCATGCATAACCTACGTTTTTATCAACGTGTTATGAAAGGATTGCGTGATGCGATAGAGCAAGGCAAACTAGAAGAGTTTGTTGCCGAATTCTATGCACTACGCGATTTACCTGTGCCACCCTTAGCTGGCGCAGCAGCAGGTTAAAACAGTTCAACTTCACCATTTTATAAAAATTAATTAGAAAAAATAATAAGAGGAATTTATGAGTTTATTTATTAGTCAAGCCCACGCAGCAGCAGGTCCAGCTCAAGGTGCTGATGGTACATCAATGTTAATTATGTTAGCGGTATTTGGTTTAGTGTTTTATTTTATGATCTATCGTCCGCAAGCTAAACGTGTAAAAGAGCACAAAAGTTTAATGGCTGAATTGTCGAAAGGTGATGAAGTATTAACACAAGGCGGCATTGTGGGTAAAATTGTTAAAGTTTCTGATGAAAAAGATTTTATCGTCGTAAGCATTGCTGAAGGTACTGAAGTTACTGTACAAAAAGGCGCAATCAACGCTGTATTGCCAAAAGGCACAATGAAGTCTCTATAACGAGATTTGGTTGTTTTAGCTGTGGTTACATTAAAAGTGCTTATTGATAAATTATCAATTGGCACTTTTGTGTAACTATAACAATGAAAAATTTATAAATTTCACTTTAGTACTAAGTCATTATATTAAAGCGATAAAAAGAAAATAGGATGATATTGTGTTAAACAAATATCCATTATGGAAGACATTGATGGTGCTATTTATAGTGGCCATTGGTGCAATCTATGCGTCGCCAAACCTATACCCTGAAGATCCTGCAGTGCAAATTTCTGGCTTACGTGGCATAGAAACAACCGCAGCAACTTTAGATACGGTGAAGTCTCAATTAGAAGAGAATAATATTTCTTACGCAAGTATTGCGATGGAAAATGGTCAAGTTTTAGCGCGATTTAAAGACACAGAGCAGCAGCTTAAAGCTCGTGATTTACTTGACGATAATATGGGTAAAGAATACTCAGTCGCCTTAAATCTTACACCTGCAACACCTGCATGGTTAGCAGGCATTGGCGGCACACCAATGAAGTTAGGTTTAGATTTAAGTGGTGGTGTTAGCTTCTTGATGGAAGTTAACATGCAGGAAGCTATCGTTAAAGTTCAAAAGAGCTTAGTTGATGACTTTCGCACAGGTTTACGTGGCGAAAATATTCGTTATCGCTCTGTTAAGCAAGTTGATGACACCATTAATGTTCAGTTTCGTAATGCACAAGACTTAGAAAATGCAGAGTCATATTTAGAAAAGCAAAATCGTGATTTATTGTTTGTCAGTAATGACAGTAACTTAACGCTATCAGCTAAGATGACTGAACAAAAGTTAAAAGAAACTCGCGAATATGCATTACAGCAAAATATTACCATTATTCGTAACCGTGTTAATGAACTCGGTGTTGCTGAGCCATTAGTGCAACGCCAAGGTAAAAAGCACATCGTTATCGAATTGCCGGGTGTTCAAGATACTGCGAAAGCAAAAGAAATTTTAAGCGCAACAGCCACCATAGAGTTTCGCTTAGTTGATACTGAAGGCGACTTAGGTGCTGCGCTTAATGGTCGTGTACCGGGTAGCTCACAGTTATTAAGAGAGCGTGATGGTAAACCAGTTTTATTGAAAAAACGCGTGATGCTTACCGGTGATCATATTGTTGATGCCGGTTCAAGTTTTGATGAATATAGCCGTCCACAAGTTAACATTACTCTAGATTCTGCTGGCGGTAACAAAATGTCTAGCAGTACTAAAAGCAATATTGGTAAGCCGATGGCGACGGTATTTATTGAATTCAAACCGACTAATCGCGTTGACGGCGAAGGTAATACTATCTTCGAAAAAGTTGAAGAAGTGATCAGTGTTGCAACAATTCAAGCACGCTTAGGTAAAACCTTCAGAATTACTGGTGCGGGTAGCCAAGCTGAAGCGCATAACTTAGCGTTACTACTTAGAGCCGGTGCTTTGGTTGCGCCAATTCAAATCGTAGAAGAGCGCACCGTTGGCCCAACATTAGGTGCTGAAAACGTACAGCTGGGCTTCCAAGCTATTATGCTAGGTTTTGGTTTAGTGTTCCTGTTTATGTTGATTTATTACCGCGCCTTTGGCGTAGTGGCAAACTTAGCGTTAGGCGCAAATTTAGTCTTGATTATTGGCGTTATGTCAATGATCCCAGGCGCCGCCTTAACCTTACCTGGCATGGCGGGTATCGTATTAACAGTGGGTATGGCAGTTGATGCCAACGTACTTATATTTGAGCGTATACGTGAAGAAATGCGTGCAGGTAAGTCAGTTCAGCAATCTATTCACCAAGGTTATGATGCCGCATTTTCAACTATTATTGATGCGAACATCACGACACTAATTGCAGCATTGATATTGTTTGCCGTCGGCACCGGACCTATTAAAGGTTTCGCGATAACATTATCAATCGGTATTATTACTTCAATGTTTACTGCTGTTATCGGTACACGTACTGTTGTTAACGCTGTTTGGGGCGGTAAACGTCTCGATAAATTGTCTATATAAGGCTTCAATATTATGCAAATTTTACAATTAAAAGATACTGTTGCCTTTATGAGTTACCGTAAGGCAGCGCTATTGTTAAGTATCGTGCTTATGCTGGCTTCGGTAGTTTCATTAGCAACAAATAAACTTAACTTTGGTTTAGACTTTACCGGTGGCACCTTAATCGAAGTTGGCTTTGAGAAAACAGCAGACTTAAATAAAATTCGCGCTATTATGGAAGCTAACGGCTTTGATGATGCGGTTGTTAAGTTTTATGGTTCAAGTCGCGATGTGGTGATTCGTTTAGCGACACGTGAAGGTGTAAAAGCCGAAATGCTTGGCAACCAAGTGCTTGATATTCTGCAAGCAGGTACTGGGGTAACGATAGATATGCGTCGCATTGAATTTGTTGGTGCCAGTGTTGGTGATGAACTAGCTGAGCAGGGTGGTTTAGCCATGCTAACCGCACTTATTTGTATCTTGGTTTATGTTGCCTTTCGTTTTGAATGGCGCTTCGCTTTAGGTTCAGTTATCGCGTTATTTCACGATGTATTACTGACCTTAGGTTTATTCTCAGTATTACAATTAGAGTTCGATTTAACCGTGCTTGCGGCGATACTAGCGGTGATAGGTTACTCGCTCAACGATACTATTGTGGTCTCGGATCGTATTCGAGAAAACTTCAGAAAAGTACGAGTAGGTACCCCAGAAGAAATTATTAATATTTCTTTAACCCAAACCTTATCGCGTACTGTGATTACCTCAATAACAACATTATTAGTACTAGCAGCCTTGTTCTTTCAAGGTGGCGCACTGATACATGGTTTTGCTACGGCTTTACTTTTAGGTGTTTTTGTTGGTACTTACTCTTCAGTTTATGTTGCGAGTTCAGTTGCTTTAGCATTAGGTATTTCCAAAGAAGACTTAATCCCAGAAGTGATTGAAAAAGAAGGTGCTGATCAAGAGCAAATGACGCCTTAACTTTTGGGTATATAAGTAAACTTAAAAACCGAGCATCGTTGCTCGGTTTTTTTATTTTTAATGTGCTTAACGTTAATGGAAATAATTTTTAATCGTGCCAACTCAAACTCGCTGTAAAGCCAGCTTATAAAACTAATGCTGCCACAGAGCAGTATATTCATATACTTCTTAATGCCATGTCATATTTATGACTCACTACTGTCATCTCTTCGTCAAGTTAACGAAATAAAAACTACATATTACTTCAACAATTCTGTCATTTATTCTCCGTACTATTAGCGCAAATTTTTTAATAATAAATCTGCGGAGCAGAACTGTAATGAATATCAAAACTCTATTTAAAGTAAGTGTAATTGCAAGTGCTATAGCTTTAGCTGGTTGTGGTGGTGACATTAAAATTGAACCTACCGTCAATGATAACAGTGTCGATAATAGCACTAATAACTCAAATAACACCGATGGTGGTGCAGGTGCTGGTGATAATAATCCTTGTGCAAGCCGCGGTGAGCTTCAAGGCTCGTATGATGGTCGCGACTGTAATTACACTGCCGCATTTGCCAGCAAAAATATTGAAATTGAAACAGACTTAGTTTTTAGCGAGTTACCTAATGATGGTGTGCACGTGTTTAACGGTGCGTTATTAATGGGTAAAGACTGTGATACGGCTACCGGATGTTCAGTTGTTGCCAATGGCCCAACATTGACGGTTTCTGAAGGGGCTAACCTTGCTTTCACTTCTGGTGAAGCGATTATTCGTATTGCACGTGGCGCAAAAATTAATGCTGTTGGCACTTTAGAAAAACCGATTAATTTCACTTCAGCTAACGCTTATGAGCGCTTAGATGTTGTGGGTAACGGCGCACAGTTTGCTGATTGGGGTGGTATTATTATTAATGGTTTTGGTATTACCAACCAATGTACAGATGCCCAGCGTACAGCAACCACTTGTAATGTAACAACTGAAGGTATTACTAGCTATTTTGGTGGTAATAATAACGCCGACAGTAGTGGCACTATTGAGTTTGCAAAAATTTGGTATGCCGGTTCAGGTCCTCGTTCTGGCGGCGAAGGTGATGACCTGAACTCATTAACATTAAATGCCGTAGGCTCAGGCTCTGCGTTTGACTATATCCATATTCACCAAGGTTTTGATGATGGTATTGAATTCTTCGGTGGTGCTGCAGATATTAGTCACATTGTCGTAACGGATACCCAAGATGACGCAATTGATATTGATGCTGGCTGGCAAGGTAATGGTCAGTATATTTTTGTTAAGCACGGCACCGTTGAAACTAAAAGCGACGTAATTGTTGACGGCGTGACGATTCCTGCGGGCTCCGATGTTTTCATGGGCAACAATGGTTTTGAAACTGACGGCGAGAAAAATAGCGGTGCAGAATACTCACAAGCACCAACGTCTAATCCAACATTTGCTAACGTGACAGTTATCACCACAGATGGTAGCTCAGTACGAGATGATGACCCATCACAAGCATTTAAATTTGATGATGCGATTAAATCTGCGTACTACAACGTATTGATTATTAAAGAAGATGGTACTAATGGTACTCACTGTGTTGAGCATAAATCAGATGGTGAAATTAATGTTGATGCCGTGTCATTCTCTAACTCTGTTATGGCCTGTGTAAATGAATTTAAAGGTGAGCAAACGTTTATTTCAGGTAAAGAGCCTGCAGCCCTGACAGGCACTGCAAAAGCTGATTGGTTTGATAATAACGCTGCTAATGTACGTATTGCGAGCACATCAACGGTATTAGCCAATGCCTTTGCCACAGATGCTGATTCAGCAGATATTACCATTTCAGCACATGACCTATCGGGCCTAGATGCATTCTTTCAAGCGGGTAATTATATCGGTGCAGTATCAGAAAATGATACTAACTCTGATTGGTACAAGTGGGTTGAAGCCGCCGTAACAGCAGCAGATCAAGATTAATTAAACACTTATTAAACAATAATTAGGCCCAGTCATGCTGGGTCTTTTTTAACTTGATTTGGAAGCAGGATTTAAACATGACAACTCAACATAGACTTAAAAGAGTTTCGCTTGCCGTTGGTCTGGGGTTATTAGCTAATGTCCCCAATGTGTTCGCTCAAGAAACACCCGCAGAGAACGACGTAATGGAAGAAGTTGTAGTAAAAGCAACTCGCTTACAAGGTAGTGCTGCGGCAGTGATTGAAGAACGCCGAAATCAAGCCTTTGTCGCTGATATTCTCGGTTCAGAGCAAATATCAAAAACCGGTGATAGCGATGCGGCCTCAGCGCTAAGGCGTGTGACCGGCTTAACTTTAGTCGACGGTAAGTATATTTATGTTCGCGGTTTGGGTGAGCGTTACTCTAGTGCGCGCTTAAATGGCGCTAATATTCCAAGCCCAGATTTAACCCGCAATGTTATACCGCTCGATATTTTTCCTGCGAGTATTATTGAAAGTTTATCAGTGCAAAAGTCTTATTCGCCTTCAATGCCGGCAGCCTTTGGTGGCGGTGCGATTGATATTCGAACTAAGTCTGTACCTAAGGACTTTGTTGCCAGTTTTGAACTGGGTCTAGCATACGATGAAAACTCGCAAGACGGTTTTACTTATGGCCGCAAAGGCAATGGACTTTCCAGTGAGTTACAAAATGCCATCGTGCAATACAAAGGTGATTTTTCACTGCGTAATATCATTTTAACGGATAACTTGGTTGATACAGACGCCGCAACGCGTGGTGAACAAGCGACAGCAATTAACCAAAAATTATTAAAATCATTACCACGTAATATGGTGATGAAAGATGACTCGCTTGATCCTACCTATAACGTAAAAGCGAGTATTGGTAATTCATTCGACGAAAATTATTTTGGTGGTCAGTTTGGTTTTTTAGCCGCTATTTCGTATGACAATAAATGGCAGTTTGCTAATAAAAAGTCAGCTGTGGTCAGTGAAAATTTTTCTAATGATTGTAGCGAGAGATTATTATCCGATGAGCAAATCGCTAACGCCTGTTATAACACAGTAAAAACCTCACAAGTAACCACTGAAAATGAACGCTTAAGTGCGGTGTTTAACTTAGGCTATCAAGTTGATAATCATAAATTATCATGGAGCAATATCTACCTTGAAGACAATGAGGATGAAAGCGTCATCGGCCTTATTGAAAGCCCTAACGGTAGCACCGTAGATACCATTTTTGGTAATGGCCAAGCGCAGCGTTCGCATGAGTTTAACTATGAAGAGCGTTCGTTAAAAATTATGCAGTTTAGCGGTAAGCACACCTTTACCGACTACGCAGGGGTAGGGTTTGATTGGCAATATACCGAATCTACAGCAGAAACCGATATTCCAACCGATGTAAAATACAAATTTATTGATACTTACAGTGATGGAAAATATCAAAGCTCGGCGATTACCGGCGATGACAACCGTGTGGTTTACTCGTATTTATCGTTAGAAGATGATGTGAAGTCTTATAGCGGTAATGTGACCTTACCGTTATATTTTTCTGATATTGAACTTGAATTTAAAGCCGGTTATGACTTTTCTGATAAAGGCCGCTATTACACAACTTCGAGCTTTACGGTTAACAATAACAGTGGTGTAAAAATAGCGGTAAACAGTGGCGCAGATTCAGTACTAGGTGTAACAAGTTATCTAAGTGATGAGTTACTCAACAATAACAATATTTTAGTTGATTTTAACGAACCAACGGCACCAGATGCAGATGACTATATTGCCGGACAAAAAATTGATGCCGGTTATGGTGCCTTTGATCTTATTTACCAAGGTAAGTGGCGTATCAGTGGTGGTGTGCGCTATGAAGAGTTTAAGCAAACATCATTAGCGACCTCTAGCTTGATTTTTAAAAAAGAAGATTTAGATATTTTCTTTTCTGAAGAAAAAATCGAAAATGGCAGTATTATAGAGGATGACTTTTTCAGTGCGCTAGCACTTACTTATATTGCTGGCGATGATTATCAAATTCGTTTCGGTTATGGTGAAACGGTTGTGCGCCCAGATTTGCGTGAAGTGGTGCCAGTAGCTTATTACGACCCATTGACCGACATTCGTACTATCGGGCGGGTTGGTTTAGCAAGCAGTCCAATTAAAAACTACGATGCGCGTTACGAATATTATGCTAATAGTGGTGATAACTACTCAGTCGGTTTATTTTACAAAGATATCGAAAACCCTATTGAGTCTGTGTTATCGATAGGTGACGAAGACTATACCTTGTCATTTGTTAATGGTGAAACGGCAGAAGTTTATGGTATTGAGGCTGAGTGGTTACATGATTTAACTTGGCTTGCCGACGGTTTTTTTACTTCAGGTAATATTACTTTAAGTGATTCCGAAGTATCGATAAACCCAGCCTTTGCCGGTAACTTAACCAATCCGAAAAAGCGTATGACAGGGCACTCAAAATATGTCGTGAACTTACAACTAAATTACGATGCCGCAAGCGGTAATCATAGCAGTTCGTTGGTCTATAACGTCTTTGGTGAACGTATTGTGGCGTCAGGTGTGGGTGGCAGAGAAGATGCATTAGAGCAGCCATTTCATTCACTTGATGCGGTATATACTTATTACCCAGACTTTAATTCGAAAATAAAAGTTAAGGTGAAGAATTTACTTGGTGAAGATCAAAAAGTCACGCAATCTGATATTACTGTGCGCTCGAAAGAAGTGGGCACAATATTCAGTGTTAGCTATACCTATGACTTTTAAGTAATTTAATGTGATGAATGTCGTTGTGCTAAAAGCCAGTTAGGAAACTAACTGGTTTTTTGCATTTTAACCTTAGCTTGCAAAATGAGAGCAACAGATTGCCCATTTCGCATCAAGAACTTCAATCGATTAACCTTTCTGAATTATTTTCATAGCGATTTATAGAGAAATAATTAGCCCGACTACAAGCTTTAGTAAACCAATCTGAACCTTGCTTCGATATCAAAATATAATATGCATTTTATTTTTCAAAATATGGCGACTTTTTTTAATATAAAAACGACATTTTATTTGTTTGATATATTTATTTTTGAATTTACATTTACTTTATGTGGATTTTAATTCACTTTTCTTTGTTTGTAATACTGCTGTTTTTTGTCTTTTAAAAAGCTGTTTTTTAGTATCTGACCGCTATTCTATATAGTGTTACAAACTTTATAGTGTGATGCGATTTGTATTTTATTCCAAGAAATAGCCAGGATTTTTATGGTTCATTTTGATTGAAAACGCTACTTTTTGACAGAAAACATATCTTCAGCCATAGCTTTAGTTCATGTGAACAGCGTATTGAAAGACGTTATTTATAGTTAATTCACATTAAGCTATGGAGAGTTTCTCTCCTCGTTAATACCGAAGCAAAAATAAAAAATAGAGGTTTTACTTAACATGAAAAGCAATAAGTTTTTAACCAAAACATTTCTTGCTGTATCAATAGCGAGTTCGTTAACCATAACAGCCATGACTGCTGAAGCCAATTCAGAATTGGTTTCAGCCTTAGCAGCAAAAAACAATGTGGAGAAAAAGTCAGAAAAACGCTATATCGTCAAATTTAAAGCCAATCGGGGGCTTGCGAAAGAAAAAGTCTCAACCAAAGAAAAACGCTCAGTTAATTCAAAGCATTTGGAAAAACATGGTGCAAAAACACTCTTGCATATGGATAGATCAAATGCTGTCGCCGCTAAACTCAGTCGTAAACAATTTAAACTTTTACAAAGCGATCCTGATGTTGAATATATTGAAGAAGATCCTGTCCGTTATTTAATTGATAGTGTTACCCGTACCTTTGGCAACGCTAAAATCGCTGCAATTGCACCTGCTGCTGAGTCGGCGCCTTATGGCATTGCCTTAGTACAAGCTGATCAAGTCAGTGATGCGGCAACAGGTAATATGTCAATTTGTATTACCGATACCGGTTATGAAGGTAATCATGAAGACTTACGACCTTATACCGATGCAGGTATTACCGGCGACAATGACGATGGTTTAGGTAACAACACGGGCAATTGGTGGCAACCGGGCCATTCGCACGGTACGCACGTCGCGGGTACGATTGCTGGCCTTGGTAACAACGGTACGGGTGTTGTTGGCGTCAATCCAAGTGGTTTGCTTGATATTCACAATGTTAAAATATTTAATAATGCCGGAACCTGGGGCTATGGCTCTGACATGGTGCGCGCAGTTGAGCAGTGTCAAGCTGCCGGTGCGAAAGTTATTAGCATGAGTATTGGTGGTGGCGCTTCTAGTACGACAGAAGAAAATGCCTTTATTGCTGCAGCTAATGCAGGTTTACTTAATATCGCCGCAGCAGGTAATGATGGCAATACCGCACTTTCTTACCCTGCTTCATACGATTCCGTAATGTCAGTTGCTGCGTTAGATTCAAATAAAAATCATGCGTCATTTTCACAACGCAATTCACAAGTAGAAATTGCCGCTCCAGGTGTTGCCGTTACTTCAACGATTATTGGTAATAGTTATGCTACATGGGATGGGACTTCTATGGCAACGCCACACGCATCGGGTGTTGCAGCGTTAGTGTGGAGTCACTTCCCTAGCTGTACAGGTGAAGAAATTCGCCAAGCAATGAATTTGACCGCACAAGATTTAGGCGCGTCAGGACGAGATAATAGCTATGGTTATGGTTTAGTGCAGGCGAAAGCTATGTACGATGCACTTGCTGCAGATGGTTGTAGCGGTATAACGCCACCACCACCACCGCCAACATCTGGTGTATTAGAAAATGGTGTGGCACAAACCGGGTTGTCAGGTAGTACATCTGAACAACTGAACTTTACAATGCAAGTGCCAGCTGGCGCTACAGGTATTAGTTTTGATATGAGTGGTGGCGCCGGTGATGCTGATTTATATGTGCGTTTTGGTGCAGCGCCAACAACGGCTACCTATGACTGTCGCCCTTATGCTAATGGCAACAACGAGAGTTGCGCAGGTGCCAATGACAATGGCACGTATTATGTCATGATGAATGGTTATAGTGCTTTTAGCGGCGTCAGCTTAGTGGGCAACTATACTGATGCGTCGAATCCTCCTCCGGGCGGTGGTTCATACACTAATGATACCGATGTTAGTATTTCTGACAGAAAAACCAGCACTAGCGTCATTGATGTTACCGGTACTGGCGATTCAGGCTCGGTGACGGTTAATGTTGATATTAAGCATACTTGGGTTGGTGATTTAAAACTTACCTTAGTATCACCAACGGGGGCTTCTGCGGTACTACGTGAATATACTGGTGGTTCAGCTGACGACATTACTGACAGTTATGTTATCGATGCAACGGGCATTGACCGTAATGGTAATTGGAGCTTGGAAGTATACGATAGAGCTCGTGGTGATACCGGTTACATTGACACTTGGACTCTTAACTTTTAAGTATAGAGGTTAGAAGTAATCTAATGTTTACTAACACTCATCACATAAAACGTGATGAGTGTTTTTATTGCTGTAATGTAAATATTGTTAGGCACTAAAGTACGGGGGGCCAATTAATTACCTGTGGCTGTTAAGCTTGAGGTCGATAAATAGTGTGTTCTTTTATCGCCGTTGGTAGATAGCTATAGCTTGGATTAATCCCAAAAAATTCGATATAGCTTAATCACCTGAAAACTTGTTTTTAAATAGGTCTTTAAGCTTATATTTTTGTTTGTCGAGTTGATTACTAAACTGCGCCACTAACATTTCTTTGATTTTATTTTGGCTACCGGTACTTAATTTTTGCCAATGAGTCCACTGGCTCATTTGTTTATTCGAATCCGATAACAGGCTTTGTATTTTAGCGGTTAAGCTTTGTTTGATAGTTTCCAGTTTTTCTTGCTGCGCACTGGTTAAGTTCGTCAACACCGCACGAGTGAATTCTTTATTTAAATCTGAAGTAAAGCTGAATTCGGGCGCTCTAAAGTTACCTTTTATGTGTGTTTGAGCTGACTTAAGGTATTGCTGCCTTAGCTGATATCGCTAATTTACTCAGCTCAATACTGCCACTGATCTGATTTTCGTCGATGATAACCTTAGCATTAATGCTCATTAGTGGCTTGTACAATAATATTGTTTCATATGATTATTGCTAGTGCACAGAGCAAGAGAAACAGGGGATTGGTGAAGGCGGCTTATTCCAAGTGCAGGTTATATGGCTGCTCGGTTATGTACTTAAAAAATGAAAAAACCAACGATTACGCTGGCTTTTTACTAACGACTTAGGAGCAAATTTATAACTGAGATTGGATGTAGTTTTCTAAGCCAATGGTTTTAATTAGCCCGAGTTGCTGCTCTAGCCAGAAGGCATGATCAACTTCAGTGTCGTCTAAAAGTTTTTCTAAAATTTCACGAGTGACATAATCTTTTTCTTGTTCGCATAGCGCAATCGCTGCTCTGAGTGATTTGGCAACAGCATATTCAACGTCTAAGTCACTTTGCAGCATTTCAGGGACGGTTTTGCCGATATGTAAACCTGGGCGAGTTTGCATATCCGGTATGCCTTCTAGAAATAGAATACGCTGAATAAGCATTGAAGCATGCAGTTTTTCATCATCAAACTCATGACTGATACGTTCAAATAGTTTATTAATGCCCCAATCTTCATACATGCTTGAATGAATGAAGTATTGATCCATTGCCGCTAGTTCATAGGCGAGAAGGCCGTTTAGTGCTGAAATAACT
The DNA here is from genome assembly GCA_913061475.1 of uncultured Colwellia sp. Taxonomy (GTDB): domain Bacteria; phylum Pseudomonadota; class Gammaproteobacteria; order Enterobacterales; family Alteromonadaceae; genus Cognaticolwellia. The sequence continues at coordinate 39,176 of CAJXUN010000026.1, read as the reverse complement.
TGGGTATTACCTTTCATTGTCTTTTCCTTTAACTGGTCGAGCTTAAGCCGCTTTATAGCTGTGCTTGAATGTATTTTTCAATACCCATAGCGTTAATTTGGTATTGCTGAGTTTCTAACCAATCTAAATGTTCTTCTTCGTCGTTTAATATGCCATCAAGCATTTCGCGGCTGACGTAATCTTGTTCTTGTTCACAAACCGTAATAGCGTTACGTACAACAGCAATTTGAGCGGTTTGAAAGCCGACATCACAACTGATCATTTCTTGTGTGTGTTCGCCGATAGCAAGGGGTGATAGTTGTTGTAAATTGGGTAAGCCTTCGAGAAATAATATTCGTTCAATAACTTTATCAGCTTGTTTCATATCAAGAATTGATTTTTTATAGCATTGACTATTTAAGGCATTGATACCCCAGTTTTTATACATGCGGGCGTGAAGAAAGTATTGGTTAATTGAAGTGAGTTCGCTGGTAAGTACTTTATTAAGTATTGCCAGTACAGTGGAATTGCCTTTCATTAGAGCCTCAAATTTAAACGGTTCAAATATTGACTCTAATTATAGAAAGAAAGTACGAAAATGCAAAATATATCTTATAAAAAACCTTTAAAAACAAGTGTTTGAAAATGCTAATTATTATCAATTACAGTTATATGAAAAACGCTACGTTTTTTAACCTACTTCTTTAAATAAGCTTTCATCGATAATAGTGTTATCTATAATGTTTTGTGCGACTTTAACACAGGTGCCGCATTGTGAACCTAAAGGTAGGTGTTGCTTTAATTCACGTATAGAACCAACACCTGATTCTGTGACTAATTGCTTAATTTGATGATCTGTAATGCCTTTGCAAATACAAACAAACATAATAAAAATTCGCTAGTGATTGATAACGCGATTGATAATAATTCTTATTTGCAGCGATTTCAAGCGCTAAATTTAGTTCAATATATATACTCTTGAAAATTAAGCTAATAAATAATTATGAGGTATACAGGTTGTGTAAGTTAAGCACTATACTCGCAACTATTTTACGTTTAGTTATGTTAATGAAATGATAAAACCGTATTGCTGTGGTCGATATTATTCTAAATAAGCCAACTATAGAAAAATTATTACCTGTTATTTGTGATTATAGAAATAAAAAAACAGCCATAATTATGGCTGTTTTAAAAGGCTTAAACCTTGTTCAATTAGTTACAGTGGCTAGGACGATATAGGGAGTATAAATTCAAACTGCTTTCAATGTTGTCTATATCGGTACAGTCAATATCGCTGTTATTTTGCAGATAAAGATACCTTAATGATGTTAAGTCTGACAATGCCGAAATACCCGTTAACGTATTATTGCTAAGATTAAATTCCCATATGTTGACTAAAGCTGACATATCAGGCACTACACTTATCGTGTTATCATTTACGCTTATATAGCGAAGTGAGGCGATAGTTGAGATTGCTGTTATATCTGAAATTGCATTACCCGTTAGGTAAATACGCTCAAGGTTGATTAAATTAGTTAATGCCGATATATCGGCTAGATTATTATTGTTGAGCTCAAGTCTTGTTAGGTTTGTTAGGTTTACTAAAGCTGAAAGATCACTGATATTATTATTAGATAAATATAATGAGGTTAAATTAGGTAGTGAGCTCAATAACGATATATCTGAAATAGTATTACTAGCAAGGTTTAAAGACGTTAAATTTTCTAATTGTTCAATACCATTGAGCGATTCAATATTATTATAGCGACAACGTACTGACGTCAAATCGGCAATATCAGTCGAGTTATTTGTAATACATCTAAGTAGATTCTCATCGTCGAATAATGTCGTGTCTATCGGCTGTTGCATACAGTTATATGGACGTTGAACTCGAGTATCAACTAAGGTGCTTTCTAGTGAATCTAAATCGTCACACAATACTAATGAGTCGTTATAAAGCGTTACTGTTTCTAGGTTGATTAGATTAAACAACGCGCTGATATCTGTTAGCGCAGTCATATTGTCTAAGTTTAACTCTTGTAGAGAGGTCAGTTCAGCTAATGCCGTTAAATCTTTTACGTTCCTGTCGTTCTCTAAATTCAAATTTGTCAATTTAGTTAACGAGGCTAAACCATCAATGTTTTCCAATGCATAAAGTTGATTCATTGTTAAAGAGACAAGAGCCGTTGCATTCACTAAACCGTCAACGTTAGTTAACTGTTGATTATTACTTAAGTTAAGAGTTTCCAGTGAGGTGGCATTTAGTAATTCGTCAATAGTAACAAGATTGTTAGAGCTTACATCTAAATCTGTTAAAGATGTTAAGTTAGTGAAGTTAAATAACTCATCAAGCTGGGCGCTTTGCATTTGCAAGGTCTTTAACTGGCTCAAGTCCTCTAAGGCTGAAAGGTTTGATAGGTTATTGTTGTTAATTTTCAGTTCTTCAAGAGCAATAAGATTGGTTAAAGGACTTAAACTAATCGTTTGACCGTAGTATAAATTGCTGAGGCTCAGTTTAGTTAACTGAGTTAGTTCACCTAAAGATGATATGTCATCAAGGTTGGTGTTGTTATTAATATTTAACTCTTCTAGTTGAGTTAGATTTTCTAGCGGACTTATGTCACCTAAGCGACTATTACTACTGATATCCAAGACTTTAAGATTTGGTAACTTGTTAACAAAAGCTATTGTTGCAGTATTAATATTACTTGCATGTAATGATTCAAGTTTTGTAAATGTACTCAGTGCTGATATGTTTTCAATATTTCGAATGTTATTGATATTCAATTCGGTTAATTCTGTTAACAAGTTAAAATTGTCTAAATCAAGTGCGGCATTGCTGTAATAATTTTGATTGTCTAAATGCAGTGTTTGTAATTTACTTAGAGAGTTGATGGGCGAATAATCGGTAATATTTAAATTTGAAAGGTTTAATTTTTCTAACTTCGTTAATTGACTTAGTGCGCTTAGATCATTAATGCCGTAATTATTACCAATGTTTAATGCGTTAAGCTCAGTTAAGCCAGATAAAAAACTAAGTGAGTTAAAATAATAGCCGATATTTTCAATATTGAGTGTTGTTAGGCTTTTCAGCTGTGACAACTCTGAAGTATTTGAAACATTATTGTTATTCAATGTTAAGCTAGTTAAGTTTGTTAAATCAGTTAAATTTTCAACGTTTATATTTACACTATAATGCTTATGCATTCTGTCCAAATTCAAAATCGACAGTTGTGGCAATTGTGCTAATAGGGTAACCAATGTACTACTATCTTGAATTAAATTGCTGCTTAAGTTTAATTCAATCAGTGCTACTAATTTTGTTAGCGTACTGGTATCGGTAATGTTGTTGTTTGATAAATTGAGTTTTGTCAGTTGTGGGACATCAGTCAATGCTGAAATGTCAATGATATTTGCATTGGTGATACTGACTTCTGTTAACAATGGAAAGTTGTTTAAATCACCCAGTGATTCAATTTTTACTTCATCACACGTGATTTTTGTTAAGCCCATATCTGCCGCTGAATCGCTGACCAAACATTTTGCTAAGCCATTGTCGGTAATATCACTTATTTGAATCTCTTCGAACGCACTTAATGCAATATCGACTTCAGCAGTCGTGCTATCGTTATATGTATCGGTAACGGTAAGTGAGAAGGTGATGGTTTCATCTTCAGAAATGCTAGGGGCATCAAAAGAAAGAGTTGATACCGCTGGCTCATTAATGACTACAGGTGTACCCGCTGTTTGTATCCATTGATATGATACTTCTTGTTCTTCAACGTCGATAACTTCAGGAGAAAAATTTAAGTGGGCTCTTTCTTTAACTGAGGCTATTGTCATTTCAGTGATCACAGGAGCAACATTTGCGATGACTGAAATATCTAAATTTAAAGACGCGGTCGCATTGGCGTTATCATTTACTGTTAGTGTAAAGGTTAATACTTCATTTGCTGATATATCAGGGGCTGTAAAGGATAAATTTTCAGCATCGGTCACTAAGTCTGATACATCGGTACCTGCTGTTTGTTGCCAATTATAGCTCGTTATAGAACCATCGCTATCTGAAGCACTAGCCACAATCTCAAATGAACTTTGTTCAAATATTGCATCCGCTGTCATTTCCGCTATTACAGGCGGCTTATTTTCAGGAACAGTGGGCTTGCTTTCGCCACCGCCTCCGCCACAACCAGTAAAAATGGCCGCTGCAAGTAATGTAGTGATGGGTTTAGAGAAAAACTCTATTTTCATGAATAAATTCCTACTTCAAAGTATAGTTATTGCTTTTAGCATGAAGGAGCGGAAATGACTTGAAGTAAGACAGTAGCAATCCATTTGCTGCGAGCGATTAATCTTAATATGATGATATTGAACAAAAAAAGTATGCTTAGTAGCGCTCAAATAAAGGCTGCTTATTATTTGCGAGAAATTATAAATAAAAATAGACGATAATGCGAGCATCATTTATATTCGTGCGTTCAAACTAACTATCTATAGTTTAATCATAATTAACCTGAAAACAGGATGAGGATGGAACTAATTTCCCATCTAACGATCTAATCTTTCGATTAATTTATTCATGCATATTCCTTTTTTATTTTTCTTGGTGGAAAGAGCTGCTCGGGAAGCAGACACCTAGTTCAATGTTTATCCTCGACTGAGGTTCATTAAACTCAATCATTAAAAGCAGTGCCTGTTTAGGAATAAAATATTTCGGCCGAAAAATTCTGTTGCTTTATATTGCGTCTAATTTTTTACCCAATAAATCTAGCATGGTGGCATTAAGGGTCGCTAGCTGCAATTGCAGCTGTCTGCGCTGTTGTTCTATTGCTTCGCCTTTATCGTTTTTGATTCGGCTTAATTGTCGTTTAACGGTTTCAATTTGTTCTTTAATTTTTTCTAATAACTTATCGTTGGTATTATCTTGTGTACTTTTTTCGTTATCTTGTGTTTTAGTCGAATCTTGGCGAAACATGGCTAATGCTTGCTCAGAAATACTGAGCTTTTCTTCTGCCAATATTTTTGGCGTCGACGTTAACTGCTGCTCAACATATTTCATATGATCGAGAGATTCATCGTTCTTGGTTCGAACAGACAAGGTTTGTGCTGGAGCTGTCAAAGCTGCTGTATTGCTGCTGGATAATGTCTTCATATTAATTGCCTTAATCTTGCTGCTTACTATATCGGCCAGTTAAACAGAATGTTGAGCCTTATTTATCGGCTAATTGACATTCAAGTGTATTAGGTTATTAATGTGTCAGATAAGAGCAGGGGGCGCTGTTAAATCATTCATCCTTACGATGTTTTATTGTTAAGTTTTATTGTTCAGTCGCACTTTGGCGTAAACCATTATATAAAGCTAATTCAGTCATCATGTTGAAATTAAATAAGGCAGTTTTGTTACACGACCTTTATTGGTTGACTCGATCTTTAACTCACTTTTGATATCTTTCCAGGCGGTGATTTTACCGCCAGTATTAAGTCGCTTAAAATCTAAGGTTTTTGACTTGCTTTTATCGATAGCTAAGAAGTTTAAAAGCTGAGTGTAACTTTCGCTAACGCTAACATCTATTGATAAAAAATGATGCTCTCTGCCTTGAAAGTATTGATGAATTTGTGCTTTATGCTTTTGATAACATTGTGCTAAAAATTCTATATCATTGATATTGTCTAAGCCATAAGGCGAGAATATTTGTTGATAGCAACGTTTAATTATTGGATTAAAACCGCCGTCTTCACGAATAAGATTAACGTGCATGCGAGCAAGTAATTGCCCAATGGAAGGTAGCCATTTATCCATTGGGCGAGCTAAGTGGATAAACTTGGCATTAGGGTAAGCTTTATCTAAATCTTGGTAATCACAAAATATCGGAGTGTCGGCAATAACCTGAGCTTCAATGAATGAACGATCGGTGTAAGCGGTGTGGGCGACACGAAAACCTAGGTCGAGCATGGCGGCACAAACACTTGTAGTACCTGTGCGAGGCAAGCCAATAATAAATATTTTGTTCATGATTTAGTGCTATATGCGAAGTTAAGCTAGCTATTGTATGGGAGGTTATGAGAAAAACTAAATTTATTTTATGCTTTAGTGCCGAAGGTTAGTAGATTTTTAATGTATTTTACTACTATTGAGTATGGTGCGCTCGGCGGATTTAACGATTTTAGCTAACTCGCCATTTTTTTTCAGTTGCTTAATCATATTATCAACTTTACTGACCTGCGCTTGATGATCTTTATGTAAATAGTGATAAAGTTTTAGTTCCGCGAGTGGTTGGCCGGTGATTATTTCATTTTCCAGTTTAAGCCGTTTTAATACTTCGATGCCGTCAATGTAATTGGTTAAGGCAATATCAACATTGCCTTGCAGTAATAATTTAAATATCGCTTCGGTAGAGTTGCTATCAGAGACATTTGGCAGGTCTCTAGTAATATTGTTGGTATGTTTTACCCCTCTAACTCGCGCGATTTTATGGCCATTTAAGTGACTGGCTTTCGTGATTTTAATCTTACTATCTTTACGTATAAAAGCGGAAGTAACTAAACTGTAATACGGGGTCGGTACTCTAATGAGGTTTTTATTTTCAGCACCATACGAAAAAATTCGCATAATTTCACCGGCTTTTTGTCCAGAATTGGCTTCAAATTGTGCTCGGTTACCTGAAAATGAGCTGATCTCAATACTAAAACCTAACTGCTGATAAATTTCTGTCAGTACTATTTTCCCGATTTCTTGTTCAACAAGGCGCTCAATGGCGGCAAATTGAAAATCGGCTTTAGTTTTAGTTTTAACTGAATTGGCACTAACAGTAGAGGTAAAAACGAACAACAATACCACTAAACAACATACCAAGCGCATACTTTTGACCTCATCGTTTTTTATTATTATAGCCCGTGGGGGGAAATAAGACAGGGCAAGAAAAATGTTATGAATTCTTGATTTAATAAATCTGCAATATTTGTGAAACCCGATTGTCATATTGAACCATTAAAATTTTGCCAAGTGATTAAGCTATAGATGTTTTATTTAAACACATTAGGGCTTAATAAATCTCGCTTCTAAAAGGTTTTATGGACAATGAAACAAAATATTTTACCTCAATGTATGCAACTTGCTTTGATCGCAGCAGCGATGACAATGCCTGCATTAGCACAAGAAAACCAGTTAACTGATGTGGTTGCTGCAGGACAAAAAATTAATCAGTCTGCTAATAAATCGCAACAAAAAGTTGATGTCATTAATAACAGCATTTTAACGAAACTTCAGCAATTTAAAACGGTTAACAAAGAGCTTGATGGCTTAAATGTTTACAACAAGCAAATGAACAAACAAATTGAAAATCAGCTAGCCGAATTATCTCAGCTCGATATTTCAATGGCACAAGTCAGCATTATTGAACGTCAAATATCGCCTCTGATGGCCCGCATGATCAGCACACTTGAAGAGTTTGTCACCTTAGATATGCCATTTCTTGCCACTGAGCGCAGTCAGCGTTTGACGGGTTTAAAAACTATGCTCGAACGTGCCGATATTGCGGTATCTGAAAAATTTCGTCGTGTGTTAGAAGCCTACCAAGTTGAAGTTGATTATGGTCGTACGATTGAAGCCTATACGGGTTTATTGACCGTAGAAGGGGTAGAACGTGATGTCGACTTTTTACGTATTGGCCGAGTAAGTTTTGTTTACCAAACACGTGACGGTGAAAAGTTAGGTATGTGGCAGCAATCATCTCAATCTTGGCAGCCATTGTCTGGTGAATACCGTTTACCGGTTAATAAAGCATTACGTATTGCACGTAAACAGCTTGCACCTGATTTAATCATAGTGCCTGTTGCACAAAACTCAGCTGAATAAGGCAGGATAAACATGATGTCTTTCAATAATAAAACCTTTATCAAACCGCTTTTACGATTGTCTTTACGTTCGGTAAGCACTTTAAGTACCTTAGCTTTAAGTTCATTGTTTGTTGTTAGCTCGGTTTTTGCACAACAAGCTACTAACTTAGATGAATTATTGTCGCGCTTAGAAACAGGGCAAATAGCCCAAACCAAGCAAAACCAAGCGAGAGAGCAAGAGTTTACTTTAAAAGTAAACGAGCAAGGTCGCTTACTTAATCAAGCAAAAGCTAAACGCGATCAAGCGATTAATACAAGTGCAAGCTTAGAAGCCAGCTTTCAAGATAACGAAGTCAAACTGGGCAATAAAACTGAAGCCTTAACGCGTCGCATGGGCGAATTAAAAGAGTTGTTTGGTGTATTACAGCAAGTGGCGGGTGATACTAAGAGTAAGTTTCAAACCTCGGTTATTTCCGCTCAAATAGCTGGACGAGGTGAGTTTTTAGATGAACTAGCACAAAGCATGGGTTCTTCTTCAAAACTCGCATCAATTGAAGAGATTGAACGTTTGTGGTTTGAACTACAACGTGAAATGACTCAAAGCGGCAAAGTACATAGTTTTACCCGTGATGTAGTGATGGCCAGTGGTGAGAAGCAGTTAACACAAGTAACACGCGTGGGTGGTTTTAATCTTATTGCTAACGGAAAATACTTAGAATACATCGATGAAACAGGTTCAGTAGCTGAACTTATTCGTCAACCATCTACTCGTTATCTTGACAGTGCTGCGGCATTAAGTTCAACGCCTGATCAAGCAGTACCTTTTGCTTTAGACCCAACTGGTGGTTCAATTTTGAGCTTGCTTGTACAGGCACCTGATACGCAAGAGCGTATTGAACAAGGTGGCCCTGTTGGTTATGTGATTTTAGCGATAGGTTTAGTTGGTTTACTAATTGCTATTGAGCGCTTTATTACCTTGTTTTTAATTGGTGGCAGAGTGAATCGCCAGTTAAAAAGTGATAAGGCAAACAGTGACAACCCATTAGGTCGCGTTATGTTGGTGAAAGAGCAAAACCCTAAAGCTGATACAGAAACATTAGAGCTAAGGTTATCGGAATCGATTTTACGGGAAGTACCTAAGCTATCGAGCCGCTTAACGTTAATTAAAATCATTTCTGTGGTCGCTCCTTTAATAGGTTTACTTGGTACCGTTACCGGCATGATTAACACCTTCCAAGCGATTACCTTGTTTGGTACTGGTGACCCTAAATTGATGGCTGGTGGTATTTCACAAGCCTTAGTTACAACCGTTTTGGGCTTAGTTGTCGCGATACCTATGGTATTTATCTTTACTTTATTGCATACCCGCAGCCGCTCAATCATCAATCTACTTCAGCAACAAAGCGCTGGTATCATTGCTGAGAGAGCTGAGTTGACGGAGCGCAATGAGCAAGGAGCATAAACCATGATTTGGTTTATCGAATTAATGAATACCATCGGTGAATTTATGGATACCGGTGGTCAGGTGCTCACCGTTATTGCTGTTGTTATTGCTGTGATGTGGTTGCTGATATTTGAACGCTTAATTTTTGTTTTTTGGGGTTATCGCCGTATTAAAAAACAACTTAAGCACCATTGGCAAAGCCGAAGCGAACAACATTCGTGGCATGCCGAACAAATTCGCTTAGCTTTAGTGGCTCGTGGCAGTGCCATGCTAAGCACGAATTTACCCTTGATTCAAAGCCTGGTCGTGTTGTGTCCGCTGTTAGGTCTGCTCGGTACCGTAACGGGCATGATTGAAGTGTTTGATGTGATGGCAATTTCTGGCAGTGGTAATGCGCGCTCAATGGCTTCAGGTGTTTCGCGAGCAACGATACCAACCATGGCGGGTATGGTTGGCTCATTATCTGGGGTGTTCGCGGCCACATGGTTACAACGCCATGCTAAGCGCGAAACCGAATTGCTTGAAGATGCGATGGAGGTCGATCACTAACCTTGGTCGATTAAGTCAATAAACTGTGCTCGATTAAGCCAATGCACAAGTTATCGACGCTACAGAAAAACTATCTTAATAAAAATTGATAAGAGGACAGGTTATGCGTTCACAATTAAATAAAATGCTCCAAGAGCAGGAAGAAAGTGAAGAGATAAATATGACACCTATGTTGGATGTCGTTTTTATCTTGTTGATATTTTTTATTGTCACGGCGTCATTTGTTAAAGAGTCTGGTATTGAAGTTAATCGACCAGAGGCGGCAACGGCAGTAAAAAAGGAGCGAGCGAATATTTTAGTCGCTATTAGTGACAAAGGTGAAATTTGGATCAATAAACGCCGTATCGATGTGCGAGCGGTACAAGCTAACATTGAGCGTTTAAAGGCTGAAAACCCACAAGGTACTGTGGTTATTCAAGCAGATAAAAAAGCGACAACAGATGTATTGATTAAAGTGATGGACTCTGCGCGTGCTGCGGGCGTTTACGATGTGTCTATTGCGGCGCAAGAGGCTTAGTGATGGCACATGCAAACATGGCTGACAGCTCAAAAACGTCATTGGTATTTTTACAAACAGGTGGTCGATACCTGCTGGGATTAGTGCTAGCGGTAGTTACAACTGTTGGTTTGTTATGGGGCATGCAGGCCTTGATTGCTGGTGGTAGTGAAGTGATGTCAGAGCCGCCTCGTGGCAATGTGCTCGACTTTATTCGCTTAAAGAAAGAGCAACAAACGGTGAAGAAAGAACGAAAACCGCAAAAGCCCGCTAAACCGAAAACGCCACCACCGCCAATGGTACAGCCACAAATGGCGCAAGCTAACCCGAATGCTCAAGCAGTCAGTAGTAGCTTCTCAGCTGATATTGCACTTGATGCTGGCTTAAGTGGTGGTCTTAGTCTTGAAAGCGGTGACGGAGATTATTTACCGATAGTAAAAGTAGCGCCTATCTACCCACGTCGAGCTCAATCTCGTGGTATTGAAGGTTTTGTTATTGTTGAATTTACCGTGACTAAAACCGGTGCGGTTCGTGATGCCGTGGTGGTTAGTGCTGAGCCTGAAAGTATTTTTGATCGCGCGGCGTTAGATGCGGTACTGAAATTTAAATATAAACCTCGTGTTGTTGATGGCGTAGCGATGGAAGTTGCTGGCGTGCAAAATAAAATATCTTTTGCCATTGATGGCTAATATTTCATTGCAGCTTATAGCAATAATGAACTTGAAAAAGTAGGAGAGCAGAGCATGTTAATAAAAAAATTAGCGGTAACCTTATTAGGTGCAGGTTTTTTGTATAACCTGGCAGGTATTAACCTTGCCTACGGACAGGTATTAGATAATTCTGCAAATACTCAGACGGAAGATACTCAAGCGGCAAGAACAACTAAAAAACGCACCGCTAAAAAAGTGCCAGCAATGCGAAATCGCGTATATAGCCAATTAGCAAGAGCGCAGAAGTTAGCTGATGAAGGGGTTAAAATTTCCGGCTTCGAGGTACTTGATGAAGTAAAAGAACGAATTGATAGCTTAAATAGTTATGAGCGCGCCATGTTGTGGAATTTTTATGCCTTTATGTATTATGGTAATGAGGATGTTGATTCTGCGATCGAGCATTTTGAATTAGTGATAAAAGAAGAAGCTATTCCTGACTCTTTATATTTATCAACAGTTTACTCTTTAGCTCAGCTATCAATGCAACAGCAAAACTATCCACAAGCGTTAGCATATTTACAACAATGGCAAGAGAATAACACCAAGGCGTTAACAACGTCGCAGCATATGATGTTTGCGCAAATTTATTACCAAGATAAACAATTTGAAAAAGTGATCACCGAAGTTGAACAAGCAATTAGCTTGGCACAGCAAAACAATGCCACGATCAAAGAAAATTGGTTGATTTTACAGCGTGCTAGTTATTATGAGCTAAAACAACCCGAGCAAGTGATTAAGGTGATTGAGCAACTCGTACGACTTTACGATAAACCGGAATACTGGCTGCAATTAGCCGGTATGTACGGCGAAGTTGGCCAAGAAGATAAGCAGTTAGCGGTGATGGAAGCTTCATGGCAAGCAGGGCATATAACCAAAGCCAATGACGTGATGACATTGGCGCAATTATATCGTTTTCATCAAGTACCCTATAAAGCTGCGGTTTTATTAGAGCAAGCTATTGCAAATGGTACGGTTATCGCGAGTGAAAAAAGTCTAGAAGCGTTAGCACAAGCTTATGTTGCCGCTAAAGAAGATGAAAAAGCGTTACCAGTATTAACTAAAGCGTCAGAAATTGCAGATACGGGCAAGTTTGATGTTCAACTTGCGCAGGCTTATTTAAATTTAGAACGCTGGCCAGCTGCGATAGCCTCAGCTAATAAAGCCTTATTACGCGGTGATATCAGCCGAGAAGGTGATATGTACTTAGTGATTGGTATGGCCAAATTTAATCTCCAAGCCTTTGATGAGTCTTTAATTGCTTTTACGCAAGCACAGAAAATTCCAACATCAGCAAAAACTGCCAAGCAATGGTTTCATTATGTCGAACGAGAACAAGGACAGCATGAACGCTTAGCGATGTTAAATTAAACTTCGTTGGCATTAAAATTTATCGCGTTAAAATAAAAAAGCTTAGCTGAGCATTTCAGTTAAGCTTTTATTACGTTATGTAAGAACAATATTATTTGTTGCTATCAACCGAAACATTGAGATTTTTTAAAATACCATCATGTAGATTATAAACAAAACCATGTACGGTAATGTCTTGTTCTATTTTCCAAGCTTTTTTCAATATGGTGGTATTACAAATGTTGGCAACTTGCTCGATAACATTGAGTTCGCACAGTAAATTTAAGCGTTCAGTATTATCCTTAATCGCAGTTAACCGAGCTTTATGGAAACGATAGACATCTTTAATATGGTGTAACCAGTTATCAATGAGACCGTGACTTTGATCATCTAACGAGGCAATAACGCCACCGCAACCATAATGGCCACAGACAATGATATGTTTTACTTTTAAAACATCAACAGCATATTGAATAACCGATAGGCAATTTAGATCGGTATGAACCACTAAATTAGCAATATTTCTGTGTACGAACACTTCTCCCGGCTGCATGCCCAATAATTCATTTGCGGGGACGCGAGAATCAGAGCAGCCTATCCACAAATATTCTGGATTTTGTTGCTCAGATAAAAGTTTGAAAAAATTAGGCTCTTCTTGCTTTATTTTCTCAGCCCATTGCTGATTATTATCAAATAAATGTTGTATAGAACGCATGAGGGGCAACAACTAAGAAAAATATACTGTGATTTTAAGTTGTTATGCTAACAAGTAAAGAAAAAACTGGTCTAATGATTAGAGACAGCAGAACGGTTGGACTTTTGATATTATTTTTACTGTTATTTGTTTGATATATAGGTAATGCAGGGCTTGTAAAAGCTGCTATCGACTCTTTTTTGCTCGCTTTTTAGATAAAACAACTATGTGACAAAACTCGTGTCGCTATTCTTGTTCTTGATCTTTTTTAAGTTGCTCTGATTTTCGCTTGGCAACTTTATCTTGTTGTTCGTCAGATAGTTCAAACTTACTGGCTGACTGTTTTATCAGTAATAATCCAGCGATAACTGAGCCAACGGCAATAACAATAATTAACGCAGTGGTAAATGTCATGATTTTTTATCCTTATAAATCAATGTTGTGAATGAATTTTTTATGGTTGATTTACTGATTTTTATTTTGATTAAAAAAACAGATAGTAAAATAACACAATAGCATGTAATTTATTTATAAACTTAACATGGTTATGGTACAGATAATGACTTTAGCCAGTGGAAAGATAAAAATAATTATAATTTTGAGATCAGTGAATAGTTGCCGATAAAATTGTTTATCATAAAAATTCAAACATCTCTCCGTACTTGGAAAAATTAATGTCAAATCGCCTCAGTATTAAACTATTAATGCCTACCTTTTTAATTGGAATGTTGAGCATTATTACGATATTCCTGCTTGCCGAAAGTTTAAGTAAAACCGCAACGATGTTGCTATTGTTGGTTATGGTTTTTTTACAATTAGTTATAGGTTACTTGTATTCCGATAAAAAACTTACTCAAAGACTGACACAATTACAGCAATTTATTGATCAAGTCGCGAGTGTTGATGAAGCGCCTAGCAAACTTGTCAAAGATGAGAATAGTGATGACTTAGCTAAAGTGACTAATGATCTAGCAAGCTTTATCGCCAATCTAGCAGATGTTGTTTCTGAAATTCGTCAAGAATCTGATAGTTTAAAGCAAGGCTCTGCGTCGTTAGCTGTTCAGATGAATGGTTCAGTTGCTGCAGTTGATGAATCAGCTAGCCAAATTGAACAGATGGCAAATTCGATCGATCAAGTGGCATTAACTTCCGCAACACTTTCTGCTAGTGCCACACAAGTGAGTGAAACAACAAGTCAGGTTTTAGCTATTTTGGCGCAAGGAACCAGCGCTTCAAATACCAGTCAACATACGGTTGAGAGCTTTGCTAATGAAGTTACGGTAATGGCTGCTGATTTGGCACTATTGCAAGAAGAATGCTCACGTATAGGCTCAGTGCTAGAAGTTATTCGTGGTATTGCTGACCAAACTAATTTACTGGCGTTAAATGCTGCGATTGAAGCTGCGCGAGCAGGTGAACAAGGTCGAGGCTTTGCGGTTGTAGCAGATGAAGTTAGAGCGCTAGCGCATCGTACGCAAGAGTCAACAGTTGAAATTCATTCCATGGTTGAAGGTTTACAAGAAAAATCGACCAACGCGGTCAATGCCATTAGCCGCGGACAAAGTTTATCTCAAGAAAGTTTGACTCATTCAGAGCAAGTTGTTGATGCATTACAACAAATTGGGCAGGTGTTTTCTGAAGTTGATACATTAACTTCACAAATCGCTCAAGGTACCAACGAACAACAGCACTCAACCGCATCGATAAACGACAATATGTCGATGGTAGTGAAATTAAGCCGAGAGCTGAATACTAGTTTATTGTCGGTGGCAGAGCTTGCCGAAATGCAACAACAAACAGCGGCTGAAGTTGATACAACGTTAAATCGAATCTGTGTTTAACTAGCTGATAATAAAATATGACGTGATGGTTAGGTTCGTTCTGCGAACTTAACCATGTGTAAACCCTCCCCAAAAGTGCCACTTTAGCATCGATATTTATCGACTGTTATCTTGCACTACTTAGCCACACCTGATTTGATAAAAGTCGAGCGATAATATCTTTCTCAAATGACGCTACTCATCGCTGTTATTGATAACAAATGAGGCTTTAGAGCAAAAATGATATTATTCGGCAAGTTCATTAGGAAGGACAACGCCTTAAGCAAAATGATTTGAGTACGCGTTGTTCACTAAAAGTTAATATGCGTGGTAAAATGTGCCTATTAGAAAAAGATAAAAAATATTAAGTAACTGGGTGAATGGATTTAAGTCGCTTTAAATAGACTTAAGCAGAAAAATTACTGTGGTAAATTTTTACTCTGAACTAACTCACATCATAGGCTGCACTCTTATCATTCGGCCAAACGTCAGTTTTATCGACTGATATTCTAAATAGAACCCGTAGCTGATTAAATAGCAGTAGATGGAAAGACTAAAGATGAAAAAAGAAGATATCAACTGGGCTATGTGTTTGGCATGTCAGGGGCGTGGTAAAAAAAGTAAGGGTCTGCGAAAGAAAGTAAAACTTCGTTATCAAAAAGCGCTAGCGCAATTTGAAAAAGCAGTCAGTGAAGGATTCGTAAATGAAGGAGTAGCCCCGGTTCGTCCTAAAGGACACCTGCACACTTGCTTAAACTGTCACGGAACAGGTTTAGTCGAATCTGCTAGCGAAGTTTTAGCGGATAGCCGTTATCCACACTTGGCCATTATTGGCGGAGGTATCGGCGGTGTTGCGCTTGCTGTTGCTTGTTTACATCGCGGCATTCCTTTCACTCTTTATGAACGTGATAACGGTTTCGATGTACGTTCTCAAGGCTACGGTCTGACGTTACAACAAGCGAGCCGAGCGATTGAAGGTTTAGGGATTTTTACCTTAGCTGAAGGGGTAGTTTCAACCCGGCACGTGGTACATACCACCGAAGGTAAAGTGATTGGTGAGTGGGGGATCAGAAAATGGGGCACCTCAGAAAGCAAATCAGCACCTAAACGGACAAATATCCATATCGCTCGTCAGTTATTGCGCTTAGCGCTACTTGAACAATTGGGTAGTGATAATAACAGCGTGCAATGGGGGCACCAGTTGGTGGATTTACACTCACGATCCGGCGAATCGGTAAATTTAAGCTTTGAAGTTGATGGCCAAATAAAACACGCGACAGCCGACCTCGTGGTCGGCGCTGATGGTATTCGCAGTACAGTGCGCAGATTGTTGATTGGCGAAGATGCTTCACCGCTGTGTTATTTAGGTTGTATGGTGATTTTGGGTATTTGTCCTCTAGAAAATATTGCCAGTCTCGATAGTACGCTCCTTGACTCCGCAACCGTATTTCAAACCGCTAATGGTCATGAGCGAATATATATCATGCCTTATACGTCAAACTCGGTAATGTGGCAGCTGAGCTTTCCAATGCCGGAACATAAAGCTAAAGCCTTGGGCGCTAAAGGTATGAAGGCATTGAAAGAAGAAGCACTTCGTCGATGCCAATGGCATGAGCCTATTCCTCAAATTTTGGCCGCGACATTAGAAACTCAGGTGTCGGGCTATCCGGTCTATGATCGAGCGCTGCTAGAGGCAGAGTTATTACAAAAAGATGCTCAATCGACGCTGATTGGTGATGCAGCTCACCCAATGAGTCCGTTTAAAGGGCAGGGTGCGAACCAAGCATTGTTAGATGCACTATCACTAGCTCGAGGGATCACAAAAGGCTGTCGTCCTTTGTCTCAATGGCGAGAAAAAGGCGTTAGAGATAGCGTGCTAACTGAGTTTGAAGCAGAAATGCTACAACGCAGCGCAACCAAAGTGCAAGACTCGGCAGAGGCTGCACAATTTTTACATTCTGATATTGTTCTACATGAAGGTAATGAGCCGAGAGGTCGCTGTTTAACAAGGAAAGATAAAGAATGAGACCTTTAAGTTTATTTTGCCAATTTAGAGACGTTTACCGCTCAAAGGTTCTATTTAAAAAACTGGCCCTAAAAGGTTTAGAGACCAGCTTATCTATTTTGTTTATCGGCAGAGAGTTTGCGACGCTTTAATATTTTTTAAAACGCTGACGCTTCAGAACACTTTATATAACAAAGCCATATATTGATTTAACAATCGGTAATGAGCTTTACGATAAACTCATTACCGGCTGACTTAAGATAACTTACTCACTCACCTTATTTTTGTAAAATGCGCGGCTTTTATCTGCTTGCTGACATAAGTCAGACAGGGCATTTAAGCTGCGCGTGGTCATGCGATGGACCACATCGGCGTCAAGTTTGATTATTTGGTTATGCTTAACGGCCGGAAGTATTGGCCACTGTTCCCAAGTGTAGCCTTCTTTAGCGGTTTGGTTTTCAGACAACGGCTGAATAATGATGTCGGCATTAGTTTGTAATATTTGTTCAATATTTACTTGTGGGTACCTTGCATCCGCTTGATAAAATGGATTATCGATACTACAAATATCTAAAAACTGTTGTGGCCAGCTACCTTTAGCAATGGTGGTTAATGGCCGAGACCAAACCTCGTAAAAACCGGTAAGTTGCTGCTTTTGGCCATATTGCTGCTTGAGTTTGGCTAAATCAGCAAGAAATTTACTGGCAACTTGTTCGGCTTGTTCGCTGTGACCTGATAGTCTACCTAATAATCGCAGTTCTTTAGCCACATCATTAAAGCTATTGGGTTGCGAGTAGACAACATTAAAACCTAGCTGTTTGATACGTGCTAAATCATCGCTAGGGTTACCGCTTTGCCAAGCAATAATGAGATCGGGTTGTAATTCAATGACGCGTTCAAGCTGAATGCGCAAAGAGTTACCAATGCGAGGGATTTTTTGTGCAGCAAGCGGGTAGTCAGCATGTTCGGTTGCGGCGACGATCTGTTCACCTGCGCCGATATCAAATAGCATTTCAACAATATGCGGTGCAAGTGCGATGATGCGTGGTTTTGCTGTTGCCGTTGAATCAGCTTCATTGTGCTCACCTTCTTGCGCATTCGCACTAAAAGCCAAGCTCATTAATATTATTAAGTAGTGAGTAAATTTCATTATTATTCCATGTTTTCGTTCGCGTGTATTAACTACCAGTCAATACCTTTTTGCGCTTTGATACCGTTATCAAATGCATGTTTAGTAGGCTGTACTTCACTAACAGTATCGGCAAGTTCAATAATGCTGCGATGACAAGCGCGACCTGTGATAATGACGTGTTGCATGGCAGGACGATTGACAAGTGCTTCGATGACTTCATCTAAATCTAGGTATTTGTATGACAACATATACGTTAATTCATCGAGTAAAACCACGTCTATGCTTTCATCTTTTAACAAGCGTTTCGCTTGCGCCCAAACTTTAGTTGCTGCTGCAATATCTTTTGACTTGTCTTGGGTATCCCAAGTAAAACCTGTTGCCATTACATGAAACTCGACACCATTTTTTTCCAGCAAATTACGCTCACCACAGGCCCAGTCGCCTTTAATAAATTGTAAGGCAGCGGCGGTATAACCATGGCCAACTGCGCGGGTAAGGGTACCAAAGCCTGAGGTTGACTTACCTTTACCATTGCCGGTGATGACAATAAGTAAACCGCGCTCTTCTTGCGCGGAATTAATACGGGCATCAACTTTGTCTTTGATACGTTGCATGCGCTCTTGATGTTTTTGTGTTTTTTCTGCATCTGTGGTCATAATTTTTATCCTGTTTTACGAGTGCGATACATGATCGCTAAAAAGAAAATACTGCCGATGGCTGAGGTTATAATGCCAATCGGGATTTCAACCGTGCTTAAGGCACTGCGTGCTAAAACATCAACCCAAACTAAAAAGCAACCGCCGACAAGTGCTGAGCCGATAATAAGTGGCATGGTGGTGACTCCGACAAGTTGTCGAACTATATGTGGGATCATCAGGCCTACAAAACCAATGCCGCCACAATAAGCGACTATGGTTGCGGTAACGGCGGCACATAAAGCTAATAATATTATCCGCAGTTTATCAACATTAACGCCAAGACTTGCCGCGCTTTCATCACCCAGCAACAGGGCGTCTATTTGTCGATGCAAGGCAAAAATAGTGATTAGTGTGAGCAGTACCATGGCACTTATCAGATAAAAATGGAACATTTCTACACGTGTTAAGCTGCCCATAAGCCAAAAAATCACTCGATTAGTGGCGAAGGGATCGCCAAGATAAAGAATGAAGTGGCTGATTGAACCAAGCATAAAAGATACCGCGACACCGGTTAATAATAAATGATTCATATTGCGTAGTAATGTCGCGATACCAAAAACAATAATAACGGAAAATAAAGCCCCTAAAAACGCCGCTAATGGCAGGGCAAGCATCTGTTCTTCGTTTAATACTAAAGTGGCGATAGTTGCCCCTAAACCTGCCCCAGAAATAATGCCAAACAAATACGGATCGGCGAGCGGGTTACGAGTGACATTTTGCAGTATTGCGCCGGCACATGCTAAGCCCATACCTGCCACTAAGCCAACTAATACGCGAGGAATTCGTATTTGCCAAATCACCATGTCGTGCATGGGTGTTGCGCATTCATTAACCACACAGTGAAAGATGTCAAGGCTGGTAATGGTTGCAGGGCCAAACGTGATCGACATCACGATAGAGCAAAATGTTAGCGCTAAAAGCCCGGTAAATACCCAAGCGCTTTTGCCTTTGATAGCGTTAAATAGCCTCATAAGATATCATCCAAGCTGCTATTTGATGGTTTCATTTTATTATTGTCTGCAGCACCAGATTCAGGGTAAAAGTAAACTCTAGGTACTCCGCAATGTTGAGCGTCATCACGATAACAGGGTAAACCAAACACTTTGCTTAATACTTTTGGAGATAATACTTTATCAACGTTGCTGTTAGTCACTAAAGTACCCTTATCTAGCAGTAATAATCTATTGCAGTATTGCGCGGCAAGATTAAGGTCATGTATGGTCATAATTACCGTAATATTTAACGCCTTAACGAGTTGTAATATTTGGTGTTGATAGAAAATGTCTAGGTGATTAGTTGGCTCATCAAGTACTAATATTTTTGCTTTTTGCACTAACGCTTTAGCGATTAACACGCGTTGCTGCTCACCGCCTGACAAGGTGTTGAAAAACTTATTTTCATTGGTGGCTAAACCCACTTTATCTAACGCTAACATAATTTCTTTTTTATCTGCATCGGTGTCACGAGCAAACAAGGTTTTATAGGGCAGTAACCCCATTCGCACCACGTCATAAACTTTTAAGTCAAAGATAGGTGGCGATTTTTGTACCACCAAAGCAAAGGTTTGCGCAAGTTCGTGAGGTTTGTAATGTCGTATGCTTTTGTTTTTTAAATTAATACAACCTTGCCAGTTTTTATATTGATTCAATAAACACTTAAGTAAAGAGGTTTTTCCAGCACCATTGGGTCCAATAATGCCAATAATATCGCCACGAAAAACATCAAAAGAAATGTCATTAAGAATCACGTGTTTTTCAACTGACCAAGTTACAGCTTCAATGTTGAGTAGTTTTGACATCAAAAATGGCCTAGTTTAACGCACACAAAGGTGTGAAAAGAGTAGGGAAAGCATAAGGCGTATATTTTCATTGCGACCTAAACGTTAATTCAAAAGCTTATTTTGAAAGTTATTGTTAACTCAGGCGCAAAGATTTAGGGGTACGAATGTCGTGAAGACAGTGTAACTCTCGTGTATTCCCGCACGGTGTTAACAGTATTAGCTTGATAAAAATTTTGATACTAGGTGTCCTGACTTATAGCCGGCGTTACTAGCTATTTACAGTTGCGGGTACAGTCACGGCATTTAACCGTGTTCCCTATGAATCAGCTAACCTAGGAAAAATAACAAGGCATAGCTAAAGGTATCGTCTAATAAAGAGCAGATTTTACGGTTAAGTATGCCGCTTTACAACGAAAACCGTAAAGTGAGACTAAGAAAGGGTTAAATTACAGCTGTAAAAAAAGGAGCTATTGCTCCTTTTTGTTTTTCAGTGTTTTAATCGCAAGGTTAATTAAATTTCAGACCATTAACCTTACATGATGATTAAAAACAAGATTACCAAATTTTAACGCGCTTTTCAGGGGCAATATACATAGCGTCGCCTGCTTTTACGTCAAATGCTTTGTAGAATTCAGGCATGTTTGATAATGAGCCTAAAGCGCGGAATTCGCCTGGCGAATGTGGGTCAGTTGCTACACGGTTACGTAGTGACTTTTCAACCATTTTCCCACGCCATACTTGCGCATAACCCATGAAGAAACGTTGATCACCGGTTAAACCGTCAATCACTGGTGCTGCTTCACCATTTAATGAGGCTTTGTAAGCTTTATAAGCGATAGTCACCCCAGATAAATCACCGATGTTCTCACCTAAAGTTAACTCACCATTGACGTTTAAGTCATCAAATACCGCATATTGACTGTATTGGGCAACTAAGTTATCCGTACGTACTTTAAAAGCGGCTAAGTCTTCGGCAGTCCACCAATCTCTTAAATTACCGTCGCCGTCGTATTTGCTACCTTGGTCATCAAAACCGTGGCCCATTTCATGGCCAATAACTGCGCCAATACCGCCGTAGTTTACTGCGTCGTCTGCGTTTAAGTTAAAAAATGGTGGTTGTAAGATTGCGGCTGGAAATACAATTTCATTTTTAGTTGGGTTGTAATAGGCATTTACTGTTTGTGGTGTCATGCCCCACTCTTGCCTGTCGATAGGACCACCAAGTTTAGCCACTTCTTTTTCGTGTGCAACCACGCCAGAGCGCATTTTGTTACCCACTAAGTCATCACTTTTAATAACTAGTGCTGAGTAGTCTTCCCATTTGTCAGGGTAACCAATTTTTGGATCAAAACTGGCTAATTTCACATGTGCTGCTGCCTTAGTCGCATCAGACATCCATTCTAGCTCGTCAATACTTGCGCCGTATGCACCGCGTAAGTTTTCAACCAGTTGTGTCATACGCACTTTAGCTTCAGGTTTAAAGTGACGGCCAACATATACTTTACCGATAACTTCACCTAAGTTGCCATTAACAACAGCAACACCACGTTTCCACATTGGGCGTTGCTCTTCACGACCACTTAGCTGTTTTGAATAAAAATCAAAGTTTTCATCACTTAATTCAGTAGTTAATGAGCTAGCAAAATTGCTTAAGGTATGAAACGTTAAGTATGTTTGCCAATCAGTTAATGATGTTGTTGCAAATGTTTCACCAAAGCCTTTAACAAATGAAGGTTGGTTAATAATCAGATCTTTTTGCGTAGCGACGCCTTGGGCTTCAAGATATGCTGTCCAATTAAAGGCGTCTGTTACTGTGTTTAAATCAGTAACGTTGAATTTGTTGTAACGTTTTGTGCTGTCACGCGACTCAACTTTTGTCCAATGAAAACCGGCTAGCTTTGTTTCAAGTGCCATGATGGTTTGTGCTGCCGCTTTGCCATTTTTTAAGCCGGCTAAGTTGTACATGTTTTCGATATGAGCAATGTAACCAGCGCGTAATTTTTCAAAACGTTCTGTTTCATTAAAGTAGTAATCTCTATCGGGTAAACCTAAGCCACTTTGCCAAACATGGGTGGCGTAGCGTGTTGAGTCTTTTGCATCAACACTGACATAAAACGCCAATGGACTTGCCAGACCAAGTTTTTGATTTTCGCCAAAAAATCTCGCTAAATCATTTTTATCTTTTAAATTATTTATATTATCGAATATAGCTTGTACTGGTGAAGTACCAGCGGAATTACGAGCTTCTGTATTCATGAAAGAACGGAATAGGTCAGCCACTTTTTGTTCATCGCTACCCATTGTTAAATTTTCAGTGGCGGCGAGTTCTTCGATAATGGCTTTAACGTTATCATCAGCTTCATCACGTAAGTCGTAAAATGACCCAATTGAGGTTTTATCGCCCGGGATTTCGTTAGTATTTAACCATGCGCCGTTAACATAGCGATAAAAGTTGTCTTGTGGACGAACCGATAAGTCCATATTGGCTTTATCAATACCCGATGCCAAAGCGGTTTTTTGTATGACGGGTGTTTCCGTCTCTGCTTTTGAGCTTGTATCATTATTACAACCTGCAATAAGCAGTAAAGATGTGCAAACTGCACTTGTTATTATATTCTTCATTCAATACTCACGATTTAATTTATATTGTGCTGCGAAACTTGCATTTTAAGGGCTCGATATTAAAGGCAATAGCAGTGATTTGCTAGGATAATGGTGACTTTGTTTACACATTATTAACTTTTGCGTGTATTTTAAAATTTACAAAGCAAAAAATGTAAAGATATTAATTAAATACCGTTGCCAATATCGATGATTTTTTACGTAAATCGTCTTGTTTTTTTTACTCTGCTTTACATTGTTTCAGGTTTTTCTTTGTTGTTTAAAATCTGTTGTTTAGCGCAAATAAATTGGCAGTTTACGGAAATTATAGGTGAAATACATAAAAGTTAATAAAGTCTGAAGATATCGCTTTATCAGCTGTGTTATGCTTCTACGCAAATATGCCCCTTACTATTATCAATTAAAGACAGAATTCATGTTTCAGCCAGTTAGCGTTTACATCGGCTTAAGGTATAGTCGCAGCAGTCATGGGAAAGGCTTTGTTTCTTTCATCACTTTTTTTTCTATTATCGGCATCGTCCTCGGTGTTGCTTCATTAATTACCGTTGTATCGGTTATGGATGGCTTAGAGCGCGAGCAAAAAAGGCGGGTATTAGGCTTAGTACCTCATGTTTTAATGTCTCAGCAAAAAACACCTTTCGATAATTGGCGTGAATTACAGCGTGATATTCTCGCTTTACCTGACGTTACACAAGTTACACCATTTCAGGAAAGTGAAGCGTTAATTCAGTCTAAAACTGCACTGCAAGGGGTTTTAGTTCATGGTATTTTGCCTGAATTTGAGCAACATAATATTATTAATCGCTCGATGGAATATGGTCAATTAGCGCGCTTAGGTACTGAGCCGTTTAGCATTATTCTAGGGCAAGCTTTAGCACGTAACTTAAACGTAAAGTTAGGCGACCCTGTACGCTTAACCTTGCCAAATAAAACCTTGTTTACACCAATGGGGCGTGTTCCAGTACATCGTACCTTTACCGTTGTTGGACTTTTTAATGTCGGCTCTCAGGTTGATGAAGCCATGGTTTTTATCAGCGTTAAAGACGGTGCAAAATTACATCGAAAAAAAGGTGACGGTGTTAACCAGTTAAGATTGTATTTAGATGATGCCTTTCATGCAAACCGGGTTATTTCTCAGCTATCAGTAAAATATCCAGATTATCAATTTGTCAGTTGGCAAGAAAGCCAGGGGGCGCTTTTTGCTGCTGTCAGTATGGAAAAAAACATGATGTGGCTGATGTTAAGCTTAATTATTGCCGTCGCTGCCTTCAATATTGTTTCAGCGTTAGTGATGGTGGTTATTGATAAACAAGGTGAAATCAGTATTTTACAAACATTAGGTTTAGATCGAAGTGGTATTGTTAAGATTTTTATCACTCAGGGACTAGTCAACGGTATTTGGGGCGTCGTCTTAGGAGTTGTACTAGGTGTATTGTTAACCTTGAATCTAAATAGCCTGTTTACCTTACTTGGGGTTAATTTGTTAGCGGGAGGACAACAACTACCCATTGCTATCGAGCCACTCAATATCCTTGTTATTGTCGCGTCAGCTCTTGCTATGAGCTTTACCGCTACACTTTATCCTGCTTATCGTGCTGCGCAAACTCAGCCGGCGGAGGTACTCAGAAATGAATAGTAAAATAAATAATAAAATAACGAATAGTCAGAACAATAATATGGCGAAGAGCGAAAACATGAACGCTAATGAAAATACCATCAAACCTGATCTTGCTTTGAGTTTTGAGTGTCGTCAGTTAAGTAAGTCCTATCAACAAGGGCCTGTTACAACGCAAGTATTATCTAAGCTTGAACTCGCGGTAACCGCAGGGGAGTTAGTCGCTATTGTTGGTAGTTCTGGCTGCGGTAAAAGTACATTTTTGCATTTAGCTGGCGCGCTAGACACGCCAAGTGCTGGTGAAGTGTTTATCAATGGCGTTAATATTCATCAATTATCAGAAAAGAAAAGAGCAAAGTTTCGTAATCAACATATTGGTTTTATTTATCAATTTCATCATCTAATGATGGAATTTACCGCCGAAGAAAACGTCGCTATGCCGCTATTAATTCGAGGTGATAAACCTAAAGAAGCGATAGCTGAGGCAAAAGCGATGCTTGAACAGGTTGGGTTATCGCACCGTGGTCACCATCGGCCTGCTGAATTATCGGGCGGAGAGCGTCAGCGTGTTGCTATTGCTCGGGCATTGGTGACTAAACCTTCATTAGTGTTAGCTGACGAACCAACAGGTAATTTGGATTTTGATACCGCAGAGCAAATTTATCAGTTACTGCAAACGTTAAATCGCACGGTAAATACCAGTTTTGTGATTGTTACTCATGATCTTACTTTAGCAGCAAAAATGGATCGTCAACTGCGCTTAGATCATGGGCATTTAAAACCACTTGTTGATACTACGCAGCTATTAACGGCTAAGGATGGAGAAGCTTAAGTGTTAAAACCGTTAAGTGTATTTATCGGCATGCGTTATGTTCGCAGTCGTCAAAAGAAGGGCTTTTCTTCATTTATATCTGCGTCATCCACTATTGGCATCGCCATAGGGGTTATGGTGCTAATTGTGGTCCTGTCGGCAATGAATGGTTTTGAACGTGCATTAGCGACACACCTTCTGTCTATCGTACCTCATGGTGAAGTGGTTGCGGTTAATACGCCAATCAACCAATGGCGAGAAAATGTTGCGAAAATAGAGCTAAACTCAAATGTTGTTGCAGCGGCACCGTTTATAAAAACGCAAGCGATGATGCAAAAGTCTGTGGCACTTAAAGGCGTTGAAATACGTGGTGTTGACGTGACGTTAGAGCAACGAGTTTCGGCCATTTCGCGTTATATGATTGCCGGTGATTGGCAAGATCTAGCGCTCGAAAATGGTGTTGTGATTGGTGCAGGTATTGCGCGTAAATTATCAGCGAAAGTGGGGGATAAAGTACAATTATTATTGCCACCCGTTGATGCTACTGATCTGCAAGGTCGTAAAGTAAAACAACAGTTTCCAGTACCCATGACGCAACAAGCTATTATTGTCGGGGTGTTTAAATTTGGTGGCACAATCGACGATACGCAAGCCTTTATTAATTTAGAAAAAGCAGGTCAATTACTGGGCTATAAAGCTGATGAAGTTCAAGGTGTTCGTTTAAAAGTTAACGATGTTTTTTTAGCGCCTCAGGTGGTTCGTGACGTCGCATTTAATTTTGACTTTTATGTCTACATACTTGACTGGACACGCAGCCATGGCCATTTGTTTAATGATATTCAATTGGTACGTTTGGTAATGTTTATTGTTTTAGTGCTAGTTATTGCGGTGGCAAGTTTTAATATTGTCTCGACCTTAATTATGGCGGTAAATGAGAAAAAATCTGATATTGCTATATTAAAAACTATGGGAGCAAGGTCGAGCACTATAATGACCAGTTTTATGTTTCAAGGCTTAATGAATGGCATTGTTGGCTGTGCACTAGGTGCAAGTTTAGGTATCTTAGTTTCGTTGAATTTAACTGACATTATTCGAGGGATAGAAGCGATGTTATCGGTTGAGTTTTTATCTGCTGATGTTTATTTTATCGATTATTTACCAACCTTATTACGAAAACAAGATGTTATCAATACGGTAGTTACCGCGTTGATTATGAGTTTGCTAGCGACTATCTATCCAGCATGGCGAGCAACAAAAGTCGAGCCAGCACAAGTGTTAGGGCAAGCATAATACTGAGATATAATAAAAAGTAGATAAGGTAAAAGAGTTATAAAAAAATCAGACCTAAGGTCTGATTTTTTTATGCGTAACATTAATACTATCAGGCTAATAAGCGATCGAAGCTTAACTTCTGCGATTTTTACGTTTTTTCCATTCCTTTGCTACTGAAAAACGCCACAGTGTGTTTATCGTCAAATAACCCAACATTGAAAAAACTACCGCAAGTGCGCCACAACCAATAATAAAGGCAGGGCCGATCGTTGAAATACTCTCAACTAACCACTGCCAACTTGCTTCGAAAACAAATTTTTTCGTTGGTACGCCAATAATCCAGGTACCGACTAAATAGCAAAAGTAAAAAATTGCTGGCATGGTCAAAGGGTTAGTGATCCAAACAAGGGCAACAGATAAAGGTAAATTTGCATGTACTATAATTGCTATACCTGCAGCTAAAACCATTTGAAATGGTATGGGAATAAAAGCGCAAAATAACCCAACAGCAAATGCTTTAGCTACGGAACGTCGATTAAGGTGCCATAGATTAGCGTTATGCAATAAGGTACCGAAAATTTGCAAATGTTTGTTGTTTTTAATCGTGTGATGGTCTGGCATCAGGCGTTTAATCATTTTTTTCGGCATAAAATTACTTAACTTTAAATGGCTAAATGGACATTGATCACTATGGAATGGTGGCTACTAACATTTTTTTTCACTGCTATTTTGTCATTATTCGTACCCATAGTGCCAGAGTTTTCTTTGCTATTGGTAATATTGTTACTGGCATTATTTTTTATTTTTATTAATAAGTTTCGATTAGTGGCCATTGCCGTTTTCGCCTTTACTTGGATTTTGATGGCGGGCAGTCAATATCATAATAGCTTGAATAAAAATAATATTGCCGTTCAGCAGTTACATAAAAAAGCTCACCTTATCCAGGGGGAGGTGATAAATATTGTTAACTCAAAACCGGGTAATCATCGTTTCAATTTGTTGGTGACGCACTGGCAAGGGCTAGAAGTTAAGCAAAAATTCAAAATTAGATTAACCTGGAAAGAGCCAAAAAAAACCTTAATGCAAGGGCAAAAATGGCAATTTCTGGTGAAGCTAAAACCCGCTCATGGGCTAGCGAATATCGGCGGCTTTAATTATCAAGTGTGGCTTTTGCAACAGCAAATAGTGGCGACGGGTTATGTTAAACCGGACACGACGCCTAAAGCGTTAATAACGGCTAAATCAAATAATATTTTATTGCATAGTCAAATAACTTGGCGTCAGTATCTTTATCGAGAGTTAAGTGTGGAGTTAGATGATAAGTCTTTAAGTGGATTGATTTTAGCGTTGGGTTTTGGTGAGCGAGGCAAACTAACTCAGCAGCATTGGCAGGTACTATCGGCAACAGCAACACAGCATTTAATCGCCATTTCTGGACTTCATATTGGCATAGTGGCGTTTGCTAGTTTGACTTTTTTACGCGCAGTTCTGCGGTTGCTGCCATTGCATTGGTTATTGTCGACGCGTTGGCAGTTAACCCTGATGCAAATGAATCTGCGTTATTTACCGATTATATGTAGCTGCTTAATGGCATGGTATTACGCATATTTAGCGGGATTTTCTATTCCAACTTTACGCGCTTTAGTAATGTTGCTGTTATTTTGGTCATTAAAACTGATGGTAGTACACATGACGCTATTACGTTGGTTGCTACTGGCAATTTTTGTCATTTTACTCTTTTGGCCTCTAAGTATAATCAGTGCGAGTTTTTGGTTATCCATATCAGCGCTAGTGATTATTTTTTCAACCTTTTCGCGTTTTTCAATGACCGCGATAAAATCAACCGCAATAGCGAATGGCTCAGCCTTAACCATCGATGATGCTTTAGCTGAAAGCTTACGTTCCAAGCAATGGCGTGGCATTAAAGAGCGTGCGATACATTGGCTTAAAACATTGGTCGTGATGCAGTTGGCGTTAACACTTGCAATGCTTCCTATTGCGGCATCGTTAAGTTATCAGCTGCCGTTAGCGGCTTTTTTTGCCAATATTGTTGCTGTACCAGTCATGAGTGTTACTGTCATCCCTTTAACGCTCTTAGCGGTAATTACCTTACCATTTAGTGACTGGTTATCTGGAGCCTGTGTTGATTTAGCACTGTTGAGTTTCTCATTAATTTGGCAATGGCTTAGTTATTTAGCTAGCGCTAAATGGGCATTTTTGGCTGTTTCATATCAACAAATACAAGTATTATTATTATTTTTTGTTTTTATTGCCTGCACGTTATTTTTTCGCCTGAGCAAAGGCAAACTTTTGGCGTGCTTAGCTTTATTCGTTTTTGCTATAAGTACTCAGTTCTATCGCCACTATGAACCAAATGAGTGGCAATTGTCTGTGCTTGATGTTGGCCACGGCCTTGCGGTTGTTATTGAAAAGAATGGTTCTGTTTTTCTTTATGATACCGGAGCAAGTTACCCTAGTGGTTTTAATATGGCAGAAGCGGCAATATTGCCTTATTTAAAGCATCAGGGCTATCGTGACATTGCCGGGGTAATGATTAGTCATAATGATAATGATCATGCCGGTGGTTTACAGCATTTACGAGAGAAGATAGCAATTGATAATGTGATAGCGAACGATGTGTCATTAATGCCTAATAGCCGTTGTGTGTCAGGACAGAGTTTTATTTGGCAAGGATTAAGCTTTGAAATGCTGTCTCCCATGCAAGCTAATGGCGACAAGAATGATGATTCATGTGTGCTCACCATCAGTGATGGCTGGCATCGCGTCTTGTTATCTGGAGATATTTCGGTTAAGCAGGAAAGACGCTTACTCAGTCTTGATGGCATGCGCAATAAACTTGCCAGTGATCTGTTAATTGCACCACATCATGGTTCTAAATCATCCTCTAGTCGTCGATTTTTACAAGCCGTTGCACCACGTTATGCGGTATTTAGTAGCGGTTATTTGAACCAATGGAATATGCCATCAGCAGAAATATTAAGCCGGTATCGCGCTGAAAATATTGAGACATTTAATACCGCCGATGTGGGGATGGTGAGGTTTACCTTCAATAAAGCTTTGATCGGGGCAAATGATACACGTGATAATAAAAATCATCGTTCTACCAATATTACAGTAGAAAGTTATCAGGATATACGGCCATATTGGTTTGTAAATTGAATAATCAAGGCAGGGGTTATATTGAAGTGTTACGATTAAATGCCCTGATAAAAGTTTATCAGTTGGTTGATTGGCAAAATAGCGCTAAAATACTCAGGAAATTTCAGAGTGCAGCATAATATCATCCCGCAGGGATAATATTTTTTAGATAACGTATTGAGAGCATGAATGTCGACAAAACCCTTACCACAGACTACCGAAAATTCCACTAAGCAAAATTTTAAACGTTTATTGGCGTATGCGAAAGCCTATAAAGCGGCCGCCGTAGTGTCGATTTTAGGTATGCTTGGGTATGCCGCTATTGACAGTTTTGTATTTTCTCAGCTCCAACCACTCATTGATAAAGGTCTTGATGGCCAAGACCCACAGTTTATGAAATGGGCGCCTGTTGTTATTGTTTTAATGTTTATTTTACGCGGTATTTGTCATTTTGCGGGTAACTATACCTTGGCTTGGTTAGGTAATAATGTGGTGGCTAATATTCGTCAAGAATTATTTGAACATGTCATGTCGATGCCTGTTGCTTATCATGATAAAGAATCTACAGGCAGCCTAATTTCCAAACTAACTTTTGATACCGAACAAGTGCTCAGTGCTGTTTCTAAAGCGTTATTGACCCTAGTGCAACAAGGCGCATTCGTGATTGGCTTATTAATTGTTATGTTTTATAACAGTTGGCAGTTAGCATCGATATTTTTACTGATCACGCCAGTGATTGCCGTAATAGTTACCGTAGTTTCAGGGCGTTTTCGTAGCATCAGTAAAGGTATTCAAAATGCCATGGGCGAAGTGACGACTGCTGCGGAGCAAACGTTTAACGGTCATAAGGTGGTACTAACCTTTGATGGTCAGCAGCGTGAGTTTGAGCGATTTGCGAAAATTAATAAGCACAATCGCCAACAGCGTATGAAAATGGTCGCAACACAGTCAGCAAGCGTACCTATTATTCAAATTATTGCCTCATTTGCCTTAGCTTTTGTTTTATATGTTGCCAACCTTGATTCAATGCGCGCTGATATTTCAGCAGGGGTTTTTATGACCGTGCTTATGTGTATGGTAACCCTACTTAGACCGTTAAAATTACTGACGACCGTTAATAGTGAATTTCAAAAAGGTATGGCGGCCTGTGTGAGTATTTTTGCGGTACTGGATCAAAAAACCGAGCATGATACCGGCACTATCGCGATAGAGCGTGCGAAAGGCACATTAGCTTTTGAGCAGGTGAACTTCTTTTATGATGATGAAAAAGAAAAGCAAGCATTAACTAATTTAAGTTTTACCGCTAATGTTGGTGAAACCGTTGCATTAGTAGGGCGTTCAGGTAGTGGTAAGTCTACTGCTAGCGCTTTATTATTAAGATTTTATAATGCAACAACGGGCAGAGTTTTAATTGATGGTAGAGACGTTAAAGAATACAAGTTAAAAGATCTACGTAAGCAATTTGCTTATGTTTCTCAGCAAGTTGTACTTTTTAATGACTCTATTGCTAACAATATAGCTTATGGCAAGCCGTTGGCAACACGCGAAGAAATCGAAGATGCAGCACGTAAAGCGCATGTCATGGAATTTGTTGAAGAATTACCTGAGGGCTTAGATACGAACATTGGTGACAATGGTGCTATGTTATCAGGTGGTCAACGCCAGCGTGTCGCTATCGCTAGAGCACTGTTATGTGATGCGCCATTCCTTATTTTAGATGAAGCGACTAGTGCTTTAGATACTGAGTCGGAACGCCATATTCAAGATGCCTTAAGTGTTTTACAAAAAAATCGTACCTGCATTGTGATTGCTCATCGTTTATCTACCATAGAAAGTGCTGATAAAATTATTGTTATGGAACAAGGGCAAATTAAAGAGCAAGGTGACCATAAGTCGTTATTGGCAAAAGATGGTGCTTATGCGCAATTACATAAATTTCAATTTGGCGCTTAGTTTTGCTAAATGATCTGGCTATTAATGATAAGGCCATAAATTATGCGCTTGATTGAAAAAGTTTGGTTTCATGGTCATTCAGCAAAATGGATTTTAGTGCCATTATTGTTGCCATTCATGATGCTATTTTTTATGTTGAGTTTTATTCGCCGTGTTGCATATCAATTAGGGTTACTGAAACAGATAAAGCTGTCGGTTCCTGTTGTTATTGTTGGTAATATTGGTATTGGTGGTAATGGTAAAACACCACTGACGCTTTATTTAGTTGAAAAGCTTAGTAAGCAAGGGATAAAAGTAGGGGTCGTGAGTCGAGGTTACGGCTCAAAGGCACCGCATTATCCTTATCAAGTGTGTGCAAAAAGCAGCGCAGAGCAAGCCGGTGATGAACCGTTATTAATTTTTCAACGCACTGGCATCAATGTGGCTATTGGTGCTGATAGAATTGCCGGTTGTCGGCTGCTTATCGAGCAAGGTTGTGAACTGATCATTGCCGATGATGGTTTACAGCATTATCGTTTAGCACGGGATTTCGAATTTGTCGTTGTCGATGGTAAACGGCTATTTGGCAACGGTTTATTATTACCTGCAGGACCCTTGCGAGAAAGTAAGAGCCGAATTAAAAGTGCCGACTGCCTGGTCGTTAACGGCGAAAGCTTATGGCAAGAAAAAATGGCTAGCTCGACTCTGCCGATATTAACCATGCAGTTAAGCGCAAACAAAGTGGTCAATGTTAAAACGGGTGTCAGTATCGAGCTGAAGACGTTTCTAACGCAA
Organism: uncultured Colwellia sp.; assembly: GCA_913061475.1. GTDB lineage: Bacteria > Pseudomonadota > Gammaproteobacteria > Enterobacterales > Alteromonadaceae > Cognaticolwellia. Next base: position 6,480 of record CAJXUN010000026.1, on the reverse strand, counting down.
AATATTGCCAAGAGCCAAGCGGTTAATGCTATTGCCGGCATTGGCGACCCCGAGCGATTTTTTAAGACCTTAAAGCAATATGGTTTTGTAGTCGCTAGTGCTCAAGGCTTTATTGATCATCAACCCTATGCCATTGACGATTTACAGCAGTTTCCTCGTGATATGCCATTGCTGATGACAGAAAAAGATGCGGTGAAATGCGCTGACTTTGCGCAAGAAAATTATTGGTATTTACCGGTTGATGCGGTATTTTCAAAAAATACCAGTGCTGATGCTATTACCCAGGTAATAGATGAAATTGCCGCACTTACGGGTAAGTAGCGTTGCGATCATTGTTCATCAGGTATATTAGCAAGTAGACAAAATTATTCCTTGATGATGGATTTTCATCAAGTCATTGGTATTACATTTAAGAGAGAGAGTTATGGCGTTTGATACGAAATTAATGGAAATTCTAGCCTGCCCTGTGTGTAAAGGGAAGTTAGAGCATAATAAAGAAAAAAAAGAGCTGGTGTGTAAATTTGACCGTTTAGCTTATGCAATAGAACAAGACATTCCAGTATTGCTTGAAAGTGAAGCTCGTCGTATTACTGAAGATGATGCATAGCGCGAAAGTGGTGCTAGCAAGACAATAAGTGAAAACAAGATTAATGAGGTTTATATGTCGTTTGTGGTAGTGATCCCCGCACGTTTTGAGTCGTCACGCTTACCGGGGAAAGTGCTTGCTGATATCGCCGGTAAGCCTATGATCCAGTGGGTGGTAGAAAAGGCTTTAGCTAGTGGTGCTGAGCAAGTTATTGTTGCAACTGACAACGATGAAGTTGCCCGTGTAGTAAAGAGTTTTGGCGGTGAAGTCTGCAAAACACGTGCTGACCATCAATCTGGTACAGAACGCCTCGCTGAAGTGATGGAAAGCTACCAGTTTTCAGATCAACAAGTTATTGTTAATGTTCAAGGCGATGAGCCTTTTATTCCGGTCGAAAATATTGCGCAAGTAGCGAATAATTTATCGAACCAAAATCAAGCCCGCATGGCGACATTAGCCATGAAAATAGATAATGTTGCCGAAGCCTTAAATCCAAATGCCGTAAAAGTGTTGTGTGATAAAGATGGTTATGCCTTGTATTTTAGTCGTGCGACCATTCCTTACGATCGCGAGCGCTTTCTTAATAATGATCACATCAATGCTATTGGTGACTTTTACCTGCGCCACATTGGTATTTATGCTTATAGAGCCGGCTTTATTAAAGATTATGTGCAATGGCCAGCAAGTCAGTTAGAGCAAGTAGAGTCATTAGAACAATTACGTGTGCTTTGGCAAGGCGAAAAAATTCATGTCGCGGTGGCAAAAACGCGTTTAGCAGTTGAAGGGGTTGATACGCCAGAAGATCTAGAAAAAGCGCGAGCTTACGCAAGTTCGCTATAAAATCGATTAGATAACTAAATTTACCAAACTTAAAAGAGGCTTTAGAGCTTCTTTTAAGTTTGGCGATGCATGTAATACCAATTTGACTAAATTATTGCTGACATGAAATATTTTTTCTATGCACAGCAAGATCACAAACTAATCAGACTGGTATAATTGTTCAATTAAAACTTATAGCTCTGATTTTTCATAGGCAATTTCAGCTTGCTCGATCAAGGTGAAAAACTTCATAGCATCATGCTGGTTGAACTCATGGATGCTGACATGCCTTTTCAGTATACCTAGGCAGTTAAGTTTGCAGCTTAGGTGGACAGGTTGAAAACAAATAGCAACATACTAGGTGAATAATTAATGGCTATGACAAAGCAGCAAGCGCGCTGGGCAATGGCAAAAAAAGGTTTTTTAGACATGTTGCCATTGAATTTGGCCGTGTTACCTTGGGGGATCCTTTGTGGTTCCTTGGCCATTCAGCGAGATTTTTCCGTACTTGAAGCACTTTTAATGCCGCTCATTGTCTTTGCCGGTTCAGCGCAATTGGTTGCTATTGAACTCATTGCCAATAATGCCTCATTGGCAACGATTTTATTTACCACATTTATTATTAGCTCCCGACACTTTTTATATGGTTTAGCCTTACGTGATAAATTAAAGCTTTTGCCGACTAATTGGCGTTATGGGTTAGGTTTTTTATTAACTGATGAGTTGTTTGCTTTATCGGGTCATAGCAAGGCTTTTGTTGGGCAATTAAGACTGGTTTATGCCTTAATTGCTGGCGGCAGTTTTTATCTATTTTGGCTACTATGGAATGTCACCGGGGTTATCGCAGGCAGTTATTTGCCTGATTTAACTCATTTAGGCTTAGATTTTGCCATTGCCGTGACTTTTATCGCGCTAGTTATTCCGACCATCATTAATTTACCTATTTTAGTTACTGTGATCGTTGCGGGAGTATTGTCGGTGTTGTTTAAGTTAATGGCATTTGAATTAGACTTAGTGGCTGCGGCGCTAGTCGCTATGTATTGTGGTTACTTAACTGATCGTTTGCAGCAAAAAAATCGCAGTAAAAGTGATAACATTATGCCAGTGTTGCCGGAGAAACCATGACATTACTGACAATTTTTCTGATGGCGGTTATTACTTTTTCAACACGCTACCTTTTTATTCATCCACGATTGCCAGTACGCTTGGGTGCTAAAATGGCTAAGCTATTAAGTTTTAGTGCTCCTGCGGTATTAACCGCGATTTGGGTGCCGATTATTTTTGTGCAAAAAGGGCAGTTAAACTTAGCTTTGAATAATCCGTATCTCATTGCCGCAACGTTTGCGATCTTAGCAGCAGCTAAAAGTAAAAGTGTCTATTTAACCATGATTGTTGGGCTCATTAGCTTTGTAATAAGTCGCTATATGCTAACACTCTAGTGTCCTGAGTGAGTCAAATGACAAAGTGCTGGTTACGATACTGGTTTTTATGACATTTATAGCTAAAAGTGTGCAGCTTATCGAATAAAGCTTGTCAGTGGATATTGGTAGCTTTTATCATGGTGCTCGCCTTTTATCCGGATGAGCATTATAAATATTACTATGAAGTTAACTAAATCATTAACCACCATCGCCATTGTCAGTGCCCTGACTTTTTCTCACAGTACTTTTGTTCAAGCTGCAGACGCTAAAGCTAAGCAAGAGTCGCCATCTAGCTGGTTAAATTTAAGTGCTAAAGAACTAAAAGCGGTTGAACATTACGCAAGTGAATATAAAGATTATATTTATAAAGTACCCACTGAACTAACATTTGTGACCGAGACCATCAAGCGCGTTGAAAAACAAGGTTTTAAGAAGTTATCAGAGCAAAGTAAATTATCGCCAGGCTCTCGCTTTTATGATGTTAACCGCGATCGCACAATCACCCTGATAGTTATCGGGAAGAAACCGTTAGAGCAAGGTACTCGTATTGTTGGCGCGCACATTGACGCTCCTCGCTTAGAGCTTAAAGGTCGACCGTTATTTGAAAAAGAAAAATTTGCTATGTTTCAAACTTATATTCATGGCGGCATTAAAACCTATCAATGGGTTAATATTCCACTAGCCTTGGTGGGAAGAGTTGATAAAAAAGATGGTACAACGGTCAATATTTCAGTTGGCTTTGATGAAAACGACCCTATCTTTTTGGTAACAGATCTTGCTCCTCATGTTGACGCACCTAATCGTAAACGCACCAGTCGAGAGGTTATTGGCAAAGAAGAGCTCGATGTTATTGTTGCCGCTAAACCAGAGTTTGATAAAAAAATTAAAGATCAGGTCAGTAGTTATTTAAAGTCTGAATATGATATTTCTGTTGAAGACTTAGTTTCTGCTGAGCTTGCGCTAGTACCTGCGACCAAACCACGTGATGTCGGGTTTGACCGCAGTATGATTGCCGCTTATGGCCAAGATGATAAAGCGTCATCGATAGCCGCAGTTAAAGCGATAACTGAGCAAAAAACGCCAGAATATACCGCTATTGCCTATCTAGTTGATAACGAAGAAGTAGGCAACATCAATAACACCGGCGCAAGTTCAACTTATTTAGTCGACTTAATTAGTGGTCTACTCTACAACCAAAAAGGCGATAGCTACAATGATTACCAATTGCGTAAAGTGCTACGCAATACCAAAGTAATTTCTGCTGACGTAAATCCTGGCGTTAACCCAACATGGTCAGGTGTATGGGAACTAGGGAATGCGCCACGCTTAGGTAATGGTGTTAACTTAAAGCTTTACGGCGGTGGTTTTAATGCTAATTCTGAGTATATGGCGTGGACACGAAACTATTTAGACAATGCGGATATTAAGTGGCAAACCTCAACCTATAAAGGTAAAGCGTCTGGTGGCACCATAGGTAGTGACTTATCAAATGATAATATGGAGGTGGTTGATTTTGGTATTCCGATTTTATCGATACATTCCCCCTATGCTGTTGGTTCAAAAGTAGATTTGTATTCATTATATAAAGCGATGTCTGCTTTCTATCAAGAGAAATAGCGGCAGCGCCGTTGGCGAATTTTATCATTAAAAGTGTGCCAATAAAAATAAAAAAGCCGTATTTATGTCATACGGCTTTTTTATGTTGTTAAGCGTTAAATCTGCGGTGATTTAAGTGCTGTTCAGGCTCAGCACAACTGCTTTTAAAGTTCCTGTTTCGCTTTAACGGGATTAGCATACATAGTTAACAACCAGTGTTTCTGCTCGCTGGTTAGGCTTTCCATACGTTTATTGAGTTGTTCAAGCACAGAGTTATCAGTCGCTTGCTGATTAAGTGTTGCGTGGGCAACTAAGTTACTGTCGTATAATTTATAGTTGCTGATAATTTCTTTATCAATAGCAGTCGCAATAGCTTTGCTGTCGGTGTAGTCACCAAGGATAGGCGGGCAAAATTCGATATGCACTCGGCCTTTTTGTCCTATTAACCCTTGGGTGATACTTTTTAAGTCTTCACCTTCTTGTTTTTGATAGCTACCCGTGGCGGCTCTTTCAGCAAGTTCAATAGCTTTATCACTATCACAAGGGTCAAATTCGTAAGAAATCGATACCGGCACGATATTAAGCTCGGCCAAATATTCAGCTATCGGCGTTGGCTTAGCTTTGTTCAATAATAACATCGATATTAAGGCTGAATTAGTTTTATCTATGCCATCTTTGGCGCGGCCTTCGCGTTGTGCAATCCAAATGTTTTGTTGACGGTTCGCGACAGTATCATGAATATATGCTGATAATTGCTTTGAAGCATTCAACATAGCGCGCTTATTTTCTGCACTACGCTTAACAATAAAGCTTTTATTGATGCGCATTAAGTCTGCCACCCAGGGTTGGTGCAGTAAGTTATCGCCAACCGCCGCTTCAACCGTACTGATACCGCTTTTGTACAAGGCTAAGTTGACTAATGCTACGTCTAAAACAATATCTCGATGATTACTAATAAATAGCGCAGGCTTAGTGTTGTCAAAATTATCAATACCACTAAAAGTAAAGCCCGCGGTACTGCTTTTGATTAAATGATGCAGATATTTAGCAACTTCAATTTGAATTTCATCAATACTATTAAATTTTTGTGCCCGAAACTTTAATGACCACTTAACAATTGCACAGGCAAGCGTTGGCAATACTTGATATAAGCGTGGCATTTTTAAACTAGCAATCGACGCTTGTAAGCCTGATTCGTTAATTAACTTTTCGATTACTGCAACTACCTCATCATCACGATAAGGGCGTATATCATCAAACATTCAAAAATCTCTTTTTTTGCCGAAAATAAATAATAAATGAGCCGTAATTATAACTGAATAATATTGAAAAATGCTCCTTTTGTTTCGTGACTTTGTTGTTTAGGCTGGAAATTAAATAAATTACTGGCAGTCGGTGTTCATTAAGCAAGTTAGATAAATGAGGATGGATAGTAGTGCTTTAACAAGGTTACATCTTCTTAGTGCTGCTGTACTGGAAAGAGGTGTAACTTATAAATCAAGATATTTAACAATAGCCTAAGTGATTAGTTCATTTGATTTGAGCATTTATCGACAAATTAGTGGTGAAATTTACCTAATTAACTTGCGTTTTTAACATTTAGACCCAAGATTAGTATGAGTAACTAATAAAAAGGAACACCTATGAAAATAAATCTTTCTGGTCATCACGTTGACGTTACCGATTCCATTAAAGAACATATCAATGAAAAGTTTTCAAAAATATCTACCCACTTTCCAACCTTAATTTCATTAGACGTAATTTTATCGCATGAGCATAACACTCATAATGTTGAGCTTCGTACTACCTATGAAGGAGGGCGTATCTCTGCGTCGGCAGGCGATAGTGTGATGTATCCTGCTATTTCTGTCGCGGCTAAAAAGCTTGATGCCGCATTAAAACACCGCAAAGGCTTATTGAAAGCAAATCTACACAGTAAGCCAGAAGTAACGGCACCTGAAATTGCTCATGAAAAAGTTCAAGAGATGAACTTGAATTAATCCAATAGTTATTTATTAAAAAAGGAGGCTTAAGCCTCCTTTTTTAATAAATAACTAT
>CAJXUN010000025.1 GCA_913061475.1 uncultured Colwellia sp. | reverse complement strand
TAAATAATATCAACGATATTTCCGCACAGTTCTAGACAAGCACCCGATGTTCAGGACTATGTGAACGGCGGCACCTTGGAATTCACACCCTTTTCTTATTTTAAATAATATCAACGATATTTCCGCGCAACACTAGACAAGCACCCGATATCCAAGACTATGTGAACGGCGGCACCTTGGAAGTCATTATCTTGATTTTATCTTAAAAATAGCTGCAGTATTTTAACCGTTACTTTCCCCTCAAGGTTCGAAATTACTTACCGTTACCTATTATTGCAGGAGATAATTTATAAACTTACTCGGTAGTTGACTGTGGTTTAAATTTTGTAAAGTCGGGTCTGGGTAAGTCATTCAATACGCTATAAAGATAGATAACCAGCAATGTTAAACCTGCGGTTATAAAGAACAGCCAAGAGCCTCCAAGTTGGTCGAGGATAATACCACCGCCAAGCGGCGCTATCGCAAAGCCAAATTCATAAAACGACGCTGCGCCAAAATACGCGCCACGCAGGTGCGCAGGAGCTAGGCGGTCAATATGAACATTCATGGTAGGGAAAAGAATAGTTTCAGCTAAGCTCATCACCACAATCGCACCTATCCAGCCCCAAAATAGCGTCAATGGATTAACCGCTAACCAAACTTGTGAGCACATCAATAATACTAGGCCTACTTGTATTCGATTGACGAGCGATAAACTTGCCATCAACTTTAATAATAAAAATTGGGTTGAGATAATCACTAACGCATTGGTAAGAATCATTGCTGAGATCAGTTCAAGTAGATCAGGCACTTTAGCACGTGTTAAATACTGAATAAGTGAACTGTCCATTTGCGCATAAATGAACATACATAAAATGTTCGCAAAAATAAGACATTGCAATAATTTATCTGCAGCTAATACCTTAAGAAGTTGACTTTTATTCTTATTGTTTAGCGGCTTTTTTACTTTAGCTTGGGCATGAGTTTGAGTTGGTTCAGGCGTTAAAATATGGTTGTTTACTGTGCTATCGATAACCGCTGTCTTAGTGTTGCCTCCTTCTTCGCTGTCAAACTTCTTATGCTGATGAAACCCCCACCATAGAAGCACTAATAGAAAAGCAAAAGCCCCTGCAGTAATGTAAAAACTAGACTGCTCTCCAGTTAAACCCAGCCATAGTCCAAGCATAGGACCCACAGCACAACCGACATTAACAATAAAATATAATGATTGCATGGCGAGTTCACGGGTGCTGTTATCTTTAATTATATCGCCAATTAACGCAGAAGCTAGTGGTCGCCATAACGCCGTCGCAATCGAGCACAGCGTGATCACTAACGCATAGCCAACAATAGAGTTTGCTTGTGCTAATAATGAAAAAGAAATGATATATAAAAGACCACTGAAGTACATTAATGGGTGGCGGCCAATACGGTCAGAGAGTGCACTTCCAACAAAACTCACCAACACAGAAATAACCGCAGCGCTTGAAAGAATAAGTCCGACATGTGTGGCTGATAAGGCAAACTTATCATAGAGAATTACCGCTAAAAACGGCCAAACCATGTAATAGCTGCCGCGCGTAATAAATGAACCAAACAATAAGATCCACATCAATATCGGAAACTGTTTAACACGGGCTAATGAGACATCACTTTTCATCGAACTTCCTGTAACCACTTACCATTAAAGATGAGTTTAAATATAAACAAAAAACTATACAAACATTATTATTTATATAGTTAAAATCCTGAATAAAAACTAACTTTGTTATTAATATATAGACCTTATTTGCCAGTTAATAATATACTTAGCACAACTAACTACATCACGACTTAAAGCTGCGCTTATTAATGCTTTTGCAAAATAACATCGATATACAAACAGCCAATTTAACTTTGAAAAATGAACGCCCTGCGGTGAATACTGATGCCATTGGTATATTTGATTCCGGTGTTGGCGGTTTGTCCATCGCCCAATGTATTGAAAAACAATTACCTAATGAAAATTTGCTCTATGTCGCCGATACGCTGCATGCACCTTATGGTGAAAAGTCACCACAATTTATTCAACAACGGGTAAATGAAATTGCCCAATGGTTTATTGAGCGTAACGTTAAAGCCATTGTTGTAGCTTGTAATACCGCGACTGTTAATGCGATAGACCAGTTACGTCAAACCATTTCAATGCCTGTTATTGGCGTTGAGCCAGCGATAAAACCGGCAGCCAATTTAAGCAAAAATAAAAAAATAGCCATCTTAGTCACCAAAGCGACCGCTGAAAACCAACGTTTTTTAGCGTTAGTCGGACAATATAGCTATAACACGCAAGTGACCATACAACCCTGCCCAGGTTTAGTCGAACTTATTGAACAAGATAAAAAAAACACGGCTGAGTGCAAATCATTATTGAACGCTTATTTATTACCACTGTTAGCCAAAGGTGTTGATACTATCGTGTTAGGCTGCACCCATTACCCGTTAGTAAGTGATCTAATTAAAGATATATGCGGCAATGACGTGGTCATTATGGAAACGGCTCAACCGGTAACCGAGCAACTACAACGACAGCTGAAATTACATCAACTAATCAATTCTAATAGTCGTTTAGGTACAAAAGCATTTTATAGCTCGATGCATTGCTCAAAACAACAAGCACTTTTTAGTCATATTTGGCAGCGTCCTCTGCAGTTAAAACACTATCCCTGAGCAGTTATTATTAGGCGACACTAATGTCAAAGAAACATTAGGGCCGCAAAAAACAGCAGTCAAAGACGTTTAGCCATCTAGGCGTAAATAATGGTAGGAAATAGTTTGCGAAACAGTTAGACTATCGCTATTAAGTTTTACAGTTAATTTATACAGAGGGTTTATGTCTACACACCTTTTTACTTCTGAGTCAGTATCAGAAGGACATCCGGATAAAATTGCCGATCAAATTTCTGATGCGGTTTTAGATGCTATTATTGCCAAAGACAAGCATGCACGTGTAGCCTGCGAAACTATGGTAAAAACTGGTGTTGCTATTATTTCAGGTGAAGTTACTACATCTGCATGGGTAGATTTAGAAAAAATCACTCGTGATGTTATTTCTGATATTGGCTATACCTCCTCAGATGTTGGCTTTGATGGCGAAACCTGTGGCATTATGAATTTAATTGGCCAACAGTCACCTGAAATTGCTCAAGGTGTTGACCGCGTAAAACCTGAAGATCAAGGTGCTGGTGACCAAGGTTTAATGTTTGGTTACGCCACCAATGAAACTGAAACATTGATGCCAGCGCCCTTATACTATTCGCATCGTTTAGTTGAGCGCCAGGCTGAAGCTCGAAAATCTGGTGTCTTACCTTGGTTGCGTCCTGATGCGAAAAGCCAAGTTACTTTTATTTATGAAGATAACAAGCCCGTAGCCATTGATACTGTTGTATTGTCAACGCAACATAACCCTGATATCAAGCAAGAAGATTTGCACAATGCTGTGATGGAAAACATAATTAAACATGTTTTGCCAGAAGAGTTATTAACTAAAGATACTAAATATCATATCAACCCAACCGGTCGATTTGTTATAGGTGGTCCTGTAGGCGATTGTGGCTTAACCGGTCGTAAAATCATTGTTGATACCTATGGCGGCATGGCTCGTCACGGTGGTGGTGCATTTTCAGGTAAAGATCCATCAAAAGTTGATCGCAGTGCAGCTTATGCTGGCCGTTATGTGGCAAAAAATATCGTTGCTGCCGGTTTAGCTGATCGTTGTGAAATTCAAATTTCTTATGCTATTGGTGTTGCTGAGCCAACATCAATCTCAATTGATACCTTTGGCACAGGTAAAGTATCTGAGCAGCGTTTGGTTGAACTTGTGCGTGAACATTTTGACTTACGTCCATACGGCATCACTAAAATGTTAGATTTGCTGCATCCTATGTATAAGCAAACCGCTGCCTATGGTCACTTTGGCCGTGAACCTTTTGAAATGACCGTAGGTGATGATACGTTTACCGCGTTTAGTTGGGAAAAAACCGATAGAGCCGAAGCGCTGCGTTTAGCTGCCGGCATCTAATACGCGTCGTAAAAAAGCGTTAAAGTTAAACATAAAAAACCGCTCATTGAGCGGTTTTTTTTATTAAGTCTGCTCAGTTCTCGTCATATCGCGATAAAATAGGATTAACAGGCATAAAATAGTTTTTAAAAACGCTTGTTAATCCCTTTACTCAATTTATTTTATCTCTGCTTTCTAAATCTCAGTAAGGCATAATTGCTAATTATTTACCTCTTGTACTTCTGGCTTTGCCTCACCTTTAATGTATTCACGCATACGTTGAATAATCATATAAAAATATGGCACTAATAAGGTGCCAAATAACGTCGCAGCAATCATGCCGGCCAATACAGTAACACCTAAAGAAATGCGACTTCCTGCGCCGGCCCCTGAGGCAAATACAAGCGGTAATACGCCTAAAATAAAAGATAATGCTGTCATTAGCACTGCCCGAAAACGTAAACGAGCGGCATTAAGTGCTGCATCTAAAACACTGCAACCTGCCGCACGTTGCTCCATCGCAAACTCAACAATTAATATCGCGGTTTTAGTCGATAGCCCTATAAGTAATATCAAACCAACTTGAGCATAAATATTATTTGCCAGACCTAAACTATACAATGCCAACATAGCTCCTAAAATAGCTAATGGCACCGCCGCGATAACAGAAAATGGGATTGTCCAACTTTCGTATTGCGCCACTAAAAACAGATAGACAAAAACAATCGCTAAAGAAAATAAAATTGGTGCTAAATTGCCAGCTTCAATTTCTTGTTTTGATTGCCCCGACCACTCATAAACATAACCTTGAGGTAAGTTGCTCGCTAGTGCTTCCATCGCCGCAATAGCTTGACCAGAAGAATACCCAGGAGCTGCTTGACCACTAATAGCAGCACTACGATACAAGTTAAAATGGCTAATACTTGTTGGTCCTAAAATCGGCGTAAGTTTAGCCAAGGTTGTAAGAGCTACCATCTCTTTAGCACTATTACGCACATAATAATGACGTAAATCAGCAGGCTCTTTACGAAACTCAGCTTCAGCTTGTAAGGTTACTTTATAAGTGCGACCAAATTGGCTAAAGTCATTAACGTACATTGACCCGAGTTGTGCCTGCAAGGTAACAAAAATATCTGATAACGCCACACCTTGTGCTTTCGCTTTATTGCGATCGACTTCTAGAAAATACTGCGGCACATTAGCGCGGTATGTACTATATACGCGACTCAATTCAGGTCGTTGATTAGCATCAAAAATCAAACCATTCATCACCTGTGCTAAACTAGCAGGACTTCGATTTTCGCTATCTTGTAACTTAAATTCAAAACCTGAACTTGTTCCTAAACCGGGAATTGGCGGTGGGTTAAAAATCATAATTTGAGCATCTGGCATTGCCCAAAGTTGTCCCATTAAACGACCTATAGTCGATCTTAATTTCAACTCAGGACTTGTACGTTCTTCCCAATCTTTCAGCATAATAATACCTAATGCATTATTTGAACCGGCACCACCTAATAACGATGAACCTGAAACCATTATAACGTCAGTTACTGCAGGGTCTTGCTGAATGATTGGTGTGATTTTCGCTAGCAAAGCTTCAGTACGGTTAGAAGATGCGGCGTCAGGTAACTGTACATCCAAGAATAAATAGCCTTGGTCTTCATCTGGAATAAAAGCGGTCGGTACTTCACTCGTTATCCATGCTGTTGTTCCAAACATTATCAGCACGAGTACACCAATACGCACAGCGCGTTTTAACAAAAAATTAACGCCACCAGTATATGATATTGTCACTCGCGAAATTAATCGCTCAAAAGGGATTAACCAACGTACGGGTTTCATTTTTTCTGCACTTAACAACACGGTGCACAAAGCTGGACTTAACGTTAAAGCGTTAATTGATGAAATCAATACCGCAAAAGAAATAGTAACAGAGAATTGTTTGTACAATTCACCGGTGATACCGGGCATAAAGGCCACAGGAACAAAAACAGCAAGTAATACTAATGTGGTAGCAATGATTGGCCCTGAAACTTGCTCCATTGCTTTAGTGACCGCTTCCTTAATAGGTAAGCCTTCCTCTTTAAGAATACGTTCGACGTTTTCAATAACAATAATAGCATCATCAACCACTATACCTATGGCTAACACCAAACCAAACAAAGTAATGGTGTTAATTGAATAGCCCATGAGTTGCATAAAGGCAAACGTACCAATTAACGATACCGGAATAGCAATAGATGGAATGATGGTTGCGCGCCAGTTTTGTAAGAATAAAAAAACCACCAAAATGACCAAACCTACGGCTTGGTAAAGTGTTATTTGTACTTCTTCAATTGAACGGACAATAAATTCGGTAGTATCATAGGGAATGGCGTATTCCAAACCGTCAGGGAACCTTTGCGATAGCTTATCCATTTCCTGCTTAACTAGACTGGCAACTTCTGTTGCGTTAGCATCTGGTAACTGATAAATGACAAGAAAAGCGGTTTCTTTGCCGTTTAAACGTGCTTGTACGTCATAATTTTCAGAGCCTAATTCAAGCCGGGCGATATCACCTAAGCGGATAAACCTGCCGTCTGAATTAGCACGAATAATGGTTTGAGAAAACTCTTCAGGAGTTTTCAGTCGCCCTTTTGCTTGAATAGAATATTCAAACTGTTGATTTGGTAGCGTTGGGCTGCCACCTAATTTACCGGCAGCGACAATTAAGTTTTGCTCTTTCAATGCCTGCTGAACTTCTGTAACTGTAATGCCTAATGACGTCATACGATCAGGGTTTAACCAAGCTCGCATACTGTAGCTCATTTCGCCCATCACAGATGCGGCAGCAACCCCTTTTATCCGCCCTAAAGGCTCTGTTAAGTAGTTGGTGGCATAGTTACTTAGAAACAATTGGTCAATATTCTCTTGCTCTGAATATAGCGTTATTGCCATCAACATCGAGCTAGATTTTTTCTTAACACTTACTCCTTGTTTCGTAACTTCACTCGGCAGTGAGCTCTGCGCTAATGCTACACGGTTTTGCACATTAACTTGTGCAATATCATCATCAATGCCAACTTTAAAAAATACGGTAATGGTGGCGGTGCCGTTATTTGATGCTGTTGATTCGATATAAAGCATATCCTCCACACCATTAACCTGTTCTTCAATCGGTCTTATCACCGACTCTTCGACAACTTGCGCACTTGCACCCGGATATACCGCGGTGATCTGAACTTGTGGAGGCGTGATCTGAGGGTACATATTGACCGGTAATATTAGCATTGCAATTAAGCCAGCTAAGGAGATCAAAATAGAAATAACAAAGGCAAATTTAGGTCGATTAATAAATGTTTTGCTGATCATTATTTGCCCCTTACTCTGTCAAATAATCAGAAATAACACCAGTGAGCGCGTTTACTCGTTTGTCTACGGGGGCGACTTCAATACCATTACGTACTTTTTGCAGCCCCTCTATGATCACACGTTCATGCTCTTCTAGGCCAGACTCAACCAGCCACATTGCATTAATCCGTCGGCCTAAAGTTACAATGCGCTGTGCTACTTTGTTATCGCTATCAACGATCAACACAAACTTACCTTGTTGATTTTCTTGAACCGCCGCTTGAGGAATTAACGCCATACTATTTTTATCTTTACTTTCAGCTACTAAAGTAACAAAAAGACCTGGGAGAATAATGTCATTCGGGTTATCAAATATTGCTCTCAATTCAACATTACCCATACCCTGTTCTATTTTAGTGTCAGCAAATACTATTTTTCCTTTCTCGGCATAAATGGTGTTATTGGGTAACCTTAAACTGATATCCAATTCATCTGCTATTTCATTATTCGCGCGTTTGTCTTGGATGTATGAAATAAATTCACTTTCTTCGACACCAAAACTGACATACATCGGATCAGTGGCCGTGAGTGCTGCCAATGCACCGCTATTTGGACCAACAATATTACCAACACTAAAGTTTGCTTTACCTATATGTCCAGTGAACGGCGCTTTAATGGTAGTATAACTAAGATTAAGTTCAGCTTGCTCCAATGCTGCTTGGGCGACATTTACAGCGGCTTGTGCTTGCGAGTCTTTGGTGGTTAATTTATCAAGATCAGATTGCGAAATATAACCTTGGCCGGCAACTTCTTTACCCCGTTTTAAATCTCGAGCTGCTCCTTCTGCACCAGCAACTTTACTGGCTAAATCAGCCTTAGCTGACTCTAGTGCTGTGATATAGGTTTTTGGATCAATTTTTAATAGCACTTGTTCTTTTTTAACCACTGAGCCTTCTTTAAACAATCGCTCAATTAGCTCGCCTTCAACACGTGCGGTTAAATCTGCTTTTTTTGAGGCGACTGTACGTGCAACGAATTCACGATAATTACCAACTTTGTCCATTGATACTTTATACGTTGAAACAGCCGGCGGCGCTGGCGGCGCAGTTTGCTGCTTTTGCTCACACGCGATTATAAAAACTGAGAAAATAGCTACCACAATATATTTTGCTAAATACTTAAATGAAAAAATTGACAAATTATTCAGTTGAGTGAACATCAACTAACTCCTATTTGAGGTTTGAATGGTGCAGCCAAATGTTGACTTTTATTTTTATAATTAAAAAGTATAGTACAGTATGAAATTTCGTAAACATTAGTAACAAAAACAATGTTTTCTCAAGATTTACTCGCTCTAGTTACATATTAAATACAGTTTTTCATTCATTGGGCAGTGCAAATAAACATAAGCTTGATAGACATTAAAAATTTTCAATATACTGAGTTGACTTTTTTAGCTTTAATGACAAAAAATAATATAATATTTTTCCCCTAAACAATTGAATTTTCGATGAGTAGCCCTTATCTACAACCTATATTAGAAGCAATAGTTTGTGACAGTTTTAAAGCATACTGGCCACTTTATCGATACTAAAATGATCAATAAAGCTATTGCTAACCCTATGATCTCGAATGATAAACATGGACATTTTTTATGCGTAACCCTCGTATTTACCAAGCACAAGCATTTGAAGTAGGTCAAACGCAAGCATTAAGCGATGACGCTTTTGGCCATACTGTACGGGTATTACGCCTTAAAGACGGCGACGAAATCACATTATTTAACGGCGTAGCAGAGCAACAAAGCTATTACGAATACCAAGCTAAGCTTTGTAATGTCGGTAAAAAGCGCGCTGACATTGAAATTATCGCTAAAAATAAAGTCGAAAATGAATCCCCTCTTAATATTCATTTAGGGCAAGGTATTTCACGCGGTGATCGCATGGACTTTACGCTACAAAAGTCAGTTGAATTAGGGGTAAATACGATTACGCCGATATTTACTGAGCGCTGCGGCGTCAAGCTTACCGGCGAGCGTTTAGAAAAAAAACATGAGCAATGGCAAAAAATAGTCATCAGTGCTTGTGAACAAAGTGGCCGATGCGCGGTCCCTATTGTAGCACTGCCGATTTATCTCGATGATTGGTTGCAACAAGATAGTTCAGCTTTAAAATTAAATTTGCACCCCAGAGCTCAGCATTCAATTATGAATCTACCGATTGAGAATAATCGTGTGCGTTTACTGATTGGTCCTGAGGGTGGTTTAAGTAATGATGAAATATCCACGGCCAATGGCGCAGGCTTTCACGACGTATTACTTGGGCCTCGCGTGCTTAGAACCGAAACAGCCGCTTTAACAGCAATCACCGCCTTGCAATGTCGCTACGGTGACTTAATTTAGTATCAAAAAACATTAAGATAATTAGGAAAATACATGAGCATAAAAATTGGCGTGGTAATGGACCCTATTTCTGAGGTCAAAGTACAAAAAGATTCTTCAATGGCGATGATGCTAGAAGCGCAAGCGCGTGGTTATGAAATTTATTATATGGAGATGCAGGATCTCTATTTAGAACAAGGCGTTTGTCGAGCAACTGCGGCGAAAATAAAAGTATTTGATGACACTAATCATTGGTATGAACTGGACGCTCAAGAAGATATCAATGTCGCTGATTTAGACGCCGTACTTATGCGTAAAGATCCACCATTTGATACTGAATTTATCTACGCTACGTACATGCTAGAGCGCGCAGAAATTGCTGGCACCCTAATTGTTAACAAACCACAAAGTTTACGCGATTGTAATGAAAAATTATTTACCGCTTGGTTTCCAGATTTAACACCAAAAACCTTAGTAACACGCAACAACCAAAAAATTAGAGAGTTTCTTAAAGAAAACAAAGATATTATTATTAAGCCATTAGATGGTATGGGTGGTTCTTCAATCTTCCGTATCGGCGAAAATGACCCTAATGTTGGGGTAATTCTCGAAACGCTAACGGCACATTCTTCACAATATGCTATGGTTCAAGAGTACATGCCTGAAATTGTTGATGGTGATAAACGTATATTAATCGTTAACGGCGAACCTATGCCTTACTGTTTAGCTCGTATTCCTGCACAAGGAGAAACACGTGGTAACTTAGCCGCAGGTGGCCGCGGAGAAGCTCGTCCATTAAGTGCTAGCGATAAACTTATTGCTGAAACTATCGCACCAGAACTAAAAAAACGTGGCTTATTTTTCGTTGGTTTAGACGTTATCGGTGACAAGGTAACTGAGATCAATGTCACTAGCCCAACCTGTATTCGAGAAATTGAAGCAGCATACCCAATAAACATCAGCGGAAAATTAATGGATGCCATCGAGCAAAACATTAGAAAGCGCTAAATTCAAAACCTAAAACTGACGCTAAAGGTAAGTTTATTTAGCGTATTTCCCTTATAATTTCTGATCATTAAGGTGTATTTATGGATAGTTTTGAGAATCAACTTTTGATCGCTATGCCTAATTTAGACGACTCCTACTTTAATAAAACCGTGACTTATATTTGTGAACATAATGCCGAAGGCGCCATGGGATTAATTATTAACTTGCCAATTAATGTCACGCTAAATGAATTATTGGTACAAATTAATGAAGCGAAGGAAGAAGCGCCCGAGCTTGCTCAACAAGTATTAACTGGAGGGCCAGTTTCTCAAGATAGGGGATTTGTTTTACATAGTACCCAATCGGGTTGGAATAGCTCTTTAGCCTTAAGTGAGAATGTAATGATCACCACCTCAAAAGATATTTTGATGGCACTGGGAACAGATGAAGCACCAGAAAAGTATATGGTAACGTTGGGCTATGCGGGTTGGGGTCCAGGACAGCTCGAAGAAGAAATTAAAGCGAATTCTTGGTTATTAACCCCTGCTGATGACAATATTTTATTTGATACCCCCATTGAGCAACGCTGGAAAAAAGCTACTGAAAAATTGGGTATCAATATGGCTCATCTTTCGAATGAAATTGGACATGCATAATGGCGAGTAAGGCAATAATTGGTCAGCGCACCATCATAGGTTTTGACTTTGGTAAAAAGTATATTGGTGTCGCGATTGGCCAAGAGTTAACCGGTTTAGCATCACCTTTAGGCTCTATTAAAGCACGTGATGGTATTCCGGATTGGGATGGCATGACTAAATTCATTAAAGAATGGCAGCCTGACTTTATTGTCGTCGGCTTACCATTAAATATGGATGGTAGTGAGCAACAATTAACCCTTGATGCGAAAAAATTTGGTAATCGAGTCTCAGGAAGGTTTGGTATTAAGGTTGAGTTCCAAGATGAACGTTTAACCACAGCAACCGCAAAAGAGTCTTTGTTTGCTGATGGCGGCTACCGCAACCTGAAAAAAGATAATATTGATGCCGAATCGGCAAAACTGATCATAGAAAGTTACTTTGAAAATCAATACTAAAAACCTAAAGCACTATCACATTATAATATTGCCAATACCGTGTTTATCGATACTGACGTGTTCAGCCAATAAACTGGACTATTAATGGCCATTATTACGCTTATTAGCCCGCTAATCATCATTGGTTTTATGGGGTTTTTATTAGCTAAACAAGCTTGGTTTAACAAAGTACAAATTGACGGTTTAACTAAATTCACCTTCAACCTGGCTATTCCGGCATTTTTATTTCAACAACTGGCTAATGCAGATCTCAGCACAATAAATTTAAATATTTATGCCGCGTTTTATTTCCCTGTATTAGTCGTTTATGGCTTAGCTTGGTTGATAAATTACTTCTTTCATCTGCACTTGCAGCGCGACCTTCCTGCTTCCGCTGTCTATGCCCTAGGTGCAAGTTACTCGAACAACGTCATTGTTGGTATGCCAGTGGCATTAATGGTACTAGGTGAGCAAGTTTTACCGACGGTATTTCTTGTTGTTAGCTTACATAGTGCCTTGTTATTTGGTCTCACGAGTGTTCTAGCGGTTAACATTAAGCAATTTAACTGGCGAGTATTTCTCAAGCAAACCTTTTACAATCCCTTATTAATTGCCATAACCAGCGGTTTTTTAGTTAACTTAATGACATTGAAATTACCGAGCATAATCAATGACAGTTTACTACTTTTAGGTAAGCCTGCGATTACACTCGCCTTATTTTTACTTGGTGCCTCACTAGCTGCTTATAAAATTCGTCGTGAAATAAAATTTATACTGTCTGCCAGCGTCTTAAAGCTAGTACTTTTGCCTGCTTTGATGCTGCTAACTAGCCATTATATTTTTCATTTTTCGCCGCTAATAATCATGACGTTGGTGATCTTAAGTGCAAGCCCTACCGGGGTAAATGCCTACTTGATTGCGAAGCAACAAGTAAAGCATCAAGAAACGATTGCCGGCACCGTAGTAACCACCACGTTATTCTCGATTGTCACCCTACCTTTATGGTTATGGGGCTTATCAACGATGTTCACGCTATAACTTATAATATCGCGCAGGCTAAAATGGATTTAAGCTATAGCCCTTTTTATGTAAAACCGCATGAGCGGTCATCGCTGACAAGGCCATTTTTACGCCTGGCTCTAGTTGTTGATTAGTAATGTCGTAATATGCTGCCGATTGCCCACATAAATAAACTTCTACTTGGTTTTTCATTAAATCTTGTAAAAGTGCATTGTTAGCGTTGTTGCTGTTGAATTTTTCTTGATACAACGCGCCCTTTAATAGATCAAATCCTGCTTTACCGTGCACCACTAACGCTAAGTGAATATTTTCTGCTGGCACACCATTGGCAACATGCATATTGATAAAACGAGCAAGTGTTTCAATTTGTCGATTAATCTTACCAAGCTTGCCTTGCTCACTGATATCAAAAGCGACTTTAAATATCATGCTTTTGTCAAAATCAAGATCCTGCTGAACTTTGGCCTGCTTGCCATAGTTTTTGATCACTGAGCCAGAGATAAAGTTATCAGCTCCAGCCATTGTTATGTTGCTGGTTGTTATGGCGAAAAAAATAGTAAGTAAACGTGATATTGTTATCATTAAAATGTCCTTTTATTTTTATAACCCTGGTATTTTATAGACTATTTGACGTTGTCTTTTATTTAAAAAAACAGCTGACAAAAAAAAGCATGCCCAAATCAGCATGCTTTTTCAGCTTACATTAGCAGACTATCATTACTGTTCTTTTGGTTCTAAGCCATCAATAGTCACACCAGATAAAGACCCTGTTCCGCCTTGATCATTACTGCGTAATTTAATCATTAAGCGCAAGTCATTAGGTGAATCAGCATGGTGCAGTGCATCAGCATAATTAATAAGCCCTTGTTGGTACAAGTTAAACAATGCTTGATCGAAGGTTTGCATGCCTTGATCTGTTGATTTTTCCATCACCTCTTTAATACTACCCACATCGCCTTTTTTAATTAGCTCAGCGACATAAGGTGAATTAAGCAAAATTTCAATGGCCGCCACACGACCGTTACCATCGCGTGTTGGAATTAATTGTTGAGCAACAATCCCTCGAAGGTTCAATGCTAAATCAAACAGCAATTTTCCGTGTTGCTCTGCTGGCACCAAATGCATAATACGGTCAATCGCTTGGTTAGAATTATTAGCATGTAAAGTGGCAATACATAAATGACCTGTTTCCGCGAAACTCAACGCATGCTCCATGGTTTCTTGATTACGTATTTCACCAATTAAGATGACATCAGGCGCTTGACGCAAAGAACTTTTCAACGCTGCACCAAAACTTTCAGTGTCGAGACCTACTTCACGTTGCGTCACCATACATTTTGCATGCTCGTGAACAAATTCAACTGGATCTTCTATGGTTAATATATGTCCTCGTGAATTTTTATTGCGATAACCAATGAGTGCAGCCATCGATGTTGATTTACCCGTACCCGTGCCACCAACGAATAACACTAAACCACGCTTAGACATCACCACATCTTTTAGTACTGATGGCAGGCCAAGCTCATCCGCTTCTGGTATTTCAGTGACAATACGACGAATAACCATACCCGCCATATCTCGTTGCCAAAATGCCGAGACACGAAATCGCCCTATGCCGTCAATGGATATAGCAAAGTTACATTCTTTTTCTTCCTCAAAAGCAAGTTTTTGCTTTTCAGACATAGCATCATGGACTAAACCTAATGCTTCATCTGACGATAAAATTTTGTCATCTATAGCTTGTAGCTCACCATTAATTTTTGCACTGACTGCTAATTTAGCCGTAACAAACATATCGGATGCTTCGTGTTGCACCATTTTTTCTAATAAATCATTAAAATTCATCTGGTTACCTTTTTCCATTCGACACTAGCTAGGCTAATAACCCATAAATTGGTTTTTATCTTGTGCTTTTTCCATCGCATCTTGTTTGGTGATAATGCCGCGATTAACTAAATTTTGTAAACATTGATCCATGGTTTGCATGCCGTGGGACATACCAGTTTGAATAGCTGAATACATTTGGGCAATTTTATCTTCACGGATCAGGTTACGAATGGCAGGAACTCCCATCATTATTTCGTGGGCTGCTACTCGACCACCACCCACCTTTTTAATTAAGGTTTGTGAAATTACCGCACGTAGTGACTCCGACAACATGGAACGCACCATCGCTTTTTCTTCACCAGGAAAAACATCAATAATACGGTCAATAGTTTTTGGCGCGGACGTTGTATGTAGTGTACCGAATACCAAATGGCCGGTTTCTGCTGCTGTCATCGCTAAACGTATGGTCTCTAAATCACGCATTTCACCAACCAAAATAACATCGGGATCTTCACGTAACGCCGAGCGCAGTGCCGCGCTAAAGCTTAGCGTATCGCGATGAACTTCACGCTGGTTAATGAGGCATGAGTGGTTTTCATGAACAAATTCAATGGGATCTTCTATGGTTAAAATATGATCATGTTTATTTTTGTTAATATGATCAACCATAGCGGCTAAGGTTGTTGATTTACCCGAACCGGTAGGCCCAGTAACCAGAACTAAACCACGCGGCAATGCTGAGATATCACGGAAAATATCGGGACAGCCTAAATCATCTAATGACAATATTTTACTTGGGATCGTACGAAATACTGCGGCAGGGCCACGATTTTGATTAAAGGCATTAACCCTGAAACGTGCTAAATTTGGTACTTCAAACGAGAAATCGACCTCTAATTTTTCTTCATACTCTTTTCGCTGACGGTCATTCATAATATCATAGACCAAAGCGTTAACATCTTTCTCGTCAAATGCTGGTATATTTAATTTACGTACATCACCATCGACGCGAATAGACGGGGGAGTTCCTGTTGATAAATGTAAATCTGAAGCATTATTTTCCACACTAAATGCTAATAATTCGGTAATATCCATACAAACCTCTTAGTCGAATTAATAATTGAACTAACAACTGAATAAGTCATTGAGAACTGAAATAAACAATATGATTGCTATTAAAGATAATATTGCCCAAGTTAAACTGCAAATTTCTTCTGCTTGTCAAAATGCTCACCGCAAGCCTAACGAAGTTACGCTGCTTGCAGTCAGTAAAACTAAACCTATTAATATGCTCGAGCAAGCTTATGATGCCGGTCAACGCGCTTTTGGTGAAAGCTATGTCCAAGAAGCGGTTGAAAAAATTATCGCCTTGCAAAGTAAAGCCGATATTTCGTGGCACTTTATTGGCCCTATTCAAGCGAATAAAACCAACTTAATCGCCCAGCATTTCTCTTGGGTACACAGCGTCGACAGAGCGAAAATAGCCAAACGCCTTAACGAGCATAGGTCTGGTCAAGATACCCCGCTAAACATTTGTTTACAAGTGAATATTAGTGGTGAAGAAAGTAAATCTGGTGTTTTACTTGATGAGCTTCCTGCGCTACTTGCGGTCATCGAAACTTGTGACAACTTATGCTTACGTGGTCTAATGGCCATTCCGGAAAAAAATGCTTCTCAGGCAAGCTTTAAGCAAATGCAAAGTCTATTTATAGCACTACAAAAAAATTACCCAACTATAGATACATTATCTATGGGCATGTCGGCCGATATGCAGCTGGCTATTAATGCCGGCTCTACTATCGTACGCATTGGCTCAGCAATTTTTGGCTCTCGGAATTAAACTCAAAGCGCGACGTATAATGCTAAGACAAAAGTCGCCTACCACCGACAATAAAGGCGGTTCACGCTTAAAACAATAATAGTTCATTACTAACCTGATTTTGGTAGTGAGTCAGTAATATTTGATAGGAAAATTATGAAAAAAATAGCATTTATCGGCGCAGGCAATATGAACGGCGCCATTATTTCTGGTCTTGTACAAAGCGGTTTTGAGCCAGAAAACATTATGGTGTCGAATCCATCTGCACCAAAGCGAGAAGCTTTACAAGCAGCTCATGGTATACAACAAACGCCAGATAATATGGAAGCAGCAGCATTTGCTGATGTGATTGTACTCGGCGTAAAACCTCATTTTATTGCTGATGTTTGCCGACAGTTTGGCAAAAGTATCGATATTAGCGCAAAGTGTTTTATCTCGGTTGCAGCAGGGTGCACGATAAAACAAATCGAACAGGCGCTAAATCACCCTTGTACCGTGATTAGAACCATGCCAAATACCCCTTCACAACTAGGCGTTGGCGTGACCGGCATCTATGCCAATTCACATATAAACGATGAAGAAAAAGCCTTTACTAGCAAACTGATGGAATCGGTTGGCATCATAAAGTGGTTAGATTCAGAAGAACAAATTGACCATATTATTGCCGTATCGGGTTCGGGTCCTGCCTATTTCTTTTTGTTTATGGAAGCAATGGAAAAACAAGCTAAAGCTTATGGTTTTAGCGAGCAGGACAGTAGAGAGTTGGTGCAGCAAACCGCCTTAGGCGCCGCTAAAATGGTGGTAGAAAATAAATTATCTATCCGCAAGTTGCGTGAAAATGTATGCTCAAAAGGCGGTACAACACAAGCGGCAATAAGTGCCTTTAGTGAAGGAGGCTTGGAACAACTTGTTACAAAGGCCATGAACACAGCATTAGCACGCGCTAAAGAAATGGCGCAAAATGCGCAATAGTATTAATATTGCTTAACTTATTAGCCTGTAATTTGGGTTGATAAAACAATTAAACGACCGTTAGATTTATTATCATAATTTTGGAGTTTTTAGATGGAAGCAATTAATTATTTGCTTAAGTTTGCCTTTGACGCAGTACTGATGATTTTAATATTGCGTGTATGGCTACAATTAGTACGCGCTGATTTTTATAACCCACTGAGTCAATTTATTGTCAAAGTGAGTAATCCATTAGTGATCCCTTTACGTCGAATTATTCCTGGCTTAGGTGGCGTCGATTTAGCTACGATTGTTTTGGCCTATGTTGTTGCCACCTTAACTTTTATTATCATTCCATTACTTAACGGTGGCCCGATAGATATTATTTCTGCCTTGTATTTAGGTTTAATATATCTCATTAAACAAGCGGGCATGTTGCTGTTCATGATCATGCTAATCATGGCATTAATGAGTTGGGTAGTTCAAGGCTATAACCCAACGTTAATGATTTTCAATCAACTTACCGCTCCCGTGCTAACCCCTATTAGACGCATTATTCCGAGCATAGGCGGGTTAGATCTATCGGTGCTTATTGCCTTTCTATTATTAAATGTGCTGAATATTTTATTAAGTGGATGGGTGCCCTATTGGTCCATGGTATAAGGGTTATTTTTTCCTAATTGAATTAGTCGTATATACTTAACGATAACGACTTACATTTTAAGGTCATAAACATGAAAAGCATCATTAAAAATCTGGTAATGTTTGCGGTATTGTCTATCGCATTTGCCACAGTAAGTAACGCTGAAAACATGAAAAAAATGAACGATATTAACGTTCATTATATCGCGTTAAGCTCGACGTTTTTAACGCCTGAAATTGCTAAAGCGTATGGCATTGAGCGCAGCAGATATAAAGGCTTAGTTAACATTTCAGTACTTGATAACACCCAAGAAGGTAAACCATCTAAAACAGTTATTATCAATGGTAAAGCCCGTAATGATGTCGGACAAATAAAGTCGCTCGACTTTACTGAAGTTGTTGAAGGGGATGCAGTTTATTATCTGGCACAAGTCAGTTATACCAATGAAGAAACCATATATTTTGACATTAATATCACTGATAAAGGCAAGCAGCATAACTTAAAATTTTCGCAAAAATTCTATGTTGACTAGCTTACAAAGATAATTGATATTTGACATACCAACGGCACTATAAATACTTTAGGTAAATTATGTGCCGTTTTTATTTAGTACCTACATGTTGACTTGCGCACGTGTATTACATGCAAATAGATGACGATTACGTCGTTTTAGCGCTAAAAGAGTGATAAAGCTTAGTACCAAAAGTATTCACCAATAGTCCAATCATAACAATACAAATACCGATGACCTGCTGCGAAGACATACTTTCATCAAGCAATAATGCCGCCGAAGCTATGCCAACAACCGGTACAGCCAAGGTTAATGGCGCAACTTGTCCGGCAGGATAATGCGTTAACAGGTAACTCCAAAGGCTATAGCCGGTAATAGACGCCGCAATAGCTAAATAAAATAGCACCACCACACTTAGCCAATTCAAATTTTGTAAACTTTGCATGATGGCCCGCTCTCCTTCAAACCAATAACTGCTTAGAAAAAACGGTACCATAGCGACCCAAGATGACCAGATCACTAAACCAATATTAGCTCGATAACCACGTTGATTGATCAAGCGATTCACCACATTACCCAATCCCCAGGCTATTGCTGCTGCAATCGTTAAGCTAAATCCTAGCAAGGTCATACTACCTGCTTGCCCAGCGCTGCCAATAATGACTAAACCTGTGCCCGCGATAAGCATAGCGATCACTTGGCTAGCTTTGATCTGCTCTTTTAAAATAACCACCGAAAATAGTAAAGTGAACACCGCTTGCGATTGCAAAACAAGTGACGCTAACCCCGCTGGCATGCCAAACGCTAAAGCAGAAAATAATAAGGAAAATTGTCCAAAACATAAGGTAAAAGCATAAAGTGCCATCCATCGCCACGGTATGTTGGGTTTACGAATAAAAAGCGAACCTAATAGCGCCACCAGCAAAAACCGCAAGCCGCCCATCAGCAGTGGCGGCATAGATTCAACACCCCAAGCAATAATGACAAAATTAAAGCCCCAGATAAAAATAATAACTAAAGCTAAAAATGTATCTTTTAACGACATATCGCCTCTGAGTTCTTTGCAATTTAGTGCTTGACGCTCCCTCTTTGTTGTAGATTAAGGTATTATGCGCGCCATTGTTATAATTAATTTATCGCTGCGCCGACATAAACATATTACGACGCTACGCAGTGCACTAATTTCAGATATTCTAAAAGGTGTTTTTCATGACCACTATCGTATTGGCAACCGGCAATCAGGGTAAAGTTAAAGAACTGGCGAGTTTATTAGCTGCGCAGCATATTGAGATAAAGCCACAAAGTGAATTCAATGTGCCAGACGTTGCTGAAACCGGCACTACCTTTGTTGAAAATGCCATAATTAAAGCGCGCCATGCCGCGAAAATCACTGGCATGCCGGCTATTGCCGATGACTCGGGCTTAGAAGTAGATGCCTTAAATGGTGCTCCCGGTGTTTACTCTGCTCGCTATGCGGGTGTGAACGCCAGTGATGATGACAATACGAATAAACTATTAACCGCATTAGAAAATGTTGCCGATGAAAATCGCACGGCACGTTTTCATTGTGTCTTGGTTTATATGCGTCATGAAAATGATCCAACACCGTTAATTTGTCACGGGGTTTGGCAAGGTAGTATCTGTCGTGAAAAACATGGCGAACAAGGCTTTGGCTATGACCCGGTTTTTTGGCAAGCTGAACATAGAATGACCTCAGCGCAATTGCCCCGAGAGCTAAAAAACCAACTCAGCCATCGTGGTCAGGCATTGCAACAATTAGTGCCGCTACTGAGCAAAGACCTTGCTAAAAACCTGATTGAAGAAAACACCTAAATGTTAATTGCCCCACCGCTATCGTTATATATTCACATACCTTGGTGTGTAGAAAAGTGCCCTTATTGTGACTTTAATTCACATGCCTTAAAGCATGCGATCCCTGAGCAAGACTATATCGCACAATTATTGCTAGATTTAGACAGCGATATCGCGCGCTTTAATCTCAACAACCGACCGTTGCATTCAATATTTATTGGTGGCGGTACACCGAGCTTATTTTCAGCGCCAGCCATCGAACAACTATTAACTCAAGTGTTGCAACGCTTTGAGCATAAAGCTGATATTGAAATAACCTTAGAAGCCAACCCCGGTACCGTTGAAGCCGATAAGTTTATTGGCTTTTTTAATGGTGGCGTTTCGCGTTTATCGGTAGGTGTACAAAGCTTTGAATCAGATAAATTAATAAAGTTAGGCCGTATTCATGATAGCCAACAAGCAAAAACGGCCGCTAATCTTGCCAGTGAATGTGGCGTTAAAAGTTTTAATTTAGATTTAATGCACGGTTTACCAGATCAAAGTGTTGAGCATGCACTCGATGACTTAAAAACCGCGATCAGTTTAAATCCAACGCATATTTCTTGGTACCAATTAACCATTGAGCCCAATACCGCTTTTCATTCAAAACAGCCGAAATTACCGCAAGACGAAGTGTTGTGGAATATTCAAGACCAAGGTATTGCCCTGCTCAATCAGGCTGGTTATCAGCAGTATGAAATATCGGCTTACAGCAAACCACAGTATCAATGTCAGCATAACCTGAACTATTGGCAATTTGGTGATTACTTAGGCATTGGCTGTGGCGCACACGGCAAAGTCACCGACGTCGATAATCAAAAAATCTACCGTACGGTAAAAGTAAAACATCCCAAGGGCTATTTAGATACCAACAGAAAGGCACTTGATAAACTGCATACTGTGACGGCCGAAGAGCTGCCCTTTGAATATATGATGAATCGCTTGCGTTTATTTTCTGGCTTTTCGCTTGATGACTATCAAGCCTATACCGGTTTAAGCACAGATACGGTTTTACCTACCTTGCTACAAGCACAAGCAAAAGGCCTAATGGCATTCGATGGCGCACTTTGGTCTGTCAGTAAATTAGGTCATAGATACTTAAATGATTTATTGGAAATGTTTTTATAGCTTATGAGTAACAACAGCCAGCCCTCTAATTCAGATTTGCCGATAGCAGCAGATTTACTGATGAAAACACCATTTTCAGCTGATGATGAAAAATTTATGCGCCGCGCGATAGCATTGGCGGATATGGCGCAAAGTCACAATGAAATACCCGTCGGCGCTGTGCTGGTGCATAACGATAAAATTATTGGCGAAGGCTTTAATCAATCTATCATGAATAACGATCCCTCAGCCCACGCGGAAATGATGGCGATTCGTGATGCCGGTAAAAACATCAAAAATTATCGTCTACTCGATTGCACCTTATACGTAACGCTTGAACCTTGCTGCATGTGTGCAGGCTTATTAGTACATAGCCGCATAAAACAGTTAGTGTTTGCCAGTAAAGATTTAAAAACAGGCGCTGCAGGCAGTGCCTTCCCCTTATTAAATCATCAACAGCATAACCATCAAGTTGAGGTTAAATCGGGACTATTAGCCGACGAATGCAGCGCCATGCTCTCAGCGTTTTTCAAAAGGCGCAGAGCTGAGAAAAAAGCAGAGAAGCAGAAAAGCAGAGAGTAAACAGTAAAGAAAGATTAAGCTCGGTGTTCGATAAACTCGTGTGTGTTCTATTCTTTGTACCTCTATCGTTTATAGAAAAAGAAGATTTATCAGTAAACTTTCACCTTCAGCTGCATGATTAAATTTGCTCAACCAGTTGGAGACATTCCTTCCCACTCAAAAAGTCAAAACTGACTTATAAACCAGTAAACTAAATTTCATTACATTAATATTACCATCATCACTGACGGCTTTTTTTGGGGTTATTTAGTCATGAAAACCACAATAAAAGTGGATTAGTCGCCACACAACCAAAAATTGTCGGGAATTTTCGAACTGAAAACTTTAAAAAAGCTATCGTCAATGGAGCTCAAAAATAAAATTAATTGATGAGCTAATATAGTATCAGTCATCAGAAGTATAAATTTAACAATTACTTAGAATAAAAATAATGACGTAATGTACTTTAGAAACTGTATTTTAAAAACTAATATATGTCAGAGTATGACTACTAAGGGAAGAGAGAAATGCATAAATTTAAACTGGGTTTACTTACCATTGCAATGTTTACTATCGGGTTTCAAGCACAAGCAGCAAATGATTTATTTTCACCTGTTGAAACGCTAAAAAGCAAATCAGCACAAGCACTAAAAATTGATGTAGCCAAGCGTAGTGTTTTTAAAATTAATAAAGGTGCGTTAAAAGCAAATACCAAAAGCATCAATATTTTACTAGAAGACAACCTGAGTATTGAATTCAATAAAACCAAAGCAAAAACCAAAAAGTCTGGTGCATTAGTTTGGCAAGGTATTGTTTCATCAAAATTTTTAAGCCTGAATACTAATATTGACCCGCTTACTGCACAACAAAATTCAGCCACCTTAGTTGAGCGCGACGGTACGGTAACAGGTACGATTCGTTATCAAGGTAAGTTATATCGTATACGCCCAACCGATAAAGGTGCACATAGTGTTGAATTGATTAATGAAGCGCGCATGCAAGACCATGCTGATGACTACATTGACCATCAAAGTAATCCAGTTGAGTTTTCAACACAGCCGTTAGCTTTAGTTGCAAATCCCGTTATTGACGTTTTAGTGGTTTATACGGCTTCTGCTGCAACTCAATCGGGTAATATCGCCTCACTTATCGACTTAGCTGAAACAGAGACTAATAATGGTTACGCTAGCAGTGGTGTTAATTTAACGGTTAATGTCGTGCATACCGCACAGGTTAGTTATAGTGAAAATAGTAACTCAGAACGTGACTTAACACGCTTAGCCGCCACTAACGATGGTTACATGGACAATGTTCATTCGCTCCGCGACACTTATGGTGCAGATATGGTAGTACTTGTGAGTGATGTTAACGGCTATTGTGGTCAGGCAGATGCAATATATGCCAACTCATCAAGTGCCTTCGCTATTGTCGATTATGACTGTGCCACTGGCTATTACTCTTTTGGCCATGAATTAGGGCATTTACAAGGTGCTAGGCACAACCCTGAAAATGATCCTAGCTCTTCACCATTTTCATACGGCCATGGTTATCAGGACCCACAACAAAGCTGGCGCACAGTAATGGCTTACAACTGTAGCTCAAATTGTACTCGACAATTATTTTGGTCTAACCCAAATAAAACCTATAGTGGTAGAGCAACCGGGACGAGTTCGTTAAGTGATAACACCCGAGTTTTAAATGCTACAGGTGCAACGATGGCCGGATTTAAAAGCGCCGGTTCATCACCGTGGACTACTGGTGGGGCAAGTAATTTAGCGGCTAGCCAAGGAAATTGGCAACGAGATACGGTAACGGTTCCTTCAGGTGCTACACAGTTGGTTGTTGATATTACCGGTGGTAGTGGTGATGCTGACTTATATCTACACACTAGCTCGCCAACGACTGGCTCTTATACTTGCCGCCCTTGGCTAAATGGCAACACAGAAACCTGTACTATTGACAACCCTTCAGCAGGTACTTGGTACATTGGTGTTCGTGCCTACTCTACTTATAGTAGTGTCGATATGACATGGAAATACAAGTAACAGCAATAAGCAATGTAACGCAGTTAATTTGCTAAATAAAATGCCTCAGCTTTGAGGCATTTTATTTATGATTTAACGCTAAAATTTCAATATAGAATAATTCAATGCTAGTGATTTAGCCCTCTAATCTCCGGCGTAACGCAACGATTAATAATCATTTCTTTTTTCGATATCTGCCGTTAAATATTCAACAAATTCTACTTCAAAACCATCTGAGTCTACAAAGTAAGTATTTTTACGAATACCTTCCGCGCCATCACCTTGTACGCCAACAAACCCTGCAGCTTTTAGCCGTTGAGTCACTTGCGCCAACTCGTCAGTCACAAAAGCAAAGTGACTTAAGCCGACTTGAAAAGCCTTATTATCGCGAATATCACTTTCACCATGATCGCTCAAAGCCAGATAAATACTATCATCACCAAAATGTAACCAACGTCTTGGTTTACCATGCCATGTTGACTGTCCGCCACCTCTGATACGCCAATGTGGAAAAGCCGCTTGATAAAATGTTAATGCTTGCGGAATGTTTTTAACCACTAAATTTAAATGTTCTAAATACAACATGTTATTTCCTTTAATATATTGATATTACAATGATTAATACTTTAAGACTGGGCTCACTTATTGCTTATTTATAACTTAAGATAGCGTTATATATTTGAAAAAATTTATGTCGTATCAGGCTGTTATTAATATCAGTGTTTGTTCGAACCTTAGGGGTATTTTGTTTCCGTTGAAAAATTTTCATTATTTATCTCCCTTGTGTTAATGTTGAAACCAATCATAAAACCTCAAGTAAACTTGAGGTAAAGTGTTATTTTCAAAAAAAGTAAAAAAAGAAGAATGCTATGCTTGAAGAAGCTAATTTAACTGTCGGACACGTTGCCAAACGCTGCGGTGTTAAGGTCTCCACTTTACATTTTTACGAGCAAGTAGGTTTAATAAAAAGTCTACGAAATCAAGGTAATCAGCGACGCTACAAACGTGACGTACTGCGGCGTATTTCAGTGATCAAAGCCGCGCAGAAAATGGGGGTATCGTTGGAGGAAATAAAAAATGCTTTTGCCAATTTACCCGACAAAAGAACACCAACGAAAGATGATTGGCAGCAGTTATCTAAATTTTGGCAACAAGGTTTAAATCAAAAAATAGCTTACTTAGAAAAACTCAGAGACTCGTTAGATGGTTGTATCGGTTGTGGTTGTCTTTCGATGAAGAGCTGCCCTATCTATAATCCTGAGGACATTTTAGGCAATGAAAATAATGGTGCGGTTTTACTGGAAAAATATAAAGAGTGACTAGTACCTTTTACAACTGTGCGAGAAGCCATTGCCGCGCTTCATCGAAGCAATGAAATTCTCGACGATTTTTCATGCCAAATATTTCCGGTTGCTGGTGTTTGACAATATCTTGGTGAATCTTTTCTTTGTATACTGTCGCTCTTGCAACGCAGTTCTGCTGGTTTAGCCAATTTAGTGTTTGATTAGAAATTTGATGTGCCTGTGGCGTGCTGCCTTGGTAATCTAAACAGTTAACTAACACAACCACTTTATCACCATTAAGGCCGACTATACTGGCTTTAATTTGTTGACAAGCAGTGCCTGCCGCTTGCTCATTAAGTGAACCCACTAAAGTGATATTGAGTAAGTTTTGTTCAAGCTTAACGCTATAATATCCGTGCTCTTGCATTATTGCACTCCTAAATAGACAAAGGTTAGCAGCTATGCAAAAGCAACTATGTTGCCTGCCTATGACTTTTTTTATACCAGCGTAAAAGTTCTTTTTGATCGGCCGGAATTTCCAAACCTTGATTAACAAATGATAACGCCTGTTGTGCTAATAATTGTTCTGCTTTTGTTTCTATTTTTGCTAAACATTGATAAAAATTTTGTCTTTCTTCCGCGCTTAAAATGCTTTCCAATGCTTGAGCTCGAGGATCAAGTGCATCAGTGATCTGCTTATATAGCCCCACACCCAGTTTTGTTAGCGTTAAGTACTTGATATTTTTACTTGTTGGGTCCGGCTCTGCAGCTATTAATTTTTTAGCTAACAGTACTTTTACCGCTCTACTAACGTTCGACGAGTCAATGCGAGATTGATACGCAATATCAGCCGCTTTAATCGGCATA
The DNA here is from genome assembly GCA_913061475.1 of uncultured Colwellia sp. Classification (GTDB taxonomy): domain Bacteria; phylum Pseudomonadota; class Gammaproteobacteria; order Enterobacterales; family Alteromonadaceae; genus Cognaticolwellia. The sequence goes on along the minus strand of CAJXUN010000025.1, from coordinate 39,397 downwards.
TATGAACCAATATTAATCAACACCCGCATTTCTCTTGGCTCTAAGTTCGATAAGCTACGTATACTTAAATCACGATTGAGTGCCAATAAATTGCTGACAACAGCAATACGAAATGGCAAATGCTCCGATAAATCTAACGGCTCATCGAGCAAATTAGTTAGGTTAAATGCTTGTTCTCTCGCTAATGAAGAAATAATGACACCTTAAATTATGAAAAACGGCCGATAAATCACTTTACCTTGCCACTATAATTGACACAAGCCATATCCCGATATTTTAAAACATCTTATTTAACGTCCTATCTCTGCTTGTATTGCTAATTAGATGTTGCATTTGCAATATCTGTGTTATATGTTAAATAGTCACTTAATTATATAATTTACGGTTTTTTCATTGGAGAGAAAATATGCCATTAGTTCGTCCTCTTGCCAGCGATGAGAATGAAGAAGTTGCAGAGCTTGCACGATTTTTTAATGAAACATTAGGCTTTTGCCCTAACAGCGTTTTAACCATGCAGCGTCGCCCGGCAATAGCAAAAGCATTTATTAACTTAAACATGGCTGTGATGGCAAACGATGGCCGAGTTAATGCCGAGCAAAAACGATTAATAGGCTATATCACCAGTGCGAATACTGGCTGTCGATATTGTGAGGCCCATACTATTTTAGCGGCACAACGCTATGGTGGCACTGATGAGCGTTTGACAAACATTTGGAATTTTCGTGATAGCCATTTATATACTGAAGCCGAAAAAGCCGCGTTTGAATTTGCACTTGCTGCCTCAAGTGTTCCCAATGCGGTTGATGACAATATTGCTAATACGCTGCACAAATATTGGGATGACGGCGAAATTGTTGAAATACTAGGTGTTATATCATTGTTTGGCTACTTAAACCGTTGGAACGACTCAATGGCTACAACCATGGAAAGTGGTGCTGTTGATGCTGGCGAGCAACTTTTAAATACATCAGCTTGGAGCCAAGGCAAACACATTTAGTTTTAAGACAATGACTATAAAATGTTATTTTGACGAGCTAAGGGTTTTTTAGCTCGTTGTTTGCATTAACCGAAGGTTCTTGACTACTATATTGCTCTAACGAGAATTGCATATGGCGCCGATTCGCCAATCTTACTTGGTTTCGACGCAATGTTCGTTTTCGCTGATTACTGGCTAGGTATTTCTTAACTCTCATTTTATCCTCTTTGAAAACATATCTGCAATTTTAAATGTCGATTGGTTTTACGACTTATCATAGCTAAAAATCTAGCACTATTATTACTAGCCTATATGACACTTTAATGACAATAGATACAATATTTGGGATAAAACCTTCGCTAGTCTACTGCTGTGTCCGTTAACTCATTCGAAGCTGCGTTGTGCTTGGCGTTATCATCCATCCAAGTTAACGTATCATAGTAACGTCGAATATTTTCAACATAATTGACCGGTTCATCGCCGCGAGCATAACCATAGCGAGTTTTTTTATAATACTTTTTTTGTTTTAGTAGTGGTAAACGCTCTTTTACTTCAACCCAACGATCAGGATCACCGCCTTGTTGTTTAGTAATATTGCGTGCGTCATTCAAATGACCTAAGCCAATATTATAAGAAGCGAGCGCAAACCAAAGTCGATCAGGATCTGGAACTCGTGCTGGCATACGGCCAATAAGTTGTTTAAAGTATTTCGCTCCACCACGGATACTTTGCTCGGCATCTAAACGACTTTTTATGCCCATTTGTTTTGCCGTTGGCAAGGTTAGCATCATCATGCCCCGCACACCGGTGTACGAACGCGCATGCGGTTCCCAATGTGACTCCTGGTAGCTAATCGCAGCTAATAAACGCCAATCAACGTCTTGGCCATACTTTTCAAACAACGGCTGATATTTAGGTAGCTTGTTTTCAATCGCTTGGATAAACATACGTGTATCGACATAATTAAATTCTTCTATATGACCATAATATTTATCATTTAAGGCCAATAAAACACCGTTATGATGAACTTGACCAAAAAACTCAATTAAACTGGCATAAATTGAATCATCATTATGTTTATTGACCATCCACGCTAGCGGCTCAGGCTGTCTAATAGTAAAGCCAATACTTATTTCTGGGTAATATCTGCGATTAATGGCTAGCGTATTGCTATCGGCAATGGTGTAATCAATTTCTCCTGAAAGCACCCGTAATAAAAGCTCTTCGCTATCAAGTTCTCCTGTTGTTTCCCACGCCAATTCAGGGTTAGATTGCTTGAGCTTAACTAAATTTTCGACATGGCTAGATTGCTCCACCACTTCGAGTTTACCGGTTAAATCTGCAAGTTTACGTGGTCTAATATTACCTTGTTTAAATACTAGCTTTTGGCTGACATCATCATAACTGGGTGTGAAATGGTATTGCTGGCGACGCTCCTCGGTTACCGCTAAGCCTGCGGCCAATAGATCGACGCTACCATTATCGAGTTGCTGAAATAATTCATTTAAGTTGTAGCTTGGCATCATTTTTAATTCGACACCTAAATATTGAGCATATTTTTTCGCAAGTTCGTATTCGAAACCGGCAGGACCTTCTGCGTCGAGATAATAACTGGTGTTGCCATAAAGCGTACCAACCGTTACGTAGCCTCGGTCGATAATACGCTGTAAATTTGCTGGTGCTTGTTGCGTTTTACAGCCAGAGAAAATAACGATTAATGGCAATAAAAACAAAACCAGCACCATATGCCGGCTAACTTGGTTAGCAAATGAATTTATTTGTTTTTTTATCATAGGTCCTATTGTCACGTGAATTGAGATATTAAAAAAGCTATTTTTATTAATCGACTAATTTAGTGCTAAGAAAATTAGTGACAAATGAGACAAATCGTTTCTCTAATCGCCCCATTTCATCTATAATACGCGCGTTTTTTATCCTTAATTAATCTAACCGGTGAAATAGACTATGTCGATGTTGATGAAAACCCTTCGCGGTGCGCCAGCACTCTCTGATTTTAGAGTAAGTAAGCTACTAAATCAGTGCTCTGAGCTGCAACTGCCCGTCACGGATATCTATGCTGAATTTACCCATTTTGCACATATTACAGAAGCACTAAACACTGAAGAATCTCAAGTTTTACAGCAACTTCTTAAGTATGGACCAACAATTGAAGAACATGAGCCTGTTGGGCAATTTTTATTAGTTACGCCGCGACCTGGCACTATTTCACCTTGGTCATCAAAGTCTACCGACATCGCACATAACTGTGGTTTAACTAAAGTTATTCGCCTAGAACGCGGTTTAGCTTATTACGTTACTACTAAAAATTTGGCGCCATTAACGCCGGCTCAACAATCGACATTAAATACCTTGCTCCACGATCGCATGATGGAAACCATCTTCAATGAACTCAATGATGCAACAGCATTATTTGCTAGCGCAGAGCCCGGCGAACTTACGGTTATTGATATTGAAAACGGCGGCAAGAGCGCCTTAGTTCAAGCCAATATCGAATTGGGCCTTGCCCTGGCCGAAGACGAAGTAAACTACTTATTCGAAAACTTCAGCAAGTTGGGTCGTAACCCACACGACATCGAACTTTATATGTTTGCCCAAGCTAACTCTGAACATTGTCGTCATAAAATATTCAACGCCGATTGGACAATAGATGGTGTAAAACAGCCTAAGTCGCTGTTTAAAATGATCCGCAACACCCATGAAGTTAACCCTGATTTTGTTTTAAGTGCTTATAAAGACAACGCCGCGGTGATGGTGGGTAATAAAGGTGGTCGTTTCTTCCCAGACCCACAAAGCAATGTTTATGGTTACCACCACGAAGACATTCAAATTTTAATGAAAGTTGAAACTCACAATCACCCGACAGCTATTTCACCATACCCGGGTGCCGCTACAGGTTCAGGTGGTGAAATTCGTGATGAAGGCGCAACCGGTATTGGTTCTAAACCCAAAGCAGGTTTAGTGGGTTTTTCAGTGTCAAATTTACGTATTCCAAACTTTGAACAGCCTTGGGAATCGGATTTCGGTAAACCCAGTCGTATTGTTTCAGCCTTTGATATTATGATGGAAGGCCCTTTAGGTGGCGCCGCATTTAACAACGAATTTGGCCGCCCTGCTATTTTGGGCTATTTCAGAACATACGAAGAAGAAGTTAACTCATTCAATGGCAACGAGGTACGTGGTTACCATAAACCTATTATGCTGGCCGGTGGTTTAGGTAATATTCGTGATGAACATGTACAAAAACGTGAAATAGTCGTTGGCGCCCATTTAATCGCCCTTGGCGGCCCTGCTATGAACATAGGTTTAGGCGGTGGTGCTGCTTCTTCAATGGCGTCAGGTCAATCAGCTGAAAACTTAGACTTTGCTTCCGTGCAACGTGAGAATCCAGAAATGGAGCGTCGTTGTCAGGAAGTTATTGATAAGTGTTGGCAGTTAGGTGAGCAAAACCCTATCGCCTTTATTCATGATGTTGGCGCTGGTGGCTTATCAAACGCTTTCCCTGAATTAGTCTCAGATGGCGGACGCGGTGGTGTATTTGAACTTCGCAACGTACCCAATGATGAACGTAGCATGGCGCCACATGAGATTTGGTGTAACGAATCTCAAGAGCGTTATGTTATTGCCGTATCAGATGAAAATCTCGATACCTTTAAAAATATTTGTGCTCGTGAACGTGCGCCATATGCGGTTGTTGGCCGAGCGACAGAAGAAGAGCATTTAACGGTAACTGATGAACACTTTTCAGGAAACAATAAGTTAGACACCCCTATTGATTTACCATTGGATGTGTTATTGGGTAAAACGCCAAAAATCTTCAAAGATGTAACCACTAAAACCGCAACCGGTGATGAATTAATGGTTGCTGATATTACATTAAGTGATGCTGCTGATAGAATTTTGTCATTACCGACTGTTGCTGAAAAAACCTTCCTTATCACTATTGGTGATCGCTCAGTAACCGGTATGGTTAACCGCGACCAAATGGTTGGCCCTTGGCAAGTACCTGTCGCTGACTGTGGTGTTACCGCTTCAGCGCTTGATTCTTACCACGGTGAAGCTATGTCATTGGGTGAACGTACGCCAGTAGCATTACTTAACTTTGGTGCTTCTGCTCGTTTAGCCGTAGCCGAGTCATTAACCAACATTGCTGGTACTGATATCGGAGACTTAAACCGTATTAAGCTTTCTGCAAACTGGATGTCGCCTGCGGGTCATCCAGGTGAAGATGCGGGTTTATACGAAGCGGTTAAAGCTATTGGTGAAGAACTTTGTCCTGCGCTTGGCTTAACTATCCCAGTAGGCAAAGACTCTATGTCGATGCGTACTCAATGGCACGAAAACGGCGAAGAGAAATCAGTAACATCACCTATGTCATTAATCATTACCGCTTTTGGTGTTGTTGAAGATATTCGTAAAACAGTTACGCCAGAGTTAAGAACAGACCAAGGCGAGACACGCATTGTTGCTATTGATTTATCAAAAGGTAAAAACCGTTTAGGTGGCTCATGTTTAGCGCAAGTATACAAACAACTGGGCAATGAAACGCCAGACGTTGATAGCCCTGAAACATTAAAAGGCTTCTTTAACGCCATGCAAACCTTAGTACGTGATGAAAAGCTGATTGCTTATCATGATAGATCTGATGGTGGTTTATTTACTTCAATCGTTGAAATGGCATTTGCTGGTCATACTGGCGTTGATATTGACTTAACTCAATTAACTTCTGCATCAGGTAATGATGTTGACGTACTATTCAATGAAGAGTTGGGGGCAGTGATTCAAATTCGCGAAAGCGATGTTGATGCTATTCACGCCGTACTAGCCGAACATGGCATTTTGGATTGTTGTACTGACATTGGTCGCATTAATAACGAAGATACCCTACGTTTTAGCCGTGACGGTGTTGTAGTACTAGAAAACTCTCGTACTTACTTCCGTACGCTTTGGGCACAAACCACCTTTAGAATGCAGTCACTGCGTGATAATCCTGAATGTGCGCAACAAGAGCACGATGTAAAATACGATACTGAAGATCCGGGTCTAAACGCTGAGTTAAGTTTTGATATCAATGAAGACATTGTTGCTGAACTTATCGCTAAAGACGCACAAAGCGGCACAAATCCTCGTATCGCCATATTACGCGAGCAAGGGGTTAACTCTCATGTAGAAATGGCCGCAGCATTTGACCGTGCCGGTTTTGTTGCTGTTGACGTACACATGTCTGACATATTGTCTGGTCGTACTGATTTAGCTGATTTTAACGGCTTAGTCGCTTGTGGTGGTTTCTCGTACGGTGATGTATTAGGCGCTGGTGAAGGTTGGGCAAAATCAATCTTGTTCAACAAAGATGCTAAAGCTATGTTTAAAGCATTCTTTGAACGTGAAGATACTTTCTCATTAGGTGTTTGTAACGGCTGTCAAATGTTGTCAAACCTGAAAGAAATTATTCCTGGCTCACAAGCATGGCCACGTTTCGTACAAAACAAATCTGAGCGATTTGAAGCGCGCTTTAGCTTAGTTGAAATTCAAGAAAATCCATCTATCTTCTTCGATGGTATGGCAGGGTCTCGTATGCCTATCGCAGTATCTCACGGTGAAGGTCGTACTGAATTCAGCTCCGACGATGCTATTGATGATGCTAATGAATCAGGTACGGTTGCGATGCGTTATGTAGATAACTATGGCCATATAACTGAAACCTACCCGGCTAACCCGAACGGTTCACCAGACGGCATTACGGCATTAACGACAACGGATGGACGAGTCACCATAATGATGCCTCATCCTGAACGTGTATTTCGTACTGTTGCTAACTCATGGCATCCAGATGAATGGCAAGAAGATTCACCGTGGGTTCGTATGTTCCGTAACGCACGTAAATTTATTGGCTAAATTCATGGCTTAAATTTATTGCCAGTCAATAAAAATAGCATTTTAAAAGCGCCTCACCGGCGCTTTTTTTATTTATCCGAGGGATTACATTCACCGACGTACCGTCAAAAGATTAAATAACCTCACTCCAAGTTAAATAGCCAAAAAATTGCTAAAGTCAGGTTATAAACTAAACTTCTGCGTTATGCCTTTTTCGAATAGACATTAACTTTTATATTCCCCTTTCATTATTTATACTAGCTAACCAAAGTATTTAAATTATTAGGAATGTATTAAATCTTGAAAACATCACAGCCATTAATTTATTTATCAATACAGAAAGCCATGATTGCAAGCTATGCTTGGTTGCGGATCGTTTTAAGCTATTGTGTTATTGGTGCTGTGATCACAACGCTATTCTCGGCTTATGCTCAACACGAAAACTTATTGGCTATCACGTTGATCATGGCTACTTCCCTTTGTTTCGGTGTTTATAAAGCCGAAGTTGCTCGTCGCAAGATAGGTTTAGACTCATACCTAAAAAAATTAGCGCAACATAAGCACCGAGATTTTTAGCTTTCATACCTCATATTATTTACCTTTGTTGTACCACATTGGTTATATTTTTTTTATGGCCTCCTTCTACGCAAGGTTCTAAGCCTTCTTGCAATTAACACCAATAGATTTAATCATTAACTCTTGCCATCGCAACAATTTTACCGATAAGCTAATAGTCTGTAGTTACATCAAGTTATAAAAATAATAGGAAGTTTTATGCAAGCCCATGATGCCTCGCCATTAAGTGATTATATTGAATATACTAGCGAAGAAATGCTTGAGCGCTCGGAAAAGTTTTATGAGAATATTAAACGTCGTCACAGTATTCGCAGCTTCAGTAATCGCCCAGTAGCAAAAAAAGTCATTGAAAACTGCATAAAAGCAGCAGGTACCGCGCCAAGTGGTGCTAATCACCAACCTTGGCACTTTGTCGCTATTAATGATACTGAGGTTAAAAAGCAAATACGCCAGCAAGCAGAAATTCATGAAAGTAATTTTTATCAGGGTCGAGCAGGCGAAGAATGGTTAGACGCATTAAAACCGTTAGGCACCGATGCTAACAAGCCTTATTTAGAAAATGCACCTTGGCTGATTGCAATATTCAGTGAGAAAAAAGGTGGCATTTCAATTGATGAGAAAAATACTAATTATTATGTCCATGAATCAGTGGGTATCGCCACTGGATTTTTGATCAATGCTTTACACTCTAGTGGATTAGTGACATTAACTCATACACCTAAACCTATGTCATTTCTCAGCAAAGTATGTGGTCGCGATGACAATAGCCGCCCTTATATGTTGTTAATTGCTGGCTACCCAAGTGATGATGCCACTGTGCCTCATCATGCTATAACGAAGAAAAAAATTACAGATATTGCGACATTTTTATAAAACAAAATCTAAAGCGATATTGGTACAACCTTTCGCACAGTATAAGCCTGTAGTTTTATTATCTTCAGGTAGTACAACCCTGATCGGTGTACCACATTGCTGACAGGCAATATCTCGCCCTGCCAGCACTTTTTTTATCAAAGCTTTTTGATCATTAAATGACTTAGCGCTAACTTTTTTTAGCTGACTAAATTGCTGCTCATCCATACTATTTACCTGAGTTATCAATAAATCGAAAAGTAAGCTTATTTACTCGCGTCAATGCAGTACCAACCATCATATTGGCCAGAAAATGGTGTCGCACTTGTCGTTAATAACTCTTGATAAGCAGCAATATTTTCATAACTTGCTGACATAAATGGATAAGCAGTAATTTCCCAAGGAAAGGCATCGTCGCCTTGGTATGGACAGAATGAAAGTTTTTGATTATTTTCTAGCAATAATTGACCAAACTTTAATGCTTGCTCTTGGTCAGAAAAAATAACTGAAAATTCAAACTCTCTTTCGATGGTGAGATCATCACCAGCTTCTAACATTTGCCATAAAGCGTTGCCGACATTATCTAACGGGAATAATTCTTCATTACGTTGCATTGGTTGTTCTCATATTATTTTGCTAATGCGCGTATTTTATCGTGCTCTTACCTTAAAAACTACGAGCAATTTAACTAAATTAAACCCTTGTTGTGCTTTTACTGCTTTATATTATCTCGCGAACGATAGAAGATGATTTTAGCACACCATTTAGCGCTAGAAATTTGTTAAACTAGCCCACATAGATTCACTGAGTAGAACTATTTTGAAAAAATTTGAATGTCACATAAATATTGATCGCAACATAAGCATCGTAGAAGCATTGCAAATTCAATGCGACCTAAGCGTTGGTGAAATAAAAAAGGCCATTGATAAAGGCGCATTGTGGCATAGCCGAGGTAAAACAACACAACGTTGTCGTCGCCTAAAGAAAGCATTAGATATTGACGATAAACTACATTTTTATTACGACGTTAATGTTTTATCTCAAACTCCTACGCCTGCAACATTAATTGCCGACTTGGCTGATTATAGCGTTTGGTATAAGCCTTATGGCATGTTATCTCAGGGTTCAAAATGGAGCGATCATTGCACTATTACCCGTTGGGCACAAAAAAACTTACAGCCAGAGCGAGCCGTATTCCCAGTGCATCGACTTGACCGCGCAGCAACGGGGTTAATTTTAGTTGCCCATAGTAAAAAAGCGGCCCGAGCATTAAGTCAAATGTTTGAACAACATCAATTAGAAAAGACCTATCAGATAATTGTTCACGGTAACCATCAGCTGCGCCCGCAACCAGAAACCGTTGAATTGGCGATAGAAGGCAAAGCGGCTTGTAGTCACTTTTCACATCTTGATTATGATAAAACCCGCGACTTATCCTTGTTAAAGGTAAATATAGAATCCGGCCGTAAGCACCAAATACGAGTCCATGCCGCGAGTATTGGCTTTCCCGTGCTTGGCGATAGACTTCATGGTGAGCAGATGTCTCAAGTAGAGCAAGAAAGTGATTTACCCATAGATCAACAAGTTAATCTGCAACTTTGTGCCGTTGCACTAAAGTTTAACTGTCCACTCAGCAATATTGAGCGAGATTTCGTGTTACCTGCGGCAATGTGCCTTCAATTTAATCAATTCAGTGCAAAAATTTAATTAGACTAGCTGCCTTCATGGTATTTCACTACTTGGTATAATGCCTTTAAATCATGGGCAGAGATAAGTTTGAACATAAAAAAACAGTGAGCTAAAACTCACTGTTCATATCTTCACCATAACCATCTTCTGCAACTAATCACATGATTAATAGCTATAGTGGAAATCTTCGTCAGCCATTAAATTTAATTTATCACCAACACGCTCGTCTTGAGATAACGCAGATAATAACGCTAAACCTTGCTCACGCTGTACTTTAGTTAATGCTTTATAAGGCATTCTAAAAATAGGCGCTACGGCTGCGGTCATCATCAATGTAGTATTTATAGCAATGGGGTTTGGTTCGCAAAAGAGCCAATTCATTAACGGTTGTAAGCGCGTATCTAACGCTTCATCGGGTGTATCCATTAACGTTCGCATTAAACCCGGAATGATATTAGAGGTAACTGAAATAACACCGTGTGAGCCATGTTGATGGCGCCCTGCGGCACATTGATCATCATTTCCTGACCAACACGCAATGCCGCGTTCTTCATAATAAGCAATACGGTCATTACCTGCACACTCTTTAACGCCAATAAAGTTTTTGTGCTTTGATAGGGGTTCAATTAAATCTGGCGTTAAATCTTGTCCTGTTCGCCCTGGTACGTTGTAGATAAATGCAGGACCAATATCAAGCACCTTTTCAAAATGTGCATTAACACCGGCGACAGAAGTTCGGCCATAATATGGATTAATTTGCAATGATGCATCCATGCCAGTTGCGAAACCATGTTGTGTCGCTTTTATTGCTTCACGTGTATTGTTACTTCCCGTATTACCAATAATCAATAAATCTTTACCGTGTTTATGAACACTGTGGGCAATAAGAATTAAATGTTCTTCCCATGTTAATAAGTGCCCTTCCCCCGTTGTGCCACCAACAACAATGCCGTCGACACCGGCTTTAACTTGTTCAGCGACCAATTGATCATAGGTATTAAAATCTATATCACCTTTGGCATTAAATGGTGTTTTAATTGCCGTTATTAAACTGGCTGCTTTAATTTGCTTCATTCGGATTCTCAACAAGATAATTAGTGTAAACGGATAATGAGTATGTGGACTTTAATTTAGCTATCAACTGAGTGCGATATTATCAATAACTCGACGTAGGATAAACACTTCATTAGTTAAAATATGTTGATATTCAAAAATTTGGCTATCTAATCTCAACACTCGATAGGCATGATAATTTTCATCATGTTCTAAGTCCGCGGCATAATGTACATCATGAATAAATTCGCTTTTACTGATGGTGAAATGAATATCGCCAACTAATCCCCAATCACCAGATTCAATCGATTGCTCTAAAATGGTGCCACTATCGTCATGTTCAATAAAGGTAAACTCATAACGGCCGTCAGCTGAAATTTCCGCAAATTCTGTAAATACATAACCATCTTCATCTTGATCACTTCGGTACCATTTACCAAACAAAAGTGTTCGATGATACGATTGCATTTTCTTGCTCATTTTATGAAATATCTTCTCATTGGCGCTAAAAACTAAAAAATTTACTGAGACTCAACAATACCATATTTAGTTTTCAGTTCAGTCAACAATTGACGATGACTGACAATAAATTCATCAAATTCTTGGATAATTTTAGGATAATGGATGGTTGAAAAGTGATAAGCGTAGTTTTCATGGTGTATATTTTCATTCAACACAGCCGCTTCATCGGCTTTTCCTAATAACTGCAGATTATGCTTGATAACATTGATATCGATATTGATAGCGTCAACATTGCCACGCAATAAATGCTTAACAAGGCTAATGGACGATGAGGCTTCTATTAACTCAACGGTTTCATTTTCAATTCGATCGTACCAAAGCGTGGGATAAAAACCAAAAATAGTGCCTAAACGTTTAACCATTTCACGCGACATATCTTTATTTTTTTTTAAAACATAGCTTCCAGCATTCAACTGCAATACTGGTTGGCTATAATTGACATTTAATTTTTTACTTTCTTCGTTACGCCATCGCACGTTATCGGGAAATTTAAAATCGATAGCTTCTTCAACATACCACTTATCAAATCGCTTAACGGGCAATGCCACGAATTTAAATTGATAGCCTTTAGCGCGAAAGAAAGTACTTAATAATTCTTTGATAAAGCTTTCTTGCTCAACATTATGGGCAGAAAAGTCATAAAAAGGATAATAACTAACATCTTCGACACCAATAATATATTCTTGAGCCTGCACCGGGCGATTGCCGATATAGAATATGACAACAAATAAAAACACTAACATCCACTGTAGCTTTGCTCTTTTAACTTGTGTCAATTGATAGCCCAATTTACCTTACCCTTTTTACCGATTATACTTATCATAGTGCAAATATATCAGCCGAGTAAAAAGAAAATAAAAAAGCGAGTATTATTTACTCACTTTTATGCAACCATTTATCACTGTTAACGAAATACAACTAGAGGTTAATCGCTCATTAGTTTGATGCTACCATTAACACTTTCCATTGTTATACGGACATCACCACGACCTATTTCCCCTGACAAGTGGCGTCCAGTAAGAAGATTCTTTTTAGCAACTAAGCCAAAATCAGTTTTAATGCTACCATGCATGGTCTCGGCCTTCACCGTAGCATTAAGTGTTTTAGGCATGGAAATTTTTATGCTGCCATTAACCGTTTCAATATCAATTTTATCTAATGCCTTTGCTAGTTCGCTATAACTGACCTTAATACTACCGTTAACTGAACTTAATTCACTGTTACTTGCCAAGCCTTTAGCTTTAATAGAGCCATTAACTAACTCAGCGCTAACCGCACCTTTAATATTCGTTATAGATAAAGAGCCATTAACTAGCTCTATAGCCGACAAGGTAGCATTATTTGGCACCATAACCTCATATTCAACTTTACCTGAATTATTATGTTTCCAGCGACCTTGTTCTTTGTAACGAGTTTCTACGTTTACCCCATTAGATAACTGCTGCATATCAATAACGATATTGTCTCTCTCGTCTTGACTATCTGTTGTAATGGTCGCAGTCACTTTAATTATCGAACGTTCCCAGCCATTAATTGCTACTGAGCCATTGATATTATTTAGACGAAATGAAGTCTCATCGTTGACATCAAATGTTTGTTCAATTTCATCTACGACATTGGCTTGAACATGGGTACTGATTAACGCAATAAAACTGGTCACTAAAAATATTTTTATAAATGAACTAGACATAACATTCCCTTAAACTGATTTATTTAATGTTTAATAGGTAAGTAACCCCCAACAGCAAAAAGGTTTAAACGCTCATTAAATAATTTTCATTAAATTTGCAGCGCAATCAGATCATTTTTTCGTTAACATAAATACCGTAATCTAATTAAGCTTTGGTGCAAAATGAATATAGAAGTGAATATACTGTTAACCGGCAACGAACTGATGAACGGTGATATTATTGATACCAACTCTGTCATGTTTGCCGACCAACTCAGTAGTATTGGCTTAAACATCAACAAAAAAGTGACGGTTGCTGATGACCTCATTATTTTGCGCTCACAAATAGCTGAGCTTAGCAAAACAGCCAAGGTACTTATTATTAACGGCGGACTCGGCCCAACCATTGATGACCTAACGTCACAAGCATTAGCTCAAGCCTGTGGCGTTGATTTACAGCTTAATACTCAAGCCCATATACATCTGAAACATTGGGCTAATAAACGTAACACTAAGCTTAATAAACCTAATTTAAAGCAAGCTTACTTGCCTCTGGGTTGTGAAATTATCGCCAATGCTACAGGGAGCGCTGTTGGCATTAGTATAAAATTGGACCAATGCCTCATTATTTGCACGCCAGGCGTACCAAGTGAATTAGCTCATATGCTAAAAGACGAAATTATCCCTAGTTTGCAGCAAGCCTTTCCCATAACAAATAAAATCGAGGTATCACGTTTACAAACTTTTGGTATGGGTGAGTCGACATTACAAGCATTGATTAATGACAAACTGCCGGATTGGCCTGATGAAATATCAATCGGTTTTCGCGCGGCGATGCCATTACTGGAGGTTAAATTAACCACGCAATGTAGTAAAGGAAAAGTATTATTGACGCAATGGCAGGAAAAGCTAAGTTATTTATTAGGCGATCATATTCTCTCAACCGGAAAAAGTGACAAGATAACCCTTGCAGACCATCTTGTACCCTTGTTAATTAAGTCAGCAAAACGTATTACCCTTGCAGAATCTTGCACTGGCGGCCTGATTGCCAGTCAAATAACCGCCGTATCAGGCGCTTCGGCAGTATTTCAAGCTGGTTTCATTACCTACTCAAATGACATGAAGCACAAAATGCTTGATGTCCCTAATACTACATTAGCTAACCATGGAGCGGTTAGCCAAGAAACTGTGTTAGCCATGGCGCGCGGGGCTTTAGAAAAGTCTAATGCCGACTATGTCATTGCTGTCTCTGGTATTGCAGGACCAAACGGTGGTACCAAAGATAGACCGGTCGGTTCAGTATGGATAGCTTGGGGCAACAAACAAACATTAAACGCAAAATATTACTGTATTCCGCTAGCGAGACAGCTTTTTCAGCAAGTAGTTACGGCTCGCGGTTTAGATTTAATTCGTCGAATGTTGATAAATAGTAAAGCATGTCCAAATTACGACCGTAAAGGTTAACTTGCTAATACCAATTTGATTAAATTTCTTCCCAATTCAGAGCTCTTCTCGATGTTCAAAAACAAGGAAGATTTGTTTCGATTTAGTCATTCTAAATCAAATAAATTTAACGATGTTAGTGGATATCGAGAAAGCTCCCAGAGGGCGAGTTTAAAAGTCTTATATGCTGCGTTATTGATTTTGATAAGGGAATAACCATTATCTTCAATCAATACCTTGCCTCTAAGCCTTTTAACTCTCGCTGAGTGGGAAAGAACTTAATCAATTTGGTACAAGCAAGATCAAGCAGACTTCTGTTTTATATTGCTTAGTAATTCAAATCTTTATATATTTAGAGCTAATTAAATAAAATTAATTAGCTAATAGCAATATAAAGGTGAAAATGTGCGTTTAACCGTTATAATTGAAAGTGGCAAGTAATTGATTCTCAAAAGGAGAATGCTTTGAACGATAAAAACTTTATAACCAGTGGTCGCAATACCATTATCCATAAAAATAAAAAAATTGACCTACTGATCATTAATGGCGCGCATCCTGTTGCCATGGTAACTCACACTGGCATCGCCTTATATAACGGTATAATGCCAAAGAAACGCGCAGAAGCAAAAAAAGCTTATCAAGAAGTTGTTGATGTTAGTGCTGGCGAAGTATTCGGTGAAGAAAAAACCTTAGTATTTGTTCAAGCTTTAGATAATAAAGAATATAAGCTTGATTATTCGAAGGTAGGAACAGCAAACTTTATTAAAGTTCATCAAGAAAATTACATCTAGGGAAACCATATAGCTTGTAATTAATGGAGTTATCGCGTGTGAGCAAGGCAAGTTTAGTAAGCAATAATAAAAATAATATCGACTTAGTGCTGTCTCCAGTTAAAACAAAGACACCGTTAACGGAAGTCAATATTCGAGAGTTAATCGAAAACTCTGAATATAGTAATTTATATGTTGATAACGGCAATATTAAAAATGCCATCGCAGAGCTAAATAGTGTTTTAAAACCTTTACAAGAAAACCAATCGGGCCGTGAGATAAAATATCAGGTACTTGAGCGCCGTGATGCAACCATTTCAATCTCAATTGAAAAGGACTTAATGTCCGCCTCTGCTGAAATTTCAACGGCACTGGGTGGTCAACACATGAGTGCAAAAGCGATATTGAATGCGGCTCAAGCAGACAATGTTTGTAAGGGTTTTAGTAAAGAACAATTGATACAACTTGCCAAACAAGCAGCAAAAGAGCCAGCAGGCTCTATTGTTAAAAGTGAAATAGCGCATGGAAAACTGCCAATAGATGGCAAAGACTCTCGTATTAAGCTGCTCGTTGAAAGTGCACAAGATAGAATTTTAAAGCCCAAAAAACGAGAAGATGGCAGTGTCGACATGCGCGATCTTGGCGATATTATTTGTGTTAAAATAGGCGACCCGCTCGCTAAAAAAATTCCACTGACTGATGGCATTCAAGGATATACCGTAACGGGTGAGATATTAGAACCGACGCCAGGTGAAGATATCGATATGCATGTTGGGGAAGGCACAAGTTTGAGCCCTAAAAACAATAGTATTTTAGTATCAACCAAAGTAGGCTTACCTCGAATTATCGAAAACGGTATGGAAGTTGATAGTGTTTATCAAATGAAAAATGTCGATATCAGTACCGGCCATGTTAAATTTGAAGGTAGTGTTATCATCGATGGTGATGTCTGTGAAGGAATGAAAGTATTTGCTACCGGCGATATTTCAATCGGTGGATTTGTTGAATCAGCGACCTTAGATGCCGGCGGCGATATAACAATAGGTACAGGTATTATTGGTAAAAAACAAGAAGTTGTAGCTGTAGACGTTTCTGATATTAGCATGAGCGTTAATATTAAAGCCGGCGGTAAAGTTTTTGCCAAATACAGCCAATATGCAGAGGTTACTTGTGACTCATTACGCATTGAAAAGCAAATGATGCACAATATTGTCAAAGTTGCCAAAACCTTGTGGGTAGGTGACGAAGAAAAAGCAAATGGTAAACTCATTGCGGGTTATATACGCGTCGGAGAGTCCGTACGTGCAGGTACAGTAGGTGCAACCGCAGGTAGCATGACATATATTACCTTTGAAGATAAAATTAATGAGTATCAGCAAAAAATATCTGATCTTGATGTATCGATAAAAACCGAGTCAGACAAGTCTTCAGAGCTACAACTTGCCGCTAACAAGCTAAAAATTCTACCTAATAAAGACAAGGCCAACCCTGAGTTATTAGCCAAGGTTATGTCAACGTACCAATTCCATGCAAAAAACATGGGGAAATTCCTTTCAGAAAAAGAGTCACTTGAAGAAGCATTGCAAGAATATATGACCAGTGTCTATGTTGAAGCAAACGAAAAAGTGTATCATGGGGTGCAAGTCACCGTTGGTGAATTTCACGATAGAACACGCCGCGAGTATGGACCTAGTCGTTTAGTTTACAAAGAACGAAAAATTCATATAGATCCGATTGTTTCGACTTAAAGTCTTCGCCAAGAACTTGATATAATATGGAGTTTTTCTATGGCTTTTATTGCCCGCAGCTTATTACTTACTAGCTTATTTGTTGGTTCAACCAGTGCTCAACAATGTGATATTAATTTCAACTACGGCGTGATCATTGACCCTGCGCATGTCCGTATTGTTGATCAGGGGCAAACTTACGTACAAATAAATGGCCAGCATCAACTGTTTGTCAATGGCCGTGAAATCCTTCTCACTGATAAGCAAAAAGAGCAGCTCAGTGATTATACAACGGGGATTCGGTCACAAGTGCCAGCGATTGTCTCTATTGCTATAGAAGGTGTAGAACTTGGACTAAAAGCAGTTAATAAGGTTATTAGTGGTTTAACCGGAGAAAATAGCGCCTCACATCAACAATTTCAAGAGCGATTTGATGAAATGAAATCTCGACTGCGTGCTCGCTTTAATCATAGTGATGATAGCTATTATATCGCGCCACAAGATTTCGACGACTTTGATGAGGTCTTTGCCGGTGAATTTGAAAAAGAAATTGAAACTATCGTGTCAAACTCGGTCGGTACTATCTTAATTGCTGTTGGTGAAGCCATGACACATCGTGAAGAACAGAGTAGCGAACAACGAGCAGAAACGTTTGATCAACGCATTGAAACCATGGGAAATGATATCAAGCTTGATATCAGTAATCAGGCTAATGCCTTAGAAGAAAAAGCCGCTATCATCTGCGCGAGTTTAGTACAACTTGATGCGCTAGAGAATAAACTGCAATTAGAGATACCTGCTTTATCAGAATTTAATTTAATAGAAACTGATTGAACTCCCCCTTTATACCCAAGCCACTTGAGAGTGGTTAGGGTATAAATATGACAAATATTGCAATTCATTTTCATCGACGTAATTAACGAATATGCCGTCGATATAAAATAGCGTACATTACTTAAATATCTAACTTAGTCATATTAGAGCATAATTACCGCTATTTTTTCGAGAGCAAAAAAAAAGCCTGCAAGCGCAGGCTTTTGTATCTAATAAATATTACATATTAGGATAATTAGGACCGCCGGTACCTTCTGGTGTTACCCAAGTGATATTTTGCGCAGGATCCTTAATGTCACAGGTTTTACAATGCACACAGTTTTGCGAGTTAATAACGAACTTATCACCTTCTTCCGTGCTTTCAACTTCATAAACACCGGCCGGACAGTATCGCTGGGCTGGCTCATTATATTTAGCTAAATTAACATTAATTGGAATACTACTATCAGCCAACTTCAAGTGGCATGGTTGCTCTTCTTCATGGTTAGTGTTTGATAAAAATACTGATGACAGTTTATCAAAACTCAATTTATTATCAGGTTTCGGATAATTAATCACCGGCACGTCTTTAGCGAGCTTTAATTGTTCATGATCTAGACTTTCATCTTTAAAGTTAAACGGTAACTTGCCACCAAAGAAGTTTTGATCAAGGGTATTATAAGCGCCACCTAAAAAGGTACCAAACTTATGCATAGCAGGGCCAAAATTACGGGTATTATAAAGTTCTTCATATAACCACGAGTCTTGATATTTTTCAGTATAGCTGATCAGGTCTTTAGCACCTTCGTCGCCTGCAGCTAACGCTTCAAATATTGATTCAGCTGCTAGCATGCCTGACTTCATTGCCGTGTGATTACCTTTAATTTTTGCATAATTAATGGTACCAGCATCACAACCAACTAATACCGCACCCGGCATGGTCATTTTAGGTAAAGAATTAAAACCACCTTTTGCCATTGCTCTTGCGCCATAAGATACACGTTTACCACCTTCAAGGTACTGAGCAATTTTTGGATGATGCTTATATCGTTGAAATTCATCAAATGGGCTCAAGTGCGGATTGCTATAATTTAAATCGACGATTAAACCAACAAATACCTGATTATTTTCCGCATGATATAAGTAACCACCACCGCCGGTGTCTTTATCTAAAGGCCAGCCAGCAGAATGTACTACTAAGCCTTCCTGATGTTTTTCTGGCGCAATATCCCAAATTTCTTTAAAGCCTAAACCATAATGTTGAGGTGATTTATCAGCATCTAACGCAAACTTAGCAATAAGCTCTTTACCCAAATGACCACGACAACCTTCAGCGAAAACCGTATATTTAGCTTTTAGCTCCATACCCGGCATAAATGAGTCTTTTGGCTTACCTTCAGCGTCTAACCCCATATCGCCAGTAATTATACCGCCAACACTACCATCTTCATTATAAATAATGTCTTGCGCAGGGAATCCTGGAAATATTTCAACCCCTAGCTGTTCAGCTTGTTCAGCCAACCAACGACAAACATTGCCCATGCTAACAATGTAGTTGCCTTCATTGTGCATAGTTTTAGGTACGCTAAAACCAGGTAATTTAACCGCGCTATCTTCGCCATTAAATAAATAAATGTCATCACCGGTAACTTCGGTGTTTAACGGTGCGCCTTTTTCTTTCCAATCAGGAAATAATTCATTTAATGCTCGCGGTTCAAATACCGCACCAGAAAGAATATGGGCCCCCACTTCAGAGCCCTTCTCTACGACACAGACCATAAGTTCTTGTTCTTTTTCTTGTGCCAACTTCATTAATTGACAAGCAGTTGACAGGCCTGCAGGACCGGCTCCAACAATTACAACGTCAAATTCCATTGATTCGCGTTCCATAACATCTCCCATCATTCAATATTTTATGAAAAATTCAAACACTCGTTTGATTTTCAAACACCTGTTTGATAACATCAAACATTATAGATATTTTCGTGTTAAATACTATCCTGTATTGCATTATTTACCGATAATATTTGTTTAAGCGCAATTTGAGCGACGATATCGACAGAAGACGTTGACGTAAACGTTATCTGCAAGTAGTCTTTCAAACCATTATTATAGCGTTATGCTGAATTAAATTTAGTTTAACCAACATTACATACACCAAGCACAATCAGAGGCAACGATGAAAGTATTAGTACCCATCAAACGCGTTATTGACTATAACGTAAAAGTACGTGTTAAAGCAGACAATTCCAATGTCGATCTTGCTAATGTAAAAATGGCAATTAACCCGTTTTGTGAAATCGCCGTTGAAGAAGCGGTGCGTTTAAAAGAAGCGGGCACAGCAACTGAAGTTATTGCCGTATCTATCGGTGACAAATCGTGTCAAGAACAGTTACGCACAGCACTTGCTTTAGGTGCTGATCGTGCCATTCAAATTGATACCGATCAAAACTTAGACTCACTTAACGTAGCTAAATTATTACAAAAAATTGTTGAAGAAGAGCAACCACAACTGGTTATTCTTGGAAAGCAATCAATTGATAGCGATAACAACCAAACGGGTCAAATGCTAGCGGCACTTACCGGCATGGCGCAAGGTACATTTGCTTCTGCCGTTAAGGTAGATGGCGATAAAGTTAACGTGACTCGTGAAGTTGACAGCGGTTTACAAACCATTGCTCTAAACTTACCCGCTATTGTCACTACAGACTTACGTTTGAATGAACCTCGTTACGCATCATTACCAAATATTATGAAAGCAAAACGTAAACCATTAGATGTTAAAGCAGCGGCTGACTTTGGACTTGATTTAACAGCACGCACTAAATTAATTAAAGTAACGCCTCCTGCTGAACGTAAAGCCGGTATTATCGTTGAAAGTATTGATGAATTAGTAGAAAAATTAAAAAATGAAGCGAAGGTGATCTCATGAGCATTTTAGTATTTGCCGAACATGATAATAGCGAATTAAAAGCCGATACACTTAAAACAGTTGCTGCAGCGCAAGCAATTGGTAGTGATATTCACCTGTTAGTTGCCGGTCATAACTGCCAAGCAGTTGTTGATGCTGCAAGTAAAGTTAATGGTGTTGCAAAAGTACTCGTGGCTGATAACGCAGCGTACGAACACCAACTAGCAGAAAACGTTTCATTATTGGTCACGGAACTTGCTGCTGACTATAGCCACATTCTTGCTACAGCATTAACAACGGGTAAAAACTTCATGCCACGCGTTGCTGCCTTATTAGATGTTGCACAAATATCTGACATTATTGCGGTCGAAAGTAGCGATACCTTTGTTCGCCCGATCTACGCTGGTAATGCAATTGCAACGGTACAAAGTTTAGATAGCAAAAAAGTAATTACCGTTCGCCCTACAGGTTTTGACGCCGTAGCAACTGATGGTAATGCTGAAATTATTGCATTGGATAAGGTTACTGATGCTGGTACATCTAGCCATGTAAACGATGAACTTTCTGTTTCAGAACGACCTGACTTAGGTGCTGCAAGCGTCGTTATTTCAGGTGGTCGTGGTATGCAAAATGGCGATAACTTCAAATTACTTGAAGGTATTGCAGATAAATTAGGTGCTGCTATTGGTGCTTCTCGTGCTGCTGTTGATGCTGGCTTTGTACCGAACGACATGCAAGTAGGACAAACGGGTAAAATTGTTGCTCCTGACTTGTATATTGCGGTAGGTATTTCAGGTGCTATCCAACATTTAGCGGGCATGAAAGACTCTAAAGTTATTGTCGCCATTAACAAAGATCCAGAAGCGCCAATTTTCCAAGTCGCTGACTACGGTTTAGTTGCAGATTTATTTGACGCATTACCAGAATTAGAAAGTAAGCTTTAAGCTCACTTTTTAATCCTAAAACCATGTATAATAAAACCACTCGAGCAGTGGTTTTATTTTATCTAAATTTTAGTAATTATTATGACAAAAACATTTTCTAACCTTAGCGACTTAGCAAGTGCTTTCGGTAAAAATATCAACGAAGCAAAAACTAAGCACAATAATGCCGATCAATCTTTGGTATATTCAACGGCCGAAGGAAAAATAACACAACCCAAAAACATCACAGCAGTAACCCCTTCTGACGGCTATGCTAAAGTACGCCGAGAAACTAAAGGAAGAAAAGGTAAAGGTGTCGTCACAATTACCGGTCTAGGGTTAGATGATAAAGCGTTAAAAGAACTCGCCAAAAAACTTAAAAAAACCTGTGGTACTGGTGGCAGCGTGGTCGGCGAAGTTATAGAAGTTCAAGGTGACAAACGCGAAGAAATAAAATCTGTACTTGAAAAAAGCGGATTTAAAGTTAAATTTGTTGGTGGCTAAACACCCAATTCGTTATAGCAATTATTGAGTGAACTTATGAATCCAAATGAATTATCGTTACTTGTTGTAGAACCATCTGATTTACAAAGAAAAATCATAATAAAAGAGTTGAAGCAGCAAGGTATTACCCAAGTGGCTGAAGCTAAAACCATAGCAGAAGCTTACACAAGCGCGGAAAAGCACCCGCGTGATTTAATTACCAGTGCCATGCATTTCGAAGACGGTAGTGCGATAGAGTTATTGCATAAAATCAGAAATAATCCCGCGATTGCTGATACGCCGTTCATGTTAGTGTCAAGTGAACATCGTCGTGAAAATCTTGAAGAATTTAAACAATCGGGTGTCATTGCCCTATTGCCAAAACCTTTTACATCAACTCATTTAGCGACAGCGATTGATACCACTATAGACCTATTATCCACCGATGAATTAGAGCTTGAATATTTTGACGTCCATGAAGTTCGAGTATTATTGGTTGATGACAGTCGCCTTGCCAGAAATCATATTAAACGGGTATTAAATAACTTAGGTTTATTGAAAATAACCGAAGCTGTTGATGGCAGTGAAGCCATCGCATTATTAAAAGATAATATGTTTGACCTTGTTGTGACTGACTACAATATGCCTGAAATTAATGGGAAAGAGTTGACTCGTTATATTCGAAGCGAGAGCGAACAATCACATCTTCCCATACTGATGGTAACCAGTGAAAGCAATGACACTCACTTAGCCAATATACTCACTGAAGGCGTTACCGCTATGTGCGATAAACCCTTTGAGCCAGAAAACGTTAAAAAAATTCTTTATAAAATATTAGAAGATTAAACCAACACGCTAAACATTAAATTTGGCATTAACTTTTAATGCCAAATTGTCTTAACTTCATGGCAATTTTGTTATGAGATACTTTTAGTCGCTCTGCCAATTTACGTGTTGTTGGATAATGCGGATATAAACTGCTAATCAGTTTTTGCTCAAATATCGCTTGCGCACTCGCCCAATCACTAACGTCATTTGCTACGCTAACTGCATTTATATTAACCACGTCTTGCTGCTTGAACTGAGCTAAAGCTCCTGAGATATCTGCTGCAAAAATATCACCGTATTCGTTTAATGCCACCGCTCTAAATAACACGTTTTGTAATTCTCTAATATTTCCTGGCCACCGATAAGAAGCTAGTTGTTGCATAGCACTTGCATCTACTAAAGGCTGTTTCACATTCATTTGTGTGGCCGCTAATGCAACGAAATGACGCGCGATTAAGGCAATATCTTCTACGCGTTCTCGTAATGGCGGCGAGTGTAAATTAAGCACATTGAGTCGATAAAATAAATCTTCTCTAAATTTTTTCTGACTGATCATCGCTAATAGATCTTGATGCGTGGCACTCACCACTCTTACATTTGCATGTAACTCTTTGGTACCACCAAGTCGACGAAATTTAAAATCCTGAAGAAACCTGAGTAACTTTGCTTGCAAGTACGGCGACATTTCCGCAACTTCGTCCAAAAACAACGTTCCCCCTTCAGCTAATTCAAGTAACCCAGGTTTACCACCTTTCTGAGCGCCGGTAAAAGCGCCACTTGCATAGCCGAATAATTCACTTTCAAGTAAGTGTTCAGGCAACGTAGCACAATTTACCGCTAAAAATGGTGCTTGTTGTCGATAACTTGCATTATGTAAAGCGCGGGCAACAAGCTCTTTACCGGTACCGGTTTCACCATTAATTAATACTGGGAGCTCTAACTCAGCAAAGCGCGCGGTTTGTTCTTTAAGTAATTGAATACTTGCCGATTGGCCAATAATATTATCAATGCCTTGTTCGTCACGTGTTTGTAATATCGAAATTTGTCGACCTAAACTGCTGATTGACTTTAATGAAATAACAGCCCCGGAGCTATTTTCTTGTTCACTAATCGGGCTAATTTCTGCGATATAGCTCTGACCCGCGATATCGACATTTTGCGAACTGATTTTATCTAACAAAGGTAAGACTATTTCGATATCGAGTATATCGCTGATTAAAGTTCCTTTAAGGTCTTCACCCACTAGTGGTGATGTCCCGATGTGGCACTGGTGATTCACCAACAATTTTTCACTCGCTCTATTTAGTGCCATCACGCGCGCATTAACATCAATATCGATAATTGCATCCGGTAAACGGTTAACTAAGGCCCTTAGGTGTCTCTCACGACTTTCAGAAGGCAATAAATCAACTTCACTGCAATGATTAACACCTGAAACGGCCATCAGGGCTATTTTTACCTTGCTGAAGCTAATAGTACTTGGAGCTAAGTGAACAAAGATAAACTGAGAACTTACTTCCATCGCTTGCATGTTTAACGTTAAACGGCTGAATGTAGCCAGTATTTCTTGGCTAATTCCCATTCTATCTTCCGACTTTATTTCTATACGCATACTATGACCTGAATTATGCTACACCGACACTTGTAATAAAAAAATTACACCGTAATAATTACATTACAACCAGTATAAACAGACTGCAAGCGCTTTTAAATCGGCCAATCTATTTAATATTTTTATAATCCCTAGTTTTTATTAACCCTCTTTTGTAATAAAAAAATTACAAAAGGCAATTCCTCATAAGAAAACAAAACATAACCACTTGATAAATAATGCATTTTATTATTGGCAGTATATTTGCATTATACCTAGTTAATAAATATTGACCCACAGCTAACAACAATAATAATTTTCTCAATGAGGTATTCCATGTCGACAAGTAAGCATATTGAAACTCAAGCTATTCATGCTGGCCGAATTAATGACGAGCAATTTGGTTCATTAGCCACACCACTTTATCAAACCTCTACCTTTATCTTTGAAAACGCACAACAAGGTGCAGATAGATTTGCAGGCGAAGCAGAAGGCTATATTTATAGCCGCTTAGGCAACCCGACCACTCGACAATTAGAAATGCGGGTTGCGGCAATGGAAGAAATGGAAGACGCTGCAGCAACCGCAACAGGTATGGGGGCGGTCTCTGGTGCATTATTAGCAAACTTATCGTGCGGTGATCATTTAATTTCTTCAAAAGCTGTTTATGGCTGTTCATTTGCGTTGATGAATCATCAATTAACGCGTTGGGGCATCGAAGTTAGCTTTGTTGACATGGCTAACCCGGCAGAAGTTGAAGCTGCGATAAAACCCAATACTAAAGTGATATTTTTAGAAACGCCGGTCAATCCAAATTTAGCGGTATATGACTTGGCTGCTATAGGCAGAATTGCTCAGCAACACAAGATTATTTCTGTTGTCGACAATACATTTTTAACGCCGGTACTACAGCAACCTAAAAAATATGGTATTGACATAGTCGTGCATAGCGCAACAAAATATTTAAATGGTCACGGTGACGTGGTTGCTGGCATTATTTGTGGTAGCAGTGAAATGATCATGAACATTAAAATGACAGTTTTAAAAGATATCGGTGCGACGATGAGTCCACATGATGCCTGGCTGATCATGCGAGGTTTGAAAACATTACCGATACGTATGGAGCGCCATTGTAACAATGCGCAAATAATCGCCGAGTTTTTAGAAAATCACGAAAAAGTAGCTCAAGTTTACTATCCCGGTTTAAAAAGCCACCCAGGGCATAAATTTATTGGTTCACAAATGAAGGCTGCGGGCGGTGTTATTGCCTTTGAAATTGACAGTGATTTAGCGGGTGGTAGTGACTTTATTAACCGTATGGAATTATTCTCGATTGCGGTTAGCTTAGGTGATGCTGAATCGCTTATTCAGCATCCTGCTTCAATGACACATTCTCCATATACCCAAGAAGAGCGTGTTGCTGCAGGTATCAGTGATAGTTTAATTAGAATATCGGTTGGACTTGAAAACGTCGATGATATGATCGAAGATTTGAATCAATCATTGGCGATGATAAAATAATCAGTTAATCGTAAAAGCGTTGCTTAACGTAAGCAACGCTAACTATGCTACTTGTTGTGATTACATTGTGACTAATTATTAGTTGATAATATTGTCAATAGCTTAGGTAGTATACGCTGCTTAATTCCCTCTAACGATTCATCGCTATAAGGTGTTGGCGATTGCTGTCCCCAAACAGGCTTTGGCCAACAGGCATCATTCTTAAAACGTACAATATGGTGCATATGCAACTGTGGCACGACATTACCTAGTGCTGCCACATTCATTTTATCGCCGTTAAACTCTTGCATAAGTATTTCACTTAGCATGCTTGATTCATTTAAAAGCTGTTGCTGCTGCTGCCAATCAAGTTGATAAACATCTTGAATACCATCGACTTTTGGCACTAATATAAACCACGGGTACGCACTATCATTACACAGTAGTAATTGAGAAAGTGGCAAGTCAGCAATAACAAAACAGTCATTCGCGAGTTGTGGATGTAATTGGAAATTTTCACTCATTTAATTTACCTCACTTTTTTTTAGCTACCTTTTCAGCTACATAGTTCAGCTATATTCTAGTAACCCGTCATTATCATGATGCTAGCGTTTATTACGACGGCCTCTGCCACGAGCAACTTTCTTCGCTTCTCTTGCGGCAACTTTATCCGCTTCAACTTTATCAAAGTGAATAACTTCTGCAATCACCATTTCTGGTGTTTCAAAAGAAAGTGCACCTAAAGTTTTATCTCGTATTTCATTAATTAATATTTCAGATGCCTTATGAAAATCGATGTGACCGCCGCTTTTAACACAACCACGACGTTTTCCAATAGCTTCAATCAACTCCACTTCTTGTGCTGGTAATTCATCAATTTTATAACGCTCTTTTAAACGTTCAGGGTAAGCTGATAGCAAATACTCTGCTGCAAAACAGGCTATTTCTTCATGATCAAAAGCGGTATCTTTAACGGCACTGGTGATTGCTAAACGGTAACCACTGTTTTCATTAACGATTTTAGGCCATAGCATACCAGGGGTATCATATAAATATAAGCCATCATCCAAACGAATCCTTTGTTGGCCTTTAGTTACCGCAGGTTCATTACCCACTTTTGCTTTAGCTTTACCGACCAAGGTATTTAATAATGTTGATTTTCCAACATTAGGGATCCCCATGATCACTGCATTTATTTGTTTGCCGGCTTCATCTTTACTGGCGGCTAATTTTCGAATTAAATTAGGAAGAGTCTTAGCAACAGATGGCGATTCTGTGGTCAATGCGATCGCCTTTACGTTGTGCTGAGATTCTAAGTAATTAAGCCATTGCTCTGTAACTTTCGGATCGGCTAAATCAGATTTATTTAAAATCTTAATTAATGGTTTATCACCACGAATTTCAGTGATCATAGGGTTTTCGCTACTAAAAGGTAAACGGGCGTCGCAAACTTCAATCACCACATCAATTTGCGGTAAAATTTCTTTAATCTCTCTTTGGGCTTTGTGCATATGCCCTGGGAACCAGTTAATCGCCATAATAAATCTTTAATAACTATTCAATAATATAAACCAGATTTTATCACTGATGAAAACTAAAAGCTGCCGAAAACCAAGATAAAATTGAAAACATGGCTTTAAAGTCAAATTCAGAGCTAGTAATATTTAATGCAATATTATGCTGAACTGCCTAGTACAAGATAAGTTAAGTTGACTTAGTTTTACCTAATGAATATACCAAAAGCATCTGACTAAGATATTAAAGTGACAAAACTAATATTATGGAGGCTGATAGCGTAAAATAGCAACGAGTTCAGCTTTATAAAAAGTAATTTCACTCATTAAGCTTTTACTAAAAAGCCTTTTCTAATGAAGACATTAACAATTAATATTAATCGACTAAAGCTAAAAACACCGCTACTATAGACGGCGTAAAGTAATAATAAATAACCTGGTAAAAAGACGTGAAGTTGAATCTTTCCTATATTTTATTTATCGTTTCACTACTTGGATGTTGCCTAAACGCATCCGCTGAAGAGCTGACTGTCGTTTATCCTGAAGTAAAAGCCCCCTACGACAAAATTTTTAAACAAATTACCCGCGGTATTCAAAGCGAGTTTAAAGGTAAAGTTCACCATTTAAAACTCCCTCGCACCTTTGATGCCGAGCAACAAGCTAATAAAATAACAACAAATAAGATTATTGCCCTAGGCAAACGTGGCATGCGGATAGCTAAATTACTCTACAACGATAAATCTATTGTGGTGGGTGCTTTGCCTATTAAACCGAATGGTATTTCAGGGGTTAGCTTAATGGCGGATCCAAATATACTTTTCGACTCTTTACATGACTTAGCACCTAATATAACCACGATAACGGTACTATATAGTCCGGCATCTGAATGGATTATCGCAGAGGCTAAAATCAAAGCGCATAAAAAGGGCTTAATTTTAAACTCTATAGCCGTTGATGATATTAAAGCAGCAGTGGTAGCTTACAATAAAATTTTTGAAGGTAGCGATCTTGAAAACACGGCTATCTGGTTGCCACTTGATCCTATCACCGCTAATGAGAAAATTATTGTGCCGACTATTTTAGAAAAAGCTTGGGAAAATAAAATGGTGATTTTCTCCAGTAAACCTACTCACGCTAAGCGTGGTGCTTTATTTTCAACATTGCCTGATAATGAGCTATTAGGACAACAGCTGGCACGCCTGATTAATACCGTAAACGCTAAATCTAGACCATCAACCGTAGACACGTTAGAAAAAATTAAGCTAGCGGTTAACCTGAGAACCGCAGCACATTTAGGCTTTGATTATGACACAAATGAGCGTTCAGGTTTTGCGCTTACCTTTCCTGATTAATTGAAATATTATGCCAATTACGCTGCTAAAAAATTCTAATAAAAGTATAAAAAATCAAGTTATACGCTTCATGATCTTTGGCGTCACTTTGATGACTATCATCATTAGTGTGGTAACAACAATTGGCGTAAATTTTCAATCTCAGCAGATCATGTTAAATAATGCTTACCAAATAACAGAGGGGTTGGCAAAACAGGCGGTTTTCTCCATATTATCAGGTTCAGAACAAAACGCTCAGGAAGCAATGGATCAAGTGCAAGGTTTTCAGTCTGTCGTATCCGCAAGACTTTCACTCGACAATCACAATGACTTTCTAATTATGGGGGACTACCCTGCTGATACAGAAAAAAGCACATTAGCAATAAAAACAACACAAATTATTAAGGAAACAAACGACTATTGGCTAATTAAAACACCTGTCAAAGCGCTAGCGCAATCAAGCCCTAGTGAGGAAGATGAGTTTGAGCTTGATTCTGATTTAATCGGTGAACAGAATATTGGTTACGCTGAAGTTATTTACAGCAAAGAGAAACTTAGAGAAGCTCAAAGGCAAATTGCCGTTCTTGTCGCTATAGTTGGTATATTGTCGGTTAGTATCCTTAGCATTGTCCTTCGCTTTGGTCTGTTACGGTTGTTCAAACCTTTAGGTATGATCGCTAATATTATGAAACAATCTCAAAATACGGGTGAACATCTTTTAGCTAGAGAAATTGGCGCTAAAGAAATTCATGATATAGCAAGTGCCTACAACAACATGATGACTGTTTTGAAACAGCAGGAATATGATTTAGTCACTCATAGAGATCAACTAGAAATAGAAGTGAGTATACGTACCAGAGAATTGGTCGAAGCTCGCGATGCAGCATTAATTGCAAGTCAGCATAAATCAGAGTTTATGGCTAATATGAGTCATGAATTACGAACACCTATCCAGTCAATTATTGGTTATGGTGAACTTGTCGTAGAAGAACTTGAGCTAGAAGGTAATTTTGATTTAATAGATGATATGGATAAAATATCGAAAAACTCTCAGCGTTTATTAAATATGATTAATAGTTTACTTGATCTCGCAAAAATAGAGGCAGGTAAACTTGATATAAAGCTCAGTGAAATTTTTATCGATGAGCTAGCTGTCAGTCTACTTGATACCATTGAGCCTTTAGCCAAAAAGAACAATAATTCATTTAAAATAAATCAAGGCTGTTCACTACCAAAAATAACCACTGACCAAGAGAAAATTGAGCAAGTTTTACTTAACTTATTAAGTAATGCCTGTAAATTTACCGAAAATGGTGAAATATACTTAACCATCAGTAATGACAATAGTCATATCTTCTTTGAAATTCGAGATACGGGTATTGGTTTATCTGAAAAACAGCAGCATTATATTTTTGATGAGTTTAGGCAAGTCGACTCAAGTCATTCCCGTAAGTTTAGTGGCACAGGCTTAGGGTTAGCGATTTCACAACGCTTCGTCGAATTAATGAAAGGCAAGATCACAGTTACCAGTGAACTTAACCAAGGAGCAACATTTACGGTATCAATTCCGTGCAATCAATAAAGTTAACTGGATGCTTAGCTTGATATTTGGCGGTACGCCTTACCGGTATACTGAACATCGGAACACTTTAAGGGCAAAAATGAATTTGGTGGCGAAGCGACCAAGTTTCGATGACAAGCAATAGCACCGCTAGCTACTGCATAGGCTTTGACGTTATATCCATCAATAGGTGTAAAACCTTGATCTAACAAAAAAGCCGATGCATATCCGCCGCTATTAATCGTGAGTGAGTAATGTTGATCTAAATATGCACTTAGCTGCTTGGCAAACTTCAGATATGGGCCGACCTCAATAGCTAAGTGTTTTTGCATTAATTCATAAGGCTTTAACCTTTCATCATCCTTATCTATTGGCCGAGCAAAGCCAACAATAATAGGCTTGCCATTCTTGACCTTCTCTCCTGATATGATGCTAGATAACGATTCTCCGTGTATATACTTATGGTAAGAGGTTGCTAAAAACGTCATGCATGAAAATGTAGTTTGACTACCGCCATAGGCTCTAGAATCGGTAGATAATATAGCTGCACTAACTGCGGCTACTGCGCTTGCATTAGTATCAGCGGCATAAGCACTGATTTGATTACACCATATACGGCTATCAGGGTAACTTAAACCCATAAAATTAATTTCTAGCCAGTTTGCGATTGAACGCTCAACGTATTTACCTGTAGCATTTAAGATATGAACTTGCATTAATGAAGCATTTTTCATTAGCTCATGCATTAAGGAGTGATTTTCAATAATAACATCAACACCTCCCTGCCAATGACCGACATGGCTAAAAATTTTATTGTTACGTTCATCCCAAAACTTTGTATCACTCATAATTAATCACTTCATAGTTAACCGTTATGGTTTATATATATGCTGCTCATCTGACAACATAGGTATAGCTGTAATAGGTTTATGAGTTTGTTCAACGCCATGAGCAAAAATTCCTGGCGCGCAAATTAATTGAAATAAACCAACAGACTCTCTCGCACCGATACCTAATTCGCAAAACACCGCCGCAGCAATACCGGTTTTTAACCAGCCCATATCATATTGAGCCAGTGACTGTGCAAATGTTTGTGCCCATGAAATATATTTATACTGCTCAATATCTGCATTATCAGCAATTATTGTTGAAACTATTTTTAATGCAAATACATCTATTCCCCCATAATGGCTGCCAAAGCCTGGGCAAACATGCATCTCTCCGTGGTCGTTATCAAGGCGCTCTATGCCGAGTTCTTGATGAACTTCATTCACTGCTTGATGGCTATATTTCTGTATAAATAACATCGCTTGTTCTACTTCTTTAGCACCATTAGCTGCTCCACCCAGTACTGATAACCCAATAGGCAATAAGTGTTCTACATTGGCTTTACTCACACCTGCAACCATACTCGCTTTTACTGCTGGGTGTCGAGGCCCCAAATTCAGCAGGGCGATCATTAATCTTTCTAATAGTTGAACATTGTGTTGAGCCGGTAACTCGCCAGTAAAAAGTAATAATAATACATTTACAAAGCTTTTTTTCTGGATTAATTCCAGCACGTCATAGCCATGTAAAAAATTGCTACTTGCTATATATGGATTCTGCTCACAAGCCTGCTCTAAATAGATAGATGTTTGTGCTTTATTGGCATAAACAAAGTCTTTTTTACTCTGCTTACCCCCTTTTCCTGCTGCTGGTATCTTATTAGATGTACTCATTAAAATTGGTACCTTAATTCACCATAAACTGAGCGTCCAGTTAATGGTAAATCGTTAGGTAAATTTACCGTGGCACCATTATTTAACGATGGCTCTCGAGCATCATAATCAAATATATTGCGCAACATAAGGGCAAGGGTAAAATCTACATCATTTGGCTGCCAACGAATGGTCGCATCAGTGATAACGTAGTCATTGATATCTGAGCGTAAATCTTCTTTTTGACGCTCACGTCCTTTCACCCAATTACTCTTAATATTGGTATGAATGACCTCAGATACTTTCCAATCAAGTTGCAGGTAAAACTGACTAGTAGGAACAAAGGCAACATCCTGATCTATCTGATCATTAGTTGCCTTAGACCAGGTAGCGTTACTTGCCAGTTTAAGGTCTTTACTTATCTGCCAATTGACTTCTAATTCAATCCCATGCCCCGCTTGTTTGCCAGAATTTTGCGCGGTCGAGGAGGACTGCCCAGCATCTGGAACATATTGAATTATATCACTCCATTTATAATCATAAAAACTCAAGACTGCCCCCAACCCCGTTTGAGGATGATAATCAAACGCCAATTCAACGGTCTCCATTTTTTCTGGATTTAAGGTGGGATTCCCTAAGGCGACAGGGTTATTTATATTACCAGTATCAGCAAAAGATGGTGCTCTAAATGCACGACCGTAGAGCACTTTAGTAGATAAGTTAAGTGTTGTTGACCACACTAATGCTAATCGTGGATTGGTTGTATCACCAAAATCGGAGTAATTATCATAGCGTAAACCAGCAGTTAACTCCCAGTCGTTGGCAAATTTCCATACATCTTGTATAAAAGCAAAGGTATCGGTGCGATCTGTTTCTCTTAGAAAGATATACTCGGTGTCTGACACATCAATTAGGGGTCCATTGGGATCAATCGGTATACCGCCAGGTCCTAAACCAAAGTTCTTCGTTTCTTTAGTTTTATACATATCACCTTTATGATATCCGGCGCCCATTCTAACAATATGTTCATCGAGTCCGGTATAAAGACCCGTTACATTAAAGCGAGTGTGGCGTTCCCAAACTTCTGGGTTACCAATAAACCCATTAGGGTACGCTCCACCAAAAGCTCCAGCGGGGAATATAGTATACTGGTCAATATCTTGGCTGGTATCAAAGTAGCTTGCTTGTAACGTTAGCTGCCACTGTTCCGTCAAATTGCTGTGATAATTAATATCTAGGTTACGTCTCTCACTTGCTTTGTCAGCATCAGGATCAAGCGCTCCCGCCAAGCCAGCTCCTAAACCTAAATTTGAACGCTTTTGTAATCCTGCACGTAGTGTCCATTCGAAATAGTTTATCTCGCCACGAAAATCAATATTTTCAGTGCCAAGACTCAGACTTCCGGGTGCCAATGATGCATTAGTCCCAAATAATTGGTCATAAGCAGTTTGTGCATCTACTTCAATAGTTTTATCGGAACCTTCCGTTTGATGATATTCCAAAACGGCTGAATATTTTAAATCACCTTCATCATTACCCACCGATAGCCATACATCTTCAGTAGAGTGACTACCTGCACGTAATGAAATTTCATTTCTAGTAATATCTTTCGCATTTTTAGTAATGATATTGATAACACCCGAAAATGCATCAGCACCAAATACCGCTGAACCGGGTCCACGAATAATTTCAATACGTGCAATGGCTTCAACAGGCATTCCTCCCCAGTTTTGATTACGATTACCTAAAAATGAATTGGTGATAGGAATGCCGTTTATTAGCATTAATACTTGTGGGGTATATTTACTATGAACACCACGAAATACATAGATAGGGGTGTAGGTGTTTGACAGACGAGATACATGTAACCCCGGAACCGCTTCTAAAACATCATCAATGTCCATAGCGCCCATATTTTTAATTTGTTCAGCGGTAAATACGCTAGCAACTGCAGGTGCTTTATATATTTGTGTTTTAATGCCCGTCGCTATTTCAACCATCTCTTCGCTACCATAGAAGTCATCAAAATAATCATCTTCATTGTTATTGAATTCTCCCGCATTGGCGGAGATCCCTAAGGCATGAAGTATAGCGAGTAAAGTTATTTTCAATTTCATATCATAAGACCCTAAGACAGGTTTGCTCTTTATTAATTAGATTACTTAATGGGCTATCTATAACCATTAGCTTGTTCTGCATCTTCTGCTAAACTTTTAACTCGCGACATCATCGGCGGAACTTCATTTGGATCAATTCGAACATCAATCAATGTTGGCTTATCTGCTTTAAAAATAGCATCAAAGTCAACTTTATGTAGTTCTTCTGATTTTTCGATGATGATCCCGTTAGCACCTTGTGCTCTTGCTAACGCGGCAAAATCAACTTCATTAAGTTGCCAACCTATGGATTCTGCATCGCTAAGTTGCTGACCAAAACGGATCATGCCATAAGCACAATCATTTAGAACAATAAATAATATCGGTAGTTTATGCTGAACAGCAACACCAATTTCATGTGAACTCATCAACCAAGCACCGTCACCGGACATACATACATGTGGCTCTTTGGGAGAACCGAATGCCGATCCAATAACCGCGCCAATCGCCCAAGCCATACTCCCAAACTCCATTGAAACACGATAAAGCCCTTGATTTGAAGAATGACTCAAATAATGTGTTGCCCACGCCCAAATATTACCGGTATCAATAAACACCCGAGAATTAACCGGCAGTTTTCGTGATAAATAAGCCATCAATTTTTGCGGTTTGATCGGGCTGGCATTTGAATGACATTTCTCAGGCTCTAACAGCTCAATATAGCCACCAACAGCATTTACATTGCATTCAAATTCAATCCCCTGCCATGTTCGCTGCCAGCTTTGCGTATTAACAGTATTGAGTAAGCGATTGAATATAGCATCTAAGTGACCACATACATGCAATTTTGCCATAGGAGATCGACTAAAGCTTTCCACTGTTTCATCAATATGAATAAGCTTATTAAGCACATCCTTGGCCAAATTCCCTAATCCCATTTCTGTGATTGATGTACCAATAGCTAATACTAACTCTATCTCAGGATTCTTGAATAAATCACGTGCCGATTGATGCCCTGCATAGCCATAAACGCCCCGATATAGCGGGTGACGCTCGTCAACCCAACTCTTTCCCATAGGTCCAGTAACAAATGGCGCATTGATAGACTCAGCTAACTTTTGTATTTGTTGATATGCTCGTCCACATCCATGACCAATAAATAAAACGATATTATCCGCGGCAATCACTTCTTCAACTAATTGATCGACAGCTAATCTATCAACGAGTGATGACTTTTTCATTAAATAGTTAACATGTACATTAGGATTATCGTGGGGAAATGGGCTGCGCAATACATCAGATGGAATACTAATATGAACAGGGCCACTGGGTGACTGAGTGGATTCCATTAACGCCGATATGAGCTTTGATTCTAATTGTGCCGGATGTGAGATCAATGAATTAAATTTAGTACAATTACTTAATATACCGACAGTATCAATTGCCGTTTCACTTGAATCTTGTAAAGGTTTTTTACCAAATTTGGGTAAAGCGGTTTGGGCGGTAATAACAAGCATTGGGCTTTTATCTACCGATGCCGATGCAACACCTGTGATTAAATTTGTAGCTCCTGGGCCGGTCGTTGAACACACAACGCCAAGCTTGCCTGTTTCTCTGTAATAACCATCTGCCATAAAAGCAGCACCACATTCATGTCGTGCAACAACAGCTTTTGGACCACCTCGCCTAGCTGAACGTGCTAATGCATTATAGAGCGGTTCTATTGCTCCTCCAGGCACACCAAAAACATATTCAACACCTAATTGATGTAAGTATTCAACGATGAGATCAGCATAATCAATAACCTTAGGGTTACCAGCTACTGCTGCTTGCAGATCCGATTTTAATTGACCTTCCACTTTGTCTGAAGAATTCATTTTTGTCCTAGATAAATTAGAATATCCCATCGATAATATGATGGTGCTTTAGAAAGAACAAAAAAGCGTTGCATCCCTTACATTATAATTCTCATTTATATAGTCCTTTACATAGTCATGTTTGTAGCTGAAAATATGACTCACACTTTACTGCTTATCTTCCTATCTATACAAAATAACTGTATATCAATATGTTATATTTAACAACTTTATTACATTAAGTGAAAAGCTTATTGATTTTTCTTTAACAAGTAAGGATTTGATTGTGCTTTTATACTATCAATATCCATCGGTTTAGCGATGTAATAACCCTGAGCATAATTAACGCCCAATTCTTTCAGCTTTAGCAGCGTAGCTTCATCTTCAACAAACTCAGCAACGGTAGTCTTACCCAAAGCATGTGCGGTATCGTTTATTGCTTTTACTAATACCTCATCAATGGGATCGTGAAGCATGTCTTTAACAAATGAGCCATCAATTTTAACGCTGTTCGCAGGGATTTGCTTTAGGTACGCAAAAGTACTAAATCCAGTACCGAAATCATCAATAGAAAAGTGGCATCCTAAGTCATTAAGGTGGTTTATCATACGTTGGGTGCCGGTGATATTCGACAAACTGGCACTTTCCGTTAATTCAAAAATGACCAGTGATGGATCGATATTATATTGAATTAGCTTACTTTCAATGAATGAAAATAGTCGGTCATCGGTGAACGCTTGAGCTGATAAGTTAATTGCAATTCTTTTTAATATTGGGTTTTCTTGCATTAATTTAAGTGCTTTACCAATAACATGGCGATCAAGCAAATTCATATCCTTAGCTTTTTCTAATGACGGAATAAAATCATTAGGATAAATTATTTTTCCATCAACAATTAAGCGCACCAAGGCTTCATAACATTCAACTTCTCTGGTATTAACATCAATAATAGCCTGAAAGTGTAAAATAATATTATCTGAAAAAAGTGCATTTTGAAGTTTCTGCACCCAGTCAAAACTTTGTTTAAGTTCATCTGTAACTCTATCTTCATCCTTAAAAACATGAACTCGATTACGCCCTTTCTCCTTCGCCGCAAACATCGCAATGTCGGCCTGTTGCAAGTAAATTTCGCTTGATGAGGTACTACCATCAATCATTGATATACCAATACTACAACTGACTTTATAAACTTTATCAGAAAATTTAAAACTAGTATTTGCAATAGCTTTACAAATATCTTGAGCAATAACTTTTGCATCTTTAACGCTAGAGTTCATAAGCAAGAATGCAAATTCATCTCCACCTATTCGACACAATACATCATTTTTTTTTGTCTTGTCAGAAAGTAATTTAGCAATTTCTTTTAAAACAAGATCCCCCTGATAGTGTCCTTGAGAGTCATTAATAATTTTAAAATGATCTAAATCAATATATAACAAAGAATGCAAGCTGTTATTACGTATTACAACATCTGAAAGACTACGTAATTTATCATCAAAGTAATGTCGATTGTTTATACCCGTTAATCTATCATGTAACGCAACGTGCTTTAATCTAGCTTCGGCACTCTTGCGATCACTTATATCGTCGATAGTACCGGACGTACCGATCAAGACATTGTCTTTATAATAAGGTGTAAGACTGATTTGACTCCAAAAGCACTGGCCATTTAAGTGCATTATTTGAACTTCGATATTTTCGTGTAGACTATTACCTGACAATATATTTTCGCGCGCTTTATTAACATTCTCGTTTGATTGCGAACTATTGCAAACGATAAAGTCAGAAAGTAACTTGCCTACCGTTTCCGAAACCGTATAGCCGGTGCATTTAAACCATGCATTATTAACAAATATAATACGGCCTTTTATGGATATTTCGATCACTACACTATTAAGGCTATCTAAAATTCGGGTATGATCTTTAGACAAGGTATTATATCTTTGCTGCTCATCTTTTAAGGCTAAGGTTTTTGCCACAAACTGTTCATTGGAAATAAGATAATCTTCTCGTTTGGACGCAATATCACACACTTTTCTTAGTTGCTCAGCTTTAAAGGGCTTTTGAATATAATCAGAAGCTCCTTTAACCAACATCAACTCTGCTAAATCTATGGTCCCGTGAGCGGTCATCGCAATAACAACTTGTTGCGGATTAAGTTCCATAAGAACTTCAAGCACTTCAACTCCTGACATGCCTGGCATCATGATATCAAGTAAAACAATATCATAGGATTTGTTTTGAAATGCATTGATACCACTACTACCATCGGGTGCTATATCTACTAAAAATTTATGTTTAAGCATCCGTACAACTAAGTTTGCTGTATCTTCCGTATCCTCGATAACAAGTACATTTTGCTTACTATTTAATGTTCGATCGCCACTAAGCGTCTGCTCAACAACA
Organism: uncultured Colwellia sp.; assembly: GCA_913061475.1. Classification (GTDB taxonomy): domain Bacteria; phylum Pseudomonadota; class Gammaproteobacteria; order Enterobacterales; family Alteromonadaceae; genus Cognaticolwellia. Next base: position 715 of record CAJXUN010000025.1, on the reverse strand, counting down.
TCAGCAATAATATCAAGTTCCTGATATGCAATAATTCTATCAATATCAAACATCCGTGCCGTTGTTTCAGCAATACGTTCACTATAATTTTCAGTAATAAGTAGAATTGGAATATCGGCATTAGGAGCAAGAATGTCGTTACGAATAAGTCTTGAGAGTCGCCACCCATCAATCTTTCCAATATCAACCTCTGTAACAATCAAATTAACCTTTTTTAAACGTAATAGCGCAATAGCGTCGACACTATTTGATGTTCGGATGACATCTTTTCCTAAAAGCGCTAATTTATTGAACACTCTATTACAAATAGCATCATTATTTATAATTAATAATATTGTCAAACTACTACCTACTAAGTTACATAAAAAACGTCAGCGCCCTTAAATATCCATATATCAAAATCTGACTAGTCAATAATATATTACTACTTTTTCAAACGAGTATGTAAAAGTAAATAGTATAAATCAAACTGTAAAAGGCTATATTATAGATTTTATAAGCGACATGTATATTGCCAAATAAAATACCATGACGCCAGAAAGAGTCTTTAGAATACTACTTTAAATTTAAAGCACACCATAAAAAAATAGGCTAACGTATTTAATTTTCAAACGCCAGAAAGCAAAAAACCCGTTACATCAGTAACGGGTTTCTCTTAATAGAAGCCTAGCAATGTCCTACTCTCACATGGGAACTCCCACACTACCATCGGCGC
>CAJXUN010000024.1 GCA_913061475.1 uncultured Colwellia sp. | reverse complement strand
AGAGACTTGAACTCTCACATCTTGCGATACTGGAACCTAAATCCAGCGCGTCTACCAATTCCGCCAAACCCGCATTTCTTCTATTATTACCAAGAGTAAAGTTGGTGGCTACACCGGGATTTGAACCTGGGACCCCATCATTATGAGTGATGTGCTCTAACCAGCTGAGCTATGTAGCCTTTCCATCTCGCCTCTCAGCAAGTGGCGCGTATTATGCAAATCTGATTGGGCTACGTCAACCGTTTTTTATCAAATAAATAAGACTTTTTGCTTGTTTGGCTATTCACTGTGCAATTTGTCGGATATCTGCACAAAAATAGCCTGAAATAATAAACCCATTAGGTGATAAGCCTAATGGGTTTTTATTCGCAAGGGTATAAGTTTTATTTTACACGTTCGTTAGCTACTTTTTCGAGATGTGCAGAACTAGCTGCTACTTCGGCTAAATTTTCTGAAACTGTTTTTACGGGGAGTTTACCTATTATGTACTCTCCAATATCTAATGCATTTGAGGTAGCAGCAAAGACTAATAAGTTTTTACCATTACATTTAATGTCATCAAAAATACCTCTGATTTTTAGGTCGTTTGACTTTAAAAATTTACGTAAACGTTTTTTATCATTGATAGATATATATTCGCATATACGTAATGACATACTGTCATCGAAAGCCAAACTTTGTGGAGTGTAAGAAATTGCGGTAGCGAGTACTAGAGAAGCTAAAAGGGTAGTTTTCATAGTGTTCCTAAAATATTTATGTTGTTGTCATAAGAAAGTTTAACTCGAAAGTGAAACTTTGCCAGTTTTGTTCGCAAATTACTGATAGTGCAAAGTAAAACTAGGCACTATTTTACTGTAGTTAAGGGCTTCAAAGTAGCTTTATTACCTAAAATACATCTGGTCTGTGCTGTGAATATCATGAATGTGATAGGTGTTTGAATAAAAAAAGAGAGCCGGAGCTCTCTTTTTATTGTTATCTTGTACGTGTGTTAGACGTTAAATCTAAAGTGAACAACGTCACCATCTTTAACGCGATACTCTTTACCTTCTAAACGCCACTTGCCCGCCTCTTTAGCGCCGGATTCACCATTAAACTCAATAAAGTCATCATAAGCAATTACTTCAGCGCGTATAAAGCCTTTTTCAAAGTCAGTATGAATAACACCCGCAGCTTGTGGTGCCGTAGCATTTTGCTTAACGGTCCAGGCGCGTACTTCTTTAACGCCGGCAGTAAAGTATGTTTGTAAGTGAAGTAATGAATAGCCAGCATTAATAACACGATTTAACCCCGGTTCTTCTAAACCAAGATCGGCCATAAATTCAACACGGTCTTCGTCATCCATCTCTGATAATTCGCTTTCGATTTCAGCACAAACCGCAACTACGATAGCGCCTTCCGCATCTGCTATTTTTTGTACTTCATCAAGGTAAGGATTATTTTCAAAGCCATCGTCATTAACATTAGCAATGTACATGGTTGGTTTGATAGTTAAAAAGTTTAAGTAGGCAACGGCTGCTTTTTCTTCTTTAGTTAACGCTAAAGAGCGAACCATTTCGCCTTCTTCAACATGTTTTAATATTTTTTGCAAAACTGGCATTTCAAATTTTGCATCAGCATCGCCGCCTTTAGCTTTTTTAGCTAAACGGAAAATAGCGCGTTCTGCAGTATCCATATCAGATAACGCTAATTCTGTATTGATCACCTCAATGTCATCAACAGGGCTAACCTTATTCGAAACATGAATAATATTGTCATTTTCAAAACAACGTACCACATGGCCAATGGCATCCGTTTCACGAATATTAGCCAGAAACTTATTACCTAAACCTTCACCTTTTGAAGCGCCAGCAACTAAACCAGCAATATCAACAAATTCCATTGTAGTTGCTAATACGCGTTCAGGATTAACAATTTTTGCTAAAGCATCTAAGCGCGGATCAGGAACCGGTACAACACCTGTATTAGGTTCAATTGTACAAAATGGAAAGTTAGCAGCTTCAATGCCCGCTTTAGTTAACGCATTGAAAAGTGTTGATTTCCCGACGTTGGGCAAGCCAACAATACCACATTTAAATCCCATGACGATTACCTATAATGTTGTCGCAATAGCTATTATTGCGCTTTAAAAGAATGTAGACGATTTTGAGCTTTTTTAATATCGTCTTTTTGCCAAATTTCAAAACAGCGTGCTGCTTCATCTATCGCTTGGTCAATTAAGTTTTGTTCGTTGGCAGGGGCTTTTCCAAGCACATGCCCAGTAACGCGATCGCGGTGACCTGGATGATCAATGCCGATGCGTAACCGATAAAATTCTTTATTATTTGCCATACTCGAAATAATATCGCGTAAGCCATTGTGGCCACCGTGTCCGCCACCTTGTTTGATTTTACAAACGCCGGGTAACATATCAAGCTCATCGTGAGCGACTAAAATATTTTCAACGGGGATACGAAAAAAGTTGGCTAATGGTGCTACGGCTTTACCACTACAGTTCATAAAAGTGGTTGGTATCAGAAGATGAACTAATTGTCCGGCAATTAATCCTTTACCATAGAGACCTGAATATTTCTTTTCTGGCTTTAATGAAATGTTGTAACGTGATGCAAGTTCTTGAACAAACCAATCTCCGGCATTATGACGGGTTTTACTGTATTCTAAGCCTGGGTTGCCTAAGCCGACTACTAATTGAATGGTCATCTAATAGCTTACTCTTGTTATTCAAACTAAATATCGATAATTTCAAACAGCTTTAAAACTAAAAAGCTTAAAGGGCATGCTGTAAAAAACATTTTCCCTTTAAGCTTTATCATCAGGAGTAAATTAAAAATTACTCAGCTGGAGCTTCTTCAGTTACTTCTTCAGCGGCGTCATCGCTTGCGCCTTTAGGAGCATTCAATGAAACAACAGCTTGGTCATGGCTTTCGCCTTTAGCTAATTCATCAGATGTAACGCCTTTAGGCAATGTGATATCTGATAAATGTAACGTTTGACCAACTTCTAAGTTAGCAACGTCAACTTCGATGTATTCAGGAATGTTAGCAGGTAAACATGTAATTGCTATTTCATTCATTTGGTGAGCAATTGTGCCACCAAGTTTTTCTGCTTCATCTTCATTAAGGAAATGAATTGGCGCATTAACTTGAACAGCATTTTTAGCATTGATACGTAAAAAATCTAAATGCATTACAACTTGCTTGAACGGGTGACGTTGCATGTCTTTTAAAAGACATTCAACAGGCTTGCCGTCAACATTAATTGTTAAAACGTGAGAGTAAAACGCTTCTTCTTGTTGTGCACGAAAAACATTTTTATGCTCTAACGTTAAAGAAATAGGCTCTTGGCCTTCACCGTATATAATTGCTGGAACTTTGTTCGCGTGACGTAGGCGGCGGCTCGCACCTTTCCCTAAATCTGTACGTACTTCAGCATCCAATGTAAATAAATCAGTCATGGTAATATCCATTATTTAATAATTAAAAGTCGTTGTTTTTTGCGACCAAAAACAACCTGTTCCTTTTTTAATGCGATAAATTAGCTAAAAAAGGCGCGGCATGATAACACTCTCACTAATGGATATCCAATACTATTGCTAACCCGAGTACAAAGTTTAGCCTTTCTGTTGATTTCACCTTGAAAGCATTCTGGAAGTTTGCTCATTTATTTGTAAAAGTTTTGCACGGCAATTTGTAATAAGCGCTATTGATTTGATTTAATTATCTATTTTGTTATTTTATATGAGTTAATTTCTTTTTACTGGTTTAAAAAAATTTTAGCTCTAGGTTCATTTCGATCAGTTACTCAACAATTTTATATTTTTGGTCCAGCGGGCACTACTCTATTTTATTTGTCGAAAAAATTAAAATACGTCCCTAAATTAGAAGTTTATTTGTTAGCTTTGCAGTGTGTCTAACCACGCACTAGGACATCTGAGAACTGCATTGATTTATTAAGTAATGAAATCAAATTTTTATTGTGTCTATTACACACTATTCCTGCTCGGGTCATTATGATGTTATTGCCTGTATGATAATAACCTTGGCCCAATATGCGGATAATAAAAAAGCACCCTAAGGTGCTTTTTTCATGTTATTCAGAAATTTACTATATTTGATTAAGCATCAAACATCGCAGAAATAGATTCTTCGTTACAAACACGACGAATAGCTTCTGACAACATGCCACTTAGCGTAAGTTGACGAACTTTGCCAAGGGCTTTAATTTCATCTGATAGTGGAATTGAATCAGTCACTACCACTTCATCAATCACTGAATTTTTCAAGTTTTCTGCAGCGTTGCCTGAAAGTACCGGATGAGTAGCATAAGCAAATACGCGTTTAGCACCATGTTCTTTTAATGCTTCAGCTGCTTTTGCAAGCGTGCCACCGGTATCAATCATGTCATCAACGATGAAACAGTCACGACCTTTAACATCACCAATAATATGCATCACTTGAGCAACGTTTGCTTTAGGACGACGTTTATCGATAATCGCAAGGTCTGCATCATCTAATAATTTTGCCACTGCACGAGCACGCACAACACCACCAATATCAGGAGAAACAACCACAGGGTTTTCGATATTTCGCTCTAGCATATCTTCTAACAAAATAGGCGTGCCAAATACGTTATCAACTGGTACATCAAAAAAGCCTTGAATTTGTTCTGCATGTAAATCAACCGTTAAAACACGGTCAACACCAACACTTGATAAGAAGTCAGCAACAACTTTAGCGGTAATAGGTACACGAGCACTGCGTACACGACGGTCTTGACGAGCATAACCAAAATAAGGCATGACGGCAGTAATACGTCCGGCTGATGCACGACGTAGCGCATCAATCATCACGATTAGTTCCATTAAATTATCGTTGGTAGGGGCACATGTTGATTGAATAATAAAAACATCCGCACCACGAACGTTTTCAGTGATTTCAACACTAATTTCACCATCACTAAAACTACCGATCTTGGCTTCACCCAAGGTGATGTATAAGCGATTAGCAATTTGTTTGGCCAGTTCAGGGGTGGCGTTACCCGCAAAAATCTTCATGTCAGGCACTGTCAGTTCCTCAGAAACTTTTGACATTTAAATTACGATACTGAATAAAACGGTAGGTTAAATATCAGCAAATTATTTTAATTTTGCCAGTTTTAATGGCAAATATATGAAATTATATCCGAACTTAATTGTCGTTTACCGCTGCAATTGCAGCATGTAAGGGCGATTGATTTAGTCCTTTGGCTACGAATGACTCTATACCGTTTGGTAGTAAAGATTGTACATAGCACGCGTCTTTTTTAGAGCTAAAACGTGAAAACACACACGCACCAGTTCCTGTCATTTGGGACGGCGCGTATTCTACCAACCAAGCCAGTAGTTTGGCAACCTCAGGGTAGTGTTTTATTACCCAAGTTTGGCAATCATTATGATAATTTTCGACGTCGGCGTCGCTGTAGCGTATAGCCGGTGTATCGCGGGTTAAATCTGGCGCGGTGAAAACACTTTGTGTCGAAATACTGCAATTTGGTTTAGAAACTAAATACCAATAAGTTTTTGGTAAGGCTGGTGTGAGTTGTTCACCAATACCTTGAGCAAATGCGGCAAAACCGTGGACAAAAATAGGCACATCAGCACCTAGCTTTAGGCCGATTTCAGCAAGTTGCTCGATGGTCAGTTGGGTTTGCCAAAGTGCATTGAGTGCTAATAATATTGTCGCTGCATTTGATGAGCCACCACCTAATCCTCCGCCCATGGGGAGGACTTTTTTTAGCTTAATTTCAGCGCCTTGCTGACACTGGCTAGTGCTTTGTAATAATAATGCCGCTTTGACGATTAAATTGTCGTCATTAGCTACGCCGGGGATCGGTGTTAATAGCTTTATCGCTTTATTTTCGGTAGCTTTTAATTCTATCGTGTCATGATAATCAAGAAACTGAAAAACGGTTTCTAGCTGGTGGTAACCGTTGTCCATTCTGCCAACAATATGCAAAAATAAATTCAGCTTTGCTGGTGAAGGAAATGATAAAAATGGCTTGTTGTTCAAAACGACCTCGTTAAACTTTCCATGAATGAATGACAATTTTTATCCGTAAATCGCCTTGAGTTATGGTCAACTGTTTCGCTAACTGATATCGATCAATATGGTGATATTTACTGTATTTTATTTGCCATTTTTTATTGTTATAGCTGCTAATTAAAGTCTCTGGCAATTGCGTGGTTTTATGGTAAGTAATTTTATCTGTCGGTAAAAAGGCGACGCCTTTTAGCCAATGGCTCATCGCTCGTGTCGGCAAATTCAGACCTGTTAGCGAATATATTAAATAGTCTAAATCTTGCGTTTTGTAATGCTCACCATCAACTTCCAAGGTAAAGTTGTCTTGCTGTTGGGTAAGTTCGAGTACTTTAATACCGAACACTGTTGATAAATTTAATGACTCTGTTTTTTCACTGTCATTTTTTTGCCAGTGCAGCGTCGCACTTTGTCGTTCTTGGTTATTGATGAAGGCTATTTTTCCCGCGATGGTCCAATGGTTAAGCTGGGTTAATTGTTTATTGCGGCTATCAACACTTTGTTGTGCTTTTAGCTCTGCTACCGGCCTGTCGTTGATGCTACTACAAGCAGCTAATATAACGACAAAAAATAAAATAATGGGGCGCTTGCTATACATTATATTCCTGGGTAACTGAATTAGAAAATTTAGCTTCATAAATAAAAATAATATCAAATAATGAAAACTTATGGTCAATCATTCATTACATGCTTTCAATTTAATCTGAACTTTCGTAAAATTATCGCGATTTTTTGTCACAGATCATAGGTTTTTTTCAATGTCTGACGGATAATAAGGTCAATTAATCATTACTCGCGTATCATTAGCCTTTAGATGATTCATTATTCGCAGCAGATTTTACCTGCCATTAAAATTTTTTGGACTCATATATTCGTATGTCGATAGTTGCAGTAGGTATCAATCATAAAACCGCACCGGTTGCTGTTAGGGAAAAAATATCATTTAACCCTGATAACTTGAGTGTGGCATTGCAAGAATTACTAGATTCTGTTGATTGTAAAGAAGCTGCTATTTTATCTACCTGTAATCGAACCGAATTATATCTAGTACAAGATGGCGATGTCGCAATAACCCAAGAGCGCTTAGTACGCTGGTTAGAGCAACACCATAATGTACCCGCATCAATTATTACCCCGAGTTTATATTGGCATCAAGACCAACAAGCAGTTAATCACATGATGCGTGTTGCTTGTGGTTTAGATTCACTGGTATTAGGCGAACCACAAATTTTAGGGCAAATGAAACAAGCCTATAACCAAGCTAAAGCTGCTGGTTCTATGGCCTTAGTAATGGATCGACTTTTTCAGCGCACTTTTGGCGTAGCAAAGCAAGTTCGTACTGATACTGAAATTGGTGCTAGCGCGGTTTCTGTTGCTTTTGCCGCCGTTAATCTTGCTAAACATATTTTTGCCAGTTTAGATAAAGCTCGCGTGCTGCTTGTTGGCGCTGGTGAAACCATAGAGTTAGTGGCTAAACATTTATACGAGAATAATGTCGGCCATATTACTGTGGCTAACCGAACAATAAGTCGTGCTGAAAATATGGCTAAGCAATTTGGCGCTGATGTTATCACCCTAGCGCAAATTCCGGATATGATGGCCAGTGCCGATATCGTGATCAGTTCTACTGCTAGTACCTTGCCAATTATCGGTAAGGGCATGGTGGAAAAAGCCTTAACAAAAAGAAAACATCGCCCGATGTTTATGGTTGATTTGGCGGTTCCACGTGATATTGAAGAGCAAGTTTCAGATCTGGAAGATGTATTTCTCTACACCGTTGATGATTTGCAAAGCATTATTGCAAAAAACTTAGATAATCGTCGTAAAGAAGCGGTAATAGCCGAAGGCATTGTTTCTGAACAATCATCTAGTTTTATGTCATGGCTACGAGGTTTAAATACTCAGGACACGGTGATTTCGTATCGTAAACAGTGTTTAGACAATCGTGATCAGTTACTGGAAAAAGCCATGCAGCAATTAGCGGCAAATAAAAATCCTGAAGCGGTTGTGGCAGAGCTTGCTACTAAATTGACCAATAAATTTATGCATGCACCTACCAGTGCCATTCAATCAGCGGCACAAGGTGGTAAGTTAGATCGCCTGGTGTATTTGCGTGATATATTCGATATTGACCATCAAGAATAGCTTTCTCCAATAGCAATACTTTTAGCAATGAAAGCTTAAATACTTGCTTACGCAACATCAATTGCTTCGATCTAGCTGCTTAGCATCAATCTACTATGATAAATCGCTAATTTTCTAGCGCTTACTTCGCGCTCTCTAAGTAATTATTTATTCCATTTGCTATAAACTACTGCTAATTATCCGCTTAGTCGAATATAATGCGCGGGTAATTCATCAATTATTGACTATATAAGATCATTTAATGAATAAATCTGTTTACCAAAAACTCGAGATACTTGTCGAACGCTTTGAAGAAGTACAAGCGTTATTGTCTGATCCGGAAACTATTTCGAATCAAGAAAAATTCCAAGCATTATCTAAAGAATTTTCACAATTAGAAGTGGTGACTTCTGCTTTTCATGCTTATCAAGAAGCTGAAAACGATTTTGCAGCGGCTGAAGAAATGCTTAAGGATGATGATCCTGATATGCGCGAAATGGCGCAAGAAGAATTTAAAACGGCTAAGAAAGCTGTTGAGAACATGACCGGCGAGTTGCAAATTTTGTTATTGCCTCGTGACCCAAAAGACGATAATAATTGTTTCGTTGAAATTCGTGCCGGTGCTGGCGGTGATGAAGCCGCAATCTTTGCTGGTGATTTATTCCGTATGTACAGCCGTTATGCTGAAAAACAAGGTTGGAAGATAGAGTTAATGAACTCTAACGAAAGTGAGCAGGGCGGTTTTAAAGAAATTGTAGCTAAAGTCAATGGTGTTGGTGTTTACGGCCAAATGAAATATGAGTCTGGCGGTCACCGAGTACAACGTGTTCCTGAAACAGAATCACAGGGGCGTGTGCATACGTCGGCTTGTACTGTGGTGGTGATGCCTGAAATTCCTGAATCACAGGCTATTGAAATCAATAAAGCTGATTTAAAAGTTGATACCTTCCGCGCTTCTGGTGCTGGTGGACAACATGTTAACAAAACCGATTCAGCTATTCGTATTACTCACATTCCGTCAGGTGTCGTGGTTGAGTGTCAAGATCAGCGCTCGCAACATAAAAACCGTGCCCAGGCGATGTCAGTATTGCAAGCACGCTTACAACAAGCTGAAGACGAAAAACGTCGCAGTGCGGAGGAATCCTCTCGTCGTAATCTCGTGGCGAGTGGCGATCGTTCTGAACGTATTCGTACCTATAATTTCCCGCAAGGTCGCATGAGTGATCATCGTATAAACCTGACGTTATATCGTTTAAACGAAATCATGGAAGGTAATTTACACTTAGTTCTCGAACCTATTATGCAAGAAAGTCAGGCTGATTTGTTAGCAGAGTTAGCTGAGCAAAACTAGTGTCTGATTTTGTTATAAAACCACTGCCATCAATTGAGCAGTTATCATCGATGGCAGTGGCCAAATTAGTTACTTTTGGCCAACAACTTTTGTTGCCTTATTCAGATAGTGCTAAATTAGACACCGAGATTTTAATTTGTTTTGTGTTGAACAAACCGCGAAGCTTTTTATTAACCTGGCCAGAGCATAAGTTAAATGAGAGTGAAACCGAGCAGTTTTCCGCTTTAATACAACGTAGAGTTCAGGGCGAACCTATTGCCTACATTGTTCAAACACGTGAATTCTGGTCTTTGTCTTTACAGGTTTCACCCGCGACATTAATTCCACGTCCAGATACCGAAATACTCGTCGAACAAGTATTAAATCATCATCAAGGTGTTGAATTGAGTTGTTTAGATTTGGGCACTGGCACTGGCGCCATAGCGTTAGCGTTAGCATCAGAAAGACCACAATGGCAAATAGACGCCGTTGACTATAGCGATGATGCGGTAGCGCTTGCCAAGCGCAATGGGCTTAACTTAAATCTCGCACAGGTAAATATTTATCAAAGTGATTGGTTTAGTAACATTGTTAAAGATAAGCGCTTTGATGTTATCGTTAGCAATCCGCCGTATATTGATGAAAAGGATCACCACCTAAACGAAGGTGATGTTAAATTTGAACCGAAAACGGCACTAGTCGCATCTGATAATGGCCTAGCGGATATCAAAATAATTGCTCGCCATGCGCTTAGCTTTTTAAATTCTGGTGGTTTTTTGTATATTGAGCATGGTTTTGAACAAAGTCATGCTGTACAAACTATTTTAGCAGATTTAGCGTATAGCAATATCCAAACTATAAAAGATTATAACAACAACGATCGAGTCACTTGGGCTTGTTACTTAGTATAAATAACCGATAACAAATAATAATAACTAAACGGAGTTCACCATGAAACACTTACATATGACCATTGCTGCGATCAGTATTTTACTTTTTACTTTTCGTTTTGCTTTAACTTTAGTTAATTCAGAAAAATTAACATTGAAATGGTTGAGAATTGCCCCACATATTATCGATACCTTATTGCTGGGCCTTGGTATTGTTTTATCGATTAAGTTAGCGATAAATCCCGCTGAGCAATTATGGCTAGCTGAAAAGTTATTTGCTGTTGTTGCCTATATTTTTACCGGTTATTACACCTTAAAATTAGCCCGTAACCGTACCATGCAAATTATTGGTTTTTTAGGTGCCATGGGATGGGTAATGTTAATTGTTCGTATCGCCATGAGCAAGGAAACCGTATTTTTAGCGGGCATGTAAGTCGCTAAAGTAAAGTATTAAATATTAATTGAGTATTCATGAACGATTTGTTGTTGTCAGAAATTAAATCTGAACAAAATGAACTATTACCCACTTTTTTATTAGTAGAAGAGTATATTTTTGGTAAAGCAACCGATATCCAAAGTGAGTTGGATGACTTGGTGGCATATTGCCAAGCTGAAACCGATGAAATTAAAGAGCCTGTTGAGCGCGCTGAAGTTTTAATTAATGCTTTGTTTGTTGATCAACTCTTTATCGATAAACAACAGCAAAATTGGCCAGTAATTTCACATCAATTATCGTCTGCGTTAGCCCATAAACTGATTTCTCCGAGCTTAAAGGCGGTGTTGATTGCTTATGTGGCTAATGCCTGTGATTGTCGCGCTGATATCGTTTTTGTGCCTGAAAAAGCCATGTTAAGAATTGTCTGTGATGAGCATTACGCTATTATTTTCGATCCCGTTAGCGGTGAATCGTTAAACTGGCAGGAGCTTGATGTGCGGATGAATGAAATATCAGGCGATCCGTTTGAAGTAACGCTAGATATTATGAAGCAAGAAAGTTTAGTGTTAGAACATATCACCAGTCTTAAAGCCGCTTTTATACGTGAACAAGCCTATGATAACGCTTTAAAGTGTGTTGATATGCTACTGGCATTAAATCCCAATGATCCGTTTGAACGTCGTGATCGTGGCTTTTTACTGCATCAGCTTGATTGCTTCAAAGTTGCCTATGATGACTATCAATACTTTGTTGAACAGTGCCCTAAAGATCCAGCAGCACAGCTATTAAAACTCCAGCTAGATAAAATTTCAATTTCAGATACGATATTGCACTAATAAAAATCAAAAAAATTCATTTAAAGAACTTATTTAAAGAACTATGTATTAAATAACGATGTGTAAAAAATAAAGACTAAAAATAATGACACATTGTATAAATAAAAAGGATGAATAATGCAAGATTCAGTAGTGGCTAACATGCCATTGATCACTAACGATGCTACCGTGCTAGGGATTTTAGCACTAATTTTAGGGTTAGTATTTTATACCTCCAATAGTAACAACACAGCATGTCGTTCATTTTATAAATATGTGCCAGCACTACTGCTATGCTATCTACTACCATCACTGCTAAACACTTTTGGTATTGTTAGTTCTGAGCTTAGCCAAGTTGATGAAGTGGCAAAATATTATTTGTTACCGGCATGTTTGGTTTTATTAACCTTAAGTATTGATATAAAAGCGATTGCAGGCCTTGGCAGTAAAGCTGTTATTATGTTTTTAACTGGTACTGTTGGCGTGATTATTGGTGGCCCTATAGCGCTACTTATTGTTTCAGCTATTTGGCCTGAGCTAATCGGTGTGTCAGGTCCTGATGCGGTATGGCGTGGTATGGCCGCACTTGCCGGAAGTTGGATTGGTGGTGGCGCAAATATGCTCGCCATGAAAGAAATTTATGGCGCCGATGGTAAAATTTTCACCATCATGGTGACTGTTGATATAGTGGTTGCTAATCTTTGGATGGCTTGCTTGCTTTATATGGCCGCGAATCACAAGCGCATTGATGCTAAAAATGGTGCCGATACCTCAAGTATTGACCGTTTAGTCGAAAAAGTAGAAGCCGAAAGTAAAGCAAACTCCAAACAACCTGAATTAAAAGACTATATGCTAATTTTGGCAGTTGGTTTTGGGGCTGCAGGTATGGCGCATTTAGCGGCCGATTACCTAGTCCCATTTTTCCAAAACAACTATCCTGAATTAAAGAAGTTTAGCTTACACAGTAAATTATTTTGGATCATTGTTTTAGTAACCACGATTGGTTTAACGCTTTCATTTACCAAGGTCAGAAAGCTAGAGACGGTAGGCGCTTCTAAAATAGGTAGTAGTTTTCTCTATGTTTTAGTGGCAACAATTGGTTTGCATATGGATATTACGCAAATTGTTGAAGCGCCTAAATATATGGTGATTGGCTTAATATGGATGGCAGTACACGTCATATTGTTGTTTGCTGTAGGTAAGTTTATTAAAGCCCCGGTATTTTATTTAGCGGTGGGTAGTAAAGCTAATATTGGTGGCGCAGCATCGGCACCGGTTATTGCTTCAGCATTCCATCCTTCACTTGCCCCAGTTGGTGTTTTATTAGCTGTGTTTGGTTATGCGTTAGGCACATATATGGCATGGTTGTGTGGGCAGTTATTAAGAATTGTAGGTAGTTAGAGCAATACCTAAAGACAAATTTGGAAATATTATGACAAAGCAATTAATTTCACTTGGCGATATTGAAATCGCAAACGATAAACCTTTTGTGTTATTTGGTGGTATGAATGTACTTGAGTCTCGCGATTTAGCGATGACCATCGCTGAGCGTTATGTTGAAGTAACTCAAAAACTCAATATTCCTTACGTATTTAAAGCCTCGTTTGATAAAGCTAACCGTTCGTCAGTTAGCTCATATCGTGGCCCTGGTTTGGATGAAGGTTTAAAGATTTTTCAAGAAATAAAATCGACCTTTAATGTGCCGATCATTACTGACGTTCATGAACCATATCAAGCCGCACCGGTTGCGGAAGTGGCTGATATTATTCAGTTGCCAGCGTTTCTTGCCCGTCAAACCGACTTAGTGGTTGCCATGGCAAAAACCGGGGCAATTATTAACGTTAAAAAACCTCAGTTTCTTGCTGCCCATGAAATGCGTCATATCATCAATAAATTTGCTGAAGCAGGTAATGAAGATATTATACTTTGTGAGCGTGGTAGCTGCTTTGGCTATAATAATTTGATTGTCGACATGTTAGCGATGGACGAAATGAAGGATTATGCGCCGGTGATATTTGATGCCACTCATGCATTACAACAGCCGGGGGGGCGAGCGGATTCTGCCGATGGACGTCGCGCTAAAGCCGCACAGTTAGCACGTAGTGGTATGGCTGTGGGTATTGCCGGTTTGTTTATTGAATCTCACCCTGATCCGTTAACGGCAAAATGTGATGGACCATGTGCATTACCGCTAGATAAACTTGAACCTTACTTAGCACAAATGAAAGCGATTGATGATTTAGTTAAAGGTTTTGAGCCGTTAATTACCGGCTAGTTAAACCAAGTTATCACTATGTTATTAATAAAAAAGGCGCTAGTAAGCGCCTTTTTTGTTGCTGTTAGTTTCATCTAGAAACTAAGCTATTATGAAAAGCATTAGCTTTTATCTAAATGATGAAAGTCGATCTCTTCAATGTTTTTACCTGCATCAGGGTTATTAAATACTTCTTCGTCGAACTGATCTTCTGATTTACCGACAATAACGGTCACCATACTATCGCCAGTAACGTTCACTGCCGTGCGGGTCATGTCTAATAAACGATCGACACCAATAATTAATGCAATACCTTCTACTGGCAAACCAACTTGCTCTAGCACCATAGCTAACATAATTAAGCCAACGCCTGGTACACCAGCGGTACCTATGGAAGCGAGTGTGGCTGTTAGTATCACCATAAGATATTGACTAAATGTTAAGTCTTGGCTAAAAACTTGTGCGATAAACACCGTAGCAACACCCTGCATAATGGCTGTGCCGTCCATATTAATGGTCGCGCCTAATGGTACGGTAAATGAGGCTATAGAGTTTTTAACACCCATTTTTTTTGTTGTGGTTTCAAGGGTGATAGGTAATGTGGCATTACTACTAGAAGTAGAAAATGCAAAAATGGCGGTATCACGCATTTTCTTTAAAAAGGTTAATGGATTTAAGCCAGTTAATAACTTAAGTAAAACAGGATAGGTTACAAATGCGTGTAGGAGTAAGGCAAACACAACGACAAAAAAGTACTTTAATAAATTACCAAATGTGCTTAATGACACGTCGGTAAACAGCCCTGCTAATAAACAAAATACGCCGTAAGGTGCAATGTTCATTAATATAGTAACAAGGCGCATAATGACTGTGCTCATGTCTTCAAATAACGAAGCAATACGCTCTCCAGCTTTGCCTGAAAGCGCGATAGCAATACCAAAAAGTAATGCAAAAATAATCACTTGTAGCATATTTCCGTTAGCGAAAGCTGCAAAAGGGTTACTGGGGAACATACCAATAATCACTTGTGCAAGTGACGGTGCTTCACGACTTGTAAACGTTGTACCAGCAACCATGTTTACCCCTTCACCCGGGCTAATCAATAAGGCTAGGGTCATGGCAAAACTAATGGCGATAGCGGTTGTTAATAAGTATAGGCCAATGGCTTTACCACCAATGCGACCCAGTTTAGTGGTGTCTTTTAAAGAACAGGTGCCACAAATTAAGGAAACAAACACTAGTGGTACAACGAGCATTTGCAAACTAGAAATAAATATTTGTCCACCTACTTCAAAAATTCCGTCAACTAAGAAGCCTCGTAATGAGAGGTCAAATAGATATAAAGGAATTACCGCGTCAGAGCCATCGGGCATTAACCATTGTAAAATTGTGCCAACGAGGATACCTGCCACCATGCCAGTAACAATTCTAGTGGTTAAACTTGCTTGTTTCTTTTCAGTCATATTATTCTAGTTTTATTGAACGATTGCTTATTATGTTGTTGCAAGCTGCAGAAATCAAATGATTAAAAGCCAA
Source organism: uncultured Colwellia sp. (assembly GCA_913061475.1). Taxonomy (GTDB): domain Bacteria; phylum Pseudomonadota; class Gammaproteobacteria; order Enterobacterales; family Alteromonadaceae; genus Cognaticolwellia. The sequence goes on along the minus strand of CAJXUN010000024.1, from coordinate 51,626 downwards.
GGAACCGTGATTTTTAAATATTATTTTGCCATTTTTTATTTTTCTATTGATGACGATAAAGCGGATAAAACTCATGACTCGCAGGAGAATAAGGGCAATTTTTAATAAGCGGTTATTACAATGACGATATAAAAGGACATTTTATTTACAATTTCAATAGCGTCGTAGCACTGACCATAAGACGTTAACTGAATGGATAGCCATTTTAATTACGGCACATCGACTTAATTATCTTGCTGAAAAAGCGACAGTTATCAATCAAATTGTGTTTTTTTTGTTAATCACTGACCTTTTTAGAAAAATTCGGTTAAGATGAGAGAAGTTGATGAAAAAAATTACCAGGGAGATGCTTTTTATGGCGCTACTTCAACGCTTTAGTTTTATTTTACTGTTTGCAACATTAATTGGTTGCGGAGGCAGTAGTGGTGGGTTTGATGAAACCCCTGATGGTGGCGAAGGTAGTACACCAGACGCTATAACGCTTGCTTTAGCTATTTCGAACACAACAGTCACTGGTGCAGAGCCTGTTACCGTTACGGCGACTGTAATGCAAGGTACAACAGCTGTTGTTGGTAGAGCGGTGACTTTTACCACTGATCTCGGTGCGTTTTCTCCTAGTTCTGGTACAGCGCTTACGAATGATAGCGGTGTTGCAACAATAACGCTCACCGCAGGTAGCGTTCGCGGCGCAAGTGAAATTTCAGCATCTATTTCATCTGGTGAAAGCTCAATAACGCCTTTAGGTTTTTCTACACAAGGTGATGATATTGGTGTTGTTGGTGATATTAATATCAGTGTTACTTTAGTTGATAGTGAAGGTAACTCAACCAATACAATAACGGCTTCACAGCCGGGCCGCATCATAGCAACAATTAACGGTATTACTTCTCCTCTTATCGTTGAATTTGTTTCTAGCGTTGGCGATATCCCAATTGCCTCTGCAATAACAGATGAAAACAACCGAGCTTTTGTTGATATATTTGCAGGTGATAATTTGGGTGCTGGTACTATTACAGCTTCTATTACCAGTGGTGAGTCAGGGCAAACCTTGCTTGTTGTTGGTTCTTCAAGTGTTTCAATGGGCAGTGGCACACCATTTGTTGAAAAAATTGCTGAAGTCAGTTTAGCGCAAATTTCAGCAGGTGGTACGAGTGTTATCTCAGTGTCTATCATTGACGACCAAGGTAATTTATTTACTGAACCTGTAGATGTTAATTTTTCATCTTCATGTGTGACACAGTCACTTGCTACACTTAGCAGCCCGATAACAACAGCAAATGGTATTGCAACCAGTACATATTTGGCAACAGGCTGTACGGGTGATGATCCAATCAACGTAACGGCGAATGCAGGTGGTATTGCATTATCAGCATCAGCATCTATTAACGTTTTAGCGGCAGACATTGGCAGCATAGAATTTGTTTCAGCGAGCCCTGAAAATATCAGTATATTAGGCGCGGGTATTGTTAGTGGCTCAGAAAGCTCAACGGTTATTTTTAAAGTTAAAGATACAGATGGTAATCCATATAATAACCGGATTGTAAACTTCTCTTTAAATACTAATGTTGGTGGTATTGTGCTAAGCCAAGTTCAGGCAACGACCAACGCACAAGGGATAGTACAGACCGTTGTAAACTCAGGTACGGTACCAACAACTATTCGCGTCATCGCTTCGACTGAAACATTAGGTGGAGAGATTGTTTTCACACAATCTAGCTTGCTTGTGGTTTCAACAGGCTTACCCGATCAAGACAGTTTTAGTCTTGCACGTGGTGAAGCAAATCCAGAAGCTTGGAACACCGATGGCATTGAAGTGCCAGTGACGGTTCGTATGGCTGATGCATTTAATAACCCTGTTCCTGATGGTACAGCAGTCAACTTTACTACAGAAGGTGGCTCAATTGAAGCATCGTGTACGACAGATAACGGTGTTTGTAGTGTCATGTGGCGTAGTCAAAGCCCTCGTCCGGCGGGTAAATTATTAACCCGTGATTTTTGTACATTAGCGGATGACGCTAACCCCGCAATCTTTTGTGCTCGCGAGCCATTAAGTAATAATAAAAACTACTTAGGTCAAGAGTACGGTGGTCGTGCATCGATTTTAGCAACAGCGATTGGCGAAGAATCATTTCCTGATAAAAATGGCAACGGTCGTTTTGATGAAAGTGAATATGCGCTATTTTTGGGGTTAAATGTCAGTGATGTACCTTATGATTTAAAAGAAGCTTTTGTTGATCACAATGAAGACGGTTTTTATAACCCTGAAGAAACTAACGCAGGTACTGAAGTCGGTGGTGAACTCGAAGAGTTTGTAGATTTTAACAGTAATGGTGTTTTTGACGTGCAAGATGCTGTTTATAACGGTGTATTGTGTGGGTTTAATGATGTAACTGACCCTGGAACACAAACCGTTAATCAACATTGCGCAAACCCTGATGATGAGCCAGATCCAACGAAGAAAAGTGAAAAAGTCTCAACCAACGTTCGGGGCTCAACTGTCATTATAATGTCTGGTAATTCACCTTTCATTACCTTAACGGGTACGAATGATGCGATTGTTTCTACGTCACCAAACTTTGACCCTTCAGATACAACGTTATATATTGCAGGAGAAAGTACGGGTTCGGTAAGTATTATTATTGCTGATTTGCATAACCAACCAATGCCAGCAGGTACTATTGTTGCATTTACCTCCAGTGTTGGCTCTGTTGTAGGTACAAGCAGCTTTACTTGGCCAAGTGATGGCAGCAATGGCGGGAGTTCATACGGTGTTGCTATTAAAGGTGAAGCAGACCCTAAAAGCGGTGTATTAGAAATTAGTGTTACAACACCACTGGGTCTAACAACCGTATTTAGTAATGTGAATATCGTCATTCAGTAATTTAGTTTGATACAAGCATCAAAAAGCCGCTCATTGAGCGGCTTTTTTGTTTATTATTTTCACAACAGTTAATGTCATTTAGGTGAAATATTTAATAAGGTCTTAGATAGTGGTAATACTACACGATATTACTTATTCATTTCTTCAATTAAGAAGGCTGAAATTTCAGCGCCAGCCGCTAGTGTTCTATCACGACTAACTGCTCCTAAACCTGTACTATCAGTAAATGGCGCTATTTCCATCATGTCGGCGCCAGTAATCGGGCATTGAGCTGCAACTGCGCGTAGTATTTGCATTGCTTGATCTGGAGACAAACCGTCAGGCTCCGGCGTACCTGTTGCCGAAGCATAAGTTTCGTCGAGTGCGTCAATATCAAAACTGACATAAACTTCATCAATATTATCAGCTTTTAATTGGCTAATGATCTTTTCAATAATCGCTTCAACGCCTTGCTCTTTAACTTCATGAGCCCAATGCTGTTTAACACCAAAAGTACTTTCCCAATGTGATTTAGGTTTACCACTTGAGCGAATACCGACTTGAATCAAATCACGTCGATCGGTTAAATCATCTAAAATATGTGTGCACCAAGAACCGAAGCATAAATCGATACCTAAACGTTCCACCAATAAGTCGGTATGGGCGTCAAAATGCACGATAGCGGCACGCACACCTTGCTTTTTCTTCGCTTGTAAATAGGCCTTTGTTAGCGGGTAACTGACGGAATGATCACCACCAATACCAAAAATGCCTTTATTGGGGAACTCAGCATAAAAGTCGTGGAGTATGTCTTCCGTTATCGTTAAAGGGCTAACCGCGAAAGGGCTGTTTTCATCTTGGTAAAGCGCGCGACGACAATTAGCCAATGTTGCTTCATTTAGGTACTTATCATGTAATAAATGCGGAATAACTCGTACATCACCTAAATCAAAAACATTTAAATCCGGGTATTGCTCTAATAATGTCGAGCGAACAAATAGTGGTCCCCAATTAGCGCCGCGTAAAATACCACCGCCACAGTCTGAAGCGATACCAAGCATGACGGCATTAGTCGATTCTGGTAGCTTTTCGACACTTTCCTGCCATAGGGCTTCAATGTTGTCAGATTGGCCAAATAACGCGTTATGTAAGCGCTCTTTGCGCTCCTTCGCTGTATTAACGGTAAATACTCCGTTACCTGGTGGACACAAACATTGGTTAATTTTATTTTGAAATGCAGACCATGAAGTTGTCATGTTTATTCTCTTCCTATTAAAAGGTATTGAAATTCACTTAAATGAACGCAAACTACCTGGAGTGATGGTGAAAAATGTTGTTACGAGTGAAAAACTTAAGTTATTTCGGTCTCAGCCCTTAAGTTTTACCATAAAGTCTATTATGATGGCGCCGAAAAATTCGTATCATTATAGCTAAAAGTTGTAAAAAGGCACATATATAAAAATTTTTTGCTTGTCAGCTTGCTAATTTACAGATATATCTAATAGTAATTTTAGTCTCAAATTTAATTTTACGTCTCAGCCTTATTCATGAATGCAATTTTTTACTTAATATTTTGCTCGCGCAATATGAAGCAATTCAATGTAATAGCTGTGGCGAAACTGACATTAGTCAGCTTAGTAGGAATATAAAATAATATGGCAAAATCTCTGGTAATTGTGGAATCGCCTGCCAAAGCGAAAACAATTAACAAGTACCTTGGTAAAGATTTTATTGTTAAATCGAGTGTGGGTCATGTACGTGATCTGCCGCATAGTAGCACCGGTAAAAAAGTAGCGGCCAAATCTCCAGCAGAAGTGCGTAAAATGACGCCTGCAGCAAAAGCTAAATATAAAGCTAAGCGTGATAAACTTGCACTGGTTAATCGTATGGGTATTGACCCAGAGAATGATTGGGAAGCCAATTATCAAATATTGGCAGGCAAAGAAAAAGTTGTTGATGAATTAATCAAACTTGCCAGTACTGCTGACACCATCTATCTCGCAACCGATTTGGATAGAGAGGGTGAGGCGATAGCATGGCACTTAAAAGAGATCATCGGTGGCGACGACGCGAAATTTAAACGTGTTGTTTTCAATGAAATCACTGAAAATGCCATTCAACAGGCTTTCTCTGCACCCGGTGAATTGAGTATGCCAGGCGTAAATGCGCAACAAGCACGACGTTTTCTTGATCGCGTGGTGGGCTTTATGGTTAGCCCATTGCTATGGAAGAAAGTAGCTCGTGGCTTGTCAGCGGGTCGAGTGCAGTCTGTTGCCGTTAAGCTCGTTGTTGAAAAAGAACGTGAAATCAAAGCCTTTGATCCGAAAGAATATTGGGAAGTCAGTGCTGACACACAAACGTCTGCCGGTGGCGATTTTACGCTAGACGTTACTCATGAAAAGGGTAAAGCGTTTAAGCCAACTAATGAAGCGGATACCAATAAAGCCTTAGCTGTTTTAGAATCGTCGACCTATACGGTCAGTAAGCGTGAAGATAAACCTTCGAAAAGTACGCCGTCAGCACCGTTTATTACTTCAACGTTACAACAAGCAGCTAGCACAAAGTTAGGCTTTGGTGTTAAACGTACAATGGGGCTTGCTCAACGTTTATATGAAGCCGGTCATATTACCTATATGCGTACAGACTCAACTAATCTAAGTAAAGATGCGGTTGAAACTTGTCGTACCTATATTAGTGAAAGTTTTGGTGACAATTACTTACCAGAAAACGCGAAGGTTTATAGCAGCAAAGGTAATGCTCAAGAGGCGCATGAGGCGATTCGTCCATCAAATGTTAAACTTGAAGCGGCTTTTATCACTGATGTTGATGCTGATGCGAAAAAATTATATGAATTAATTTGGCGTCAATTTGTTGCTTGTCAAATGACCGCGGCACGTTACACCGTAAGCACAATTACCGTTGATGCTTCAGGCTTTGATTTAAAAGCTAAAGGGCGTGTTATGCAGTTTGATGGTTGGACGCGTGTTCATCCGCAATTATCAAAAGGTGACGATAAGCATTTACCTGATTTAGCCGTGGGTGAGGTGTTAACTCTTCAGCAGTTGAATCCGGCACAACATTTTACTAAGCCACCGGCTCGCTTTGGTGAGGCATCATTAGTAAAAGAACTTGAAAAACGCTCAATTGGCCGACCATCAACGTATGCTTCAATTATTTCAACGATTCAAGATCGCGGTTATGTGCGTTTAGATAAAAAACGTTTTTATGCCGAAAAAATGGGTGAAATCGTTACTGATAGCTTATCAGGCAGCTTTCAAAAGCTAATGAATTACGACTTCACTGCCAATATGGAACAGGAATTGGATGAAGTTGCTGAAGGGAAAAGTAACTGGAAAGACGTATTAAACGATTTCTATAAAAACTTTACTCAGCAGTTAGAACTTGCAGATAAGCCTTCTGATGAAGGGGGTATGCGCAATAATGAACCAATTGTTACCGATATTGATTGCCCAACTTGTGGTCGTAAAATGGGCATAAGAACTGGTTCAACTGGCGTATTTTTAGGTTGTTCAGGTTATGCATTACCGCCAAAAGAGCGCTGTACAACGACTATGAACTTAACGCCCGGTGAAGAAGCCGTTAGCGTTTTAGCTGAAGATCAAGAAACTGAAGCGTTACGTGCTATGCACCGCTGTAAAAAGTGTGGCACCGCCATGGACAGTTACCTGATCGATGAAACACGCAAGTTGCATGTTTGCGGTAATAACCCCGTTTGCGATGGTTTAGAGTTAGAAAAAGGTGAGTTTAAGCTTAAAGGCTACGATGGTCCTATTTTAGAATGTGACCGTTGTGAAGCTGAAATGGAGCTTAAATCTGGTCGTTTTGGTAAGTATTTTGATTGTACGAATAGCGAATGTAAAAATACCCGTAAGCTACTTGCCAGCGGTGAAGCTGCGCCGCCAAAAGAAGACCCTGTACAATTACCTGAATTGCCATGTGAAAAGTCTGAAGCGCATTTTGTGCTACGAGATGGTGCAGCAGGTATTTTCTTAGCGGCGAATACCTTTCCAAGATCACGTGAAACACGTGCACCTAAAGTGGCAGAGTTAGCGCGTTTTCGCGATAGAATTTCAGAAAAGTTCTATTACCTTGCTGATGCACCAACGCAAGATCCTGACGGTAATTTAGCAGTTGTACGCTATAGTCGAAAAACTAAGTCACAGTACGTGATGACTGAAGTTGAAGGTAAAGCGACTGGCTGGAATGCTAAATATGTTGAAGGTAAATGGGTTGAAGAATTAGCGAAGAAAAAAGCGCCAAAAGCTAAGGCTAAAGCTAAACCAAAAGCAAAACCGAAAGAAAAGAAGTCAGCATAACTTAGCTGAGATAAAAAAAGCGCTCAATGAGCGCTTTTTTTAATCAGGGTTAAAATAACCTTTTTCAATTCAACTCAAAAACCTGTGCAAACGCAATTTCAATAATCATCGCTTTTCAAACGTGCGCTAATCATCAAACTCTATTTTATCTATTACTTTTCGGGCTTGTGCTATGGTGCAATCAGTACGTAGCATTAACTCAGAAAGGGTTATACCCGGTTTTTTTTCAGCAATGCTTATCAAGTTGTCAAAGTCTATATCTCTACGTTGTTTGGACAGGTGTGCCACCAACCACTGCCAACTTGGCTCTTCATTGGCTTCTATTGCACTTATAGTTGCTTCTAGTTGTTCAAAGCTGGCTCTTAATTGCCAGTGACGAGAACGACCAATACGGTTAAGCTCACAGCCTTGTTCGAGAATGAGCTTTTTTAGTGCGGAAGATTTTAATACGCGGCGTAAAAATGACGGCAGAGAAATATAGGGTATGTGATTTTTTGATGTTTTCATTGGCTTGAAAATAAAAACCAGCATTGCTGCTGGTTTATTATGCTGATATTAGACTACCATTTTTTCTTTGGTTGAAATAATAAATCTAAATCGTCTTCTTCAGCTTTCGCTTTTTTAGCTGCGTCTTTCGCATTAGTGTTTTTCAACGAAGAAGTAATATCTTCTAGCACATTTTCAATTTCTTCACGCTTACTTGTACAATACTCGGTTTGAACAGGGCTTTCTGATATGGTTTGCAAGGCTTTTTCTAAATATTGTCTGGCAGAGCCTAGCATTTCTTTTTGATAAGCCATCATGCCCCGTTTTTGTAAACTCTCTACACCAATCTTTAGCTGCATAGCCGATAATTTATGATCTTCTTGGGTAAAGGTTTGGGCATCTAGATTACCTTTAGTTTGTTCTGATTTTAATGTTACGCGCAATTTTTTTATACATTGCAAAATACCGACTAAATGCTGTTCGTTGTCAGGTAAAGTAAAAACCTGCTCTGGTGCTGCTTGATTACTGTTATCGTTACTGGCATTAACGCGGGCATCCATTTCTTGCACACGTTTCGTTAATGCTTTGTTATCTGGCAATATCTTTGCCATCGTTTTTGCTGCATTCAAACTACGATTATTGAGTATTTTTACTAAATTTGGATTACTTGGCAAGTTCGCTAAGCTTAAAAGCAACTCTTCTGTTTCATCGATTATAGCTTTTTGTTTTGCTGCCTTAGCACGTTTTTCTTGTTCTAATTTTTCTTTATGCTGTTGTATTGCATTCACTACCACGACAATGATAATTAAAGCGATAATTAAAGCGATGATAATGCCCATGTTTAATTCTCTATTATGAAAAATATAAATTACTTATATAGCAGTCTACAAAAATTGTCCGATGAAGCAAAGGATAAAGCAGTTTCTTTTCGCTATTTTGCTATAAATAGCAGTTCTGATATCGCCAGCGCTGATATTTCTATGATTAAATTTATGGTTTAAATTGGTGATTTGTCGATTATTTGGCCATAAGTTAAAAATAATATGGAATAAATGTGCATTTAAGTATATATTTTTCGAATAAGAAATCTCTGAATTATAATTATGAAGCTGCAACAACTCCGCTATATCGTCGAAGTCTTAAATAATAACTTAAATGTTTCCGCCACAGCTGAAAGCCTTTTTACCTCTCAACCGGGTATTAGTAAACAAGTGCGTATGTTGGAAGATGAACTGGGCATTCAAATATTTGGCCGTAGCGGTAAGCACTTAACCCATGTTACCTCTGCGGGTAATGAAGTGATTAATATAGCGACAGAGATATTATCAAAGGTTGAAGCCATTAAAGCCGTTGCGCGTGAGCACACACAACCTGATGAAGGTAAATTACGTATTGCCACGACGCATACTCAAGCACGCTATGCCTTGCCGGAAGTTATTCAAGGCTTTATGAAGAAGTATTCAAAAGTTTCATTGCATATGTATCAAGGCACCCCTGCACAAATTAGTGATGCGTCGAGTAAGGGGGAAGCTGACTTTGCTATTGCAACTGAGTCATTGCACTTGTACAACGATTTAGTGATGTTGCCTTGTTACCATTGGAATCGCAGTATTATTGTTAAAGCCGATCACCCTTTGGCAAGTAAACAAAATATCACCATTGAAGATATTGCTAAATATTCTTTGGTTACCTACGTGTTTGGTTTTACTGGGCGCTCGGAATTAGACGCGGCCTTTAGTCAAGTTGGCGTTGAACCTAAAATTGCCTTTACGGCGACAGATGCGGATGTGATTAAAACCTACGTACGATTAGGTGTCGGTGTTGGCGTTATTGCGACGATGGCGATGGATCCAAAGATTGATAATGATCTGGTTACTATTGATGCGAGTCATTTATTTAGCCCAAGTACAACTAAGATAGGCTTTAGACGCGGTACCTTCTTACGTGGTTATATGTTTGACTTTATTGAGCGCTTTGCTCCGCACCTTAATCGTGATTTAGTCACTCGCGCAATTTTATTGAAAAACAATGCTGAAATAGATGAAATGTTCGCCAACATTAAGTTACCCGTACGTTAATTTCCTTTATGATTTATTAATCTACTGATAATAAAAAGCCGTATGAATATCATACGGCTTTTTGCTGTTACAAGGTTTACTCTAGGACTCTATTAACACTCTATAATGTTAACCGCTAAGCCGCCACGAGAAGTTTCTTTATATTTTGTCTTCATGTCATTACCGGTATCCCACATGGTTTTAATAACCTTATCTAATGACACCTTTTGTTTGCCAGTACCGCGCAGCGCTAAACGTGAGGCATTAATCGCTTTAACTGAACCCATGGCATTACGTTCAATACAAGGTACTTGCACTAAGCCACCTACAGGGTCACAAGTAAGACCTAAATTATGTTCCATGCCAATTTCAGCCGCATTTTCTACTTGTACCGGTGAGCCACCCATAATTTCAGTTAATGCACCGGCGGCCATTGAGCAGGCGACACCAACTTCAGCTTGACAACCACCTTCAGCACCAGAGATAGTCGCATTGGTTTTATATAAAATACCAATAGCTGCGGCGGTTAATAAGTAGCGAACACAATCTTCTTCACCCACAGGTTTAATAAACTTATCATAATAAGAGAGAACAGCAGGTAATATACCTGCCGCGCCATTGGTTGGCGCCGTTACGACTCGGCTACCCGCAGCGTTCTCTTCATTTACTGCTAAGGCGAATAAGTTAACCCAGTCCATCGCTGAAAGCGGGTCGTTATTCTTTTCAACCGATAGTGCTCGATGTAAAGCGGGTGCTCTGCGAGTGACTTTCAAACCACCGGGTAATATACCTTCGGTGACTATGCCGCGAGCAATACTGGCTTTCATCGCTTCCCAGATATCTAATAAGCCAGAACGTATATGCGTTTCATCTTGCAAACACTTCTCGTTATCCATCATGATACGACTTATGCTTAAGCCTTTTTCATTGGCTATTTGCAATAACTCGTCAGCACTACTGAAGCGGTGAGGTCGATCAATATTGGCATGGGTCGATAATGCTTTATCTTTTTCTTTTTCAAAATCACAATCTTTAACAATAAACCCACCACCTATCGAATAATAAGTTTCTTCGAAGATCACCATGTCGCCTGAATAAGCAAATAATGTCATCGCATTAGCATGTGCTGGCAGGGTTTTTCGACGATGATATATAATCGCGTTTGATTTAGGGAAAGCAATAACATGCTGCATGTTAAGGTTGATTTTTTCGCTGGCTACAACCTCTGCTAACGTAGATTCAATTGAATCTACGGGGATGGTTTCTGGGCTTTGCCCGGTTAAGCCTAATATCACGGCTTTACCTGTGCCATGACCTATTCCTGTTTGCCCTAGTGAGCCAAATAGTTCACATTTTACGCGATCAGTGTTGGCTAATTTACCCTCGGCTATAAGGTTCTCAACAAATAACTTTGCAGCTTTCATTGGGCCAACGGTGTGAGAACTGGAAGGACCAATTCCAATTGAAAACATATCAAATACACTAATCATAAGAAAACCTGAATATATACTGTTAAATATAGGTGAAGGTAAAATTTTGTTCGGTAATTGTAGCTGAAAGCTTTCAGCATGCAAAACAAAATATCACTTCCTTTGCTATCATTATAGTGAGTAACTCGCTAGGGCATCATTTAATTTAATAATACGCTCAAATCATGCAACATCGCGGCGGTCGCTCCCCATATATTATACTGTTGATAGGGCATAAAATGAATGTTGTGTCGTTTACCATGGTGATAAACCGGTACTTGAATATGATGTTGACGTTGTAAGAAATGTGTTAGCGGTACATGAAATACTTCAGCAACTTCGTTTCTGTCAATTTGATAATCCTCACTATTAGACACGATAGCGACAATCGGGGTTACTTCATAGCCTGAAATGGTTTGGTAAGGGTTAAGTTGACCAAGTACATCGATAAAAGTCGCTTGCAAGCCAATTTCTTCTTCAGTCTCACGCAAGGCTGTGGCAGTCAAATCACGATCAAAAGGCTCGACCTTACCGCCCGGGAAACTGATTTGCCCGGGGTGATGAATAAGGTGATTGGCCCGCTTAGTTAACAAAACTTCAAGCTGATTTTGATGGCTGATAATGGGGATCAATACGGCAGCACTTTTAAGTTGCTGCTGATAACGAAACTTATGTACAGAAGCCGGTAAGGGTCGCATTTGAAAGCGCTGTATAAATTCTTCTTTAGTCATACATACCTTCAAAGGTTATGGTGAAATAACGCGGCAATCAAACATTTGTTAAACGATTAATATCGTTAAATTTACCTTGTGTTTAGCTTGCTTAGTACCGGTAATATCTTATTAACTTTATCGTAAGTTTCTTGATACTCGCTGTCAACGTTTGAATCAGCAACGAGGCCGCCACCCGCCCAACAGTGGATCTGCTGCTCATGACATACCAAGGTACGAATGGTGATACTAGTATCCATATTACCGCAAGCAGATAAGTAACCTATAGAGCCACAATAGACACTACGCTGATTCGGTTCTAATTCTTCTATGATGTCCATGGCTCTAATTTTTGGCGCGCCGGTAATTGAGCCGCCAGGAAATGCCGCACGTAATAAATCGCTGCCATCGTATTGTGACGCGATTTCACCTTCAACGGTACTGACTAAGTGGTGAACCGCTGGAAAACTCTCAATGGCAAATAATGCTGGTACGGTTACCGAACCGGGTATACATACGCGACTTATGTCGTTACGCAGCAAGTCAACGATCATCAAGTTTTCTGCTCTGTCTTTCGTCGCCTGTTGTAATTCATCTGCGTTGGCTTGGTCTATTGCGGGCTCGCTACTTCGTGGTCGTGTACCTTTAATGGGCTTACTTTGTATTTTGTTATCGACTTTTTGTAAAAAACGTTCGGGTGAAATACTTAAAATAGTGCTATTTTCAAAGCGTAAAAAAGCGGAAAAAGGCGCTTTGTTTTCTTCTCTTAAAGCGCAATAAGCTTGGTATTCACTACCACTGTATTGCGCGCTAAAACGTTGTGCTAAGTTAATTTGGTAACAATCGCCTGACAGTAAATAGTCATGCACTCGCTTAAATTTTTCGCGATATTGTGCCTGTGGCATATTTGATCGCCAAGGCGTAGTTAATTTGAAAGCCGCTGTAGCGTCTATTTCTGCTGCAATACTTTGTGCTGTCTCAAGTGTTTTTTGTTTTAGCGCATGATTAAAAAAATCAATAAATGACGCTCTTTGTTCATCAACACATAACAGCCAGCATTGTTGTAATTTTCGATCAAAAATAATCGCATGTTGATAGATACCAATGGCCATTTCTGGGATCGCAATATCTTGGCGAGTTTGCTGTTTGATCACTTCAAAGCGTTTACCTAAATCGTAAGCAAAGTAGCCCACTGCACCACCTTTAAAAGGAAGCTCACATCGGGCAATATCAATGTGCTCAAAACAGCGTTTCTGTTGCTGCTTTAGCAGTAATAAAGGGTCATCATGACTTTGATAGTGGCTGTTATCGAGTTCATTTTTGATACAAGTGATATCACCAGAAGTGGTTAACGTAATGCTGGGCTGCCAGACTAAAATGTCATAGCGACTATCAACATGTGTGCTTTCACAGGAGTCTAACCACATGGCCCAAGGCTCATCAGCAATAAGCGAGAATAGACTTTGGCTATCAAATGGTATAGCTAATTTCAGTAATTGTGCGGACATTCGTCTTATTGGATTTGTTGGCAAAGTTTTCTCACACTATTTAATTCAATAGAAATTAAGTCAAAGTCTCTGTATCTGGGCCACTATATTAGACCATTTGATACTGGTAGGGATTTAACAACCGATGTATGATATCGGCAAATTTATAACTTTCAACTTATCTCTCGCCCATTTGATAAAAAAGAGACCGTTATGGCTATTATAAAACAACAAGATTTAATCGAAAGCGTTGCAGATGCGCTGCAATACATTTCTTATTACCACCCGCTAGATTTTATTCAGGCGCTTGAAAAGGCTTATCACAAAGAAGAAAGCCAAGCCGCTAAAGATGCTATTGCGCAAATTTTGATTAATTCGCGTATGTCGGCACATGGTAAACGACCTATTTGCCAAGATACCGGTATTGTTACCTGTTTTGTTAAAATTGGTATGGCTGTGCAGTGGGATAATACGGACATGACCGTACAGCAAATGATCGATGAAGGTACTCGTCGTGCCTATTTAAATCCTGATAACCCATTACGTGCCTCAATTGTTGCTGATCCTGCGGGCAAGCGCATCAATACTAAAGATAATACCCCGTCGGTTGTTCATATTGATATGGTGCCTGGCGATCACATTGAAGTGATGATTGCCGCTAAAGGTGGCGGTAGTGAAAATAAATCTAAAATGGCCATGCTAAACCCAAGTGATTCAATTGCTGATTGGGTGGTTAAAACCCTACCAACCATGGGCGCTGGCTGGTGCCCACCAGGCATGCTCGGCATAGGCATTGGTGGTACGGCTGAAAAAGCCGGAGTATTAGCGAAAGAAAGCTTGATGGATCCTGTTAACATTCAAGATCTTATTGATCGTGGCCCAGAAAACGCAGAAGAAGAGTTACGCTTAGAAATTTATGACCGCGTTAACAAACTAGGCATTGGCGCACAAGGCTTAGGTGGCTTAACTACGGTGGTTGATATTAAAATTATGTCAGTACCGACTCATGCAGCATCTAAGCCGGTAGTGATGATCCCAAACTGTGCGGCAACTCGTCACGTACATTTCCATCTTGATGGCTCAGGCCCTGCTGATTTAACGCCACCGAAACTTGAAGATTGGCCTGAAATCACCTGGGAAGTGGGCGAGAATGTTCGTCGCGTTAATGTTGATGAATTATCAAAAACTGATATTAGTGACTGGAAAACCGGCGAAACGGTTTTATTAAGTGGCACGATATTAACCGGTCGCGATGCTGCGCATAAACGTATTCAAGATATGTTAGCTGCGGGTGAAGAGTTACCGGTAGATTTTACTGATAAATTTATTTATTACGTTGGCCCTGTCGATGCAATTGGTGATGAAGCTGTAGGTCCTGCTGGCCCAACAACGGCAACGCGCATGGATAAATTTACTGAAATGATGCTGTCGAAAACTGGCTTATTAGGCTCTATTGGTAAAGCTGAACGTGGCCCTGAAACCGTAGAATGTATTAAAAATCATAAGTCAGTTTATTTAATGGCAGTAGGCGGCGCGGCATACTTAGTTTCTAAAGCCATTAAAAAAGCAAAAGTCGTGGCTTTTGAAGATATGGGCATGGAAGCTATTTACGAATTTGTCGTCGAAGATATGCCGGTCACGGTTGCGGTTGATAGCCGAGGAGAGTCAGCACATGTTACTGGACCTGCAATCTGGCAAGCGAAAATTGAAGAGCTCGATAGCAAATTAAAAGGCGAGTAAGTTTCTTTTATTAAAGCGCCCATCAGGGCGTTTTTTTTAAATAAAAATATAAGTAGGATGTGATGAATAAAAAATTAATAAGCATGGTGACCCTTACGACGTTAGCCTTTGTCAGTATAACAAACGCTGCTACCGACGCAGAGCCAAAGGTATTAGATGTCACGGCATTAACGGAATTTAATCAAATTCATGATTTTGTCGTTTCTCCACAAGGTAATAGTTTCATATATCGTTTAAAAAAAGGGATTCGCTCCACGGATAACCACCTCTATTTGCAAAAAGTTAATGCAAGTAAGGCGCAGCGACTTACCAGCCATAAAAGTGGTGAAAGCAATGTGATGTATGCACAAGATGGAAAAAGTATTTACTTTCTCTCTGGCCGTAGTGGTAGTTCGCAAATATGGCAATTACCTCTTAGTGGCGGGGAAGCGCAACAAGTGTCGGCGTTGCCAATTGATATCAATGGCTTTCAAATGTCTAACGACGGTAAGCGCTTTGCGCTTGAGTTAACTGTGTTGCCAGGCTGTGAAACTATGCAATGTACGCTTGATGCCAAAGCAAATGATGCGAAAAAGCAGCACAACGTTAGAGTGTACGAGCAATTAATGGTGCGTCATTGGGATACCTGGAACACCGCTTATAAATCACATTTATTTATTGCAGAAAAAAACGACCAGGGCGCATTCACCCAAGCGACTGATTTAATGCCGTCTTGGCAGGGCGATATTGCTGGTGCCGGTGAAGTGAGCTTTCACCCTGATGGTCACGTGTTAAGTTTTGCAGCAAAACTACCGAGCAAAGAGCAGGCGTGGAATACTAATTTTGATATTTTTGAAGTTGATTTAAGCACTAAAAAATTGACTAATCTTACCGCGGAAAATACCGCTTGGGATGCAAAACCGGTTTATTCTCCCAATGGTCGCTACTTAGCTTATAAAGCTATGTCGGTGCCGGGTTATGAGTCAGATAAATTTACCGTGATGATCCGCGACGGTAAAACAGGTAACACCCGTGCAATCGCTAAGCAATGGGATCGTTCGGTGAGTGAACTAGTGTTTGCACAAGACAACCGCACTTTGTTCGTGACCGCGAATGATGTTGGTCAAAAAAGTATTTTTGAAATTAATCCAGAATTCGGTGATGTTCGTCGTGTTTATAGTGATGGAACCGCAGGAAACATAGCCGTATCAGCAGATAACATATTTTTTACCCGTCATGCGCTTAACGCACCTACTGATATCTTTGTTATTGACCGAGACGGTCAGCAATTAAAACAACTGACGCAAGTCAATGCTGAGAAATTGAGTAATATTACCTTAGCTGAATTCGAGCAGTTTAACTTTAAAGGCTGGAACGATGAAGATGTACATGGCTACTGGTTAAAACCTGCCAACTACCAAGTGGGTAGCAAATACCCTATTGCTTTTTTAGTGCATGGAGGCCCACAAGGCAGCTTTGGTAATATGTTTCATTATCGCTGGAATGCACAATTATGGGCGGCTCAAGGCTACGCTGTTGTGATGATCGACTTTCATGGCTCTATAGGTTACGGGCAAAATTTTACAGACTCTATCGCGCGTGATTGGGGTGGAAAACCCTTAGAAGATCTGCAAAAAGGCCTTGCTGATATCACCAGTCAAGAACCTTGGATGGATGCAAATAATGCGTGTGCCTTAGGCGCGTCATATGGTGGTTACATGATGAACTGGATCCAAGGTAATTGGTCTGACGGCTTCAAATGTATTGTCAATCATGCCGGTTTGTATGATATGCCAAGTTTTTACGGTTCTACTGAAGAACTTTGGTTCCCTGAACACGATATGGGCGGTCCTGTTTGGCAAGGCAGTGAAGATTACAATAAGTACAATCCTGCCGCTTTAGTGAAAAATTGGCAAATACCTATGTTAGTGATCCAAGGTGAACTCGATTATCGCGTGCCTTATGCACAAAGCTTAGGGGCGTTTACCGCTTTACAACGTCAGAATATTCCAAGTCGCTTGGTGATGTTTCCGGATGAAGATCACCATATTCGTAACCCTGATAATCTAAAAGTTTGGTATCAAGAAGTGTTTAACTGGATGAAAAAATATACAGACTAGGGCATTCATTAAGTCACTAACTAGCTTTATTAAAAAGGTAATTCAAGTAATTGAATTACCTTTTTATGTATTATTTAATAATTATATTTTGGTCTACACTAACTAAATATATTCAAAAAATTGTAGAACAATACCATGGATGAAATGAATGCCGATGGAAATTTTGAACAGGAAATGCGCCTTGTCACCATCATTTTTTATAGTGATATCTCACTAGAGCTTATGCATGAAGTACATACCTTTCCTAAGCATAAATCTGGGCGCGTGATAATCCCCGATAGCTTTAAAGTTGATAAATCGATTATTGCTGTT
Organism: uncultured Colwellia sp.; assembly: GCA_913061475.1. Lineage (GTDB taxonomy): Bacteria > Pseudomonadota > Gammaproteobacteria > Enterobacterales > Alteromonadaceae > Cognaticolwellia. The sequence goes on along the minus strand of CAJXUN010000024.1, from coordinate 34,069 downwards.
TGTGACGGCGAAATAACGATTCTTAATAAAGTCGGTGACAGAGTTTAAATATTGATTAACCTTATCAATAAAGTATGCTCTAATAACTGTTAATATTTACAGTGTTTGGCAGCGCCATGAACTTAACATTAAATTTTCCTTGGTTAACGTTAGATAATTTCCCCAGCTTAATCGCCGTTGTACTCGTACTGCTGATGAGTCTTTTTATCATGATATTGGTGTTATTACGGCAGATAAAAGTCAGTCGAATATCCTTTTTAGCACAGCAACATCTGTTGCAGCAGTTAGCCGAAAAAGTCAATTTGAGCTATGAAGTTAATGCCAGTAATCAGCAACAACTTCAGCAACAGTTAAGCTTTAATCATCAGCAACTCGCCAACCAACAAAGCGAGCTAAAAACCTATTTTGAGCAGCAAATATCTGACTTTAAATTAAAATTATTACGCCAACATGGTGAACAAGGCGAAAAACAAGCACAACAACTACATAGCCATAGTGAACAGCTTAAAAAGACCTTATATGAACACCAGGTTAACTTCAGCGATAACCAACGTAAAGCCACCGAACAACTGACAACACAACTGACGGCAACATCTAAGTTAGGTCGTGAAGAAATGGCTAAGTCACTGCATTTATCCAGTGAACAAATGGCGAAAAGAATTGATGAATTAACCGTTTCAACCGATAACCGGTTAAAAGATATCAGTGGGCAGGTTGAAAAACGTTTAGCGGACGGCTTTGAAAAAACCACTAAGACCTTCAACGATATTTTGCAGCGTTTAGCATTAATTGATGATGCGCAGAAAAAAATTACCGAGCTTTCAAGTAATGTTGTCAGTTTACAGGAAGTGTTATCAGATAAACGCTCACGTGGTGCCTTTGGCGAAGTTCAGCTCAATGCCTTAATACGTAATGTCTTACCTGAACAGCATTTTTCACTGCAACATACTTTATCAAACGGCAAAATTGCTGACTGTATTTTATTTCTGCCTGAGCCAACAGGTAATGTGGTAGTTGATTCTAAATTTCCGCTCGAAAGCTATAAAAAAATGGCCGACAATAGCCTAGGTGAATTTGAACGCAAAGCTGCAGAGCGACAATTCAAGCTCGATATTAAAAAACATATTAATGACATTAGTGATAAATACTTGATTGAGAAAGAGACCGCAGATGGCGCGGTAATGTTTATTCCTGCTGAAGCTATTTTCGCTGAAATACATGCTCATCATAGTGATTTAGTTGATTATGCAAACAAAAAGCGCGTTTGGTTAGCATCACCAACCACCTTAATGGCCATTTTAACGACCGCACGCTCGGTGTTAAAAGATGAGGCAACTCGCAAGCAGATTCATGTTATTCAGGCACACTTGTCGCATTTGTCGGCAGACTTTTCTCGGTTTAAAGGTCGCTTTGCGAACTTAGCTAAACATATTGATCAAGCGGCAAGTGATGTAAAACAAATTCATACCTCAGCGGATAAAATCAGCAATCGTTTTGAAAAAATAGAGCAAGTCGAGCTTAAACAAGAAGAAGAAAGTCATGCGCCAGCCGTTAAAAAAATAACGCCATAGTTTCAGCGCTGATTAATCATTCGATACTTAACATGGCTTAGTCAGCATTGGCTGAATATGGGCTAATTAACCTTGAGGTTAAATAATGAGGCTAAAACATTTGCTGTTGTGTAGGTTAGTGGTCATTATAATGGCTGAAAATAAGGTCGAACTCGTCGACTTTTCATTATGGAGTTACGCTTGATTCAGTTTTTCAGCGCCTTAAAAAGCAGTGTTTTTAGTCTGATTGCTTTTTTTATTACCCTTTCGGTTGTTAATCATTTTCAAAGTTATTGGTTAGTAAAAATCAACCTTATTGAACAAGTGCTTTATGGTTTATTTGTTATAACTATCCTACTGTCTAGTTATTTCAATCGTAGTCGCTTAGCGTTGGCTGCGCTGGTGTTTTTGCTTTTTTATCTTAATGAATCGCAGGTCTTACCTTGGCAAACCTGGTTGTTGTCGCACCGTGAATGGCTGCTGCTTGCGAGCACCGGTATGCTGTCTGCATTAAGTGTTTTAAAAGATAGAGGGCTGTTGTCAACTCATGGCATTTACCGAGTGCTACTTTTATCAAGCATAGGCGTGGCAAGTTATTATTGGTTTGATATTGCCGCTCTGCTGGTAAGCCAATTAGCCGATGTTGCAACGATCGCTCCATGGTTGAAATTCATCACTGTTGAATTACCATTGATGGTTTTTTTCTTGGTTTTAGTTTGGCGCTGCCTGCGCGAAAAAAGTTTAGCGGCAGCAGCGTTGCTCGTTAGTTACTGTCTATGGCTTGGATATTTCTACCAAATCATCGTATTGCCTTGGAGCGTGTTATTAAGCTTGATGATGGTGCACTACCTTTGTGTGGTGATGATCGACTCCTATTTTTTAGCGTACCGTGATGAACTCACTAGCTTGCCTTCGCGTCGGGCGCTTAATCAACGGGCTTTATCACTGGGACGAAAATATACGGTGGCTATGCTCGATATTGATCATTTTAAAAAGTTTAATGATACTTATGGCCACGATATTGGCGATCAAGTATTAAAATTAGTCGCGAGTAAATTAGCGCAAGTTAAAAGCGCGGGTAAAGTTTTTCGTTATGGCGGTGAAGAGTTTACTATTGTTTTTCCGGGTAAAAGCCCTGAACAGGCGCAACCAGCATTAGAGGCGGTAAGACAAGCGGTGCAAGATTATAAGATTGTTATTCGTCAAGCGCAGCGTAAAAGTAAAAAGTCGCGAACCGGGAAAAAATCAGAACAAGTAAAATCTGTTAGTGTCACAATATCTATCGGGTATGCAGCTAGAGCCGCTAAGCTTAATTTTGAGCAAACGTTAAAATTAGCAGACCAAGCGCTATATCGTGCGAAAAAATCAGGTCGCAATAACGTCAGTGATTAAACCGCTGGCCAGCACTGATAAAAAGCCATGATATATCATGGCTTTTTTATTGCTCGAACATGTTAAATGTTACGTTTTATGCGGTTTAAGCTGTACCTTATTATCAATTTAAAATCGCGACGTTAACAAATACTACTGTTAATAATAACGGACAAACAAAGCGTAAATAGTTGCCCCATATTGGTAGCCACTTTCTGCCTTCTTGTAATGACACATCACGTAATTTATTACCCCGTTTCCACAACCAACCAACCACAATAAAGTAAAACAAGCAGCTCAGTGGTTGTAAAATGGTGGTCAGTAGACGAATAACTAAACCAAATAGGCTGTCAAAAAATGTGATCAGTATCATGCTGGCGGTTAATACGGTAGCTGATACCCACCAAGTCGCCTTAGAGCGGCTAAACTTTTTCGCTTCAACAAGATAAGAAACCGGCACTTCTGTTGATGAAATGGTTGACGTTAAAGCCGCAATTGATAATAGCGAGAAGAATCCTATTGCGACTAACATACCAATATTACCCATTGAATTGAAAAGCTCAGGCAATATGTTGAAAATAAGTTGTCCTTCACCAATTAACTTATCTCCCTGAAACACTTGTTGTCCGGCTTCTTGAGCAACGTAAAGTGCAGGAATAATTAACAAGCCAGCCATAAAAGCAATAAAGGTATCAAGCGCGGTGATCGAAATAGCAAGTTTGCCGATATCACGATCTTTTTTCATATAAGAGCCGTAAACCATCATACCGCCGACGCCAATAGACAATGAGAAAAAGGCTTGCCCCATGGCTGAAATAATAAGTTTAGGGTTAGTAACTTGTGAAAAATCAGGTATTAAATAAGTTCTTAAACCTTTTTCAGCGCCAGGTTGCTGCAGGATATAAGCAATTAATGCGACTAGCATAATCAATAGCACAGGCATTAAACGAGCTGACCACTTTTCAATGCCGGCATTGACACCTTGATGAATAATACCCGCGCCAAGTAAAATGAAAATAGGGGTAAACATTAAGTTTCGTTGTGTACTTGAGGTGGCTAACCATTGTGAAAGTTCACGCTGACCAAGTAACTCAAATAGGGGGGAAAGGGCGTGAGCAAGCATCCAGCCGGCGACTATGGTGTAAAAGCTTAACATCATAATTGCGCCGCATAGGCCAATTAAACCAGCATACTTGCCAAGTTTTGGCGCGGTATCACGACAGGCATCTTCTAGTGCTGATACGGGGTTTTTCTGTGCTTGGTTACCAATATACACTTCGGCATAAAGCGCAGGCAATGCCAATAATACCGTTACCACTAAGTAAACAAATAAAAATGCACCACCGCCATTATTGGCCGCTTGTGTTGGAAAACCCCAAATATTGCCTAAACCAATGGCCGAGCCAGCGGCTGCAAGCACAAAACCTATTCTCGAGTGAAACGAATCTCTAATATTACTCATAAATGATAATTATTATTGTTGTTAATACTTTGCTTTGAGCTTACCTAGTTAACACTCGTTAGCAAAGTTTTTTTAATGATTTGTTTCTTTTGGCTTTAAGTTTTTGTAAATTTAGCTCATTTATTAGCAACACTATGGTAAATGTCTTGCTTTAGGTTTTTTATGCCACATATTAAGTTTACATTGGTAATAAATTTCATTCACCGTCTGACGAGACCTGGCAATTATGCTGCAATATCAAATTATCCCTGTTACTGCCTTTAAACAAAATTGCACCTTATTTTGGTGTGATAACACTATGCAGGGGGTTGTGATCGACCCTGGTGGTGATATCGAATTAATTCAGGCCGCGATTGAGCAACATAGAATAACCGTAGCGAAAGTGCTTTTAACCCATGCTCATATTGACCATGCCGGCGCAACGAAACGCGTTGCAGAGCATTACCGTGTGCCTGTTGAGGGACCACATCGTGAAGACCAATTTTGGATAGACTTAATTCCACAACAAAAAGTGAGTTTTGGCTTTAACGATGCAGATGTTTTCAGTACTGACCGATGGTTAAATCAGGGTGACAAAGTAAGCTTTGGAGATATTGAACTAGAGGTTTTTTTCTGCCCCGGTCATACACCAGGCCACGTGGTTTTTTATCATGCCGCGTCAAAAATTGCTCAGGTAGGTGATGTTTTATTTCGCGGTTCTATCGGGCGAACTGATTTTCCTCGTGGAGATCATGCAACCCTGATAAAATCTATTCGCGAAAACTTGTTTCCACTTGGTGATGATGTGCAGTTTATACCGGGTCATGGACCTATGAGCACCTTTGGGACTGAGCGGGCGAGTAATCCGCATGTTAGCGATTCAGCACTTGGCATCAAGTGAAGTTAGATACCCTTAATATAAAAGATAAATAATACAAAGAGATACCTGTAAATGTCGTCATTTATTCGTCACGTACAAAATCGATTGAAAAAAATCGATTCTAGCCCTATTTTTCAATGGTCTGTGATCACTGTTATTGTGCTTTCAGCACTATTAATCGGTGCGAAAACCCATCAGTTACCGCCACAAGCCGCGAAGCTATTGAGCTTTCTCGACAGTGCCATTACAGTGTTTTTTGTTTTTGAAATCACCATACGCTTTATTGCTTTTAAAGATAAAAAATCATTTTTTAAAAATGGTTGGAATATATTCGACACCGTAATTGTGATTGGTAGCTTAGTACCTGACGGTGGCTCAGGCGTTTTACTTGCACGTTTGTTACGGGTATTTAGAGTATTGCGTTTGGTTTCAATGGTGCCCGAGTTACGGTTATTGATTAATGCGCTTATTACTGCGATACCGCGTATGGGCTACATTGCTTTATTAATGTTTGTTATTTTCTATATCTATGCTGCTGTTGGTAGCATTTTATTTAATGAAATTAATAAAACGCTATGGGGCGATGTCTCGATTTCAATGCTGACGCTATTTCGTGTCGCAACATTTGAAGATTGGACTGATGTGATGTATGAAACTATGGTCGTGCATCCCATGAGTTGGATTTACTATCTGACGTTTATTTTCTTAACGGCGTTTATCTTTTTAAACATGATGGTGGGTACTATTTTAGAAGTGATGGCGCAAGAGCATGAGAATTTTCGTGCGGAAGGCCATGGCGAAAGCGCTGAAGGCGGCGAACCGGCGAGTAGGGCACAAATCGAAAAACTTGAAGCTGAGTTAACTGAAATTAAAGCCTTGCTAATGGCAAGGACCGCAGTTGCTGAAGTCTCAGAAACAAAACTTGAGAAAGCTAATGTTAAAGATAAATAAGCCTGTAAAGTCGTGATAATTTTTTTGATATCAAGATAAAAGCGAATAGATAACAGGTTGTTACTTATTCGTTCATTGGTACCTTATGCTTATTGCACAGCTATCGGTTTTTCTCAAGTTTTCATGGCGTTGTGGTGGTATGTGTATTATAAAAATCAACACTCTTAAGCGTTGTTAGTAGAATAGCAAAGTGCTATAACTAGCCCTCTCATAATATTTTTATCAATTGAAATCATTGTTTACCGCGAAATGAGCAAAGGTTATTTCATATGATAGTATAATAAACTGCGTATTTTAAGGTGTGATGAATGGCGGTTGCCAGTCGAACGTTTGCATTATCTATATTTTTTGGGTTGACGATCTCATTGGCTAATTATGCGTTGAGTAGTGAACAATCAGAGCTATATTTAGGTAAAAATTTAGGGCAAAAGTTATTAACGATTGAAGCGATGGACGATAAAAGTCAAGCTTTAGCTTTGATCACGTCACTCAGTGAAGATACCACGTTATCAACATTAAATAGGCTTTCGGTTTTAGCAACGCAAAGTAAAATATATCATCGCTTAGGTCGCTTAGATAGAGCCATCGAGGTTGCTCAGCAAGAGCAGAAGCTGGCGAATGACTTTGATTTTCGACAAATTGCAGCTGACGCATCCAAAAGAGTGGGGGTTTATGCCTACTATAAAGGCAATAACCGCCTCGCTTTATTGTCATACCAACAAGCATTGAATTATTATCTCACCGTCAACGCGCCAATTGCCCAGGCAAATTTATATAACAATATTGCCTTAGTGCACGCCGCAACCGCTAAACTTGAAAATGCACTGCAAAGCTATCAACAAGCACAACCGCTTTATCAAAAATTTGGCAGTCAACTAGATAAGCTTGACGTGAAATATAATATCGCGGGTTTGCATTTACGCCTTAAACGCTATGATATTGCTATCTTAATGTTTCATGAAGTCATCGAAAAACGCTTAGAAATGGATGATCCGAAAGGATTGGCGATGGCGTATGGTGATTTAGGCTCTTCATATAAATATGCCGGTGATTACCAAAAAGCTGAGCATTACATGACCTTAGCGCTTAATTTTCATAAAAAAAATAAAGATGATTACAATGCTGCATCAACATTACATAATTTAGCCGAGCTTAATAATTATATTCATAACATAGATCAAGCGATTAGATATGCTAAAGAAGGCATTCGCTTAAGTGTTGCACAGGGTCACGACAATGCTTATGTTGGTGGTTTATATAGTTTAGCAAAAGCTTATTTCCACCAAGGTAAGCTTAACTTAGCGCTGAGTTATGTTGAACAATCCAGTGAAGTTGCAGAGAAAATGCAATATAAGGAGCAAATAAAGCACAACTTATCATTACGTTCGCTAATACTAGCTGCGCAAAATAAAACCTTTGAAGCGGTAAAAAGTCAAAGTGATTTTTTACAAACGCATATTGAAATGGCCAACAGCGAACTTAATTCGCAATTAGCTTTATTTGACTCAGAACAACTCAAGCAACAAGTTGATCAATTAAAGCAACAAAAGCTGTTACAAGAGCTTGAAAGCGATCGTTCGGCACAAGAACGAAATTTCATTATTATTGTGGTTTTTGCGGCATTATTGATTGGTTTTTTAATTGCTCGCCGAGATATAGAGCGCCGTTCAACATTGGCACTTGAGTCAAAAGTGAAACAAAGAACCAATGAACTCGAGTATCTGATGCAAGAGTTACAAAGTGCGAATAACATCAAAAGTCAATTTTTAGCCAATATGAGCCATGAAATCAGAACCCCTTTAACGACAGTTATCGGGCAAGCTGAAGCGATAATTAACGGCGATGTTGATAACGAATTTATCAACAAAGAAGTAGGTATCATTCACGGTAACAGTTTACATTTACTTGAACTGACCAATAATATTCTTGATCTGAGTAAGATTGAAGCCAATAAAATAGAACTTGAGCTGCAAACTCAAGACTTGCACGACATTTTGCAAGAGCTTGCCAACATGTTTACCTTGCAAGCAACGTCAAAGCGCTTAACATTTGAAATTGTTCATACCTTACCTAAGCCTTTTTTAATCGAAGTTGATGGTTTTCGAGTCAAACAAATTTTAATTAACTTGTGTGCGAACGCGATTAAGTTCACGCCAAAAGGGCATGTGGAATTAAATATTAGTCAAAATGACGACAACTTAATATTCAAAATTACCGATAGCGGTATTGGTATGAGTAATTCGCAATTGCAAAATTTATTTGAAAGCTTCACGCAAGGCGACAGTAGCATAAGCCGACGTTTTGGTGGCACGGGCTTAGGTTTATGTTTATCCGATCAGTTAGCTAAAATTATGGGCGGTAAAATTGATGTTGAAAGTGAATTAAATCAGGGCAGTGTTTTTGCCTTTAGTTTACCCTGTAAAATTGGCGCTACGGTTCGATGTGGCGAAAGCATCGTAGTGGCTAACGAAACTAATAGCGAAAACAAAAATGAACACGAGCAATTGCAAGGCACTATTTTACTTGCTGATGATCATAACGATAATAGACGACTCATAGCGCGATTATTAGCGTCTTTAGGGCTTGAAGTCTTGACCGCGCGTAATGGCCGTGAAGCGGTGGCGTTATGTGAGCAACATGAGCCTAAGCTAGTTTTAATGGATATTCAAATGCCAGAAATGGATGGCATTGAAGCATTTAAAATTTTGCGCCAGAAGGGTTGTGATACCCCTATTCTTGCCTTAACAGCAAATGCAATGTCACACGAAATAGCACATTACCTATCACTAGGTTTCAATGGTCACTTATCTAAACCAATAGAACGAAACACCTTTATTCCAACGGTTGCTAAATATTATGGCGATGCTATCTCAGCAGAAAAAGCTCATGACAGTTTTAATAACGTGGATATGTCAGATTTAGTACAAGCATTTAAATCTAACTTAGTACTTGAGCAACAAGATTTAGTACTTCATATTAATAATAATGATTTTGACAAACTTGGAAAACTTGCACACCGTATTGCTGGTGCAGCTCAAATGTTTGGCTTCGCAGACTTATCTAAGTTTGCTATTCAGTTAGAAGCCGCCATTAAAAAAAATCAAACAACAACGATTAATGAGCACACGCAAAAACTGCTGAACGAGATAGATCAAGTCTTGTGGTAAGTGTTGCTGACATCGTGTTATTGGTATTGAAAAACCTGGTCTAGCGATACATTAAAATACTCTGCAATTTTAAATGCCACCTCTAAAGACGGTGAATATTTATCTTTTTCAATAGCAACAATCGTTTGTCGAGACACGCCAACAACGTCAGCTAACATTTGTTGGGTCATTTCATTGTTATCAAAGCGTAAACGACGAATGTTATTACTGATGCGTTTTGCCATCTTAAAAGCCTCGACGATAATAGAACACTTGGGTTGCAAACTTTGCTATTTCCGCGACTAATGCGCCAAATATAATAATGTTTATAATGACATACTCATTAGGTAGCTTCAGGGCTGTTACCAAACCTTGACTCATCACCGGAAACAATAAATGCAAAACCGCTGTAATGGTTGTGAAACTTAAAATGTAGTAGGCATTTTGATTACCGATAAGTGCTATTTTTTTATCTCGTTCATCTTCATCATAGTTAGCATTTTTATTGTCGATTATTGCAATAACGATGTGATGCATTATTTCTAAAAAAATGGTTATAAAAACCACCACTAATAACGCTGATTGCATGCTGTCAGTGGTTAAACTATTTTGCTTTGCAGACCAATAAAGCTCGGAGAAATAATTAAACCAAATATATAACGTAATCGCTAATGATACCCAAATACTGCGTTCTTTATATGACATGATTTCCCTCATTAATAACTAATCTCTAAATCTCAGTTGTATGTATGAAATTTTTGACATGATGTACTATTAATTTGACTTTAATCGAAGGTCACTATCAAGTCAAATATTTTTTACATAGTGTCAAATAACATTAACTCTGAATAAGCGATATACGCAAATGCAATGATTTTCTCATTTTGGCGTTGCCAGCATAGATGTGAGTAGACTCCTGCTATCGGGAATGAAACAGCGTAAATTTGCTACAACATCCCGCGATTAGGTAGACAAACTTGCCATGTTTGATGCGAAACTGGTCTGATTGATAAAAATAGCAGTTCAATCACACGTTAGGTTTAGTTTTAAGCTATGGCGAGAAGTTAGGGGGAAGGGTTTTAATTGTTGTTATGTGTCGCAAAAGTAATAAACCTCAACTCGGGTTAATCTACTTCACTCAACAATACTATTTAAGCGCCTAACTGCTTTATTTTTACGCCCAATAGCTCGCTATTGGTTTGTAAAAATGCCTTGTTAATCACTAAAATTTTATCCTTGAGAATTTGTTAGCCTATTACTGAAAGCAATACCGTAGAATGATTCAGCTTAATCACTATAAATCAAGTGGTTATAAAGCCCATTAATTTGAGCTGAGGTTGATCACTTTATCAACGGTTTTTAGGTTACGAATGGTGGCATTAAGCTTTAGTTTTCTCTCAATATTACTATGGCTTAATTTTGAGCGACCAACGCCGTCAGGGCAATGTAAATAAAGTACTTTGCCATTTATGACTAAACGCTCATTACTTTTTAGATAGGGTGTTAGCAATTCGTCAGCGTTACTAGGTAAATCAGACAAAAAGCATAACAGCACTTTACTGCCCTCCGCATCAAGGTCAATATCGTCAAACGGTAAGTTCTGCCGTGCGCTTCTCAAAGCCTCAAGGGTGAGTACAAACACAGGTACGTCAAATTGATAATGCGCGAAAATAGCTTGGCTTATTTCTGTCGCAAGCTGGCTTTGGTTGTTTGCGTCACTGTTAAAGACTAGGTTACCGCTTTGAATATAGCTTTTGACATTTTGAAGCGACATTGATTGATAGAGGCTTCTTAAATCAGCCATTTTAATGATTTTTTGGCCTGATACATTAATACCGCGTAGCAAAGAAATATATACCGTCATTTGTTTACCCTATGGCAGCTAAAAATAATGCAAAGTTAAAATTTAAGCTTGCCCGTTAACGTGTCTTTATACATAACCCAATCACCAATAAAACTGTACAAAGGATAGGTAAAGGTTGCGGGTTTGTTTTTTTCGAAAAAAAAGTGACCCACCCAAGCAAAGCCATAACCAAATAAAGGCAAACTCCAAAGCAGTAGCCACGTTGCACTGATGACAATATAAGCCAGCATTATTAGGATCAAGCTAGAGCCGATAAAGTGCAAGCGTCTACAGGTAATATTTTGATGTTGGCTTAAATAAAAAGGATAAAAAGCGGTAAAGCTCTTGTATTGTTTTTCTGGTGTGTTTGTCATGAAGAATCTACCTAATTTATTTTACTGCTGAGTACTTTTAAGCCCATTAGAATCATAGTGCCACCCAGCACACGATCAATCCAATGGCCTAAACGTTGAAATTTTCTATTAACACTTGGCCGAGAAAGTAAAACGACGACGGTTGAAAACCAAAGTAATTGCAATATCATCATCCAAGCGCCATAAATAATTAAATGCAATGTAGGCAAGTTAGGTGATAAAACCACGGTAAACAAAGCGACAAAATAAATTGGCGCCTTAGGGTTAAAAGCATTACACAAAAAGCCTTTCATAATTGCTGTTACATTTGAATGTTTTGTGATGGTTTTTTGCGCGTTTATACTGCCCGTGTTATCAGCCGGTTTAGCGCGTAAACCTTGCAATCCTAAGTAAAGTAAATAACAACCGCCAATAATTTTGATCGCCCATAACGCGGCCGCTGAATTGGCAATAACTGCCGCTAAACCCAGTGCGGAATAGATGATATGTACAGATAAACCCAGGGCAATACCGATACTGACCATAAAGCCAGATTGCTTGCCATTTGATAATGTTTGCTGCGATACCAAGACAAAATCAGGGCCAGGTGAAGCTGCAGCCAATAAATGTATTGACGTAATTAACAATAACCCTTGTGCTAAGTCCATGTGCAACCTCAAAAATACCGAATAATATCGGTATCTTAGTAAAAGTAATTCCTACGTTAGCATTGCTATAATACAGCTGCAAATGCAAGTTTATAATAAATGTATACTGATAAGAACAATGCTTTTAATAGCGCACACATGTAACGATATATAAGGTATTTTAGCCAATAACGGTATAAGTATATTTTTACCGATACAGGTATATCGTTCTGTGTTTATATACCGCTTGGTAGGGTTTCCTCCCAAGTCATGAAATGAGGGCAAATTCCTCATTTCGTCCGAAGGTATAATTAGTGATATAACGGCAGGCTATCAGTGGTAATAGATTCACAGATTTGTTATTAATAGCTTAAATAAATAAGGAGGTAACTTTCTGGTAGGAAAAGAAGAAAGTTTTCTCCTATTAAGTGTTAGGTGCACAAGGAGGTTCCATGCAATCTGCTGACAATCAAACTTTAAAGATAATATCTTCAATTATTCTAGTTCAAGGAGGAATTTTACTTTACTGGATTATTACGTCTGATAATTTCTTTGGCTCCATTGGTTTCGCGACATTATCAAATGTAGGTATACTGTCATGGGGCATAGCAGCTTTGGTTGTTATCTCATATGTTTGGGGGGCGGCAAGTATCTCCAATGTACGCGAACACATGTTTAAGTTTAATAACCTAAAATATTTGGCTCTACTAGGCGCTTTAGTTTCTGGCTTTTTTGAAGAAATATTATTTCGAAAAATATTGATGGATTACCTTCAAGAAGAAGGTTTCAGTGATTTCATTCAAATAATTATTTCTGGTCTAGCATTTGGAACCGCACACTTAGTATGGGGTGGTAAGGCTTTATCAGCGGCTATAAATGCTACTTTTTATACTTTTTTCCTAGGTTCTGGTCTTGCACTTATCTATATAATGAGCGATAGAAATTTAGCTCTTTGCATTATCGCACACATAATAGTTACTGGTTTAATCGAACCCGGCTTAATAAAGTCAGCAGTATTAAATAAGTTGGGTTATTTGAAAGAGCGCACCTAACAACACGCCCTGAGGTGAACAACAAATTACAGTTGGCTTTTTTCGCTTAAGCGGGCGTTATATTTACTCATCAATCATGGAGTTCAATTGCTAAATTTTCTCAAAATATTTCTACTTTTATCTTGTGGAATATTCCTTTTTGGATGCGCCACGACCGATCAAGTGATTGAAAGAAAGAACTATCATTCTTGGGAAAGTGATATTGGCTACTCGCAAGTCGTAAAGGCTAATAACACTTTATATATCTCAGGTATCACAAGCGAAGAAAGTACTTTTGAAATGCAAATCGATGATATTTACACTACCATCAAAAAAATACTGGCGGATTATAATGTTGAAACAAATGCGATTGTTAAAGAGGTTATCTTTACAACAAACATTGAAAAGTTAAAGGCAGCTATTCCAATTCGCAAAGCGTATTTCAGTGATAAATACCCTTCTTCAAGTTGGGTTGAAGTTAAAAGGCTTTGGAGTAAATCGCACTTACTAGAAGTCGAAGTTGTTGTCGTGCTACCGTAAATATAACAAGTCATTCCCGAAGGAATAACAGTTTGTTTTTTTTGCCTCGCTTATTTTAACCAACTATTTTTTGCCTCTTAATGAGGCGTTGGTGTGTGGAAACGGTATGTTGTTAATCGGAACTATTTTACTTTTAATCATTGGTCTTATTCACTCCTATTTAGGTGAGAAATACTTATTAATTCGTTTATTTCGACGTGATAATTTACCTAAATTACTCGGTAGCGATTGGTTTACTAAACGTGTTTTAAGGTTTGCTTGGCACTTAACTACACTAGCTTGGTGGGGCTTTTCTGCCATCTTGTATGTTTTATCAAATCCAAACGTAAATGTTCAAAATGAAATTCTTATAATAATTGCAGTAGTATTTGCATTAAGTGGGGTAGTTTCATTATTATTTACTCGTGGTAAACATTTATCTTGGTTGTTCTTTTTTATAATTGCAGCAACGAGTTACTATGGAATAACACACAGCTAACAAGCATTGCAGCGGACAAGCCGCTAAATGCGGCGTTAGTTTTACAACATAGAGTCGAGTTTTAATGAAACATAATGCAATCAACTTTAAAGATAAGTTTGCTAAATTTACCGAGCATTGGTCTCCTCGTGTAATTGCTGAGATGAACGACTATCAGTTTAAACTGGTAAAAGTTGAAGGTGAATTTGTATGGCACGATCATCCTGATACTGACGAAGTTTTCATTGTAATTGAGGGTTGTCTTAATATTGAATTTCGAGATGGCATAGTTACATTAGAGTCAGGTGAGATGTTTGTAATTCCAAAAGGAATTGAACACAAACCTATGGCTGTTTCTGAATGTAAAGTCATGATCGTTGAACCTAAAGGTGTTGTTAATACCGGTGATTCTGGCACTGAGCTTACAGCCAAAAATGATGTATGGGTGTAATGTACAGCTAACAAGAAAATAAACTAAGACAAAAACAGTTGGCTTTTTGTTCACTATGTTCACGTATTTTAGCCAACAATTATTTGCCTCTTATTTAGGTGGTAAATGCATGTGCAGCGTATCTTTAATCTCTAGAGTAAAATAATTTTTATGAAAAAATTGATATTAATCTTATCCCTGTTTATTTCTTCTTTTGTTTGGGGAAATGAATCTGATGGTTCGATTATTGCACAACAGTGGCTTAAAATAGTAGATGCTGGTGAGTACGCTAAAAGTTGGCAAAAATCAGATTTGCTCTTTAAGTCACAACTTTCGCAAATTAAATGGGATGCCGCCCTTAAAGGCGTTCGAACACCGCTAGGTAAAGTTAAATCACGTTCGGAATTAGGTGCTAAAGAATATTCAGCACTTCCTGGTGTTCCAGAAGGCGAATATTTAGTTATTCAATTTCAAACCGAATTTGAAAATAAAAAATCAGCTACTGAAATATTAACACTTAGTAAGAGTAGTGGGTATTGGCTTCCCGTTGGTTATTTTATTAAATAAACTTTGATGTATATACACTGAGTATTAACGTTGAAGAGCAACAAGAGTAATTAAACACGAATCGTTGGTGTCTTACTTTTTATCCAACGTTTTTAGCGATTTAATTTAGCGATTCGTGGGGCCGGTGTCAGGAGGTTAAAATGGATTATATAAATATAAATAAGCAAGCCTGGGATAAACGCACAAAGGTTCATGTCGGTTCAAAATTTTACGATGTACAAGCCTTTAAAGACGGAAGTTCATCACTTAACGCTATCGAACTTGAGCAAGTTGGAAATGTTGAAGGGAAAAAGCTTTTACACCTCCAGTGTCATTTTGGACAAGACACTTTGTCATGGGCTAGGCAAGGCGCATTGGTTACAGGAGTTGATTTGTCTTCAGAAGCAATTGCACAGGCCAATAAACTTAAATCAGAGCTAGGACTAGCAGCAACTTTTGTTGCTAAGGATATTTATCAATTTGGTCATGAGAACACAGAAAAGTTCGATATTGTATTTACCTCTTACGGGGTTCTCTGTTGGCTACCAGATCTGAAGCTTTGGGCCGAAACAATTGCGAGTTCTCTTGCAAAGGGTGGTGAGTTTCATCTTGTAGAATTCCATACTTTTAACGATTTACTCTGTGGCTACTCGTATTTTTCTCGTGCTGAGCCGGATGTTGAAGAAGAAGGAACATACACGGAGAACTGTGATGGAATAACATCAAAAGTGGTAACATGGGCACACTCTTTAAGTGAGGTCATTAATTCATTAATTACCGCGGGCTTGAGTATTGAGCACTTTAAAGAATATCCGTATAGTCCGTTCAATTGTTTTGAAGGTCTAGAACATGTTTCTGAACATGGCTACCAGATGCTACACAAGGGGCAGCAAGTGCCATTAGTGTATACAATTAAGGCGAGAAAAACCGCCTAATATAAGCATTTGGCTTGTTTTCGCTTTGTTTGTGCATTTAGCCGCTTAATGGGGTGTCGGTGTCAATTATTTGGAGAGTAAATCTATGATGGATATAAACCAAGTTACCATTTTCTTCGGTTGGTGTAGCGTTATCAATTTCGCTGTTTTCGCTTTTTCTGCCTTGTTTATTATCGTGTTTAAGGACTTTACCACGGGTATTCATAGTAAATTAATCGGGGTAGATGCTGCGCAATTGCCTGCTTTGTATTTTAAGTTTATGGGGGATTTTAAAATGTTTATCATCATTTTTAATTTAACGCCGTATATCGCATTAAAGCTCATGACTTAGTGCTAAGTTCGGTGCATATAACAAAGCACTCAAATAGCGTAAGTAACTATTGGTTTTTGCATTATTGTCGCTTATTCTAGCTCGCTTATTTTTAGCCGTATTTTTAGTTTTATATTGCGGTATTATTTTTTTGGAGTAAAGCTAGATGAATAGCATAGATCTATTCGTAAAAAACTGGGCTAGCAAAAATGTAATGACGCCAATTAATCATCATGACATTACAGAGCTTGAAGCAAAATTGAATGCTTTTTTACCCGATTCGTATAAATACTTAATATCGACATACGGTTTGGTTCACACGCCAAATGTGTTGACTCGAATTTGTGATTTAGGCTCGGATGTTTCTGAGGTACAAGACTTTTTAAGTCTAGAAGATGTATCTTCGTTATCAGCGTTATATGAAATGAGTGGTATGCCCAAGGGCCATATTTTGTTTGCGTCTGACTGTAAGGGCAATATGTTTTGTTTCAAACATAGTGATTGCGTAAGTAAACAAAAGGATATACCGGTCTGGTTTTTTGACCATGATTTGCGTACGGTTACAAAAGTTACTGATTCATTTACGCTATGGTTAACGCAGTTTAATGAACTTTAATTTGCTCACCAAACACAAAGTATTGATAAGGTATATTCATCACCGATCTTTTCTATAGATATAGACAGATAGTCTATTTAGCAGCCTATCGATAGGTTACTAGCTAATTATCAATAATAACAAGCCGTTAACGTCAATGTTAATGGCTTTTTTTATATGCGTTATATAAAAAGTGCTAATTTATAATTAATTCATTTAGACGTCTATACGTTTAGAGGTTGACATAGCTAGAAATCCAAGTCACATTATAGGCAGATAAAATTTGTTTGTAATAAAGCTGTTTTTCAGCGTTATTTTATACTTTGAGAATGTTTGCATTAGGTTAGTGTTATGCCGATTAAGATCCCCAATGAACTACCAGCTTTAACGATTTTAGATCACGAAAACATTTTTGTGATGTCAGAGCGTCGTGCTGCTGATCAAGAAATTCGCCCGATGGAAGTGGCGATTCTAAATCTAATGCCAAATAAAATAGCAACCGAAGTGCAAATTCTACGCATGCTAGCGAATACGCCGCTGCAAATTAATGTTGAATTTGTTCGCATACACGCCAATGAATCTAAAAATACGCCACAAGCGCATTTGGATAACTTCTATCGTTTGTTTGATGATATTAAACATAAGCAATACGACGGCTTAATTATTACCGGTGCGCCACTGGCATTACTCGATTATCAGCAAGTGACTTTTTGGGACAAAATTTGCCAAGTGTTTGACTGGGCAGAGCAAAATGTTACGTCGACCATGTTTTCTTGTTGGGCCGCTCATGCCGCGCTTTACCACCATTATGGTTTAAAACGACATTTGCGTGAGCATAAGCTTTCAGGGGTTTATCGTCATCGTTGTTTAAAACCAAAAGAGCAGCTAACCCGAGGCTTTGATGAAAGCTTTAATGTGCCGCACTCTCGTTATGGTTATATTGATAAAGCAGACTACCAACGTTTAGATAATATAGAGATATTGGCGGAGTCAGACGATGCTGGGGTTTATTTAGCCGCGAGTAAAAATAAGCAACAAGTTTACCTGACCGGCCATCCAGAATATGACGCCTCGACCTTGAGTGAAGAATACTTTCGAGATCTCGAGGCTGGCGGCCACGCTGCCATACCCGATAATTATTTTACTGATAACAATCCCAAAAGTGATACCGCAAACACGTGGCGTAGCCATGGCAGTTTACTTTTTACTAATTGGTTAAATTATTACGTTTATCAAATTACGCCGTATCAATTAGATGCAGACCATATTAAAGCTATTCATCCAGGAAAATCACGTGTCTAAGTCAGAAAATTCTCAAGTAAAAGTAGTGCAGTCTTCTTCATACGGTTTGTTACAAGCGCAGTTAGCAAAACGCATTCTTATTTTAGATGGCGCTATGGGCACAATGATCCAAGCCTATAAATTTGAAGAGCAAGATTATCGCGGTGAACAATTTGCCGACTGGCATTGTGATGTTAAAGGTAACAACGATATGTTGGTACTGACGCAGCCTGATATTATTAAAGCCATTCATCGTGAATATCTTGCCGCGGGTGCTGATATTCTTGAAACCAATACCTTTAACGCTACCACCATTGCCATGGCTGATTACGACATGGAAGCGCATAGCGCTGACATTAACTTCAAAGCCGCACAATTAGCCCGTGAAGTGGCGGATGAATTTAATGCGAATAATCCAGATAAACCACGCTTTGTTGCCGGTGTTTTGGGGCCAACCAATAGAACCTGCTCTATATCGCCAGATGTTAACGATCCTGCTTATCGTAACGTTACTTTTGATGAGCTTAAAGATGCTTACATTGAGTCGACCGATGCCTTAATTGACGGCGGTAGCGATATCATTTTGATTGAAACCATATTCGATACCTTAAATGCTAAAGCCGCTATTTTTGCTATTGAAACGGTATTTGAAAGCCGTGGTGAACGTTTACCTGTGATGATATCAGGCACCATTACCGATGCGTCAGGACGAACGTTGTCAGGGCAAACCACTGAAGCTTTTTATAACTCTTTACGTCATGCTAAGCCAATTTCATTTGGCTTGAACTGTGCGCTTGGTCCGGTAGAGTTGCGCCAGTATGTTGAAGAATTAAGTCGTATTTCAGATGTCGCGGTATCTGCGCATCCTAATGCTGGCTTACCTAATGCTTTTGGTGAATATGACTTTACCGTTGAAGATATGGATAAACATGTTGCGGAATGGGCCAATGCTGGTTTTTTAAATATTATTGGCGGTTGTTGTGGTACCACACCCGCGCATATTAAAGGTATGGCTGATGCGGTGGCGAGTATTGCTCCGCGAGTAATTAAAGCCAAAGAAATTGCTTGTCGTTTATCGGGCTTAGAAGCCTTAACCATTAAAGAAGACAGTTTGTTCGTTAACGTTGGAGAGCGTACTAATGTTACCGGCTCAGCTATTTTTAAACGCTTAATCACAGAAGAAAATTATGACCAAGCGATAGCCGTTGCCTTACAGCAAGTGGAAAATGGCGCGCAAATTATTGATATCAACATGGATGAAGGTATGTTGGACTCAAAAGCGGCCATGGTGCGGTTTTTGAATTTAATTGCAGGTGAGCCAGATATCGCCAAAGTACCGATTATGCTCGACTCATCTAAATGGGATATTTTGGAAGCGGGTTTAAAATGTATTCAAGGTAAGGGGGTTGTTAACTCGATTAGCTTGAAAGAGGGCGAAGATAACTTTCGCGAGCAAGCCGAATTGTTACGTCGTTATGGTGCAGCCGTAATTGTTATGGCGTTTGACGAGAAAGGCCAAGCAGATACCCGTGAGCGTAAGTATGAAATTTGTCATCGTGCCTATGATATTTTGGTGCATGAAATTGGTTATCCTGCAGAAGATATTATTTTTGATCCAAATATTTTTGCTGTCGCTACTGGTATCGAAGAACACAATAATTATGCCCGAGACTTTATTGACGCGGTAGCGGATATTAAACAAAATTTACCGCATGCCATGATCTCTGGTGGTGTTTCTAATGTTTCCTTCTCATTTCGTGGTAATAACCCCGTGCGTGAAGCGATACATGCGGTGTTTCTTTATCATGCGATAAAAAATGGTATGGATATGGGGATTGTTAATGCCGGCCAATTGGCCATTTATTCTGATATTCCCGATAACCTGCGTTTAGCGGTTGAAGATGTTATTCAAAATTCTGATGATGGCGCAACTGAGCGCTTACTTGATGTTGCTCAAGAGTATCGTGGCCAAGCAGGCAGTCAAAATAGTAAAGCCGATTTAACTTGGCGTGAATTGCCAGTCAATAAGCGCTTAGAGTATTCCTTAGTCAAAGGGATTAATGAATTTATTATTGAAGATACCGAAGCGGCACGACTAGTTGCTACCCGGCCATTGGATGTGATTGAAGGGCCATTAATGGATGGCATGAATGTCGTGGGTGACTTGTTTGGTGCCGGTGAAATGTTTCTACCACAAGTGGTTAAATCTGCTCGGGTAATGAAGCAGGCCGTGGCGCATTTAAATCCTTTTATTGAAGCAGAAAAAACTGAAATAACATCGAATGGAAAAATACTGTTAGCGACGGTAAAAGGCGATGTGCATGACATTGGCAAAAATATTGTTGGTGTAGTGTTGCAGTGTAATAACTACGAAATTATCGATCTCGGCGTTATGGTTTCCTGTGAAGATATTTTGCGGGTTGCACGTGAAGAAAAAGTCGACATTATTGGTTTATCGGGTTTGATCACGCCGTCACTTGATGAAATGGTTCATGTCGCGAAAGAAATGAAGCGTCAGGCGTTTGAACTACCTTTACTGATCGGCGGTGCTACCACTTCAAAAGCCCATACTGCGGTTAAAATCGAGCCACAGTATCAACATCCTGTGGTTTACGTACCTAACGCCTCGCGCTCAGTGTCAGTGGTAAGCACATTGCTTTCTGATGAAAACCGAGCGGGTTTCGTTGAACGACAAAAAGCTGAATACGTAAAAGTACGTGAACGTCATTATAAAAAAGGCCCGCGCTCAAGCTTAATTTCGTTAAAAGATGCTCGCGCTAATGCGGTGCCGATTAATTTTGATCATTACACCCCGAAAGTACCAAATAAACTAGGCGTAACGGTATTGGATAATATTGACTTAAATATCGTGAGAAATTATATCGATTGGACGCCATTTTTTATGACTTGGCAGTTATCGGGCAAGTATCCGTTGATTTTGCGCCATGAAGTGGTGGGTGAAGAGGCCACTAAATTATTTAACGATGCCAATGCCATGTTAGATGATGTAATTAATAATAAAAAATTAACCGCTAAAGCGGTGTTTGGTTTATTTCCAGCTAATCGTGAACAAGATGATATCCTACTTTATAGCGATGAATCGCGCACAGAAAAGTTAATGAAACTGCATCAATTACGCCAGCAAAGTAAAAAGCCAGCGGGGCAATTTAATCGTTGTTTAGCTGATTATGTTGCGGATAAAGCCTCAGGTGTTGAGGATTATGTTGGCGCTTTCGCGGTATCAGCCGGTTTTGGTGTCGACGCGTTAGTAAAAGCTTTTGATGCCGATCACGATGATTACAATAGTATCTTAATTAAAGCCGTTGCCGACCGCCTTGCCGAAGCCAGTGCTGAGTACTTACATGAGCAAATTCGTAAAGACTACTGGGGTTACGCGCCAGATGAAAACTTTGATAACGATGGTTTAATTCGTGAAAAATATCAAGGTATACGCCCTGCGCCAGGTTATCCTGCCTGCCCTGAACATACCGAAAAAGGGTTGCTGTGGGAGCTACTTAACGTGGAAGAAAATATTGGTATGGAGCTAACGTCTAGCTTTGCTATGTGGCCGGGGGCCGCGGTTAGTGGCTGGTACTTTGCGCACCCAGACTCGAAATACTTTGCCGTCGCGAAAGTGGCGCAAGACCAAGTGGAAAGCTATGCCGCACGTAAAGAAATGACCATGCCACAGGCTGAACGTTGGCTCTCAGCAAATTTAGATTATGAGCCGTCGTAATCCTGTACTGTTAAATAGGTATGATAGCCATGTAGGGTTGGGTAAAGTAATTAATGCAGAATTGATGGTCTGCATTAATTCATTGTGGATATCGAGTTGCTTGAGGGTTTTTAAGCGCTATTTAATGAGCTCGATGAGTTCATGAATAGTTTTCACGGGCGTTATTTTAGCCCCTAAACCTTCCATCGATTTATGGTAGTTACGAAAGGGAATAAATATTTCGGTAAAGCCATGTTGAGCCGCTTCTTTTACCCTCGGCACTCCACTGTCAATTGGGCGCACGTCACCATTTAAACTCAACTCACCCATGATGCAGGTCGTTCTTGGGATCACAAACTCATTCAAACTACTTAACAATGCCGTGACTAACGCCAGATCAATACAGGTTTCAGACTCATCTATTTTGAGGCCGCCAATAATATTAAAAAAGCTATCGTGGTAAATTTTAGTTTTGGTATGTTTACGTAAAATCCCCGTTAGCATTTTTATCCGGTTCATATTTAAGCCAACACAAACCCGTTGTGGAAACTCAGCTTCAGTTTCTGTGGTTAAGCATTGGATCTCAAGTAATAAATTTCGATTACCTTTTCTGATACAGGTAATTGCTGAGCCGGGTGACTCGGTGCTTGAGCCCGACAAAAATATCTCACTCGGGTTATCAACACTGAGCATACCACGCTCGCACATTTTGAAAATACCGACGGTGTCTATATCACCGAAACGATTTTTGTTGGCACGCAAGGTTCTTATTTGGCCATCATTGGTATCTATATGGAGCAGGGCATCAACAATATGTACTAAGGTTTGTGGCCCAGCAATTTCATTATTTTTATTAACATGGGCAATCAAAAACATGGTGACGTTATTTTGCTTACAATATTGCGTTAATGCTTGAGCGGCACTTTTTACTTGTGAGGGCGAGCCTGGGCTACCATTGGCATTATCAGTAACAACGGCTTGAATAGAGTCAATAACGGCAAATTTAATTTTCTTTTGTTCTAACTCGGCAATAATGGATTCAACACTGGTTTCAGACAATAAGTACAGTTCGTCAGGGTTGTATTCAAGCTTTAAACGTTGCACGCGATTTTTGAACTGTGAAAGTGATTCTTCAGCAGTACAATAAAGCGAGGGCATGAGCTTTGACATACGGGCGACTAAATCAGAAAGTAACGTGGTTTTACCTGCGCCAGGGTCACCTGAGATGATATTGACAGAGCCTGTTGTTACGCCGCCACATAATACTCGGTCTAGTTCACCGATGCCGGTTAGCTGTTTTTCCGCCTCCGTTGATTCTACCTCATTGATTTTTTTCGAACCACCACCGGTGCCGCCGGCATAACCACCCGTTGAGATACGACTTTTACTTGGGCTTTTACTTTGGTTAGCTGGAATTTTCATTTCAGCTAAGGTATTCCATGCGCCACATCGGCATTGCCCCTGCCAGCGGGGATAGTTCATGCCGCAATCGGTACAAACGAATTCTAATTTTGCTAACTTTGCCATTGGGCTGCCTATTTCAAATTTTAAAATCTTAAGCTGTTGTATATTAAATATTCAGTCAAAATTATGACAAAACATAATAGTAATAAATGATTCACATGTTTGTCAGTAAGGTTATTGCTATGCTAATATTTTTATTATTATATTCAATGCACTAGCTACATGAATATAAGTATTTAGTTTTACTTCTTTTATCGCGACTTTAAAGGTATAGTTTTTGCTTTGTATATTTAACGGTTAAATAATAAATTGTTTACTAATCAATGTTAATCAAAGTGTTGTCATGGTATTAATTATCCATTAAGGCACTTATACTGAGATTAATATTCGATGAGTAGTTTTCTTTATTGTAAAGATATTGACGCGTAAATGAATAAAGATTTTTCAAAATTTAAAAAAATTATTAATGATTTTAGCGGCAAAGTTCTCAATAGTGACTTTGAAGCAAGGTTTAATGCTGCCGCGAAAAACATCCCCAAGACTGAACGCTTTCTACTAAAAATGGAATTAAAACGCCTTGCCGCACCGTGCACGCGCTTAATTGATTTACGTGGCCATGTAGATGGTGAATGCAAAGCCTTTGAACATGAAGAAAGAACACACTTTTTAGACAGTATTGCTAGTCGCGTATTTACCGAAGCGTTTACGCGCTATAACGGTTATACCTTTGGTGTTTACGAAGCCACCATGAACACTGAAAACAACTTCCGTGTTATTTATCAAAAAGAAAAAAATAAAGTCAGCACACCCGTCAAAGAAGATAACATTAAAGTTTTCGAAAAAGCGCAATTCCCGGCAAAATATTATAGCTTTGGTCCTTATCATAACCGTAGTGAAGAGCGAATGAACTTTGCTATTATCATTAAGGTTACGCTAGTAGGTGGCGGTAGCTTTGAATGTACAAGTTCGGATATAAGTGTTAACGGTTGCAAGTTTAGAGTTAATGGTTTTAAGCCAATAAAAATTGGTATGCAACTGACGCTGCGCTTTACAGGTTTGGAAGAAGAGTTTCAATTTGGTGGCGATAGCGAATTTGTCTATGAAGTTAAGAACCTCACTACATTAGACAATATGCAGTTGGTTGGTGTGAAACGTGTTGTCGAAGAAAAATCACGTCCCGATGGCTTTAGACAATTTTTGCTTGGTTTTATCCAAGGCAATAAACGCCGGTATAAAATCAATTTAGACAATACCATAAGTGCTTTACAGTCACGCAGCTTTGAGCAATATGCATTGCCTAAATCTAATGAACTGCCTATTTTTATTGAAAAAAATGCCGATATTTTAACCCCTAAATACGCATTAACTTGTAATAACAATCAGAGTCTTTATCAGTACTGGCAAGATGAACAACGGTTTTCTACACTATATTGCTTAATTACCCCAGAACGAATTAATCGGCTTAAAAAGTCATCTGTATCTGGCAAGTCTTTGTTAGTGTTTAGTTTTGTTCATAAAAGTCAGGGTAAGGCATACTTTTATACTGCTGATGAACTACAGTTAGCTGAAGACGAAGAGTTTATGGCGCAGTTTTTAGCTTTTGCGGCTGATAAAGAGAGTTTTTCAGTTATCCAATTGTCTTTGTTGGATGTGTTTCCACGCCGTGCTGACTCATCTTTAACGTTATCAAATACCTTATCTAAGCAAAATGAATACTTGAACAGCCCGATATCTGACGAAGTTAAGTTATTGTTAGAAAAAATACCTTATATTGTTGTAGCGATTGATGTTACAAGCAGTGAAAGTATATCGGCATATCAATCATTGTCTTATGAAGGCATTAATACCGCTAAATTGAAAAATTTTGGCCACAAACGTTTAAGCAAACCCTTTAGTGTAGATGAAGTGGGAATAAACTATAGGAACCAGCGACAGGAGTTACGCTTTACTTATAAAACTCCGGCGAGTGTCGAAATTAATAAAGTCATATGGCAAGGTACTTCACATGACTTTTCAACGTCAGGGTTAAAAGTTGAGTTGGACAATGAAACCGTTTTAGTGAAAGGCGATATTGTCTATGTTAGCTTTCCAGCCTTACAAAAAATCACTTCTGCGTTTGATTTGACGGGCTTGCCTTACGAGGTTATGCGAGTAAATCGCGCTAAAACAGTGGTTAATTTACGGGTTTTTGTCGAGAAACACCAACATATTGGTCGTAAGTTTTTTAAAGCATTAATTGATAAAAATCGCGATAAGCTAACGCCAGACGAATATGCGATGTCGAGCCCAGGTTTAGCAAAGGCGTTACGTAATTTATATAGTGCCAGCTCTACAACACCAGCGCTTATTATTCAAACAAGCGGTAGTCGTTATAAAACTGAAGTTATCGCGGGTGGCGACAACAGCAGTAAGCTGATGTTGACCATGAAGCAATTAAGCGATCGCGATGGCTATTACAACTTATATCCGATATTTGGCCATGCGAATATCATGACTAATTTGAGTGCGAAGTTAAAGAAAATCCAGCATACCGATGCGGCAAGTTCTGAGCTGCTTTATATCGCGGTTAATAGCAGTATTGAGATGGTAGATAAGGCGGTCACGGTTAAGTTAGCGTCCGAGCTCGGCAGTGAAAAGCTAAAGCAAATGTTTATCAATCAAGCGTTAAAAAAAGGTAAGTTTTTCTGCGTGATGATAAAATTATCACGAGCAGACGAACCTGATATGGGGCATCTTCATCCAGAGCTGAGTTATATTAGCGCTTATGCGATTCATCGTGGTAAACAAATTGAGCAGGATATTTGGAGTGTCGCGGGTATTGCACAAATATTTGATATAACCCAAGAAACTTTATTTCGTTATCAGTTAACACGTAACGCGAAATAGTGCCGATACACATTGATTAACCCGTTGTTGGTATCAATGTGTATCAATCACGTGTGCTAGCTCGGCAGACAAGCAATAGCCAATGATATTATTTTAACCAATGCAGTAAGCAGTCCAAACCTGAGGTTGTGATACACGCATCTGCCTGTGCTAATACTAAAGGCTTAGCGTGAAAGGCAACCCCTAAATGCGCTGCCGCCATCATCACTAAGTCATTAGCGCCATCACCCATCGCAACCGTTTGCGTTGCACCAATATTAAATTCTGCTTGTAATTGCGTTAAACAATCGGCCTTGGCTTTTGCGTCAATAACCACACCTAACACCTTTCCGGTCAGGTGCTTGTTGCTGATCTCTAAAACATTGGCGACGGCAGCGTCTAGCGATAGCATTTGCTTTAAGTGATCAGCGAAGTAGGTAAAACCACCTGATGCAATGGCAACGCGCCAGTGATGTTGTTTTAATACTGCCACTAGCGTTTCTAATCCTTCCATCAGCGGTATGTTAGTCGCGACTTGCGCTAAAATGTCTTCAGAGGCGTTGCTGAGCTTAGCAACGCGTTGATGTAAACTTTGGCTAAAATCGAGCTGCCCCTGCATGGCGAGTTCAGTTACCGCTGCAACTTCTTCACCAACACCAGCTAACGCTGCTATTTCATCAATACACTCAATTTTTATTGTCGTTGAGTCCATATCCATCACCAATAAGCCAGGCTGTGAAAGGCTTGGAGCGTTGACTAACAACGCCGACTCAACAGCATTATTGACGTTAAATTTCGCTAGGCTATCACGTGATAGTTTAAGGTCATTGACCTGTACACTGAATCGATAGCTTATGGCATTATTTCGGTGATTGATTTTATTTAGGCGTAATAGTGTTAACTCACACTCGTTAAGCAAATGGGTTAGTGTGGCGAGTGTTATGTCACCAAAAACTACCAGCTCCGGTGTGTTGGTTGATAGCGGCGTGATTAATGATTGATTATTTTCAAAAATAAAGCTTTGCTGCGGATTATCGTAACTTATTGGCATGTCGTGTCTGGTTGAGTCGATAGGTAACCATTGTGCTAACGTTAAGTGTTGAATAGTCGCTAAAGAAACTGATTTTTGTTCGGTCGTCACGATAATGCCTCATTTGAAAAAACATGCTTTAAAACGAGAGTCCTAGTATAAAAAATGCAAATATAGTTCTATAGTGTAGTTATAGAATTATAGGAACACACTCGTTTTATGAAGCAAATAGAACAGCCTTTATACCCTAAATTATCACCGATTTATAATAAAATATTGCAATTAGCTATCGCTATTTTATTACTGGTGCTGTTGATGAATTTTTGGGTCAATAGCCGTGATGCCCAACAAGTGCAAATACAAGCGCATGCCAATAAAATGGGTAAGCTTTATTTGGCACAAGCAGCAACAAGTGCTATGCCCTATTTTGCTGAACAAGCAGGTCAATTACAACAATACAGCGATAGCTTAGCGCTGCAACCTTTGGTAAAAAGTGTTCATGTTTATGATGCCACAGGACAAGAGATTTCTAGCTCAACTGCTGCAGAGTCGGTTAGCGATCTTTTTGGTATTAGCCTAGGAAAAGTGAATCAAACAGCTGAAGTGCTGCCGTTTGTGCAAGAGTTACGTGCAGACAAATTACACGGTTATATTAGACTTTCTCTATATCGTTCAATACTGGCTGACAATCTGGCAAAAAACAGTCGTTCTCAGTACGATATTATGCGTTTACTGTTAATAGTTGCAGGTGTGATTGGTTTTCTGTTGACCCGTGGTTTAAATCGCTTCAGCCGACAAGGCTTTCGGCCACCGAGTGCCTAGCTAAAAGCTTATATTCGGCAGAACTGATTTCACATTTTCCTCAAGGGCATGAGCAATTTCTGTCGAGGATTCAAGCCGTATATTGGTCAGTGCTTGGAAAACGTTGATCAGTTGCAGCGGCGAGTTGTCTTGCCCCTGAAAGCCATATAAAGGCATGGCCGGAGCATCTGTTTCAAGCACTAAACTGGTCAGTGGCACGCGTTTTATGGCCTTTAGCGTTTTCTCGGCTCTTGGGTACGTAATGGTACCACCTATACCCAGTTTGAAGCCCAAATCTATGTACTGACATGCTTGCTGATAGCTACCCGAGAATGCGTGGATAATGCCACCGTTGGTTAATTGCTTTTGTCTAAGCATGGCAACAATGTCTTGATGTGAGCGTCGATGGTGTACAATAATCGGTAAACTGTAAGCTTTTGCCAAGGCTAATTGAAAGTCAAAAATTTCAATTTGTTGGGCTAAATTTTGCTGCTCATTATCAATAACACGATCAATACCGGCTTCGCCAATAGCCGCAATTTCATTCCGATTTAGCTTTATCAAGTGTGCTAAATTATCCAAACTATCGGCAGTTAAATCATTAAGAAACCATGGGTGTATGCCTAAACATGGGTGTAATGTTAGTTGTTTTGAACTGTGTTTTTGCGCAAGTGTCAGTGCTTTATGCCAGTTTCTCGGCCCTATGCTAGGGATAACAATTTTGTGAATATGAGCTTGTTGGCATTGCTCAAGTAAGCTTGGTAACTCATGACTTAGCGCATCAAAATCAAGATGACAATGACTGTCGGTAAATCGCAACCTGTTTGTCATCTTAACTCCCTCATTTATTATTTAACCTGAACTCTGGATAACGGATATGCGAATAAAAAATATAATCCTTTAATTTTCAAATATATAAAAAAATTCTTGCGATTACTGATATCTTATCGTTATCAATGTTATAAGTTTTGAATGAATCAAGGCAAGCTTGTGTACCTAATAGCTGGCTATTAGTAGCAAACTTAACGCTGATACGAGCAAAAATCGTGGCATTGACGTATATAGCTTATCCAGAGTTCAGGTTATTTAAACATAGGACAGGTTAAATGAACTTCTCTGCTCGTCGAGTTAGCGCGTCAATCACACTGGCTAATTTATAATGACTAATAAATTCTTCATTCGGTGTTTGCTTATGAACAAGCGCATTAGCTAGGTAGACAGCTTGGGCAACGCCAAAGCTTTTTTGCAGTAGTTTTTCAGGACGATGATGCAAAATAACGGCTTCGATAATATGATAAGAAAAGCCCCAGGTATGCAATAAATAACCACCTACATGGCAATGATCACTGGCAAATATTTTGTTTTCTAAAGCAATGTTATTATCACCACTAATGCGATGCATAAAGAATAATGCTGTTGATTTTGCATTAACTTCAAATAAAACAACCTTGCCGATATCGTGCAATAAACCTGCGATCATCGCATCTTGTTTTAGCTCTGATTTTACCATAGAAGCGGCTAGTTTTGCTGTCGCTAAACAATGCAGTTGTTCATCATTAATAGAGAAGTCTTTTATTTTCGGATTATAAGCAAATAATTCTGCCGTCATCACGATACAACAAAGTGTATCAACACCCATTTTAGTGATGGCTTCATCAATGTCCATCATCGGTTTGGCGCCAGTGGGGAAGGTGTTATTAGAAAATTGTAGCACCTTTGCCGTTAATGCGGGGTCTTGCTGGATGATTTGTGCAATTTTATGTGAGTCGGTGTTACGGTCTTTTAACGCTGCATTAAGCTGCATATAAACCTTAGGCGGACTTGGTAGCACTTTGATATTAGCAATAGTTTTGACAATAATATCTTTAGTGATCGCTTGATTATTATTTGCTAATTGAGCGATTGTACTGACGATTGTTTTACACTCTAAAGGTTGCGCAAAACAGTAATGAGCAATACATTGTGCTTTTTGCTCATTATCATCAATTAAAATACGAACAATAGCAGGGAATTTCTTCGCCACCATTTCAAAAATAGCATTACCGTCATTGTTGTCGACAATTGCTGCGCAGATCACAACATTAAATTTATGCTGTGCAAGCGCTGAAACCGCGGCATTTAAGCCTGTTACATGAGCAAGTTTTGCCCGTGACCTAACAAGCTCTTGCTTAAGCTCAAGCAGTTGATTATCTATATTATCAATTAATAGTATTTTCATTTACAGCATATTGTCCCGTCGATTTTTCCATTACCTGAGGCTACATACGTTCCATCACGTCAATACCTAAAATATCTAAACCTTGTTTAAGGGTATTAGCAATAATATGACTTAAAGCCAATCGCGACTGTTTAACGTCTGGTGTAATTTCATCTTTTAATATCGGACAAGCTTCGTAAAAGGTCATGTACAAGCTAGCAAGTTCATATAGATAATTACACAGTAAATTGGGCGTACATTCACTTATCACAGCATTAAGGACGTTTTCTAACTGCAATAATTTAAGTGCGAGGGCTTTCTCTTGTGGTTCAATAATTGCAATACTGTGTAAGTTATCTGCGGAGAAATTAGCTTTAGTGAAAATACTTTGAATACGCGAATAAGCATATTGTAAATAAGGTGCTGTTGCCCCTTCAAAACTCAACATGGTTTTCCAGTTGAAAATATAATCGCTGGTACGGTTTTTAGATAAATCGGCAAATTTAACCGCACCAATACCTACTTTCTCTGAAATTTCAGTTAGGTCAGCATCAGTAATATCTGGATTCTTTTCTTTGATTAACGCCGCGGCACGTACAATCGCTTCATCAAGTAATTCAGCCAGTTTAATGGTACCACCGGTACGGGTTTTAAAAGGTGTGCCGTCATCGCCCATCATCATACCAAATGGACAGTGATCATACGCGACATGCTCAGGCAAAAAGCCAGCTTTACGGGCAACAATTTCAACTTGTTTGAAATGCAGCGCTTGGCGGGCATCAGTGAAAATAATGATACGATCCGCTTTTAACTCACCGCTGCGGTAACGACAGGCAGATAAATCTGTGGTGGCATATAAATAACCGCCGCCAGACTTTTGCACGATAAATACTGATGGCTCACCATCTTTATTGGCCATTTCATTGATAAATACAACTTTTGCACCTTGGTCTTCAACAGCAATTTTTTGTGCCATCAATTCATCAATAACCTTTGATAAGTCATGGTTGTAGGCACTTTCACCCATAATGTCGTCACGGGTTAGTGTCACATTAAGCTTTTGATAAATATCTTCACTGTGTGCGATTGATATATCAATAAATTGTTGCCAAAGTACGGCACACTGCGCTTCGCCGCTTTGCAGTTTAACCACGTAGTCACGCGCACGATCCGCAAAGCCTTCTTCGTTATCAAAACGAACTTTTGCTTCACGGTAGAAGTTTTCTAAATCAGCAAGCGCTGTTTCTGCAACTTCGTTTGATGCCAACTTGTCGCTTAAATGAGCGAGCAACATGCCAAATTGTGTGCCCCAATCGCCCATATGGTTTTGACGGATAACATGTTCACCACGAAACTCTAAAGCACGGACCACCGCATCACCAATAATGGTTGAGCGTAAATGGCCAACGTGCATCTCTTTGGCTAGATTAGGCGCAGAATAATCAACCACAACATTTTGTGGTTTTGTTGATTGGCTAACACCAAGGTTTTTGTCATTTGATACTTGGTTTAATTGTGTGGCCAACCAATTTTTGTCTAAATGAATATTAATAAACCCCGGGCCGGCCAATTCTATTTTTTCTGCAATGCCAGTTAAGTCAAGGGCTTCAACAACTTTCGTTGCCAGCTCACGCGGATTAGTTTTTAATTTTTTAGCTGCACCCATGACACCGTTTGCTTGGTAGTCACCAAAATTTGCTCGGTTTGATAAACTTATCGCTGGGTTTGTCCCTTCAGGTAAACCTGCTGCAACCATAGCAGCGCTAACTTTCTCACTTAGGATGTTACTAATATTCATGTAAATTAACTCTTATTGGGTTGTCGACTCAACTCTGACATGGCAGCTTGAGCAGATAAGCACAAAATACAAAATGTGCTTATCTATAAATTACTTGATTAACTTTTATTTGTCATCAAAGTGTATGACTAATGTTCTCGGGTTTTATGGAACTCAATGTCTGGATGACGTTCTTGTGCCAAGTTTAGGTTAACCATTGTTGGTGCGATGTAAGTTAAGTTGTCGCCACCATCAAGGGCTAAATTATCATAAGCTTTCTTTTGAAACTGTTCTAAAGTGCGCTCGTTGTCACAAGTACACCAACGCGCTGTTGCAACACTAATTGGCTCATAAATAGCGTCAACATTGTATTCGGTTTTCAAACGTTGCACGACCACTTCAAATTGCAATACACCCACCGCGCCAACGATCATATCGTTTGAGTTGAAAGGTCTAAATACCTGCACAGCACCTTCTTCAGATAATTGAATAAGGCCTTTTTGTAATTGCTTGGCTTTAAGCGGATCACGCAAGCGAATACGACGGAACATTTCAGGGGCAAAATTAGGAATACCACTGAATTTCATGTTTTCACCAGCGGTAAACGTATCACCAATTTGAATGCTGCCATGGTTGTGTAAACCAATAATATCGCCTGCATAAGCCTGTTCAACGTTAGAGCGATCGCCGGCCATAAAGGTTACCGCGTCAGCAATTTTCACATCTTTGCCAATACGCACTTGTTTCATTTTCATGCCTTTTTCATACTTGCCAGAACAAATACGCATGAAAGCAATACGGTCACGATGTTTAGGGTCCATGTTGGCTTGAATTTTAAAAACAAAGCCAGAGAACTTTTCTTCTTCCGCTTTTACTACTCGTGTATCTGTTTCACGAGGTAAAGGTTTAGGTGCCCATTTGGTTAAGCCATCTAGCATATGATCAACACCAAAATTCCCTAATGCGGTACCAAAAAATACTGGTGTTAATTCACCATTTAAAAATTCTTCATGGTTAAATTCATGTGAGGCGCCAACGACTAGCTCTAGCTCTTCACGTAAATCTTCGGCGTAGTTACCGATAACCTTATCGAGTTCTGGGTTGTCTATACCCTTGATGACGCGCTTTTCTTGAATGGTATGACCTTGGCCCGTTTGATATAAGAAGATCTCATCGGTTAAAATGTTATAGACACCTTTAAACTCTTTACCCATGCCAATTGGCCAAGTAATAGGTGCACATTTAATTTTTAAAACCTCTTCGACTTCATCCATGACTTCCATTGGATCACGGACATCGCGGTCCATTTTATTCATGAAAGTGATAATGGGTGTATCGCGTAAACGGGTAACTTCCATTAATTTAATAGTACGAGCCTCGACGCCTTTCGCAACGTCAATGACCATCAAACATGAGTCTACCGCAGTTAATGTACGATAAGTATCTTCTGAGAAGTCTTCATGGCCTGGCGTGTCGAGTAAGTTAACTAAGCAGCCGTCATAAGGAAATTGCATGACCGAGGTGGTAATTGAAATACCGCGATCTTTTTCCATTTCCATCCAGTCAGATTTTGCATGTTGACCCGACTTTTTACCTTTCACCGTACCTGCTTTTTGTAACGCTTGACCAAAAAGTAGCACCTTTTCAGTGATCGTCGTTTTACCCGCATCAGGGTGGCTAATGATAGCGAAGGTGCGTCGTAGGTCGACTTCCTGCTGTTGTACAGACATGCAAATTACCTGTTTTAAAAGTGGATGAATAAAAATAGCTTAAATTTTAAAGCGCAACATTATAGCGAAATCTAGCACGAAGGGCAGTAACAATCTGTTGTATTCTCGCATTATTTTTTCTCTTTACTTAGGGTCTGTTGATCTTTCGCGGTTAAATTTTGTTCGAGATAAAAGCGTTTTAAT
>CAJXUN010000023.1 GCA_913061475.1 uncultured Colwellia sp. | reverse complement strand
TTTAAGCATGGACCTTCCCCACAGCACCGACTTGTTTTGGTGCTGTTTTGTTCTGGATTGTTAATATTTTTTGACCATAAAATGAATAGCTTCGAGTCCGCTCGAGGCTATTTGCAATCTATGGTGAGTCCGTTGCAATATTTGGCGACCGCGCCTAAACAAATGATGAGCTGGGCGGCAGAAAATATTGTTACTCGCCGCCAACTCATTGAAGACAATGAACAATACAAAATCAATGAATTAGTCTTTCATGAGCAAGCATTACAATTAGAGATTGTTCAACGTGAAAATGAACGTTTAAGAGCCTTGCTTGCTTCACCTTTACGTGGTGATGCAAAAAAAATGGTCGCGGAAATTCTGGCGGTTGATAGTGATCCTTATACTCATCAGGTTGTGATTAATCGCGGTGCAAACGATGGTGTTTATGAAGGTCAAGCCGTTATTGATGATGAAGGTATTGTCGGGCAAATATTACATGTTGGCACCACGAGTAGTCGGGTATTATTGATCACCGATGTCACTCACGCTGTGCCCGTGAGGATAAGCCGAAATGGTGTACGACTTATTGCTAGCGGAGTTGGTGTGATCGATATATTAAGCCATAATCATGTGCCGCACAGTACTGATATTCGCGTTGATGATATGCTTGTTACATCAGGATTAGGAGGAAAGTTTCCTGAAGGCTATCCTGTCGCCCGGGTTACTTCGGTATTACAAGACGAATCACGGGCTTTTTCTCAAATTCAAAGTCAACCGGTCGCTAAAATAGATCGTTTACGTTATGTTTTGTTATTGTGGCCAGAGCAAAACGCTATATTGCCGGCTAAAAAAACCATAGTGATTTCGGCTGAAAAGGCGAAAAATAAATGACCATTTCTAGTCGCCTAATTATCCTTTTAACATTTCTTGTCGCGCTAATGGCCAGTATTATGCCGTTACCGTTAAGTGTTGATGCCTTTCGTCCTGATTGGGTGCTAGTTGTTCTACTTTACTGGTGTTTAGCGCTCCCCGCTCGAGTCAATGTAATTTCAGCTGGCGTAATGGGCTTTATTCTTGATGTTTTACTCGGTTCAACCTTAGGCGTTCATGCTGGCGCCATGGCAATTTCTGTTTATATTGTTGCAGGAAACTTCCAGAAAATACGCAACTTCTCTGTTTGGCAGCAAGCGCTAATTGTTGGTGTGTTGTCGGCGTTATATCACCTGATTGTTTTTTGGTTACAACGATTTTTAACTGATGCCGTATTTCTTCCCAGTTACCTATATCCAGTCCTTACTACGATTATTCTGTGGCCTTGGGTATTTTTATTATTACGTAAAATAAGACGAAATTTTCGAATCAAATAACATGTCTAATACCTTGATCTTGGCGTCTCAATCACCACGCCGAAAAGAACTTCTACAACAACTTGGCTATGTCTTCACGTGTTCACCTGCAAACATTGACGAAAGTGTGCGGTTAGCAGAAAAACCGGCGCAATATGTCGCACGTTTATCGCTAGAAAAAGCGCAAGCTATTGGACAAAAGAATTCTGAAGAGGTTGTGGTGCTCGGTTCCGATACCTCGGTGGTATTTGGACAACATATTTTAGGTAAGCCAGAATCACTTAGTGACTGCCTCGCGATACTTAATATGCTATCGGGGAACTCGCATCAAGTAATTACTGCTATTGCCGCAGTTCAAGGTGAGCGCAGCGAGGTGGTGATTGTCAGCACTGAAGTCGACTTTAAAATGCTGAGTGAAAAAGAAATAACCCGTTATTGGCAAACAGGTGAGCCGCAAGATAAAGCGGGTGCTTATGGTATTCAAGGTATTGGCGGACAATTTGTGAAACAAATTCGTGGTAGTTATTCTGCTGTTGTCGGGCTACCTTTATATGAAACAGCCCAGTTGTTATCGGCATTCGGTGTCAAGTCATCAATGACAACAGATTAAATAGGAAGCGATATGAGCGGTGAATTACTTATCAATGTTACCCCGAGCGAAACACGGGTAGCATTAATCGAAAATGGTTCACTACAAGAAGTGCATGTCGAGCGAGAAGCTCGTCGTGGCCTAGTAGGAAACATTTATCTCGGTAAGATTATTCGGGTGTTACCCGGTATGCAAGCCGCTTTTGTTGATATTAATTTAGGCAAAGCGGCTTTTTTACATGCCTCAGATATTAATTCTAAGTTGATCTTAAAAGAAGAAAACAGCACTGAACAGGTGCCAGATATTCGTAATTTGGTGCATGAAGGCCAACATATTGTTGTGCAAGTGGTAAAAGATCCTATGGGCACGAAGGGGGCTCGATTAACGACAGATATCACCGTCGCTGCACGTTATTTAGTGTTAATGCCTAATGCCAGCCATGTTGGTATATCGCAACGTATTGAAGAGCCGAAAGAACGTAATCGCTTGAAATCTATTGTTAGTCCTTATTGTGCTGAAGATCATGGCTTTATAGTACGTACGGCAGCGGAAGGCGCGGGTATTGAAGAGTTACAACATGATGCAGAATTTTTGCGTCGAGTTTGGGCAAAAGTTATCGAACGCAAAGAGCGTAAACAAACCAAAGACCCTATTTATCAAGATTTGTCGTTGGCATTTCGTGTATTGCGAGACTTTGTCGGTGTTTCACTTGAGCGTATTCGTATTGATTCAAAATTAACCTACCAACAGTTGGTAGAATTTACCACGGAATTTGTCCCAAACTTAGCACCCTTATTGGAATATTATCCCGGAGAACGCCCGATATTTGATCTGTTTGATGTTGAAAGTGAGATACAGCGCTCGCTGCATCGACGAATTGAGCTGAAATCCGGTGGCTACTTAATCATAGATCAAACTGAAGCTATGACGACCATAGATATCAACACTGGCGCTTTTGTTGGTCACCGAAATTTAGAAGAAACCATATTTAATACCAATATAGAAGCAACCCAGGCGATTGCTCGACAGCTTAGGCTGAGAAACCTAGGTGGCATTATTATTGTCGATTTTATCGATATGAATGATAAAGAGCACCAACGTCGGGTTTTACATAGCTTAGATGTCGCTATGGCCAAAGATAATGTCAAATATAGCCTATCGGGTTTTTCAGCATTAGGCTTAG
Source organism: uncultured Colwellia sp. (assembly GCA_913061475.1). Taxonomy (GTDB): domain Bacteria; phylum Pseudomonadota; class Gammaproteobacteria; order Enterobacterales; family Alteromonadaceae; genus Cognaticolwellia. Next base: position 64,353 of record CAJXUN010000023.1, on the reverse strand, counting down.
TTGAAATGACGCGTAAGCGCACGCGGGAAAGTTTAGAGCATATTTTATGTGGTGAATGTGAAGTTTGCCATGGTCGAGGGTATGTTAAAACGGTGGAAACCGTTTGCTTTGAAATTCTCCGAGAAATAGTGCGAGTGAATCGAGCATATGACGCCGATAAATTTATTGTTTATGCGTCATCAGCCGTGAGTGAATCATTAACCAATGATGAATATCATAACCTTGCAGAGCTTGAAGTCTTCATTGGCAAGCAGATTAAAGTACAAACAGAAAACATGTATAATCAAGAGCAGTTTGATGTCGTGATGATGTAATGTCCGATAGCTGTGAGTAATTAACGTGTGTTGGTAAAGAATTAATGAGTGTTTCTTCGGTATTAAATAGATGGCTTAAGCGTCTGTATAAACTATTAGCAATTTTGCTGGTGGTTTTTGCTGTGCTGATCAGCATGCTACGGCTATTTTTGCCCTACGCCCATAATTATCGTGAAAATGTCGAAGATTATCTCAATACGAATTATAACAGTAATGTTTCTATTGGCTCACTAAGTATGGGGTGGCGAAAGTCTGGCCCAACCTTGATCACTCAACAAGTTGAGCTCTTGTCGACTGATGATAGTAAAATATACATCAACAGCTTGGAAGTCGAGCTAGATTTTTGGCGCAGTATACGATCTGGCCAGTTTATCACTAAAGATTTTGTTATTTCAGGCGCTGAATTAGAATTCGAACAAGCTACTTTGGTTAATTCAGCGGAAGAAATGAGTAATAATGACGAAGGACAAGAGAGCATAATTGATTCTCTTTCTACCATATTACTGGAACAAATCTCTCGTTTTTCGATTCGCAATAGCCATGTGCTTTATCGCTCTATCTCGGGCGTACGGGCTTTTACTATTAACGAAATGTTTTGGCTTAATGACGATGATCGCCACCGAGCTAATGGCACTGTTATTGTTGATGGACTCAGTTCTAATAACCTGAAAGTGCTTTTAGATTTCCAAGGTCAAAGGTTTGATAACCTTAGTGGTCAAGCTTACCTTGAAGCTAATGAAATCGATATTACGCCTTGGCTCGGACGAGTATTAGCGATTAAAGACGCCAATACTCATTCGGCCATTAATTTTAATGCTTGGTTAAATATTACCGCAGGGAAACCGGAATCTATTCAACTAGCACTTGGTAACAATGAAATTTCTTGGCAACACTTAGGTAAAACCCAACGTTTTGAAATTATTGGTGGTGATGTTGAGGTTAAAACCTTAGATGAATTGCTACTTAACATTAGCACGTCGCCATTAACCATAAAACGCAATGGTGTTGAGACTAATAAAATATCCTTATTAGCCAATATTGATGGTGATCACGTCAACGGCTATATTAGTGCCTTAGAGCTAGCAAGCTTTGAAGGTATATCGCCATTATTACTTGATAATGTAGCGCTTGAAAGCTTGTTACTTGATCTTGACGCTGTTGGCCGAATTGAAGACATACATTTCCATACTAGCACTAATGATTTAGCCATGACCGCACGCTTTAGCGACGTTGATAGCCATTTTAGTCATGGTATTCCGGGTATTAGTAATGTTAGTGGCGAATTAGTTTATTCGAACAACCAGTTGCAAATATCGCTAACTGCCGTTGATGGCGCACTCGATTTCGATAAACACTTTAAATATCCGATTCCCTATACGCGTTTAACTAGCCTGATTAACGCTAAACTTTTTGCCGATAATTGGCAGCTGACGGTAGAAAATATTGAATTTAGTTCGCCACAATTAAGCCTCACTGCCGATCTCAAAGTTAATAACGCTAAAGATCAGCCAACCACGATGGCGCTATTGGCAAATGTCAGCGACGGTAACGCCACATTTGCGGAATATTATTATCCACATTTATTGATGGGTGAGGATCTGGTTAATTACTTAAATGGTGCCATTGTTGACGGCAAAGTTAATCAGGCCTTGGTGTTATTTAATGGACCATTGCAAAGCTTTCCGTTTAATCATCATGAAGGTATTTTTGTCGTTGATGCTGAATTGTCAGACAGCACATTTAAATTTGACCCTGAATGGCCAGCAATAAAACAATTTGATGCAAACTTAAATTTTACTAACGATAGCATGCTCATTACTGGACGAGCAGGAACGCTATCTGGTATTGATGTTACCGGTGTTGAAGCAGAAATTTTGAGTTTATCGGACGAGCAAGTGTTGACCGTTGATGCCGACTTTAGCGAAACACAGCCACAACTGGTGAGCCAGCTCATGGACGCTAGTCCAATGCAAGACTCGATTGGTGTTACATTAGAGCAAGTTGTTGTTTCTGAACCTATTAGCGGTGATTTCTCTTTAATACTGCCGTTAAATGATCTCGATGCAGTGGTGGCGAAAGGCTATGTCGATTTTAATAATAACAGCTTAGCCTTACAAACGCCGCAAATGGACTTTACTCAAGTTAATGGCCGCTTAGATTACTATAACGATGTGTTAACTGCTTCTGGCGTTGAGTTAGATTGGCGTGGTCTACCTCTGAGCATTAATGTTATGACCAAGCAAGAAACTGAACATTATAATGTCAGTATTGAAACACTTGGCCAATGGAAAAATCCGCAATGGCAGGCACAATTACCGAATGAACTAGTAAAATATGGGCAAGGTTCACTAGGGTGGCAAGGCCTATTAGCTCTTAATATTGGTGATGACAAATTTAGTTATGATTATCAAATTAATTCAAACCTAGAGAAAGTCGCTTTGACACTACCTGCGCCATTTAATAAAAGCCCAGAAGATAGCATCGCGGTGAGTATTCATGCTTTCGGCAATGAAACTGAAAGTACTATAAATGCAGATATTGGCGATAAAATCGATTTTTATGGTTTGCTTGAGCATCAGCAAAGCCGCTTTTCACTAGCACACTTAGTGTTGGGGAAACAGCAGTTATGGTTACCGACAACGGGTTTTCATATTACAGCGGACTTAGCACAAGCTAATTATGAACAATGGCAACCGTTAGTGCTCGATATCATGGCGGCATTGGAGTCGGAACCAAACGCAGTAGATTTATCGGTACAGCCATTAGCTTCAGAGGTAAGTGAACACAGCCTATTAAGCATGCCGGATAAAATACACGGGCAAGTTGCAAACTTAATGGTTTACGGCGAAAGTTTTCATCAAGTGAATTTTGATTTAATGCCTGAGCCAAATTGGTGGCTGCTCAATGTTAACGCGAAAGAAATCAGAGGCTCTGCTAAGTTTTATCCTGACTGGGATCAACAGGGTATAGATATAAATGCCGACTTTATTCATTTAACGGGTACCGGTAACAAGGCTGCTATAGAGAAAAATAGTACAAACGAGGTCGATGAAAAAACTACACTTGTTCAGGTTGAACAAACTTCAAATAAAGCACTGTTAATGCCAGCAACTGTGAGCGACATCGCTACGGATGAAGAGCAGGTTGATAGAAATTCAACGAGTGCCCGTGTTGTTGTTAAACCGTTGAATCAGAATCCAATACTACCGCTTATTGATCAGTTGAGTAATAGCGAACTATTCGCTGCTATTCCACCGTTAAAAGTGAGCTGTGCAAGTTGTCAATATAGCGTCTACGACTTTGGTGAAGTAACCTTTACCTTAGAACGTAAGAATGAGCATGTGCTGCTATTAAATAAATTTACCGCCAAACGCGACAAAACTCAAATGGCCTTCGACGCAATTTGGCAGCAAGAACTGAACGAATCGAGCACCCGTGTTACTGGTACATTAGTCACCAATAATGTTGCCCGTGAAGTTGAAAATATGGGCTATGCATCGATTATTAAAGATAGCGGTGTTGAAATGAAATATGATCTTACCTGGCAAGGTGGTCCGCATGATTTTGCATTGGCTAGCTTTGATGGTGAGCTGACGGCAAAGTTTGATGATGGCTACTTAGCTGATGTTGATGATAAAGGCGTACGTATCTTGTCATTATTAAGTTTACAGTCATTAGTACGTAAGCTCAGTTTTGATTTTAGAGATATTTTTAGCGATGGTATGTTCTATAGTGACCTCGAAGGTAGTTTTACTTTAAAGGATGGCGTCGCGTATACCGATAATGTCTTGATGAAGGGAACGGCTGGCGATTTAACCATCGTTGGTAATACTAATCTGAATAACGGTAATCTTGATTATCGTATGTCCTATAAACCTAATTTAACCTCTAGTTTACCGGTATTGGCTTGGATTGCGACATTGAACCCGGTGACCTTTTTAGCAGGTGTCGCGCTCGACGAAGTGATCACTTCAACGGTTATTGCGGAAATAAAATTCGAAGTCACGGGTAATTTAGATGAACCACAGTTTAAGCAGGTGAGTAGGAAAAATCAAAATATTAGCGTCGGTCGCTCTTCACCACCGAAGATAGTTGAAGTCGCGCCAGAGAAAGCCGTACCTGAAGAGCCAATAAAGTCAGTACCTGTAATCGATAATTTTGATGGTTAAGAATAGTGACAAATAAAACTATGCAACTTTGTGCAATACAGATGACGTCTAACACTAATGTTGCGGACAATATTGCTGATATTGAAGAGCAATTAATGACCTTGGCATATGACCAGCAACAATTAGTTTTATTACCTGAATGTTGTTTGTTTTTTGGTGGTAAAGACCAGCAGCAGGTGTTGCTAGCTCGTGAGAATCAAAAAACTCATCAGTTGAAAACACAACTTGCAGAACTTGCTAAGCGCTATAATGTTTTTCTTGTTGCAGGTAGTATTCCTGTATTAGCGAATACACATGATAAATTTACTAATAGTTGTTTTGTATTTTCTCCACAGGGTCGAGAACTAGGAGATTACGATAAACTGCATTTATTTGACGTTACCGTCGAAGATGGCGAAAAAAACTACTGTGAATCGCGTTATGCTAAAGCAGGAGATCGTGTTAGCGTACTTGATATTGGCGGAATTAACCTGGGCTTATCGATTTGTTATGATCTACGTTTTCCGGAATTATTTCGACAATTATGCCAACAAGGTGCAAAAATTATCACCGTACCTAGTGCCTTTACCCGGGTAACGGGTGCCGCACATTGGCAAACACTGTTACAAGCGCGCGCAATCGAAAACCAAGTGTATATTATCGCAGCCGGACAAGAAGGCGTGCATCTAAATGGTCGAGAAACTTGGGGCCACAGTATGATCATAAACCCTTGGGGTGAAATACTGGCTCAGCGTGATACCGGTAAAGGTATTATTTGTGCTGATTACCAAGAACAAGAATTACTCAACGTGCGTAAAGCTATGCCTGTTGCTACTCATAATCGTTTTAAAAATAAGTTGATATCGTATGAATAATGTTGAGAGAGAGCTCTTAGCCAATAGTGAAATAGATGAAAGCATGCTAATGGATACGTTGGACAGCATGTTTCAGCGTAAAGTTGATTTAGCGGACTTATACTTTCAATCCAGTAGTCATGAATCTTGGATGCTCGAAGACGGTATCGTTAAGGAAGGTTCTTTTAATCTTGAACGTGGTGTTGGTGTTAGAGCCATATCAGGCGAAAAAACAGGCTTTGCTTATTCTGATGATATTTCTCCCGCGGCATTAAAAAAAGCAGCTGATGCCGCTAAGGGCATTGCTAATGCTGAGAAGTCTGCCCGCGTGCAAGTATTTGATGGCAAAAGCATGCAGCAAAGCCCTGCACTTTATCAAGCTAATGATCCGCTAGCGAGTTTACCGCAAGAGCAAAAAATAACCTTGTTACATGAAGTTGAAGCGCATGCGAGAAGCGTAGATAAACGTGTTAAACAAGTCATTGTAAGCTTGTCAGGCGTTTATGAAAAAATATTAGTAGCCGCTAGCGATGGTACTTATGCTACGGATATTAGACCATTGGTACGTCTTAATTGTTCAGTGCTTGTGGAAGAAAATGGTAAACGTGAGCGCGCGAGTGCGGGTGGCGGCGCGCGAACAGATTACAGTTACTTTTTCGAATTGGATAATAGTAAACCACGTTACCTCAGCTATGCCGAAGAAGCGGTTCGTCAAGCGTTAGTCAACTTGGTGGCGATTGATTCACCTGCTGGCTTATTGCCTGTTGTGTTAGGGGCAGGTTGGCCTGGCGTATTGTTACATGAAGCAGTTGGCCATGGTCTAGAAGGTGACTTTAACCGCAAGGGATCATCAGCGTTTTCGGGTAAAGTTGGTCAGCAAGTTACCTCAGATTTATGTACCATTGTTGATGATGGCACTATGGCTAATCGTCGTGGTTCAATTAGTATTGATGACGAAGGCACGCCAGGGCAATACAACGTATTGATCGAAAAAGGTGTACTGAAAGGTTATATGCAAGATAAGCACAATGCGGGCTTAATGGGCGTTAAACCCACCGGTAATGGTCGACGTGAATCTTATGCGCATTTACCTATGCCACGTATGACGAATACTTATATGTTAGCCGGCGAGCATAAGCCTGAAGATATTATTAAGTCAGTAAAAAAAGGCATTTATGCGCCAAACTTTGCCGGCGGACAAGTTGATATAACCTCAGGTAAATTCGTCTTTACCAGTTCAGAAGCCTATTTAATTGAAAATGGTGAAATTACCTCGCCTATAAAAGGCGCTACGCTAATTGGTAGTGGACCAGAAGCCATGCAAAAAGTCAGTATGGTGGGTAATGACCTTAAGCTTGATGCGGGTGTCGGTGTTTGTGGGAAAGATGGCCAAAGTGTTCCAGTAGGGGTTGGACAACCAACCTTGAAAATTGATGAAATGACCGTGGGCGGCACACAATAATACTGCTCAATATTTATTACGTTAAGCATAAAAAAAGCCCATCAGGGCTTTTTTTTTGAGTTTTTTTAAAAACTATTTCAAACGAATACCTTTAGCTTCAATCGTAATTTTGCCGTTTTTCATTAAGTTACCAACTGTCGCTTTAAAGGTTTTCTTACTAACCCCTAAAATACGTTTGATCAATTCAGGGTCGCTTTTATCATGCAACGGACTAAAACCATCGTTTTCAGCGATATGTGCTAATAACTTATCGCTAAAGTCTTTAACTTTACCTTCACCTGGTCTGGTTAATGATAAATCAATCCGACCATCTTCACGTACTTGCTTGATGTAGCCGGTTATTTTTTTGCCGGTACGTAGTGGTTTAAATATTTCGTTATCGTAAAGTAAACCCCAATGCAGATCATTAATAATGGCTTTAAAACCTAAATCAGTTTTACTGGCGATAGTTAATTTCACTTTATCCCATTTTTGGTATTCTGCTGGCCAGATGTCGATAAACTTATCAAGCTTACTCGAGGCCACCAAGCGATCAGTTTTTAAATCAAGGAAAATTCTGACCAGATAATATTTACCCACTTCCATTTCACTATGCTGCTGGTTATAGGGTACGAGTAAGTCCTTAGGTAGGCCCCAATCAAGAAACGCTCCCATTTTATTCACTTGGCTGACTTTTAACGAAGCAAACTGATCAACTTCCGCTAACGGCTTTTCCGTAGTTGCCACGATACGATCGGCAGTATCAGCATAGATAAAAACCTTAACTTCACTACCAGGTTGGCAATTTTCAGGCACAAAGCGATTAGGTAATAAAATTTCACCTAATTCATTTGCATCTAAATAGGCGCCATTATCAGTAATTGCGACTACGGGAAGGGTGTTATATTTGCCAATGCTTGCCATGTGGATTCTTTAGGTCAGTTAACTTGCGGCTATAATAACCGATCCAGCGTTAAGTTAACTATCCTTTTTATCTGCTGGTGTTATCTTTTGACTGGCAATTCAATTTAGTTTGAATATATTCACTGTGTCGTAAATGTAATAAATCCGCAATTTTACGAATAATGTGCTCTTCAATACTCGCTAATTCACCGTCCGCGTAAGCGACTTTCCATAGTAATTCCAACATGGCTATGCGCTGTTCGGTGCTATAGTTATCGTTAATTTTTGAGGTGAATTGATAAAAGTCAGTCGCATTTTCGCATATGGTTAATGAGCGTTGGATGATGTCTTTTACTTCTTCATTCGAAAGCTGAAATTTCTTAGATAGTATAGTGCTTAATTTATTTTGTTCCGACGCGTCTAATTGACCATCGGCAAGCATAACTTCACATAATAAAACGCTACAAGCGATTTCCAAACTGATTTCACTTACCTGTTGATTACCTTCTTCACCTAATGACTGAAAAAATGCATTAATTTTTGACAACATAAATTTACCCTCTATTTATTCCAATTGAACTAATGAATCCGCTAAATGGTGAATTCATTACTTCAATTGGTATTATACATATCATATTAAGGGTTTCATTTTTAGGCACAAGCGCTTAGCTATTTTATTTCATAACAAATTGTAACGGCTATTTGCCTGTTAAGAGTTTGAAGCAATTTGCTATTTATTATGACTATGAATAGTATATTCTTAATGTAAAAGACAGCGCTGTCTTTTGTGCTGTTACACCTACGTTGTAATGCCATGAACCAACAGGATAAATCAATGGAAGCTTCAAAGATCATCAATAAACAGCAGTTATTGGACAATGGTAGTAATTGCCGACAGCGGATCTTATCAGTCGATGCATTGCGTGGTTTCGATATGATCTGGATCCTTGGCGCAGAAGGTATATTCGCAGCATTGTTTGTTATGACTGGTTGGTCATGGACACAGAGCTTAGCCATGCAAATGCAACATAGTAATTGGCATGGCATAAGTGCATATGATGTTATTTTCCCGTTATTTATCTTTCTGGCCGGTGTTAGTTTAGGGATAAGTGCTAAACCGATGAGTCAATACCCTGTAGCAAAAAGAAAGCCGATGATCTTAGGCAGCGTTAAGCGGTTAATATTGTTAATCTTGCTGGGAGTTATTTATAATCATGGCTGGGGCAATGGTATACCTATGCATATGGAAGATGTACGCTTTGTCAGTGTGCTCGGGCGGATAGGTATTGCGTGGTTTGTCGCCACTATGGTGTGTTGGTACCTTAGTGAGCGAGCTCAATGGCTGCTTGCGATAAGCATTTTAATTGCTTATTGGTTATTGCTCACGGTTGTTGAAGTATCAGGATTTGGTGGCGGAAACTACAGCCAAAATTGGGCACTAAATGCCTGGTTTGACGCCAAATTCATGCCAGGTGCAAGCTATAAGGGCTTATTGATAGATCCTGAAGGGTTACTATCGAATGTCAGCTCGATTGTTAATGCACTTGCCGGTGTTTTTATCGCACGCGTAATGATGAACAATAGAGCAAACCCCAACCACTTAATATTACTCTTACTGTTTTGGGGCAGCGTTTGTGTCGCTTTAGGTTTTTTATGGCATTTAGCCTTTCCAATAAACAAAACCTTGTGGACAAGCTCATTTGCCATGGTAACTATCGGTTATAGCATATTATTGCTGATGATCTTTTATTACCTTTTTGATGTATTAAAGTTGACAGTATTAGCAAAATTTTTTGCAGTGATCGGTTGTAACTCTATTGTTATATACTTATCGACCAGTATTGTTAATTGGCAATACATCAGTAATAGTCTGTTTGGCGGTATAATCAATAATTTTGGCGGTGATTCGGCCATGTTACTTAAGATAGTCTTTTTGGTACTTATTCAGTGGTTATTTTTGTATTGGCTATATCGACGAAATATTTTTATAAAAGTTTAATTATTTAGTGAAAAAAACCAACTTATTATAATTGATATTTTTTACTTGCTCGATTCATTGTTTTTATATAAAAATTTATTCAATTAACCTATTGTTATATATTGTTTTTTATTTATTATTGCATTGCTATGGAAAAACGGCGTGATTTTTGTAACAAGCATTTACAACTTTGTTAGTTTTTGTAGCCAGAGATTTCTGTATCCTATGGACAATTAAACTAATAATCACAATATTTTAGACTTTATGAGGACGTAACAGTGACACGGAAAAAACAAATATTTATACCCATTGTCATTTTAATTGCAGGTATTTTAGTTTTTTTTCTCTTTTCAAGTATGAAAAAACCACCTGAAGAGAAAGAAGAAGTTGATAATACACCTATTGTTGCTGTTGAGCCTATTTCTGTAGCGCCAATGACCTTGCAGGTGAATTCGTATGGTGTGGTTGAGCCAAAATATGAAACTGAGCTAGTAGCCCAAATTAGTGGCCAAATTGTCGAATTATCAGATACCTTCGTACGCGGAGGGTTTGTTAAACAAGGTCAACTATTGGCGCGTATCGATCCCAATGATTATGAAGCAGCATTGATTGACGCTGAAGCAACAATGGCATCAGCTCGTGCGTCTTTACACACAGAACGAGCTCAAGGACTAGTTGCTGAGCAAGAATGGAAGCGCATTACTGACACATCGCCAACCGAATTAAGTTTACGTAAACCGCAGCTTGCACAAGAAATAGCAAGAGTCAAAGCTGCCCAAGCATCAGTATTGCGAGCGAAACGTAATTTAGAGCGCACAGAAATTAGAGCGCCTTACGACGCGATGATTGCAAGCCGTAATGTTGGACTAGGCTCGTTTGTTGGCACGGGTAGCATGGTAGGTAAACTACTAGGTACAGACATTGCTGAAGTACGTCTGCCGGTTGCAGATAACCAATTAGAGTTTTTGATTGCTCAAGGTGAAAATGCCAAGGTTAATTTAATTGGCACATTTGCCGGACGTGAAACAATATGGGCCGCAAAAATTGTCCGCAATGAAGGGGTTATCGATAGTAAAAGCCGTATGAGCTATTTAGTTGCCGAAATTAATGACCCATACGCATTAGTGAACGATAATAATGAAACGCCAGTACGATTTGGCTCATATGTTAAAGCAAAAATCTTAGGGCTAGAGCTTGCGCAAGCAACCAGTATTCCTCGATATCTTGTTGAGAATAGTCGTGTTGCTCTGTTAGATAGTGAGTCAAAACTGCATTACTCTGAGGTGACTATTGTTCGTCAAAATGGCAAAAATGTAATTATTTCCAAAGGACTATCTGATGGCGATCAGTTAATAGTTTCAGCACTTGATTATCCTATTGACGGCATGAAGTTAGCGTTAATTGGTGATAAACCTAAGCAAGATGAAGATAAGCAAGCTGATGGTGAAAAAAGTGAAACACAAGTCGCGTTAAATGATAGTGATTCAGGGGAATAATCATGACAACAGCTACGCCGAAAGAAAAAGCTGAAATTGATCATAGTATTGATACCAATACCGGATTAATTGCTTGGTTTGCACGCAACAGCGTTGCCGCAAACTTACTGATGATTTTTATTTTGTTAGGTGGTTTCTTTACTATCCAAACGATAAATAAACAAATGTTTCCGCAAGTTAAAATTAATTGGATTTCTTATGCAGCGCCTTATCCAGGAGCTGCACCACAAGAAGTAGAAGAAGGCATAACCATTAAGATTGAAGAAGCACTGGAAACCGTGCAAGGTCTTAAACGTGTTATTACCTATTCAAATCGTAATTTTTCCAATGGTTGGTTTGAGGTTGAGTTAGATTATGATCCTCAGGTGGTACTAGAAGAAGTTAAATCGGCAATTGATTCAATCTCAAGCTTCCCTGATGGTATGGAAAGAATAAAGGTAGAGCGTGAAAAGTTTCGTCAAGAGGTCATGTATCTTAGTTTGTATGGTGATTTAACTAATGGTGAACTGAAAGAGCTAGGTCGCAAAGTTCACAATGAAATTCAGCAATTACCGATGATTAACATCTCTGACTTATTCAGCGGTTTAGATTATGAAATATCGATTGAGGTGAGTAAAGATAAGCTTAGAGAATATGGCTTAAGTTTTAATAACATTGCTAATGCTGTGCGCAGTTATTCACGTAATATGTCTGCGGGTCAAATTCGGGCAGAAAATGGCTATATTAACTTACGTGTTGAAAACCAGGCTTATCGAGGTCATGAATTTGAACAAATCCCCGTTGTAACATTAGCTGATGGGACAAAAGTAACCTTGGGTGAAATAGCGACCATTAATGATGGCTTTGAGGAAGGATTGCAGTATTCGAAGTTTAATGGCCAGAACTCAGTTACCTTGTTCATTGGTGCAGCCGACAATCAAAGTATCACTGACATTGCCAGTATAGTAAAAAAATACGTTGATGATAAAGCATCGCTGCTGCCTCCTGGTGTTAAGTTAGAAACCTGGGTAGATATGACCTATTACCTAGAAGGTCGCTTAGATATGATGGTAGACAACATGAAAAGTGGTGCGGTATTAGTATTTTTAATGCTAGCGTTATTTTTACGTGTTCGTTTAGCGTTTTGGGTGATGATGGGGCTACCAGTATGTTTCTTGGGTACTTTGTTAGTGATGCCTTTGGAATTTGTCGGTGTAACAATCAATGTTATTAGTTTATTTGCCTTTATCTTAGTGCTCGGTATTGTTGTTGATGATGCGATTGTTATGGGTGAAAGTGCCCATGATGAAATTGAAGAGCATGGTCATAGTACCGATAATGTTATTCGCGGCGTAAAACGTGTCGCTATGCCTGCAACCTTTGGTGTATTGACCACTATCGCAGTATTTCTGCCGTTTCTTTTTGGTGAAGGACCATCATCAGCGTTTGGTAAAGCCATTGGCTCAGTAGTTATTCTTTGCTTAATTTTTTCATTGATTGAATCAAAATTAATTTTACCCGCGCATTTGGTTAAAATGAAAGTCAAAGCGTTCAATCCGAAAAATCCGATCGATAGATTACGTTTATGGGTGGATACTAAGTTAAAAAACTTTATCGAAAATGTCTACCGACCTGCGTTAGAAGTATTCATCCAATATCGCTATGCGGTTTTCATGTTCTTTATTAGCTTAATGCTTATTAGTGCCGGCTTGTTCAGTGGTGGTTTTGTGCGCTTTGTTGGTCAACCTAAAATACCTCATGATTTCCCACGGGTTACTGTGGAAATGAATGTGGATGCCTCAGAAAAAGCGACACTAGAAACTTTATTGAATATTCAAGGTGTTATTAACCGTATTGACAAAGACATTGAAGCTGAATATGGCAATTCAATGATTTCTGATATGCAAGTTGATTTACGCAGCAGAACCAGCGGCCAATTGATGGTAAAACTTGTTATACCTGAGCTACGTCCAATTAACACCTTTGAATTGGCTGATTTATGGCGCGCTGCCATTCCTAATTATCCTGGCGTAAAATCATTCACTATTGGAGATAACTTATTTGGCGGTGGTCGAGATGATGGTGATATCGCCTTTAGATTAGAAAGTAAAAATGATGCGGAATTACTAGCTGCAGCAAAAGAATTAAAAGCTAAGCTGAATTCCCTTAAAGGTCTTGGCGATGTAAACGATAGTCGTCAAACCAGTGCTAAGGAAGTGCAATTTGAATTAAAACCACTAGCTTATAGCCTTGGTTTAACCTTGGCCGACATTGCTTCACAAGTGAGTTACAGTTTTTATGGTTTAGAAGCTCAGCGTATTCTACGTGATAGTGAAGAAGTAAAAGTTATGGTGCGTTACCCACTTGAGCAACGTAGTTCCGTTGGCCATGTTGATGACGTGATGATCCAAGCGCCAAATGGTGCAGAATTACCCTTGTCAGAACTGGCGGTTATTACCTTGCAAGAAGGGGTTACGCGTATTCGTCGAGAAAATGGCAATCGTACGATAAATGTATGGGCGAGCGTTGATGCTGAGCAAGTAGAACCATTTAAAGTAGCAAATGATATTCGAGATAATTTCATACCTGAGTTATTAAGAAAATATCCACATGTGCAAAGTGAAGTAACCGGCAGTATTCAAGAAGAAATGGAAAGTGCTGATAGCCAATTACGTGATTTTGTTATCTCATCTTTGATCATCTTCTCATTGCTAGCCATACCTTTAAAATCGTATTCGCAAGCGACTATGATTATGGTTGTTATTCCGTTTGGTATTATAGGCGCCGTTATGGGGCACTTCATTTTAGGTATGGACTTAAGTGCCCTATCTGTAATGGGCATACTCGCTGCCTCCGGGGTGGTGGTAAATGACTCGCTGGTGATGGTTGATTATGTAAACAAAGCTAGAAAACGTGGTGAGCGATTAAAAGACGCGGTAATGCATGCTGGAACTAAACGTTTTAGAGCAATATTGTTAACTTCAATTACTACCTTTATTGGCTTAGTACCGATTATCTTCTTTGAAGTGAGTGCACAAGCACAAATCGTTATTCCAATGGCTGTCTCATTATCGTTTGGTGTATTGTTTGCTACGATAGTAACGTTAGTATTGATACCGTGCTTGTACCTCATTATTGAAGATATTAAAGCACTATTTAAGCGGAAGAAGAAAGTGCCACCGACTGATACGTTAGCATTAGATAAGCTTAAAACTGAAACAGTATAGCGCTAAGTTTTAATAGTATTTAAAACTACAAAAATTAAAGCCATCACTCAGTGATGGCTTTTTTATTTACACGCTATTGAAAATATCGAATAAAGCGATTTTATGCGCCTTACGTGTAGGCATTAATGCAAGTGAGATCTAAGCTCTACAGTGCGGTTAACAACTAAAACCGCTATTAGTCTTATTGCTTAAGGCTTGGTGCTACTTAACACCTAGCTCTCGTAATCTTTCCAATAAGTAACTTGCCTGCGTATGATTTTTAGATAGTACTACTTCGCTACGAGGATGCAAAAATAGGGGTAATGAAATACGTGATTTACCTGAGTTTTCACCCGTTGGGTTAATTACCCTATGGCTGGTTGAAGGAAAGTAGCCTTGAGATGCTTCTTGTAACATGTCGCCAATATTGACAATTAAGTGGCCAAAGTCGCTAGGAACATCTAACCATTCGCCATCTTGAGCTTGCACCTGTAAGCCCGGTTCGTTGGCTGCAGGTAAAATAGTTAATAAGTTTATGTCTTCATGTGCTGCTGCACGTATTGCGCCAGGCTCTTCTGTGCCATCAAATGGTGGGTAATGTAGAATGCGTAACAAGGTATTTGGCGTATCCATGATCATATTTGAAAGTGCTTCAGAATAATGTTTAGCAACGTCCGCAGGGCTATACTTTTCAACCCAATCTAGTAACTCACTGGCGAGATCAGAAGCCATTTTATAATAGCTAAGAATGTCTTCTCTTAGTTGTTCAGGAATACGACCCCACGGGTACACGTGATAATATTCTTTAATGTCTTTTTTGCTATGACCTTTCGCTGTTTCAGAAATTTCAGGGGCAAAATAACCGTCTTGTTTTTCAGGATCAAAAGCAAATGCTTGCTTTTCTGCTTGGGTGAAAAAGGTATACCAATCTTGGTAAATTTTTTCCACTAAAGCTTGCTGAATTGGATGATTAGTTAATACACCGAATCCTGTGGTACGTAAACTCTCGACAAACTTCTGTGCGGCATCGTTGGCGCGGTAATCTACAACTTGTACTTGCATAATTTTCCCCTAATACAATAATCTTAATGCTTAATCTTTATTTTTAAGTATTATATACCCAAACCAAAGGGAAGTGGACGAATTCAATCACCTTGGCAATGATGCTAATAATACTTAAGCAAATATGTGTCATAATTCAAGGGAAATGCAGTTTGATGCAGCTCAATTCACACTCGTTCAAATGTAGTTTTGTTCGCAAATAATCTATGTAATTTTTTGGGATTAAAATAATTCAAAGCTGAGTTAGTTCAAAGCGAGTATTGATTTTTATGTACAATATAAGAGAAGTAAAATAATGAAGCAGTTTGTAACGGTAATTTCTGGGCTTTTGCTTGTTTCGGCATGTAGTTCAAATACTAATAGTTGCGAAGATGTAACACTAGCATCTGAGCAAGTGCAGCAATGCCAGTCTTTACATAAACAAATTATTAATGCCAAAAATAAGCCGATAATACGTACCGAGCTAGAGCGAAGATACCAGCAAGATTGTATTGATATTCGTTACTATCGCGATGATAAACAAGCTGGGATTTGTGGCAATAAAGCCGAAGTTGCAGAAGCAAAAAAGCTTAAACAATAACCTATTATTTCAACTACAAGTGTTGTGCGTTGAGTTACGTTTGTAAGTTTGGGGATATATAATAATCCCTCAATAGGATTCTAAAGAGTAGTATGGTGGAAAAGTTGACCGATTCATTAAACCCATTAGCTAATTCCAATGCAGATTTGGCAAAAGAGTCTATTGCTTTGCTAAATAAATATCAAAAACTGCAAGACCGTTATACTGCCTTATTTAAACTTAACCAATTATCAACCGATTGCGCTAATATTAGTAGCTTTTTTGAACAGGTTCACCACTCTATTGCTGCGGTGATGAGTGCTAACAACTTTTATATTATTTTATATGACCAAACCCTCGAAACCTTAGAATTGGTTTATCATATTGACGAAAAAGACGAAATGGAAAAGCGCGCTTATCCATTGAGTAACTTTAAAGGCTCTATGACCTGCCATGTTATCGAAACAGGTAAAGCCTTACTGGCGACGCCTGAAGTGATTACACAATTGGAGCAAGAGGATAAAATTAAAGCTGTAGGAACTGCCGGCATTGATTGGCTCGGTGTTCCCTTGATGGATGATGGCTTTGTTATTGGCGTTATGGCAGTGCAAAGTTACTCAGCAGAAACTCGTTACCAAGACTCCGAGCTTGAACTTTTGGAGTTTACTGCTCAGCACATTGTTACTGCACTGACACGTTTACAAGATCGAGGCCGCTTACAAGCCGCTGTTGACGCTCGTACGCGTGAATTAATGCAACAAATTCGTGATCGTGAAAAAGCTGAATTATTACAAGAGTCGTTATACAGAATTTCAGAGTTGACCAATGACCCTGATTTAGATATCGATAAGTTTTACGCTATGGTTCACAATATTGTCGGCCAGTTACTTAATGCAGAGAACTTTTATATAGCTAAGTACAATGCGATCAATGATGAATTATTTTTTGCCTATTTTCTTGATCAAAAATTTGACAATACCACGGAACATTTTACCCCACGAAAACTGTCTAATCGCTTTACAGAGTTAGTCCTAAGGAGCGGTGAAACTGTATTACTTGATCAACAAGCTATGCTAGCGTTATATCAGCAAGGTAAAACAATTAAACCTGATTCTGCTGTTGTTTCTTGGCTTGGCGTTCCGTTAATTGATGCAGGTGAAGTCATTGGTGCAATGGTTTTGCAAAGCTACCAACGGTCAATACGCTTTACAGAACAAGAC
Source organism: uncultured Colwellia sp. (assembly GCA_913061475.1). GTDB lineage: Bacteria > Pseudomonadota > Gammaproteobacteria > Enterobacterales > Alteromonadaceae > Cognaticolwellia. The sequence goes on along the minus strand of CAJXUN010000023.1, from coordinate 47,193 downwards.
GCTGAGTTACTGCGTTTCGTTTCTCGACATGTAGCATCGGCCATGCAACGGCGTGCAGTGGCAGACTACGAACGTAAAGCACATGAACTGCTAGAGCATCAAGTAAAGCTGCGCACTGCGGCATTAGAAGAAGAAATTAAGCAGCGTAAAGATGCAGAAGAAAAGCTAAAGCATGCCGCATCACATGATATTTTAACGGGTTTGCCTAATCGAGCGGTATTTATTGATTTACTCAATCATGCTATTGCTTGCAACAATCGTCGCCCGGACTTTAAATTTGCGGTTTTATTTCTTGATTTGGATCGCTTCAAGGTCGTTAACGATAGTCTCGGTCATCATGCCGGAGATAACTTACTGAAAGAAATTTCAGCAGCGCTAATAGACGTTGTGCGCGATAAAGATACGGTCGCACGACTCGGTGGCGATGAATTTGTTATTTTGGTCGAAGATTTAGAGAGCAATGATGAAGCATACGATATAGCCACCAGAATAACGGAGCTATTATCCTCACCATTTAACATTGATAATCAGTCGGTGTTTATTGGTACTAGTATTGGTTTACTATTTAATAACGAGCGTTACGATAGTGCCGATAATATGCTCAGAGATGCTGACATTGCCATGTATCACGCAAAAGATAAAGGTAAAGGGCGTTACGAAGTTTTTGATTCAAGCATGCATAAAAAAGTACAAAATGCGTTGTCTTTAGAAACTGATATTAGAGAAGCGCTTGAGCATCAAGAGTTTATACCCTATTTTCAACCTATCGTGCGGATGGAAGACGAAAAGATTATTGGTTTTGAAGCGTTAGCAAGGTGGCAAAGTGATAAACGCGGCTTTGTTTATCCAGACGACTTTATTCCGCTGGCAGAAGAAACTAACTTAGTGATGGCAATTGATTTACAAATTTTAGAGAAATCATGCCAACAACTCAAGGTATGGCAAGAACGTTTAGGTTTAGAGCACTTATATGTTAGCTGTAATTTTTATTGTAACCACTTCTTTAGCTTGAGTTTACCGCAAGACATTCAAGATATTATTGATAAAACTGGTGTGAAACCTCATCAAGTTCGTGTCGAGATAACCGAACGCGCCTTATTAGAAAATAATGATGTTGTGCTGGAAAATATGCGTGCATTGAAAAAAATGGGTATAAAAATCTTACTTGACGATTTTGGCACCGGTTATTCTAGTTTAAGTTACTTACATCGCTTTCCAATGGATGTATTAAAAATCGATCGTTCGTTTATTGAGAATGTTCATGAGCGAGGTAATCATCAAGCTATCATTAAAACCATTATTGATTTAGCGGCTAACTTAAACATGGCAACTGTTGGTGAAGGTATTGAGAATGAAGCGGACGCTGAATTATTAAGATCTATGGGTTGTATTTACGGCCAAGGTTTTTATTACTTCAAACCTTTACCAGCTGATGAGATTGAAACCTTCCTAATCAGTAAGTGTTAACCTTTCGTAATAAAACCCCTACTAGCAATTTATATAAAACTACATGTCGTTTATCAAGCGTTTTTAGAGATCAATACGCGTAATAATTTTTCGTCATAACTCAGCAAATAACAATAGAATATGTTGGTGTTTTCTGGTCTTTTACGATAATTTATTCTGACATAAATCAGTAACGATAAAATCAATTGATGAATATTAATCCTAAGGCCTTAGACCGTATTGATTTAACTATCTTAGATATTTTGCAAAAAGATGGTCGGATTTCTAATAGCGCATTAGCTAAGCAAGTTAACTTAAGTGCTAGCCCATGTTTAGAAAGGGTTAAGCGTCTCGAAAATGACGGTTATATCGAGCGTTATGGTGCGTTTTTAAACGCAAATAAACTAAAATACGGCATGTCAGCGTTTATTCAAGTAACTCTAGATCGCACTACAGCAGATATTTTTAATCAGTTTCGTGAGCAAGTTATTGAAATTAAAGCCGTAGCTGAATGTCATATGGTGGTAGGCGGCTTTGACTATTTACTGAAATTGCGTTTTGAAAATATGGATGCATATCGGGTATTGCTGGGCAAAATTGTTGAGTTGCCAGGCGTGTCTCAAACCCACACCTACGTTGTAATGGATCATATTAAACGTTATTCAGGCGTGCCTATTTTTGATTAGTACAATTTACAATGCAAAGTTATAGTAACACTGGCTCAGGAAACTGTTGTTTGCTTTTGTGCTGCGGAACTAGTTTTTTAACATCACAGTAGATATAGTGTCGGAAGATTTTTTGTTGGCTATTAAGTCGTTTAAAAGACTCAATAGCTGATATTTACCAATGAAAATAATAATACTCACTGGATTAATAGATGGCCTGCTTAACGGACTAATTTATTAGCTAAATAGTATTAGTTAACGAGAAACCATGAATATATTCCCATCGAAAAAAAACCAAAAAATTAGTTTACTCGCTTTTTCATTTGTTGCCTTATTCGCATGTAATAAACAGCAAACGATAGAGCAGCCTAGTATTGAAGAAGTTCCGAATCATGTTAACGCTGATAATATTAAAGCGCATATCGAATTTTTAGCCGATGATACGTTACAGGGCAGAGATACAGGTAGTCATGGTTATCAAATCGCTGCCAACTATGTGAAGTCTTACTTTAAACAACTTGGCTTAACGCCCCTTGGCACCAACACCGTAAGTGAAAATCGTGGTTTTGAACAGTCGGTTCGTTTTCGTAAAAGTTATCTTGTAGATGGCTCTGCCCAAGCAACTATCCATGGTTTAAAGGGCGATATTGAACTTGCTTATCCCCGTGATTTTTTAACTTCTGCTTCCAGTTTACAAAGTGAAAGTGCTATTACTGCGGCAACTGTGTTTGTCGGTTATGGCGTTATATCACCAGAGTTTGGTTATAACGATTATGAAAATATTGATGTTAAAGGAAAAATCGTTGTTGCATTAACCGGTCGTCCCGATGATTTACCGTCTGAAGAAGGTGCACACATTGGTTCAGGGGCAGAGAAAAGTCGGCATGCCGCAGAGCATGGCGCCATTGGATTTATCACCGTACACACCCCCAAGCGTGAAAAAATACGCAGCTTTGAAAAGTCGGCTCAATACGCAGATACACCACGCTTAAGTTGGCTAACTAAAGATAATGTACCGTTTGGCAAGCAAGCTGAAATTATTGCAGGCGCTTACATTCAACATGATGCTGCCAAAGCGTTATTTGAAGGAGCAGCCCGTACCTTAGATGATATTTATGCTGCAGACACCAATAATAGTGCTATTAAAGGCTTTGCATTACCACATAAGGTGACATTAAAAAACCGTTCGCGTAATGAAGAGGTGAGTAGTCCTAATATTATTGCTGCCGTTGAAGGTAGTGACCCGCAGTTGAAAAATGAATATGTCGTCTTTAGTGCTCATCTAGATCATATCGGTATAAGTTCACATGGTGATGATGAAGACACGATTAATAACGGTGCTTTAGATAACGCTTCAGGTGTGGCTATCTTACTTGAAACAGCGCGTTTATTAGCTGAAATGCCTATAAAACCAAAGCGTTCAGTGTTATTTGTTGTCGTGACCGGGGAAGAGAAAGGTTTGTTAGGTTCTAGTTATTTTGCCAATAATCCGACCGTGCCTGTGACGCAATTGGTGGCTAATGTAAATTTAGATATGCCGCTTATTCTTTACCCTTTTGCCGATGTTATCGCGTTTGGCTCAACACATTCGACATTAGGAGAAATTGTTGCAACAGCAGGCAAGAAAATAGATATTGAGCTCAGTGAAGATCCTATGCCAGAGCAGGCGCTATTTACTCGTAGCGATCATTACAGTTTTGTAAAGGCAGGTATTCCATCGGTATTCTTAATGACCGGCTTTAAGTCAACGGATGAAAATATTGATGGTGGCGCGGTCTTTGGTGATTTTTTAAAAAACCATTACCATCAGCATAGCGACGAAACGACGTTACCGATAAATTATGATGCGGCAGCAAATTTCGCCTTGGTTAATTTGATGATCGGCCTAGAAATAGCTAACCAGTCAGAACGTCCTAAATGGCATGATGGTGATTTCTTCGGTATAACTTTTGCGCAATAGTGCAGCTAACCGCTTTAAATCAATATAACAAAATTAATTTAAGTCAGCTTCAAATAAGGATAGTTTAATTGATGAATGCTTTTGAATACGCCATGCAGGCTAATGGCTCTTTCGCGCTTCCAGATGCTTGTTTTAAAATCAAAGCGTTAATGGAAGATAGCGACTCGACAATCGAAGACTTTGCTAACGTTATCAGCGTTGATCCATCGATGACTTCGCGCTTATTACAAATAGCGAACAGTGCCATTTATAGTTTTCCTGGAGAGATCAGTACCATTTCACGTGCTATTACCGTTATAGGTACACAAGCGATTTATAACATGATGCTAGTGGATGTTGCGGCTACGGCATTTAAGCACTTTTCAAATGACTCTATCGATTTAAAAAGATTTTGGCATATGAGTGTCTTTTGCGGATTAGCCACCAAAAACTTAGCAATAACGGCGGGCATTAGAGATATAGAGCGCTTGTTTGTTGCAGGCTTACTGCAAAACTTTGGTGAGTTGATTGTAGCGAAAATATCACCTGAACTAGCAAAAAAATGTGAAACCTACAGTGCTGACATATTGCCATGGCAGCTACAACAGCAAGTTTTAGGCTTTACCTATACCGAAGTTTCTGCTGAATTACTTAAAATTTGGCAAATTCCAGAAAAAATAATTTTACCTATTCGCCACTACAATAATGCTCATAGCATTGAAATTAATAAAGATGTCAAAGTACTGTACCTAGCGTCTAGATTAGCATTAGTGGAATGTCACTCTGATATTTTTAGTTACGACGATAGTGTTGATGCAAGCCTCTGTCAATCGCTCAAGGTATCGACTGGTGACCTAGAAGATGCGGCAAACTTCGCAACAATAGAAACAGAAAATATTCTTAATATTATGAATGCAAAATTTTATGGTTAGTGGTACTTAACCTGAACTCTGGATAATGGATATGCGAATGAAGTTATAAAGCTTTTATTTTCATAGGTATACAAATAAGCTATCAGTTGATTGATATATGATTTTTATCAATGTCATAAGTTTTGCGTGAATCAAGGCAAGTTTGTGTACCTAATAGCTGGCTATTAGTAGCAAACTTAACGCTGATACGAGCAAAAATCGTGGCATTGACGGACATAGCTTATCCAGAGTTCAGGTTACTTAGCAAGTGCAATAAATATTATACACTTTGCTCGATGTTAGCGGTTTACAAAACAAGACTTTAATAAAAAAGCCTGCTAGCATCGGTTGACTGAATAAATCAGCATATCTCAATAAAAATGGGCACTGTGTAGTAAAAAAAATATAATTATTAGCCCGATAAAAATTACAACGAAGGATGTTTATGAGTACAGAAAGAGAGCATTTCAGTTCCCGTTTGGGGTTCATTTTGGCTGCGGCTGGTTCAGCTGTTGGTATTGGTAATTTGGTTGGTTTTCCTGTCAACGCGGCCAAAAACGGTGGTGGTGCATTTTTATTAATGTACGCTATTTTTGTTTTTCTCATTTGTTTACCTGTGATGATTGCTGAAATGGCGGTTGGACGGAAAACAGAAAAAGAACCTGTTGGTGCCTATAAAGCGCTAAGTGGTGGAAGTAGAGCTTGGGGCGCAGCTGGCTTTCTTGGCGTGTTAACTCCTTTTATGATCGCCGTATTTTATATGGTATTAACGGTGTGGATTTTTGGCTATATTGCTTTAACATTGACCGGAAACTTAGACTATTTAGCAAGTAATAATGGTTTTGGTGAGTTTGTTAATAGTCCGTATTTATTTGCTGGTATGGTTGTAGTGGCAGCAATTGTTAATTTTATTCTCGTTGCTGGTGTTAAAGATGGTATCGAGCGCGCATCAAAAATATTGATGCCGACCCTATTCATAATGCTACTGATGATGGTGATTTATGTTTTAACACTCGATAATGCCATGGCAGGTGTTAAGTTCTTTTTAATTCCTGATGTTTCTAAATTAACCCCAGCTGTGGTCAACGGTGCCTTATCACAAGCATTTTTCTCTCTGTCGTTAGGTATGGGGATTTTGATCACTTATGGTTCTTACATTAACCGTAAAACCGATATTGTTGGTTCGGCAAAACTTGTTGCTTTAACAGATACTGCCGTAGCATTTACTGCCGGTCTGATGATTTTGCCTGCGGTATTTTCATTTAATCCGAACGTTAACCCTGCCGAGTTAAGTGACAGCTCCGTGTCATTAATTTTCACCTTTTTACCGAAAATATTTCTAGCGCTACAAAGCTCTATTGGTTACATAGGCGCAAGTGCTGTCGCAGCCTTTTTCTTTACGCTCGTCTTCTTTGCCGCCATTACGTCCTTAGTGTCAATTTTGGAAGTACCGGTTTCTTATCTAGTGACCGAGAAGAAGCATAGTCGTAAAAAAGCATTATCAATATTATTGATGACAGCAGGTCTACTAACTGTTTTTGCTACGCTATCGTTTGGTATGGTGTCATTTTTTACTGAGTTCACTTCATACGCGGGTGGCGTTCGCTCATTCTTTGATGTGGTTTATGATATTTTCTATGACACGATTTTACCGCTCAATGGTTTTTTACTCTGTGTGTTTGTTAGTTATCGTTGGAAAAAACTACAGTTATCTGAAGAGCTAGCCTTAGGGAATGACAACTACAAAGGATCATGGGTAGAGAAGTATGTTAATTTCTCTTTAGGAACGTTTATTCCGGTGATCGTTTTTGGTATTTTTATTAATACGGTTATGCAAAAATTCTTTGGTTATAGTATTTTTGGTTTCTAGTTAAGACTTAAATACGTTAAATAATACCTAAGGCCGGATAATTTGTTATTATCCGGCCTTATTTTTTCTCGCTAGATTGGTTTAATGCAATGATTGAATTTATCCAACCCACTGACTTCAAAGAAAGCCAACGCCTGTTTCACGGACGTGGTCATGCCTATGCTAACTTGTCTCATGTTAATGTTGACTGGTTAGCACCAGTAATCTTGATTACTTTATATCAGGAAGTCGAAGCAAGTTGGCTGTCAGAGCAAGTTACTCAGTTGCAAACATTAACGGATAAGTGCCAATCTATTCAAGTACAGTATCGTTGCCGTAAGTTTGCCCCTTGTGAATTACTCTGGGGTCAAGAAATAACAAACTTAGTGGCGCTAGAGCATGGTTTAAAATATCATATTAGTTTAGGTAAAGCGCAAAACTCAGGCTTGTTTCTAGATATGCGTAATGGCCGAGAATGGGTTAAAAATCATAGCGAAAATAAGCGGGTGTTAAATCTATTTTCCTATACTTGTGCTTTCTCTGTCGCGGCTTTGGCGGGTCATGCCAATAAAGTGGTCAACATTGATATGAGCAAAAGTTCGCTAGCGAAAGGGCGAGAAAATCATCGACTGAATAACCAAGATTTAACGAAAGTTATTTTTGAAGGTGTTGATATTTTTAAGTCTTATGGACGTCTGAAAAAACATGGACCATATCAATTGCTGATCTCAGATCCTCCTTCTTTTCAAAAAGGTAGTGTCGATATTGGCAGAGACTACAAAAAAATTATTCGTCGTTTACCAGAGTTTATGTCTGACAACAGCGATGTCTTATTATGCTTAAACTCTCCTGATTTAACGGAAGACTTTTTACTGGCGGAAGTTGCCAAGGAATGTCCTGACTGTATCTTTCAGTACCAAGTTCATACTTCTGAAGTGTTCAAAGAAGCTCATCAAGGGAAAGGTTTAAAGTGTTTATATTTTATTTACAAGCCTGACGTTAATGTTGAGTGTATTTAGCATGCTAAAATTTCGTGTTAATTCAAGACAACACGTGCGGCCAGCAAAATTAAAAAGCTACCGGTGACTTTGTCGACAATATGACTATTGGCTTTTAGTTTTTCTAAAATAGGTCCACGTGATATGGTATAAGTAATAACGACATACCACAGCATATCAATAAGGCCAACAGTCGCGGTCATTATGCCTTTTTGTTGCCACCCAGCTCCAGGCTCTACAAATTGACTAAAGAGTGCTAGAAAGAAAATAGCTAATTTAGGGTTCAAAAAAGCAATTAAAAAACCGTCACGCCAACCATTTATGGAAGGATCAAACGCGCCTTCTTTATGAGCAAACTGCATGTTTTTCTGTTTGCTCATTAAAGCCTTGATGCCTAAATATAAAAGAAAAGCTGCACCTGCGTATTTAATCGCTGCGAATAAAATTGGCGACTGTACTATCAGTAAGCCAATACCCGTAGCGGTAATTGCAGCATACAGTGCCACACCTAAACCATGGCTAATAGCTGTAGCGTAGCCCTGACCTGCGCCACCATTTAAGGTGTTCTTAATCACTAATGCCAGGCTAGGCCCTGGCGACAAAGCACCAAGAATGCAAATAACCACAAGTGATAACCATAAATGAAGTTCCATAAATCATACGCCTTAGCTGGTGCTATTAATGTTTATTTTTAATCCGAAGGAAGCTGGCAAATCTTGGCACACCTCGTGGTGTTTTACCAATGTATTTATAGGTTATTATGCTGCCAATTTCTGGCGGATGCTGGCGTTCTAAATCGGAAAAGCCAGTGCCTATTTTGAAAATAACACCTTCTGGCGTTGCTACTTTAATTGCGCCGAGTAAGCCAATGTATTTGCCTTTACCAGCGATATGGGCAATAACTTTTGCTTCAGCGTCTTGATACTTTTTTAATTTTAATAAGTTTTTACTTCGACCACTTTGATAATTAGCGCTAGCAAGATGTAGCATTAGCCCTTCACCATTATTATCAACGACGTTATCTAACAGCGCATATAACTGAATATTATCTGTGAGCTTTATCTGTGGGACCATGGCTAAATACGGTGAATGATTTTTGCTTACCAATTGCCTCATAGTGTTAATACGACTGCTGAAGTTATTGGCTTGGTGAGGTAAATCGAAAAGCATTAGTTTGAGGTTTTTCCAACAGGCTTGATCAGAGTGCTTACGTCGAACGCAACCACTGATCTGTTCAAACTGTCCTCGTTCACTCCACAGTTCACCATCCATTGCTATTGTCGGCCAGCCTTTAATAAACCATGATGGTGGTGAAAGTACATTGCCATTACGAGTAAGTAATTGTTTTCCGGTCCAGTAGCCGCGGACGCCGTCTAATTTTTCACTGATCCAATAATCTTCAACAGCGTCATGCTTCTGGTACTTAGTCGCTAGTTGTAATTTGGGTTTTTCGATCTTTGATGCTGACTCATATACTGGCTGGGTATTTGCGTAAGGCTGTATGAATAAGAAAAAGCTAAAGCATAAAAATTTGTGTGGTATTGTTGATTTTTGAAACATCCCTGTTCCTCTTTTATCCAAGTTAAGTTATACCCGCAGCCCTCTTGAGTAATTTGTTGAGAACCACGCCTTAAATAGAGTATAGAAGTTTTTTCGTCGTGTGTTTAGTTGCTGTTTTTGGCGCGTTGTGTTGATGCTACTAGCGGAATTTAACGATATTTTATATCGATATTTATCCAATATTGACTACACTTTTGCTATGGAAACGGACTTCATTGGGTGATAAAGATGCGACGAATAATCTTTTTTAGCTTATTTACAATCATGTTTTTTATGTCATTTTTAGCGACCGCAGGGAAAAAACACTGTCAAAGCTACCGTAATAAACTTGATAATATTCAGGCACAACAGCGTCAGGCAAGCTCACATAAACGTAGTATTAGTTTATCGAATAAAGAAGCTAAGGCACGAGATAAATGGTGGCGATGTGAAACCGGTAAACTTAAGCCTAAGTCGAAGAAAAAGAAGCAGAAAAAGGCCAAATCAAAACCTTCGAGTAAGAAAAATAATATTAGTCCGCTGGCTGTTACGAAAAAAAAAGTTAAAAGCACTAAATCCTTGATTCCCTTTGCCAGTAGTAGTCCTGTGGTCGTGCGCTCAAGATATCAAGGTGAAAAATTACAGGCGTGGTTGTTATTTTACCAACCAGAGAAAGTTTGTAGTCGACCAAAATCGACACAACAATTCGCAGCATGTGTTGAAGATAAGCGCCGTCAGCAAATTGAATTTGAAAAAAGTTACTGAATAGTTTTGTTATCTTCACTATTATTTTGCCTTTTACACCACGTAATTGTCGGTGATTTAGCATAGGGAGATTTTAGTTCATTGATAAGTAATATAAAATTTCTTTGGAATGACTCTTGCTTTTCATAGGCTAATCTGAAAAACCTTATTAAAGGCGAACTATGCAAGCAATAATAGTCAATAAATTGAAGCGCACAACACGTACCGTTTTCGGTTTTCTGTGCTTACTCATTGGAATAATCTTTATCATACTACCAGGCCCTGCGGTAATATTTATACCTTTGGGCCTAGCCTTGCTAAGTATGGAATATGATTGGGCAAAAGTATGGTTAAAGAAAAGTCAAAAGTACTTTCGACAAGCTGCTGTAAAAGCAGACCACGCAATGCTTTGGGTAGGAAGGAAGTTTCGGCATTAATAGCTTGAGTGAGCACTCAGGTGTGAATTGATTGGCTAATGCTCATTGAGACTTCACCTAGGGTAATTGGCATGGGGGTAGCTCATACAAGGTAACTCATATGAGGCACTAAGCAGAGCCGTTAGTACCTCTTGTTAACCTAGGTGGTTCATACTTATTTAGCTTTATCGGCAACGTATTGTGCTTTTGTTTGATGATACTCAGCTACGATATTATCAATGGTATCTTGGCAATAGTCTCGTAAGCCACTTAACAGCATGAACTTTTTTCCATGTCCGATAACTTTACCTTGTGAAACTAAATCAAACGCTAAGCAAGCATTACCGCGCTTGCCTTCTTGTACCAAAGTCGTAGAGGATAAGCTTAAGCTAATGTCTTTAAAATCGAGGTTTTCGAGTTGAATAGACATGCTTTCATACATAATCATAGGGCGCGTCGGGTTGATCATTACCTTATTTTCTTTCATTAATTCGACAAGAATATGTGGAAAGGTGTGACCCGAAAATTCAACATAAGCGCGTGTTAATGACTCAATTGCTGTACTATTTTTGGTACTATTGCCAGCTACTGACATTTTCAAATATTCTTTTTCTTTATCGTCAACAATACTCGCTGTAGTGGTTATTTCCGTAGGTATATGTAGGCTTGTAGCATCTGTCACCATGCCTGAAAACGTAAAGCTCATTTCTTGATGTAAGCCTGCACGTTCTAGAATTAATGAAAATAGTAAATCACCTGGCACACAAAAACGCTTCGCGTTGATGTTATGCAAAGGGTTAAAATCATCGGCAATTTGTTTTGCAAAATCACTTGCTTGCTGACGCGTGAAAGTAATTTTTTCATCTGAAATATGGCAATAGTTTTCTAAAAACATGAATATGTGTCATCACTTTAAGCTACTAAAATCGGCGCTATTCTATCAGTATGCTTTGTTAAGATCGAAGTTTATTAGTGTTTTATTTACAGAGCAGACCAGTAAAAATAAGGGGTTTAGGCGAACAGGTGTTTATTTTTCTGGCTGATTGATATGTTGATAGTTATTAACTAATTGCTCTTTATTATTCTTGCTGAGCTGTTTAAGTTGATACTCACGGCGGCTTGCTTGCTGCCGATTAGTTTGAGGCTCTGCATAGGCTAATGTGACAGGGCGGCGCACACGTGTATATTTCGCGGCTTTCTTGTTGCAATTATTATGCTCTGTCAGTCTACGCTCAAGTGAAGTGGTAATGCCGGCGTAAAGGCTATTATCGGCGCAACGAAGGAAATAGACATACCACATATAAGATAAATACAGCCTGTTCAGAGAAATAAGTAGTCATCATCGCAATTTTCTTGCTGATTTTCGAGTTAAAAATGAATTAACACTAGCTGCTAGTTAGCGATTTTTATATTATTGGCAACTGAAAAAATAATAGGTTGTTATATGTTGCAAATAGAAACGGGTGCTCTGCGTAAAATGCGTGCGAATTTAGCCTCAGATGGCACGGTAAATTACCGTATGGTGGTTGGTGAACAAGAAGTTGAGCTAAATGACCTTATTGGTAAGCACCTAACGTTGAATTATAGCGGCCATATTGATTGTCAGCATTGCGGTCGAAAAACTAAAAAAAGTTATTCTCAGGGCTATTGCTACCCATGTATGCAAAAACTTGCACAATGCGATATGTGTATTATGAAGCCAGAAACTTGTCATTTTGAGCAAGGTACTTGTCGGGAGCCACAATGGGGGGAAACCAACTGCATGATCCCTCACTATGTATACTTAGCGAATACGTCAGGTTTAAAGGTTGGCATTACCCGGCATACTCAAATACCGACTCGCTGGATTGATCAAGGTGCAACGCAAGCATTACCTATATTTAAAGTGAGTACTCGCTTACAGTCAGGGTTGGTTGAAATAGCGTTGGCAGAATACATTGCCGATAAAACAAATTGGCGCGCTATGCTTAAAGGCAGTGCGGAAGCGCTAGACTTAAAAGCCATTGCGGCGGAATTAAAGCCTAAAATAGCAGAAAAGTTAGCAAGTGTTAGCCTGAAATATGGCACAGATGCAGTCACTGAATTAGATGAAGATGTGGTTGATTTACACTTTCCAGTACAACAGTATTTAACAAAAATATCATCATTTAACTTTGATAAAACACCAGAAGTTTCAGGGATGTTAGTCGGTATAAAAGGACAGTATTTAATTTTTGAAACGGGTGTTATTAATTTACGTAAATTTACTTCTTATCATGTAAGTTTGCAGGTAAATTGATTATTTTTAAAGATAATTAGTTTAAATAGGCTAAACTAAATTTGTTCTTTGTGGGTTAAATTTATCGCTAAGTTAATTTTAGCTAACTGCGGATATTAAGATGCTATAAATCATCCTAATAGTGCGCTCCTATAAAGCTTGTAGTGTCGTAAAGGAGTGTATGGCAGATATTTTGGGACCAATATGAAAAATGTTAATGATTACGCTGAACAAGCGAGTGAAATATTTGTGCTTTCGGATTCTTTCGTTCGCATCAAAGAATTAATTGATGATGAAAGCGCGACAATTGATGATATTGCCGATGTTATTTTATTGGATCCTGCATTAGCAGGCACAATTTTAAAATTAGCTAATAGCTCCTTTTTTAATTATCCGGGCAAAATTGATACTATTTCTAAAGCCGTGCTAGTACTAGGCATTACTGAAGTTTATAACTTAGTCATCGCCTTTTTTACTAGCCAAGCATTTAAAGGACTCAATGCTGAACAAGACTTTTTGGATGATTTTTGGTGTAAAAGTGTTGATTGTGCGCTTATTGTAAAATATATCGGGGTGAAACTTAATATTCCGAATGCTGAGCGATTGTTTATTTTAGGTTTACTACATAACTTAGGTGAACTGGTTGTGCAGCAACTTTCTCCTGAGCAAGTTCGTCTTGCTAATAGCTATACTTCAACTGAGTTACCTTGGGATAAACAAAATAATAGCCTTGGGTTTACCTATGGCGAATGTGCCGCTGAGCTTTTAAAGCAGTGGCAATTACCCTTTACTATCATTGAGCCGATTCGCAATCAAGATAATAGTGATTTTACCTACAGCAGTGATGAAACCAAACTATTGTATCTATCTAAGCGAATTATGTTGAGTCAGTATGACTGTAGTGCACATGCTATCGAGTTGTTATTAACTGAAGAGGCAATGCAGCAATTGCCTATTGATCAAAGCTTATTGCAAGGGGCTAATTACTTTTGTGATATTGAGCGTTTAAGTATTCTATCTATTTTGAATCCCGGTGCCGCGGCTATTTATTAAAGGCTCTTAAGCTGTTTGATCATGCTTTAATAAATACCATTAAATCTTTATCTGTCGATTCACCATTGAAATACGACAAAATATAGTACTTGAGTGATTAACATAAAGTGACTTTACTCAAGTGCTAGTGAAACCTAGCTTACCGCTAACGTAAATCTAATGATTAGCGTCATTGTATGTGTGAAGGCTAGACGTTAGTTTAAGCGCTACTTAAGTTATAACCCTTATATTTACTGCAAAATATCAACAAAACTTCGCTACATATCAACAATTCAACTCGTTTAGTGACCAACTCATGGTTGTGCTATCCGCTGCATTTTTGTAAAGAGTTTATACAACGAAATTATGCGTTCTGGCTTGTTATAAGCTCAATCGCGTTGACTCTCCCTACCACATAAGTTGCACCAGTAGCTTGCAAAAGTCTTTTTGTCGCACTGTCGTGGTGCGCTGTGCTTTATTTAAAATGGTATATCCTTTTGTTTTATATGGTTTATTTTTATTGGCATGGGGCTTGATAAGCCTTGTGTAACGAAAAATAAGGGAAAGTAAAATGAAACTAGTAAATGCGATAATAAAGCCATTCAAACTTGATAATGTCAGAGAAGCGATCTCTGAAATAGGTGTTGAAGGCTTAACGGTTAGTGAAGTAAAAGGTTTTGGTCGTCAAAAAGGACATACAGAACTCTATCGTGGTGCAGAGTATCAAGTGGATTTTCTACCGAAAGTAAAACTTGAAATTGCGGTAAATGACGATGTTGTGCAGCGCTTAGTCGAGGCTATAGCTGAGTCAGCACATACCGGAAAAATTGGTGATGGCAAAATATTTGTTTATGACCTTGAGCAAGCCGTGCGCATTCGTACTGGTGAACAAGACGCAGAAGCGATATAGGAGCAAATCATGGAACAAAATATTTTTCAACTTCAGTACGCGATGGATACTTTTTACTTCTTAATATGTGGCGCTTTAGTGATGTGGATGGCCGCGGGCTTTTCGATGCTGGAGGCCGGTTTAGTTCGAGCTAAAAATACTACGGAAATTCTAACTAAAAATGTCGCGCTTTATGCGATTGCCTGCATGATGTATTTGTTTGTTGGTTACGACATTATGTACGGCGGTGGTATTTTCCTGTCGGGTATTGAAACGGTTGACCCTGCTAAGGTGCTTGCTGATTTCTCTACTCGAGAAGATGGTTTTACCGGCGCGGCAATATATTCAGCGGCGTCTGATTTCTTTTTCCAAGTTGTTTTTGTGGCAACTGCCATGTCAATTGTTTCTGGTGCGGTAGCTGAACGCATGAAGTTATGGGCGTTTTTAGCCTTTGCTGTGGTATTAACGGCTGTTATTTATCCAATGGAAGGTAGCTGGACTTGGGGCGGTAATGCCGTGTTTGGTTTATATACCTTATCTGAGCTAGGTTTTTCGGACTTTGCTGGCTCGGGTATTGTGCATATGGCAGGTGCTGCTGCAGCATTGGCTGGCGTATTATTATTAGGAGCACGTAAAGGAAAGTACAGTGCTGATGGCCACGTGAATGCTATCCCTGGTTCTAATTTACCTATGGCAACCTTAGGCACCTTTATTTTGTGGATGGGCTGGTTTGGTTTCAATGGTGGTTCGGTGTTAAAGCTTGGCGATATCGCAAGTTCACACTCAGTCGCTATGGTGTTTCTAAATACAAATGCAGCAGCAGCAGCGGGCGCTGTAGCTGCACTGATTTTAGCTAAAGTGTTGTTTAAAAAAGCCGATTTAACTATGGCACTTAATGGTGCGCTAGCTGGCTTAGTGGTGATTACTGCAGAGCCATCAACACCAACACCGCTGCAAGCGACATTATTCGGTGCTCTTGCCGGTATCGTGGTGGTATTTTCTATCATCAGTTTGGATAAATTAAAAATAGATGATCCTGTAGGTGCTATTTCTGTGCATGGTGTTGTCGGCTTACTTGGTTTGTTGTTAGTGCCAGTAACTAACAGTGCATCAACAATAACCGGACAATTGATCGGTGCAGCAACGATTTTTGTTTGGGTATTTTTCACGAGTCTAGCGGTTTGGTTTATTTTGAAAAAATTAATCGGCATTCGAGTCAGTGAAGAAGAAGAGTATGAAGGTGTTGATAAATCGGACTGTGGTATGGAAGCCTACCCTGAGTTCACTCGAGGCTAAAATAAGCTAACTTTTATTATAATATCATAAGCCTGTGTCTTAATTTGCACAGGCTTTTTATATTTTTGTATAGCAAGATTAACCTTGAATATTGGTAGTAGCGCAAAGTTGATGAAAGATTTATCAAAGTTTTACTGCCATTAACAATAAAATGTGTAAAATTAACACATTAGTTAATATGTATATGAGTAGATTTTGACATGGCAAGAGAACAGTTTGGTGTGTGTGCGGAGCCTAGTCTTCACGGATATTATTTATTATTTAACGCCTTAGATGATAAAAATTTATTTTTACGTAAAGCGTTATCCCGCTTGCCTGCCTTATTTGATAAATATGCGGATCGTTTTTCTGAAGCAAATTTAGCTGGAGTTATTGCCATCGGCACAAATTTTTGGGATGAACTATACCCAGATGGTCGCCCTAAGCACTTGCGACAGTTTCCGGAAATGGCCGTGGAAGATTGCACAGCGCCGGGGAATAGCTATGATCTGTATATTGAAATCCGTGGCGACCGAGCTGATGTAAACCATATTGTCGCGACTAAAGTTTGCCAATTATTAGCTGACAGTGTGGAATTGGTCGAGCAAGTGAGAGCCTTTCGTTTTTTAGACGGCCGAGATTTAACTGGCTTTGTTGATGGCACTGAGAACCCGCAAGGTCATCATCGCCGAAGAGTAGCCTTAGTTAATGAAGAGCAAGACCCTGAATTTTCCGCCGGTAGTTATTTACATATTCAACGTTATCGTCATAATTTAAATTTGTGGAATTCGTTGGAAGTTAAAGACCAAGAAGATATTTTCTCACGTACAAAAGTCAACAATGAAGAATACTCGGAAGAGAATAAAGCGCCAACGTCGCATATTAAACGGGTTAACTTAAAAGATAGTGACGGCAATAGTATTGAGATATTACGTCAAAGCATGCCCTACGGTGATATGAAGATTCAGGGCTTATTTTTTGTTTCGTATTGTCATTCGCCTGAGCCGTTCGAATTAATGCTTAAAAGTATGATCTCGGGTGATGCTCACGGACACAGTGACCACATGCTCAAATATACGCAAGCAGAAACGGGTGCTGCATTTTTTGTCCCAAGTTTAAATATTTTAGCGAAGCTGGGTGATTAATTTAATGTTAGTTTCAACTCTATAAGATCTGTCTGATCATATAGAGTTGAGCAACATCAAATGCAGAATTTAAACTTTTAACTTAAGTTTTTTAGGAAAAGCGCTTCCAGTTTAGCAATGGTTTGCTTAATTTCTTTGACGTCAGTGGGTGCGATAAAAATCGTATCATCACCAGCAATAGTACCCAGTACGCCATCACTTTTGCTTACACTATCGAGCAAACGAGCTATTAATTGTGCTGCGCCTGGGCTGGTGCGAATAATAATCATGACATCATTATGCTCAATATCGAGTACTAACTGTTTTAGCGGACTTTTAGCCGTAGGCATGCCTAATTCAGCGGGTAAGCAATACACCATTTCCTGACGGGCATTGCGTGTGCGCACAGCGCCAAATTTGCTTAGCATGCGTGATACTTTTGACTGACTAATATTCTCAAAGCCTTGAGACTTTAAGGCATCGGCAATATCGCCTTGAGAACTAAATTGTTCCTGTTTTAATAAATCTTTAAATGCTTGTACTAAAGCTTCTTGTTTTTGTTGTCCGCTCATAATATGTTCGCTGTTTAATAGATACTTCGATAGACGATTGTCGATTTATAATACCTAAGTATTATTCCACAATTTTTATTATACGTTATCCTTATAAGCCAATACAGGTGAATAATCATTGTTTTTTGGCCATTTATGCTATATCTTTTGGCCGACAAATTATTACGTAATTACTCAAATTTTCGGAGACATCAAATGAAAGTTGCTGTGCTAGGCGCTGCTGGCGGAATCGGTCAAGCGTTATCTTTATTATTAAAAACTCAATTACCTGCAGGTTCTGAGCTATCTTTATATGACGTTGCACCAGTAGTTCCAGGTGTCGCCGTTGATTTATCACACATCCCAACAGCGGTAAAAGTTGCTGGCTTTGGTGCTGACGATCTAGCTGGTGCGTTAACAGGTGCTGACATTGTCATTATTCCAGCGGGCATGCCACGTAAACCAGGTATGGACCGTGCAGATTTATTTGCTGTTAATGCCGGTATTATCAAAACTTTAGCAGAAGGCATTGTTGCTAACTGTCCTAAAGCGCTAGTGGGTATTATTACTAACCCAGTAAATGGCACGGTACCAATTGTTGCTGAAGTATTCAAAAAAGCGGGTACGTACGATAAAAACCGTGTTTTTGGTGTCACAACACTTGATGTTATTCGCTCTGAAGCTTTTATTGCTGAATTAAAAGGCTTGAATGTTGCTGACGTGAAAATTCCAGTCATTGGCGGCCATTCAGGTACGACAATTTTACCGCTTCTTTCACAAGTTGAAGGTGTTACTTTCTCTGATGAAGAAGTTGCAGCCTTAACACCACGCATTCAAAATGCCGGTACTGAAGTGGTCAATGCTAAAGCGGGTGGCGGTTCTGCAACACTTTCAATGGGCGCTGCTGCAGCTCGTTTTTGTTTATCTTTAGTCAAAGGTTTACAAGGCGAAGATGTTGTTGATTACGCATACGTAGAAGTTGAAGGTGGTGATGCACCATATTTCGCACATCCAGTACGTTTAGGCGTAAATGGTATAGCTGAAATATTGCCATACGGCGAGTTAAGTGCTTTTGAAGAAAAAGCGAAAAACGACATGTTAGCAACGTTAACAGCAGATATTAAAGAAGGTGTTGATTTCATCAACGGCTAATCTTGCTGAATTAATTGCTTTAAAAAACCGCGTTCAACGCGGTTTTTTATTGTCTAAATTTTGTTGAAACCGTTACTATGTCAAGAGAGCCTTAGTTCAATGAAGCTTAGGACGAATGATAAAAAGGCAGACAAATGACTAGTGCGAGTAAACGGCGATGGCAGCTCATTCGTGAAAGTATCAAGTTTCAAATAAAGTTAATATTGGACGCGGCAAGAGATTTAATACTGAGCCCAGTCGCCATTATTTGTACCGTACTTGATTTAGCCAAAGGCAATAATAAGCAAGATGGCCACTTTCAGCGTTTAATGAACTGGGGCCATAATACCGATCACTGGTTAAACTTATTCGGTGATTTACCGGTAAATGCCAAGGTGGTAACCACTGTCGAAAATGCTAATAACACCGACAAAAACCCAAATACCACGCAAGATAATTACAGTCCTAGTACGACCGAAAATCCAGACCTTGTCAAAAATCAAGTTGATGAAAATTTGGATAAACTCTTTGGTAAAATTGAAGGTCTATTTGAAGAGCAGCAACAAGCGGGAGGGTTAACGACGGTTGCCAAGCAAAAAATAGCGCTTTATTTAACTTCGCTAAACGCCAACCGTAAAGGCCAGTTATCTCAGACGCACGTGACCGCAGAAGAAGAATTGACGCCGAATAGCGAGTTGTCGACGTCAGAAGTCGATACACAAGATAAAAACACTAAAACGAATAACCTCAATTAAAGTAAGTGATATAAGAACTAGTCCCTATGCTTTACTTTTCATTTTTTTACTTTAAATTCATCGTTTTATGTGGTCAGTTCAGTCTTTAAACTCTAGGCTGAACTATTATCATTAAAGTCAGTTCAGCTTATTGTTAGATGTTGACCTAATGGTTATGCAGTCAAGTGCTGCCTGTTGAGATGACAAAATAGTAATTATCTCGAGATATAGGTAAAATGAAGATCACTCTAATGATTATGACTGCAATATGACTCAGCCCTTTAATTATCAAACAAAATTTATATTAGATAAATCTCACTTTACTGAATGTTACGAGGAGTCGGTAGCAGCACAAAGCTTCGCTGCGCTTTATCGAAAAGGCATTATATTACTAATAGTTGGTGCCGGGTTGGTGTTATTTTCAGAGTTGAATCCCTATGCTGCTTGGTTTATTTTTTCGTTAGGGGTGTTAGAAGTTGTTAGTAGCCGTTATAAAAAATCTTGGTGGGTTGCCCGCCAAATGCTTAGTAAGGTTGCAAAAGCTGAAGTAACGTTAGAAATAAATCAGGACAGTATTCATATCTCGTCATTTTATAATGATAATAAAATGTTATTCAACGATATTGAGTGCTTAACCCCGACACAGAACGGTTGGTTAATAACTCATAATGCCAATAGGCACTATATTTCTAATCGTTGTCTTTCTGAGTCAGCGAAGGCACTTTTACAAGCGAAACGTTAACAGATGAACAAATTTATCTTTAAAGCTTGCCGAAATCAAAGTTAAATGAGAATAATTCTCAAAAACCTTGACAGTGATAAATATCTTCATTAGTCTGACGGCAAATTTAGCAATCTAAATTCATTCTTTTTCTGACTATTTAGGCGGACTTCATGTTGAATAAAATCTGGTTTTCTACGCTTGTTTTTGTCGCACTTATCGGTGCAAATTTTAATACTTTGGCGAACGATGAGGTTAATGTTTACTCGTATCGTCAGCCATTTTTAGTTAAACCTCTTTTTGATGAGTTTAGCAAAGAAACTGGTATTAAAGTTAACGTGGTTTTTGCCAAAAAAGGCATGGCTGAACGTTTAGCTCGCGAAGGTGAGTATAGTCCCGCAGATATTCTTTTAACTACCGATATTAGTCGTTTGATTGAGTTACACGATAAAGGCCTGTTACAACCGGCAACGTCTAGCGAAATGACAGCAGCAATTCCTGCACAATTTAAAGCTTCAGATGATACTTGGTATGCACTTACTACCCGAGTACGAAATATTTATTCGGCTAAACGCTTAGGAAAAATTGCTTTTAACTATGAAGATTTAGCAGATGATAAATGGCAAGGAAAAATTTGTACTCGCAGTGGCAAGCATCCATACAATGTCGCGTTAGTAGCGTCTATGATTGCTGAGCATGGTGAAGCGGATACGTTAACTTGGTTACAAAAAGTTAAAGCGAATTTAGCACGTAAGCCCCAAGGGAGTGATCGTGCACAAGTTCAAGCGATTCATCAAAACTTATGTGATATCTCATTAGGCAACAGCTACTATTTTGGTAATATGCTTAAAGATGAAAAACAGAAAGTTTGGGCTGATGCGGTTTATATTAATTTTCCTAATCAAAATAACCGAGGCGCTCATATTAATATTTCCGGTATGGCAATGGCTAAATATGCGCCTAATAAAACTAATGCACTGGCCTTGATGAACTTTTTAGTCTCAGAAGAAGCACAAGAGATGTACGCTGAAACTAATATGGAATATCCGGTGCGCCCAGGGGTAAAAGCGTCTAAGTTAGTCGCATCATGGGGTGAATTCAAAGCAGACGCATTATCACTAGAAACTATTGCTAAGCAACGTAAAGCGGCATTGATTTTATTAGATAAGGCACAATTTGACCTATAACATCTTCAATTTATATCGAGTCGCGTGAACACCGGAAATAAAAGTACCAGCTGGAAACTATTCAGCTGGTTTTTTGCTTTTGCCTTAATGGCACCTATTGTAGTAATGCTGTTTGCTAGTATTAATGTATCTAGCGATCTATTTGCTCATTTATGGTCAACAGTCCTACCCGAATATATTCGTAATACTTTGGGGCTTGGCATATTGGTGGCGCTATTATCCTTGTGCTTCGGCGTTCCTGCTGCGGCAATTATAAGTCAAACCAATATCGTGATGGGCAAACAGTTAAGATGGTTGTTAATGCTGCCTTTAGCAATGCCTGCCTATTTAGTTGCTTACTTGTATACCGATTTATTTGACTATGCTGGGCCAGTGCAACGTGTGTTACGTGCATGGTTTGATTGGCATTCACCGAATGATTACTATTTCTTTGATATCAGAACTCTAGGCGGCGCAGCTATTGTTATTGCTTTCGTATTGTTCCCTTATGTATATATGCTGACCCGCACCGCACTTGAGCAACAAGATCGGAATTTATTACGGGCTAGTCGACTGTTAGGCTGCACAGAACGACAAAGCTTTTATCAAATTGCACTACCGTTAGCACGGCCCGCAATAGCTGTGTCGTTAGCTTTAGTGACCATGGAAACATTAGCTGATTTTGCCACGGTACAATATTTTGCCGTTAATACTTTAACCACTGCTATTTATGATACTTGGCTCGGTTATGGTGATTTTGCTGCCGCTAATGCGTTAGCGAGTGTATTAATGTTGTTTATTTTATTTGTTGTTGTTGCTGAGCAACGAGCTAGAGCAGGGCAACGGCATCAATCAAGTCGTCCGAATACTGAACATCAACGTAAACAACTTTCTCTTATTCAGCAGATATTGGCCAGTATGTTTTGTTGGTTTTTGGTGTTTGCAGGCTTTTTATTACCAATAATTTTATTGCTGAATATGGCGATAGATTATGCCGATTATCAACAGTTTACTGCATTAATCGAGACTGGAAAAAACAGCATTAAAATTGCGACCTACAGCGCGACAATAGCGACATTAATCGCGTTAACATTGGCCTTGTTTCAGCGTTTACATCAGAGTAGAGGTCGGATGATACCAGTACAAATCTCCGGTTTTGGCTACGCGATACCTGGTACAGTATTGGCCATGGCAATGTTAGCGACGTTTGGTCCTTTAGATCATGTCATTAACGACGTTGCTAAGGCCTTTGATTTTAAAGCGCCAGGTTTAATTTTATCGGGTACGGTCTTTGCCATTGTTTTTGCCTTTATCGTGCGTTTTTCAGCCATTGCGAATGGCACCATTAATGCCGGCATTGGCCAAATTCCAAAGTCGCTTGATTTAGCCCCCGCAAGTTTAGGTGTTAAAACCTTACCGGCGCTTTTTCGTGTCCATTTACCGCTACTAAAATCCTCTATTTTGGTCGCTTGGTTATTAGTTTTTGTCGAAGCCATGAAAGAGTTGCCAGCCGTACTTTTATTGCGGCCATTTAATTTTGAAACGCTCAGCACACAAATATATCAACTGATTTCTGATGAAAGGTTAGAGCAGGGCGCGCTTGGTGCTATCTTAATCGTGTTATTTGGCTTATTGCCGATTATTTTTCTTAACCGTCAGAAGGACAGCAAGTGACGCCACTTATTACCATTGAGAATTTAGCGGTAGAATTGCAATCAAAGCTAATTTTATCGCAAGTTGACTTATCACTGTCGAAAGGCGAAATATTAGGGCTTGTCGGGCCTAGTGGCTGTGGAAAAACCACGTTGCTTAGTACTTTGGCCGGCTTTATTGGCCAAAGTACTGGCTCGATAGAGATAAATACCGGCGATAAGCTGATAAAAATTACGCTTGATGACATGCTGCCGCCAGAGCAACGTAATATCGGTATGATATTTCAAGACTATGCGTTGTTCCCTCATCTTACGGTGACTGAAAATATTTGTTTTGGTCTGAAAAAAATAACCAAAGTAGAACAGGCCCAACGCTGTGAAGAGCTATTGACTCTACTTGAGTTAAATGAGCTTGCTCAACGTTATCCACATCAATTATCTGGTGGGCAGCAACAACGAGTAGCTATTGCGCGAGCGTTAGCACCGCAGCCAAGCTTGCTCTTACTCGATGAACCGTTTTCAAATATAGATGCGCGCTTACGTAATGAGCTCATGATTGAAATTAGGCAATTATTAAAGCGTTTAGAGATAACGGCAATTTTTGTTACTCATAATAAAGATGAGGTTTTTACCTTTGCGGATAAAATTGCCGTGATGCATCAAGGTCAGGTATTGCAAGTTGGTGCACCAGCCTTGGTTTGCCAACAACCTAACAGCTGGCAAGTGGCTGATTTTCTGCAATTGGGCAGTTGGTTACCGGTAATGTTTTCAGCGACTGAAAATAGCTTAGCATTATCAAGCTTAATTGGTGCATTAGCTCCTCATCGCATTAAAAACATCGGTGCTTGTAAAAATGCTGTGTTAACAAATTTTCAATTATTGGTAAAACCGAGCGATATAGTGCTATCGTCGCACGAAGCTAACAACGTTATTATTGAACATATTGGTGTTACCGAGCAGGGCTATCATTATCTGCTAAGTAGTCTCGAGCAAAATACCACATTAGCGTTTTCGCAATTGAGTTTTTATAGTCAAGAGCTGTTTATGTTAGGTGCTGAATTAGCTATTCAGCTAAAAGGCGAACATTTTCTGTTATACCCCACCTAGGCTATTATTACTTGACCGTTGTAGGGAAAATTTATCGCCACTGTCGCTAATTTGTGACAGATAAATTGCGTTTTACCCTAAAAATAATAAATTTATCGCCATAATTGGGTGGCAGATCCACAAAAGCCCACAAATTCATCCACTTCCCTCAAAGCCTTTATTTTATAGGCGCTCAGCCTGATCAAATTACGAAAACTTTGCTTGACATACGTTTGCTTTACTCACTAAACTGTATCAATGTGGGAAAAAGTGGGAATTAGTGGATCATAAGTGATCCCAAACAATAAGTTGAATTATGTATAGAGGCACTAGCGCTATTACGCTTGACAGCAAAAATAGGATCACGATACCTACAAGGTATCGCGAAGAGCTATTTGCTGATTGCCAAGGGAAAATGGTCTGTACGCTAGATATTCAACATCCATGTTTATTGTTATACCCACTGCCTGAATGGGAAGAAATAGAATTAAAACTGTGTGGTTTATCGAGTATGAACCCACAAGAGCGGTTGTTGCAGCAAGTACTTTTAGGCAATGCTTCAGATTGTGAAATTGATAAGAGTGGCCGGTTATTAATAAATGGTCCATTACGCCAACATACTGGGTTAGAAAAAAATCTAATGTTAGTCGGTCAGTTGCGAAAATTTGAAATTTGGAGCGAAAGTGCGTGGCAAACACAAATGCAGCAAGGCATTGCGAAAATACAGTCAGGTGAAATAGAACTGACCGACCGCTTACTTGATTTATCTTTATGATAAATCTTTGAATTAAATAACTAAATGGCGTTAATAAACTCATAATGCAACATGATAATGCACATATTTCAGTTCTGCTTGAAGAATCGATTTCAGGATTAGCGATAAAACCAGATGGTATTTATATCGACTGTACGTTTGGTCGTGGCGGACATTCAGGACTGATCCTTGAAAATCTTGGGCCTAATGGTCGCTTAATTGCTGTTGATCGCGATCCAACAGCCATTGCCGCTGCAGAGAAATATGCCGTTGATGAACGTTTTAGTATCGAACATCATGGTTTTGCTGATTTACAGATGATCGTTGATAAACACAACTTATCTGAAAAAATTGATGGTATTTTGCTTGATCTAGGTGTGTCTTCACCGCAACTAGACGAAGCAGAGCGCGGCTTTAGTTTTATGAAAGATGGCCCGTTAGATATGCGCATGGACACTAGCCGTGGACAAACGGCAGCAGAGTGGTTAGCCGTTGCTGATGTTGAAGACATTACTTGGGTGCTTCGCACGTTTGGTGAAGAAAAGCATGCTTGGCGCATTGCTAATGCCATTGTTGATGAACGTGAAGTCACGCCATTGACACGCACGGGGCAACTGGCGCAATTAATTAAAAAAACAGCACCACAAAGAGAAATTAAAAAACATCCAGCAACACGTAGCTTTCAGGCGATTCGCATGTATATCAATAGCGAATTAGAGCAGATTGAAAAAGTGTTAGCAGCGTCGTTGTCAGTGTTGAGTACCGGTGGCCGCTTGGTGGTGATTAGTTTTCACTCCCTCGAAGATAGACTCGTGAAGCAATTTATGAAAAAGCATTCGCAAGGTAAAAAAGTACCACGAGGCATGCCGATTAGCGAAATAGAACTAAACAAAGGTAAAAACTTGAGCTTAATCGGACGCAAGTTAAAGCCAAGTAAAGATGAAGTGGAAGAAAATGTGCGCTCTCGCAGCTCAGTACTTAGAGTTGCAGAGAGATTAGCGCGATAACGATGGTGCTTTAGTATGGCAACCAAAAAGGTTGTGTTAGTACTTGATATTTGGCGCGACATTCGGCGTCATTTAATTATTTACGGCATTTTACTATTGGTTTTGATATCTGCGTTTTCGGTGATTTATTTTACCCATTTAAATCGACAAACCACCAGTAAAATTGAAGTGCTATTAACTGAACGTGATGGCTTAGAAAATGAATGGCGTAATTTGTTGCTAGAGCAGAATAGCTTAGCGGAACACAGTGCCATTGAAAGCAGTGCTGAAAAGCAACTCAATATGACTAGGCCAGATGCAAGCTCAGAAATTATTATTAAATTACCATGAATTATTAGTACGAGTGGGCAATGAAAAAATCAACACAATATAATCAAAATACGGTGGCATGGCGTTTTTACGTTGTGTTAGGCGCTATTGTCTTGATTTATGCTGGTTTGATGGCTCGCAGTGCTTATATTCAGGTTTTTGAACCTGATATGTTGAAAAAGCAGGGCGATAATCGCTCGTTGCGTACTAATACTAAAACCGTACAACGTGGCTCTATTGTTGATCGTAATGGTCATGAATTAGCCATCAGTGTGCCAGTAGAAACCGTCTGGGCTGATCCTAAAATTATTTTTGATAGCAATGCCTTGTCAATGAAGAAACATTGGCAGGCCTTAGCTGATGTACTTGGTCAAGACGTTAAAAAGCTACAAGTGAGAATCACCAAAAATCCTACCAAACGCTTTGTCTATATTGAGCGTAAAGTTGCACCTGCCATGGCAAATTATATTCGAGAATTAAAAATTCCCGGTATTCATCTGCGTAAAGAATCTAAACGTTTCTACCCTGCAGGTGAAATAAGTGCGCATATTGTTGGTTTTACTAATGTTGATGATAAAGGCATTGAAGGTGTTGAACGGGTTTATGATCAACTATTAACCGGTGAAGATGGCGAGAAAAAATACCGTAAAGATGCTAAAGGTCGAAAAATTGAAATTTTGTCGGTAAAAGCATCAACTCCGCCTGAAAATATTATCTTGAGTATTGATCAACGTATTCAAGCATTAGCTTACCGAGAGTTAAAAGGTGCGGTTAAAGCCTTTAAAGCGACATCAGGCTCTGCCGTTGTGACCAATGTTAATACCGGTGAGGTTTTAGCGTTAGTCAATAGCCCGTCTTACAATCCCAATAATCGTTCTGGTGTCGCCATTCATCGTTTTCGTAATCGCGCTATTACCGATATCTATGAGCCCGGCTCTACCATGAAGCCATTGACGGTATTAACCGCTTTAGAATTTGGCAGCGTGAAAAAAGACAGTATTGTTGACACATATCCTGGTTGGATGCGTTTAGGAGGCAGTCGTGTATCCGACCCGCGTTATCTTGGCAAAATTACTTTAGCAGAACTACTGGTGCATTCTTCCAATATGGGCACCACTAAATTGGCGTTGTCGGTACCAAAAGATTACCTGATTGATAAATTTTTTGATGCTGGATTTTCTGAAGAAACAGGCACAGGCTTGGTTGGTGAAAGCTCAGGTATGATGCATGATAGAGCCCGATGGTCAAAGTTTGAATTGGCTACCCTATCTTGGGGACATGGTGTTGCCATTACGCCTATTCAGTTAGCTCGTTTTTATACCATATTAGCCAATGGCGGTATCAAAACGCCACTAACCATTTTAAAACAAGAGCCATCGCTACAGGCGAAGAAAAAACATGAGCGTATTTTCTCTGCAGAACAAAGTCAAAATGTGGTGGAAATGCTTGAGCATGTGGTGAATGAGCAATACACAGTAGCAAAAGTTGACGGTTACCGTGTTGGCGGCAAAAGTGGCACTGCGATTAAAGCGTTTGCTGGTGGCTATGGTAATGATTATGTCGGGCTATTTGCTGGTGTAGCTCCGGTTTCAGATCCTGAAATTGCTGTAGTGGTGGTGATTGATGACCCCGGTGGTGATTTATATCATGGTGGTGAAGTTGCCGCGCCAGTTTTTTCTCGAATAATGAAGGGCACGCTGCGGCTGCTCAATGTGCCACCTGATGCGAACACCAGAGTATCGTCTGTGCAAAGCGCAATAAAAACTAAAAGCTTACCTAAGGAGCGTGACCATGTTTGATCACGCTTTAGTCGTTTCTAATCAACCACGAAATTTTGCTGCTATAGAGGCGGTATTAAATTTTGCAGCTATTAGCCTTAGTACAGAGGATTTAACGCAACTTAAAACGACATTTTCTGAGAATGAACAGGATGCCGTGACTGCTGATTTAGTCAACGACACCCGAGCTATCAAAGCAGGTGATGTATTTTGTGCGGTTGTTGGTAGCTTACGTGACGGTCGTGAATATATTGCCCAAGCGCTCGCTGCAAACTGCGTAATGATAATACAAGAAACCACTGAGCCATCAGCACATGGGCAGGTGACTTGGTCGCAACAAGCAGATGCCCCCCCTGTTGCGATACTAAATTACTTTCAATTGAATCAGCAATTATTTGAGGTTGCTAGGGCGTTTTATGGTGCACCTCAACAGTCGCTCAATATTATTGGTATTACCGGCACTAATGGTAAAACGAGTACCAGTCAAATTATTGCTAGTTTATTAGACTATTGTCAGCGAAATTGCGCCGTTATCGGCACCAATGGCGCGGGTAAGATAGCAAGCTTGCAAACGATTGAAAACACCACGCCGGGTGCAACCGAATTGCATCAATTACTGGCATCATTTAAAGCGAAAAACATTACCGACGTTGCCATGGAAGTTTCATCGCATGCGTTAGCACAAAAGCGTGTCGCAGCGGCTCTATTTAATACCGCGGTGTTTACTAATTTAACCCGTGATCATTTAGATTATCATCAAACCATGGCTGCTTATGCTGCGGCAAAAAAAGAAATATTTACTGGTGATAATCAGCAAGTCGCAGTAATTAATGGTGATGACAAACAAGCGCAACGTTGGTTAGAAAACTGGCCGAAATTGCAACCAATGGTGGTTTATGGTCGTGGTGATAATATCACCTCTCACGCACGCTTTGTGCAAGCAACTGACATTAAACACCATGTTGATGGTGTGAGCTTTACGCTCAATACCGAACAAGGTAAAGGCGAAATTCGCAGCCGGCTATTAGGTGACTTTAATGTTGAGAATCTTCTCGCCGCCATCGCGGTGTTAATGGTGGAAAATATTGAGCTAACAACGATTGCTTCAGCGATTAGGCAACTTGTGCCAATTATTGGCCGTATGGAAGCATTTACTTCGCTAGGAAAACCGACGGCAGTGGTTGATTACGCGCATACGCCAGACGCGCTTGCCAGTGCTTTAGATGCTTGTCGTCTGCATTGTCAGGGGCAATTGTGGTTAGTTTTTGGTTGTGGTGGCGATCGTGATACCGGTAAACGGGCATTGATGGCAGAAGTTGCGCAAAGTAAAGCTGATCAGATTATTGTTACCAATGATAATCCTCGTAGCGAAGACCCTGAAGCAATAGCCGCAGATATTATGGCAGGTTTTAGTGCCGCTGGTAATGTTGAAACAATACTCGACAGAACAACCGCGGTATTAACGGCATTAAAAAATGCAAAGGCTAATGATGTCATTCTCTGTGCCGGTAAAGGTCATGAGGATTACATCATCGTTGGCAATGAAAAGAGCCATTATGACGAACGCGCTGTCGTTCGGAAATTTTATTCAACCGAGGCAGTGCTATGATCTCACTAACGTTAATCGAGATTGCCGAAGCAATTAATGGCCAACTGACGGGTGAAGACCTGACGATTAATGCCATTAGCACTGACAGTCGAGCGTTAAATGCTGGCGATGTGTTTTTAGCATTGCAAGGGCCAAATTTTGATGGTCACAGGTTTGTCGCTCAAGCTAGTGAGTTAGGTTGTAGTGCGGTGATTGTGCAACAAGCTCAGCAAGATATTAGTATTGCCCAAATAGTTGTCGCCGATACCCATCAAGCTTTGGGTGACATTGCCGCTTATGTTAAAGCAAAAGTGGCACCAAAAACGGTTGCGATTACTGGCAGCAGCGGTAAAACCACCGTTAAAGAAATGGTCGCCGGAATATTAAGTCGCTTAGGCAATGTGTTAGCCACCAAAGGAAATTTTAATAACGATATTGGCGTGCCGCTAACCTTATTACGTTTAGAAGCAAAGCATGATTTTGCCGTGGTAGAGCTGGGCGCAAACCATATCGGTGAAATTGCCTATACCTCAGCATTGGTTAAGCCTGATGTGGCTATGATCAATAATATTGCCGCGGCTCATTTAGAAGGTTTTGGTGATTTATGCGGTGTTGCACGTGCCAAAGGTGAGATTTTCTCTGGATTAGAGGCTGGTGGTGTAGCGATCTTCGATCAAAACAGTCAGTGGGCTGATAGATGGCAGTGGCGCTTAGCTGATAAAAAAGTGCAACGCTTTGCCTGTCAAGGGGAAGCCGATTGCTACAGCCATCAAGAAATTTTAGATGACAATGGTAACGCTAGCTTTAAATTGACCACGCCTATTGGTAGCACTTATATCGAGCTAACCGTACCAGGGCATCATAATGTCTGTAACGCAGTGGCAGCAGCAACGGTTGCGTTAGAGTTCGGTGCGAGTTTAGACGACATTCGTTTGGGTTTAGCAGAAATGACGGCGGCTAAAGGCCGTTTGAATCTACATCAACTGGGTAACAAGATTAAGCTAATTGATGACACTTATAACGCCAATGTCGAATCAATTAATGCCGCATCAACGTTATTAGCCAGCTATCCAGGGCGAACAGTGCTTATTCTTGGCGATATGGGAGAGCTCGGCGGTGAAGCACGTCGTTACCATCAAGAAGTTGGAGAATATGCTAAAAGCAAAAATATTAACGATTTGTTGACCTTAGGGGTGTTAAGTCAAAATACTTCTGATGCATTTTATCAGGGTGATAACACTCAGCAACAACATTTTAGTAGCAAAGAAAATTTAGTGTCACGATTACGGCAGATGCTTCAAGGTGAAGATCAGCAAGTGACAATTTTAGTTAAAGGTTCGCGCAGTGCTCATATGGAATACGTAGTGGCTGATATTATTCAATGGCATAACAGCCAAGCTACGCAGGAGCAAGCATAATGTTACTTTGGTTAGGTGAGTATCTCACCCAATATTATTCATTTTTTAATGTTTTTTCTTATTTAACATTTAGGGCCATTATTTCTACGCTTACCGCGTTGATTATCTCGTTATACTTCGGTCCAAAATTAATTCGTGCATTACAGAATATGCAAATAGGCCAAACTGTTAGAGATGATGGTCCGGAAAGTCATTTATCAAAATCAGGCACGCCAACCATGGGCGGGCTACTAATTTTGGCCTCAATTGTAGCCAGCGTATTATTGTGGGCAGACTTAACTAATACCTATGTTTGGGTGGTGTTATTTGTTTTAGTCAGTTTCGGCATTATTGGTTTTGTTGATGATTACCGCAAAGTTATCCGTAAAGACTCTAATGGTTTAATCGCACGCTGGAAATATTTTTGGCAAACGGTTGCCGGGCTAGCAACGGCGATATTTTTATATCAATTTGCCCAAAGCCCAGAAGAAACAACCTTACTGATCCCCTTTATTAAAGATGTCTTACCACAACTCGGCTTACTTTATATCGGCTTAGTATATTTCGTCATTGTTGGTACCAGTAATGCCGTCAATTTAACCGACGGCCTTGATGGCCTTGCCATTGTGCCCACTATCATGGTGGCTGGTGCGTTTGGCGTTTTTGCCTACATGACGGGTAATGCAAATTTTTCTGAGTATTTAAATATTCCCCATATTGCCTTAGCCAGTGAACTAGTTGTTGTTTGTACGGCAATTGTTGGCGCAGGTTTAGGTTTTTTATGGTTTAACACATACCCGGCTCAGGTTTTTATGGGTGATGTTGGCTCACTTGCTTTAGGTGCTGCCTTAGGTGTTATTGCGGTACTGGTTCGGCAAGAACTAGTCTTGTTTATTATGGGCGGAGTGTTTGTTATGGAAACGCTTTCGGTCATTTTACAGGTTGGCTCATACAAATTACGTGGACAACGTATTTTTCGTATGGCACCCATACATCATCATTACGAATTAAAAGGTTGGCCTGAGCCAAGAGTGATTGTGCGCTTTTGGATCATTTCTTTAGTCTTAGTATTGGTTGGATTAGCAACCTTGAAATTAAGGTAACAGCAGACGCGTGATTAAACAATTGCAACAGTCGGTAACGACGCAATTAGCGAATAAACAAATAGTGATCTTAGGTATTGGTATCACGGGATTGTCGTGCGCGCGTTTTTTACACCGCTATAATATTGCCTTTTCGGTCAACGATAGCCGTGATATGCCTATTTCGCCAGGCGATTTTAAACATCAGTTTGGCAGCAACACCTTAGTATTAGGGCAATGGGAACATGCCTTAATAGCACAAGCGGATATTTTAATTGTTAGCCCTGGTATTAATATTGCCGAACTTGAAATTAGCACGGCGATTGCGAAAAACTGTGATGTTATTGGCGATATCGAATTATTTTGCCGTTTAAGTGATACGCCCATATTAGCGGTTACTGGCTCGAACGGTAAATCAACCGTAGTTTCAATGCTCAACTATGTTGGTAATGCCATCGGTTATCAGGTGCAGTTGGGCGGCAATATCGGCTTACCTGTGCTAGATCAAATTGATAAAGAAGACGCCGATTTTATTGTTTTAGAGCTATCGAGTTTTCAGCTTGAAACCGTTAAAAGCATGAAAGCACTGGCGGCCACGGTATTGAATTTAAGTGATGATCATTTAGATCGTCATAAAACACTGGAAAACTATGGCGCCATTAAACAACGCATTTATCAGCATTGTACTTACGCGATTTATAACCGAAATGACAAGGCCACGAAACCGAACGCGCTTGATAGTCAAAGTCAGTCATTAAGTTTTGGCAGTGAGCAAGCTCAATTAGGTGATTTTGGCTTGGCAAGTATTGATGATGAATGCCATTTGATGCATGGCAACCAAGCACTCTGCGCATTAGCACAATTGCCACTACAAGGTATTCATAATGCTTTAAATTACTTAGCGGTATTGGCATTAGGAAAGGCTGCAGGCTGGGATTTAAACGCTATGCTGACAAGTTTAATGGCGTTTAAAGGTTTAGCCCATCGCTGTGAAGTTATTGAAAGCAATGATGGTATTCGCTGGATTAATGATTCAAAAGCCACCAATGTTGGTGCTACCCTTGCGGCTATCGAAGGTTTATCTCCAACCTTGAAAGGCAATAAATTGATTCTAATTGCCGGTGGCGATGGTAAAGGGGCTGACTTTTCACCCTTGACCCAGGCATTGACACAACAAGTCGAACAACTGATTACGTTAGGAAAAGACGGCCGGGCTATTGCTGCGTTGAGGCTCGAAAGTCAAGCAGCGCAAACGTTACATGTTGACTCATTACCCGCGGCAGTCGAACTTGCCAGAAAATCTGCCAATCCAGGCGACATGGTTTTATTATCACCGGCTTGTGCCAGTTTAGATATGTTTGCCAATTACGTCGAACGCGGTGTGGTGTTTATTAAGTCAGTGTTAATGCAAAAGGCAGGTCACTGATGGCGATCCCTTTTATCGATAATTCGCAGTGGTCTTTGCCACAATGGTTGCAGCTCGAGTCGAGATCCGTTGCAACCTTTGATCGTAGCTATGTGGTGCTGGCACTGTGTATGTATATGATTGGGCTGATTATGGTTGCAAGCTCATCGATGCCGATTGCTGAGCGTCTATTTGCCAACCCGTTTCATTTTATCATCCGCCATATGATTTATATTGTGTTGAGCTTGACAGTGGCGGCCATCGCGTTGCAAGTGCCTATGTCTCGTTGGCATCAATATAGTGGCAATTTATTACTGTTGGCGATTGTTTTACTGGTGGTAGTGTTAGTTATTGGGCGTAATGTCAATGGTTCGACGCGTTGGATTGCCGTGGGGCCGATAACGATACAAGCAGCAGAGCCGGCAAAACTGTTTTTCTTTTGTTACTTATCTGCGTATTTAGTGAGACGACGTGATGAGGTTATGGAAAACGTTAAAGGTTTTGCTAAGCCGTTGGTGGTCTTCGGTGTTTTAAGTGGCTTACTATTAATGCAGCCAGATTTAGGTACCATTATCGTGATGTTTGTTACCACCTTTGGTTTGTTGTTTTTAGCTGGCGCTAAGTTATGGCAGTTTATTGCTATTTCAGGGGTTGGTATCACGTTATTGTCAATGTTAGCGTATTTCTCGCCCTATCGTTGGGCACGAGTAACTGGTTTTCTTGACCCATGGAAAGACCCGTTTGGCAGTGGTTATCAACTAACTCAGTCATTGATGGCCTATGGCAGAGGTGAAACCTTTGGCCAAGGGCTAGGTAACAGTGTCCAAAAATTAGAATATTTACCCGAGGCACATACTGATTTTGTCATGGCGGTGTTAGCGGAAGAGTTTGGCTTTGTTGGCATTAGCGTGATTTTACTGTTAAGCATGACCTTAGTTTTCAAAGCATTGTTACTGGGGCGAAAAGCCGTTAACCAAGAAAAATATTTTGAAGGTTTTTTTGCTTATGCCATTGGTATTTGGTTTTGCTTCCAAGCCGCGGTAAATATCGGTGCAAGTGCGGGGATTGTGCCAACTAAAGGCTTAACGATGCCGTTAATTAGTTATGGCGGTAGTTCGATGATAATTATGACTATTGCTGTGGTTATCCTGATTCGCATTGATCATGAAATTCGCCTGCAAAGCATTCAAGCAACAAGTCGTACGACTGGCGCTAATAAAAGTACTAAAAAGAAAAGAACTAAAGTGAAAAAAACAGAAATTATTGAGGGTGAAAATGACTGAAAAAACAAGTCATGAAGTAAAGCGCCCGACACTACTCGTGATGGCGGGCGGTACGGGAGGACATATATTTCCAGGTATTGCCGTGGCCGAAGCATTAGTACAACAAGGCTGGAAAATACATTGGTTGGGCACAGCTGAACGTATGGAAGCGGAATTAGTACCGAAGAACGGTTACCCAATTTCATTTATCAATATTGCCGGTATCCGTAATAAAAACTGGCAAACTTGGCTAAAAACGCCATTTAAAATTTTGCAGTCAGTGGTGCAATCCATTCGCGTATTGCGATATGTTCAACCCGATGTAGTACTCGGTATGGGAGGCTATGCAAGTGCACCTGGTGGTGTTGCAGCATGGTTACTACGTATACCTTTAGTATTGCATGAGCAAAACGCAGTAGCAGGCATGAGTAATCGTTTTCTGTCACATATTGCCACCAAAACGTTAAGTGCCTTTCCTGGTGCTTTTAGCGCAAGAGTAACATCTGAAGTGGTGGGAAACCCCTTACGTAGCGATATTATTGCGATTAATACCGTGGTGCCTGAACAACCGGCAACCAGTAAAAAAGTACTGGTTGTTGGTGGTAGCTTGGGGGCAAAAATATTAAATGATGTTGTGCCACAAGCAATGAAACAAATCAAAGTACAAAGTATTGATGTCTGGCATCAAACTGGCGGCGGCAATGAACAAGCGGTATTAGCTAGCTACCAATCCTACGGTGTACCGGAAGAAAAAGTGAAAGTTACTGAGTTTATTGATGATATGGCGGCAGCGTATCAATGGGCTGATGTGGTCATTTGTCGAGCGGGTGCGTTGACAGTTTCTGAATTGGCGATGGCGGCTAAGCCCGCAATATTCATCCCTTTGCCGCATGCAGTTGATGATCATCAAACCAAAAATGCTATGTACCTTGTTTCGTGCGGTGCAGCAAAATTAATTGCCCAAAAAGAGTTCAACGGTACAACCTTGGGACAGATGTTAAATAGCTTGTTTATCTCAGACAAAGTGGTTCAACAGATGTCAAAAGCAGCACATAACGCTGCGCATGCAGATGCAACAAAACGTGTTGCCAGTGTTTGTATCGAGGTTGCACAACGATGAGTAAAATAATGACGACAGAAAAAAATAGTGCTACGACCTTAGATAATGTGAACAATAGGGTGCCAGAAATGCGCCGTGTTAAAACCATCCATTTTGTTGGTATTGGTGGCGCAGGTATGGGGGGAATTGCAGAAGTATTGCTAAACGAAGGCTATCAAATTACCGGCTCTGATATCGGTGAAAACCAAGTGGTTAAAAGATTAACCGCATTAGGCGCTAAAGTGACTATCGGGCATCACCAAGACAATGTCAGTGGTGCCAGTGTTATTGTGGTGTCAACTGCCATTAATGCCGAAAATCCCGAACTGCTTGCCGCGCATCAGCAACGCATTCCTGTAGTACGTCGTGCGGAAATGTTAGCGGAATTAATGCGCTTTCGTCACGGTATTGCTATTGCGGGTACTCATGGAAAAACCACAACCACAAGTTTAATTGCCAGTATTTTTGCGCAAGCAAATTTAGATCCTACCTTTGTTATTGGTGGTTTGCTGAACAGTGCTGGCACGAATGCTCGATTAGGCAGTAGCCGCTATTTAATCGCCGAAGCCGATGAAAGTGATGCGTCATTTTTGCATTTACAGCCAATGGTATCGGTGATCACCAATATTGATGAAGACCACATGGAAACCTATCAAGGTGACTTTGAAAAACTTAAAGATACCTACATTGAGTTTTTACACAACTTACCTTTTTATGGTTTAGCCGTGGTTTGTTTAGACAATCCTGTTGTGCGAGAAATTTTACCGCGCATTAGCCGTCAAGTGATCACCTATGGTTTTTGCCAAGATGCCGATGTTCGTGCGACCCACTATCAGCAATCAGGTGGCATGAGTTCATTTGTTGTTGAGCGTGAGGGTAGCGAGCCATTACCTATTAGCGTCAATTTACCGGGTGAGCATAATGTTTTAAATGCCTTGGCTGGTGTTGCCGTCGCCATTGATGAAGGTGTCGCCGATAACGCGATTCAACAGGCATTGCAAAGTTTTGCTGGTATTGGTCGTCGTTTTGAGCACTTAGCAACCTTAAGTACAGCTCAAGGTGAAATGCTACTTATTGATGATTATGGTCATCATCCAACAGAAGTGAAAGCGACAATTGATGCTATGCGCAACGGTTGGCCAGAGAAAAAACTTACCATGATATTTCAGCCTCATCGCTATTCCCGTACACGCGATCTGTTTGAAGACTTTGTTGAAGTGCTATCTGAGGTAGATAATTTATTTCTGCTTGATGTTTATGCGGCTGGCGAAGCGCCAATTGCTAACGCCGATAGTAAAAGTTTAGCCCGTAGCATCCGTCAACGCGGCCAAATAGAACCCATTTACGTTAGCGATAGCGATAAGTTAGCAGAATTAGTCGCAGCGC
The DNA here is from genome assembly GCA_913061475.1 of uncultured Colwellia sp. Taxonomy (GTDB): domain Bacteria; phylum Pseudomonadota; class Gammaproteobacteria; order Enterobacterales; family Alteromonadaceae; genus Cognaticolwellia. The sequence goes on along the minus strand of CAJXUN010000023.1, from coordinate 10,001 downwards.
AATTGCGCGATGGTGACATGGTTATAACCCAAGGCGCTGGCAACATAGGTGCAATTGCTCGTCAATTGATGACTGATGAAAAGTTAACGGTGAAAAAATCATGAAGCCTTTAAAAACACAAAAATTAGCTGTGCTATACGGCGGAACATCAGCAGAAAGAGCGGTATCACTTAACTCAGGTAAAGCCATTGCCAAAGGTTTAACTGAAGCTGGTTTTGCTGTTCAACTTATTGATACCCAAGATTACTGTTTGAGTGATTTAGCGACACTAGATATTGATCGGGTCTTTATTGCCTTACACGGTCGTGGCGGTGAAGATGGTTGCGTGCAAGGTGCACTGCAGTATATGAATATACCTTACACAGGCTCTGATGTGCTTGGCTCTGCACTATCTATGGATAAAATTCGCAGCAAACAAGTATTTCAGGCGTTGAACTTGCCAACAGCCGCATTTGCAATTGTTGATAAGGCTGAATATCAAGTTGCAGACGCCGCAAAAATTTTGCAGCAATTAGGCAACGTTGTGATGGTAAAACCAGCCAATGAAGGTTCAAGTATTGGCATGTCAAAGGCAAATAATGCCGATGAATTGCATCAAGCGTTGATTGAAGCGTTTAACTATGACCAACAAATATTGGTCGAGGCTTGGATCCAAGGTCCGGAATACACCGTTGCCATTTTAGGGCAAACGCCTTTGCCGGTGATTCATATGGAAACGCCGCATGATTTTTATGACTACGACGCTAAATACATGTCGACCAGCACACAATATCATTGTCCGTGCTCATTATCGCAAGCAGATGAGAGCGAATTACAAGCTATTGCCCTAAAAGCGTTTAATGCCACAGGCGCTAAAGGTTGGGGACGAGTAGATGTCATGCGAGATGAGCAAGGTCAGTGGCAGTTATTAGAAGTTAATACGGTGCCCGGCATGACGGAAACATCACTGGTACCCAAAGCCGCTAAGGTTCATGGCTTAAGTTTTAGTGAATTAGTGACCGAGATCGTCGCTATTAGTGCGCAAGGTAGTCGGTAATTTATGGCGACGGCAATGGAAAAACAACTGCCCCTAAAGAATGACGTGGCAAGTTTGCATTGGTCATTTTGGCTAGGTGTAACGTTTTTCGTTGCTGTTATTGTCGCAATACTCTTGTTCGGGATTTTTTTAAATAAACGTCTGAGTGCAGAAGAGTCAGCGCCGGTTACTTCAATTGCTATTGCCGGTGAAATGCCGTATACCACGCGTGCAGATATTGAAAATGCCATTGAACAAGTGAACTTAGGCAACTTTTTTAACTTAGATGTCAATGATGTTCAGCAAAAAGTAGCCAAGCTACCATGGGTTTATTCAGTTTCAGTACGTAAGAAATGGCCGGATGAATTGAAAATTTATGTTGTTGATCAAAAACCTATTGCTCACTGGAATGGCGACTTTTTGATTAATGAAAATGGTAAAGCGTTTCAGGCTGATGTGAAACGTTTACTGGAGAAACTGCCGGCATTTTTTGGCCCTGAAGGTAGTGAACAGATAGCGCTAGATAACTTTAGAAATTTGAATAAGTTATTGGATTTTAGCCAACTAGCTATTGATGAATTAGTACTGTCAGAGCGATTCGCTTGGCAGTTAATCTTAAATGATGGTGTCACCATAAATTTAGGAAGTGATAATCGCATTGAGCGCATACAGCGTTTTATGGACGTTTATCCACAAATTAAATTGAATAAAAAGGATGGTCAACAAGTTGATTATGTTGACCTGAGATACGATACCGGTTTAGCCGTTGGTTGGAAAACCGCGGACAATAAAGAAAGAGTTTAGCCTTAATGTCAAAAATAACTGAAAGAAACTTAGTGGTTGGATTAGATATTGGAACGTCAAAAATTTCAGTAGCTGTTGGTGAGATCACACCCGATAATCAACTCAGTATTGTTGGTGTTGGTAATCAGCCAGCACGTGGCATGGATAAAGGTGGAGTCAATGATTTAAACCTGGTTATTCAGTCAATTCAACGGGCAATTAATGAAGCGGAATTGATGGCAGATTGCCATATTACTTCGGTATATCTTGGTATTTCAGGTAAGCATATTAGTTGTCAAAATGAGAACGGTATGGTGCCAATAAATGACAAAGAGGTGATGCAGGATGATGTTGATAACGTTATTCATACGGCTCGCTCAGTGCCTATTTCTGCCGAGCGCCGGATGTTGCATGTTTTACCACAGGAATACAGCATTGACTGTCAAGACGGTATAAAAAGCCCTATTGGCATGTCGGGCGTACGCATGGAAGCAAAAGTTCATATTGTTACCTGTGCAAACGACATGGCAAAAAATATTGTTAAATGTGTAGAGCGCTGTGATTTAAAGGCGGATCAGTTGATTTTCTCCGCGCTAGCCTCAAGTTATGCAGTATTAACGGATGATGAAAAAGAATTGGGTATCTGTGTGGTTGATATGGGCGCAGGTACTATGGATATCGCAGTTTTTACCGGTGGAGCTTTACGTCATACCGCGGTAATTCCTGTCGCGGGTAATCAAGTGACCAGTGATATTGCGAAAATTTTCCGTACACCGCTAAGTCATGCTGAAGACATAAAAGTTAAGTATGCCTGTGCACTGCGTCAAATGGTTAGTATGGAAGAAAACATTGAAGTGCCGAGCGTTGGTGGCCGTCCTGCACGTTCAATGTCTCGTCATACCTTGGCTGAAGTGGTAGAGCCGAGATATCACGAATTGTTTGAACTTATTCAAGAAGAATTGCGTGAGTGTGGTTTAGAAGATCAAATTGCTGCGGGTTATGTGTTAACCGGCGGCACCGCAAAAATGGAAGGGGTAGTGGAGTTTGCAGAAGAAGTATTTCAAATGCCGGCCCGCGTAACCCAACCTTCTGATGTCTGCGGTTTAAAAGAATATGTTAATGACCCGACATATTCAACGGTGGTTGGCTTGTTGCACTATGGCATGCAGGCTAATCAACAACAAAGTAAAGAGCAAAAGAAAAGTGACTCAGTCGGCAGTATAGGCTCGAGAGTACTCGCTTGGTTTAAAGGTGAATTTTAATTAGCTACACGTGTGACTAATTGAAAGTTGAAAAGAGTTTTGGTGGAACAAAACGTATAAAAATCGGAGATAATAAAAATGTTTGAATTAATGGAAGATCACAACGAAGAAGCCGTCATCAAAGTTATTGGTGTTGGTGGCGGTGGCGGAAACGCGGTAGAACACATGGTATTACAGACCATAGAAGGTGTTGAATTTATTACCGCTAATACCGACTCACAAGCACTACGAAATTCAGCCGCAAATGTTACTTTGCAGCTAGGACACGATGTAACTAAAGGCCTTGGTGCTGGCGCTAACCCAGAGATTGGTCGTCGAAGTGCAGAAGAAGATAGAGAAACTATCAAAGAAACTTTGCAAGGCGCCGACATGGTGTTTATCGCCGCAGGAATGGGTGGTGGTACAGGTACCGGTGCAGCACCTGTAGTTGCTGAAATAGCAAAAGAAATGGGAATTTTAACGGTTGCCGTTGTTACTAAACCGTTTCCTTTTGAAGGCAAGAAACGTATGAATTATGCTGATCAAGGTATCGAGTTTTTGTCAAAAAATGTTGATTCTTTGATCACTATTCCCAATGAAAAACTATTAAAAGTTTTAGGCCCAGGTACGAGTTTGTTAGATGCGTTTAAAGCGGCTAACAATGTTTTACTCGGCGCGGTACAAGGTATTGCAGAGCTAATAACACGACCAGGTTTGATTAACGTCGATTTTGCTGATGTTAGAACCGTCATGTCGGAAATGGGTACAGCAATGATGGGGTCGGGTACCGCATCAGGTCCAGATCGTGCGGAAGAAGCAGCCGAAGCTGCAATTTCAAGTCCGTTACTTGAAGATGTTGATTTAGCCGGTGCACGCGGCATCTTAGTGAACATTACCGCTGGTATGGATATTAGTATCGATGAGTTTGAAACGGTTGGTAACATGGTCAAAGCTTTTTCTTCTGAAAATGCCACTGTGGTTGTTGGTGCCGTTATTGATCCTGAGATGACAGAAGAGCTAAGAGTAACCGTAGTTGCAACCGGAATTGGCGCAGAGCGCAAGCCAGATATTACGTTAGTTAATCCAACACCTGTGGCTGAGCCACAAGTAGTGGGTGGTGACTATATTCCTAGCGCACAACCTGAACTGTCAGCAAGCCCAGTTACGATGCCAGAAGCAAATGCTCAAGCACAAAAAGTGGCAGCGACTGAACTTGATGATTATTTAGATATCCCAGCATTTTTACGTAAACAAGCGGATTAATACGGCTAGATACGTTAAGTAAGCTAGGCTCAAAATGTTGGTATTTTGATTTTATTAGGCTTTTTTGTTATATTACGTCTCCGCTTAATTACGGCGGCTGATAATTATTACAAATATAGGCTTAAGAAGGCTATTTATGATTAAACAACGTACATTAAAAGAAAGTGTCTCTGCCATCGGTGTAGGGCTACACAAAGGTGAAAAGGTGCAGATAACTCTCCGTCCTGCGCCTGCTAACACCGGTATTATTTTTCGCCGAGTTGATTTAGATCCCGTTGTCGATATTCCTGCGACACCGGAAGCTGTTGGCGAAACGACTTTGTGTACGTGTTTAGTGAATGAGCAAGGTGTTCAGATTTCCACCGTCGAACATTTGCTTTCTGCCGTTGCAGGTTTAGGTATTGATAATCTTATTGTTGAGGTTGATTCACCTGAAATTCCAATTATGGATGGTAGTGCTTTACCTTTTGTTTATTTGATTCAATCGGTAGGCATTGAAACATCAAATGTTGCAAAACGTTTTTTACGTATCACTAAAGCTATTCGCGTAGAAGAAGGTGATAAGTGGGCTGAGTTAAGACCTTATGAAGGCTTTCGGGTTAATTTTGCGATTGAATTTGAACATCCGGTGATCGCTAATACTTGCCAAACCATGAGTATGGACCTTTCTAGTTGTTCTTTTATTAAAGAAATTAGTCGTGCCCGCACTTTTGGTTTTATGAAGGATATTGAATTTTTACGTTCACATAACCTTGCTTTAGGCGGTAGTTTGGAAAATGCGATTGTTTTAGATGAATATCGTATGCTTAATAAAGACGATTTACGCTACGATGATGAATTTGTGAAACATAAGATCTTAGATGCGATTGGCGACCTTTACATGGGTGGCGTTAGTATTCTAGGTGAGCTAAACGCTTTTAAATCAGGGCATGGCTTAAATAACATGTTATTGCGTGAAGTGTTTAAGCAAGTTGATTGTTGGGAATGGGTTACGTATGAAGATACGGTTGAATCACCGATCCAATTTCAAGAAGTTGCCACTAACGCTTTCTAAACTTATTGGTCAACTAATAAAAAAACCAGTTACTTGACTGGTTTTTTTATTTCTACTGTTCACATTTTTAATTGCAACTGTTTGAAGTAAAACGTAAAGTAGAATCATAATCTCTGACATTTCAGAGTTTTATACCAAAGAAGAATAGTTATTTTCTCCTATGCTTGAGTTTAATAACATTGGTATAAAAGGACTTGAGTCGACTAAGCCTTGTTGACTCGAAAATAATTACATAAAGGATTATGACCATGGAACAACGCTCTCCCGTTTTCTCTACATTAAATTTTAATATATTAATACGACTGACAGTAGTTGGCGCCATTGCTTGTGTGGCATTAGCGATAATTTTACTGAATGGCTTTAAAGCTGATGCATTGCAAAGTATAGAACAGCAGAGTAATGAGCAAATTCAGCGTACCGCACAAATGTTCATGGTCTCAACCGTGAAATTTAACGAGGAATTCACCCGAGAAACCGATGTTGAAAAAAAGGCAATCATACATAATAATTGGATTAAAACCATTGAAGCTGTCGACACTGCGGTAACTCATGATTTTGGCAAAGACATTCCGCGGGTTAGATTATTCACTGATGAAAAAGCGCTTAACCTTACCTCGTTTGGTAAATCCATAACGGCAACGCAAAGTGACTTTGAAAAGGGCGCTATTGAACAGTTTTCGCAAGGAAATTTAAGCGCAATTACCACGCTTAGTGATGACTATTATAAAATATCTATACCGCTGATGAGCAACATGCATGACGGCTGTGCAAATTGTCATAGTATTCCAACGTCGGAAGCGAAAGTGTTAGGCGGTCTGTCTGTTGTCACCAATATTGAATCGAAAATGGCACAGGCTCATGGTTGGGCATTAAAAATGAGTGGCTTGGTCTTTGTTACCTTAGCGATTGTTATTTTAATTGTTTATTACTTTTTATATATCAATGTTTCTCGTCCGATTGCCAGTTTAACCAAGCATACGCAAGCCATGGCAGATAGATTAAAGCAAGGCAAGCTAAGTTCGTGGCAAGATCAAGCAGCTAAATACGAAATAGGACTGTTGTCATCAAATATTCATACCCTGCATAGTGTGTTGTATAACGTGCTAACGGATATCAAGACACAAGCTAATGAGGTCGATGAACACGCCAAAGCGACGCTAGTTATTGCTGAAAAAGCACAAAATAATATTTTTATCCAACGTAGCAATATAGCGGACATTTCGAATGCGATTGATGAGTTAGCGCAAGTCAGTCAAGAAGTTGCAGAAGGGGCAAATAACACCACCTCAACGACGCAAATAATGACGCAAGGCATTACGGACAGTTATGAGAAAATGCAAGACACTTTACAGGCTATTCGTTTGTTATCAGATAACGTTGAAGAAGCTAACGACGTTGTTGGCCACTTATCTCAACGTAGCGAAAGTATTGGCAGTATTATCAGCACGATTGACAGTATCGCTGAACAAACTAACTTACTGGCGTTGAACGCAGCAATTGAAGCTGCGCGTGCAGGTGATCAAGGACGTGGCTTTGCTGTTGTTGCCGATGAGGTTCGCACGTTAGCGCAGCGCACACAAACAGCTACCAGCGAAATTAATCAACTCGTGGGGGAGCTGCAATCAGGTAGCCAGCAAGCGAGTATCGTCATGAGAAGTAGCAGCGATAAAGCTAAAGGTACCGTTGATAATGCTTGTCAAGTGAGTGAAAGCTTACAGCAAGTAACGCAGCAAATAATGACAATTAACCAGCTAAACGAGCATATTGCCAACGCTGCAGATCAACAGTCACTAACCATAGTATCGTTAGGGAAGAATGTCATCGATATATCGTCAATGGGCAGTGAGATATTATTAGGCGCCGAAGAAACTGTGACGCAAACGCAGGAACTAGGTGTTATTTCAAATAAACTCGATAGCTTAATTGAAATTGAATAACTTATAGTTATTAAAGGCTTGGTGTTAGGCGTCAGTAATGGCGCCTTTTTTATTACTGTTTTTTATTCGCTATTTTTACCGGCGTGTGCGGCAAGCTTTTCAAGTTTTTTTCGCAGACTTTCAGGCGCGGTTTGAGCAACTTCTAATAAACGTTCAGCGGTGCTTGCCGAAATAGTGGTACTAATAGCATTAGGTAGCACGGTTTTTTCTGGTATTTTCGTACGAAATGGTGTGATTTTAATTTCTATTTGATTAAATTCATTTTTCGTTTCTTTAGCAAGCTCACGACAGATATTCATTCTTTCAAATTGCAAACGTTGGCTCCAAACGGCTGAACTTACCTCGATAACAATGGCATTTGACCTGAAGTTGGCTATTTTCCATACATCTGCTGGTAGGTCTGGGCAAATATGTCGTACAATATCCGCCAATACGGTTAAAAAGTTGGTTTTTACTGCTATTTGTGCCAAAGTGCCTGACGTTGAATTAAACAGCGCTGACATGTCTGTAGGGATCTTTGATTTTCTTGCCATGAGCCAGCTCTTGAACGAACGATGAATGAATTATGAGTTTAACATTACTATACCGCGGAAAAAACGTTAGATTTTCGATGAAGCTAAATAAGCTGCATTGGTTATCTGCTTTAACCGTATTTGCTTTGGTTTCAGGTTTTATTGTGCATTTAGTTGTTTCTGCCGATGACGTACCACAAAGCCCTACTTACCAAGTTGCTAATCTGCCAAATATTGATAGCGAAAAGGTCAATAGACAACAAGTTACCGCTGTTGCAATGAAATTGGCAGAATTACAAAGCCAAGTTTTAAGGTTGAATGCCTTAGGTGATCGTTTAGCAGAAGAGGCAAGTATTCCTGATTCAGAATTTAATTTTCAACAATTACCGCCAAGTGGTGGTCCAATGATTCATAGTAAAGACGAGCAGCCAATAAGCCTCGCTAATTTACTATTTAATATTGCGACATTGGAAGAAACGCTAGAACATGAAGAAAAACAATTAAAAATGCTTGAATCTATCACTTTAGGTCACCATATAGAGAATACAAGCTATTTATCTGGTCGACCAATTACTAAAGGCTGGTTGTCGTCATATTTTGGCATACGTAAAGACCCCTTTAGTGGTAAACCTGCAATGCACAAAGGTGTTGATTTTGCGGGTAGTGAAGATGCAGACATCATCGCCACGGCATCTGGCGTGGTAAGTTGGGCAGGTGAACGCTATGGTTATGGCCAGTTAATTGAGATTAATCATGGTGATAGCATGAAAACTCGCTATGGCCACAATAAAACAATAAAAGTATCGGTTGGTGATGTAGTTACCAAAGGCCAAGTTATTGCAAAAATGGGCAGTACGGGACGTTCAACAGGTCCACATGTTCATTATGAAATTTTACGTAATAATCGCCAAATAGATCCAAAAAAATATGTATATCGAAAAGCAAAAAATTAGCTTTTACTAGAATTTCAGTTGTTTAAAATACTCCTGCGATTACAATACTAAGCAAGTTTATGTGATCGGTCCCACCGATCATTTTATTTTCAGCGGAAGATTTTCTTCTCAATATGGTTTAACACGATGTTTGTAAAGTTAATGACAAAACTGTTTGGTAGTCGAAATGATCGATTAATTAAACAAATGCAGAAAGAAGTAAATAAGATTAATGCGCTAGAGCCTGTTTTTGAAGCACTCAGTGATGAAGAACTAAAAGCAAAAACACTTGAGTTTAAAGAACGCGTTAAGCAAGGCGAAGTGCTTGATGAACTAATTCCTGAAGCATTTGCTGTGGTCCGTGAAGCGAGTAAACGCGTATTTGGTATGCGCCACTTTGACGTGCAAATGATCGGCGGTATGGTGCTTAACTCAGGTAAAATAGCCGAGATGCGTACGGGTGAGGGTAAAACGCTTACCGCAACTTTACCATCTTATTTAAATGCCTTAACGGGTGAAGGTGTCCATGTTATTACGGTCAATGATTATCTTGCCACTCGTGATGCAGACTGGAGTCGTCCGTTATTTGAATTTTTAGGAATGACCGTCGGTTGTAACGTTGCAGGTATGGCGCCTAGTGATAAGCAAGCGGCCTATAATTCTGATGTTACTTACGGTACTAATAACGAGTTTGGCTTTGATTACCTGCGCGACAATATGGCTTTTTCGCCTGAAGAACGTGCGCAAAAACCATTGAATTTTGCGGTTATTGATGAAGTTGACTCAATCTTAATTGATGAAGCACGTACACCGTTAATTATCTCTGGCCAAGCAGAAGATAGCTCAGAACTGTATCGCAATATAAACCTCGTTGTACCAACGTTAGTACAACAAGATGAAGAAGATAAAGAAGGTGAAGAAAGCACAGGTGACTTCACGATTGACGAAAAAGCCAAACAGATTTATTTAACTGAGCTTGGTCAAGTTCATATCGAAGAAATCATGATAGAAAAGGGGTTAATGCAGCAAGGGGATTCACTATTCTCAGCGGCAAATATAACGCTATTGCATCATGTTATGGCGGCATTGCGTGCTCATAAGTTATTCCAAAAAGACGTAGACTACATTGTTAAAGACGGCGAAATTGTTATTGTAGACGAGCATACCGGCCGTACAATGGAAGGGCGCCGTTGGTCGGAAGGTTTACACCAAGCTGTTGAAGCAAAAGAAGGTGTAGATATTCAAAATGAAAACCAGACACTTG